>NZ_NTMG01000063.1 GCF_002487355.1 Candidatus Methanoperedens sp. BLZ2 | reverse complement strand
GTTCTCATAAATTAGAGTGAGGGGTTTATAATTATGATTTATTGGATGGGCTCGGTGCGTTGAGCAAGAATAACCAAGGTCAAAACACTATAATTTATGACGAGTAAGTAACAAAATTCTTTAGGCAAATTGTCGCTATTGGCATAAGAATCAGTTTACAATTCTTTACCCTTTCATTTATATCAGTAGGACTAGGAGCCTCGTGAAAAACCTGGTTTCTTACTTCAGATATACAATTTAAAGCAGATTTTATAATTTGAACACTATCAGCCTTTTCTTCTCTTTTTTTTCTTAGATCATCACTCCATTTTTTCCCATTTTTTGATTCTAACTTGTATGATTGTAACTCGTCCAATATATTGCTATGATTTAGTATAATTCTGTCACATATTGTTTTATCTAATAACTTGTCTATCAATTCAAACTTGCTTCCGTTATTTTTTTCGATGGAATTAAATAGTCCATATAATCCATTAAATCCTATCCATGTAAAAATGAAGCTATTTACCATATCGGTGTCTGTCCCAGCTCTTTGAAACCAATCAGATATGCGAAGAATTTCTTGTTTAGATTTTTCAATTTTATTCTTAAAGCCTGATTGCCAGAAATCATGACTTTTTTTAGTGAATCAATTAAGTATAGAACATTATATCTTGCACTCAGACTTTTTTTAAAATTACGATTTTTCAATAATCCAGCATTTGCCAATTTTTCTTCATTAAGAAGTTTATGGCCAGAAAATTCTATTTTGATAGGCCTAAAATTTTCTTGATATATCATATATTCTAACATTAAATTTCTAATAATCGATTCGTGCTTGCGGGCTGTCTGTTGTATATATTCAAATTCAGAACCTTGCATATCGTATGAATTAGTCTCGAAATTGTAATTTACAAACGTATCATGATTATGGACCTCGAAATTATAATCATCAATAATTTCACTCTCTTTTAGAGATGGGTTGATATGGAATTTTATTTGCCACAAAAATTTGATCTCATTTTCTATCAATTGTATTCCTCCATAAAATCTTTTTGTCAAACTCGTTTACTTGACCTTTAAGTTTTGTTCACGAGATCGCTATCCTAAAATAATGTCCAAGATCCATTGAGAAAGTATTCTACATAAATAAGGGTTATACGCATATTTTACGAGATCACTGTCTGAAAACAATATCCAGAGACAATATTATATACTTTCACTCATACATCGTATAAATGCTTCCATAAAGCAGACCTCATTAAATGGATTTCTCCCATTGCCTAGCAAAACTTCAATTTACTCAATCGATTTGAATTTCATGAGCATCAGAGTGTAATAAATATCAAAGAAATGATTAACCTTCTTGAACAAAAATCGTGTGACATGAACCGAAAGTAACCGAAGAAAGTGCCAGTGTAAAATCCTGCTTTACCTTTTTGCGGGGATAGTCAAAAATACCCAATATAGTAGCTTAACTGACTGTCTACTTATTGGGCGCAGTCCAAAAATTAATCTCTGTGGCAGAAAACAAATTTATCTATAACTTGTTAAATTGAAATCAAATTTAAAGTAATAATAGACCTTAAATCCCTTAGCGTTGTTTTTTTCCTAATTACTAATGGAAGGCCTATTGCATGGTTGTCAAATCGAATGAGAACGTGGAGGCAAGAATTGATGCACAATTATGAAGAATCGGAAGCAGAATTAAAAGCAATATTGGAAGCAGAAAAATGGGAAAAGTACTATGAAGAATATGAAGTACTTTGGGAGGATGAGGTTAACTATAAGGTTCAAAATTCAAAGATTCCAAAAGGATATTATGAATGTGACATTTATGAGTCTGAGCCTATTGATACTTTAGAATTTAGGGATCATGATAGATATGACATAATAGATTATTATGAAATTTTGGATGAAACTGAAAATGAGAATTCAGAGACTATCGAAAGTATGCAAGGCGATTATAATCTTATGCAATATTATTGTAAAGATAAATCTGAACCGTGGGAAACGAACCTCAAAGTGTATCATAACAGTGAAAGATTCGTTACTCAAAAAGAATACGAAGCACAATTAGACAGTTATCCCAGTGAATATGAACTAGAACAATACGAAAATCAATTAGATAATTACCGCAGTAAAGATGAATTACAGCGAGAAGAGGATGATTACCAAGCAAATTTAGAAGCTGATAAAGATCTATACCCATGGGAATGGTACCCACATATCCAAGCAGAATTAGAAGATCCGGAACCGTGGGAACTTTACCCAGAAATATTAGAAGCACTATGGAAAGAGGACTATGGATATGACACTATAGATTTTGACATCAGAGGTTCTTCTTAAATTAGAAGAGTGAAAATAAATACAATAAAAAAGAAAAATGGAAAACATAGCATTAAAAATAGGATAAATAATACAATATTATTGTAGTATTTAAACCCAAAAGCTTAATATCTTAGAATCTTAACATCTAAGATATGAACGAATTAGTTAAGGTATCTTCAAAGGGACTTTTAACTCTTCCCAAGTCTATTCGGGAGCAATTGAATATTAAAGTGGGCGATTATTTAAACGCAACTATTGAAACAGGGAAGGTCGTCCTTCAAAAAGTCGAGATTTTGCCCAAAAAAATCGACTGGGAAAACGAAGATAAAGTGTGGAAGGAGTATGCAGTCAAAAGTTTCGGCAAGGAATAATACGAAATGTCACTAAAACAAGGAAGCATTGTTCTTGTTGATTTTTCCTATAGCAATTTAAAAGAAACAAAGTACAGACCTGCGCTGGTAATCAGCAGTTCAGAATATAATGAACAATCCAATGACATAGTTGTATTGAGGGTAACATCCAGAGGTAGAGATAGTTCATGGGAATTAAAAATCTTAAAAAATGATATGGCAGAAGGTACTCTCGATATAGAACCAAGCTATGTGAAAGTGGACTCCATATATTCAGTCGAAAAAAACATTATAAGAAAGGTTGTTGCAAGATTAAAGGAAGAAAAAATTAAGGAAATAAAGGATCAGCTAATAGAATTGTTCTCATAGACTGATAGATGTATTAGGAGTAAGGTATGCGCCTATTTGGCCCGAAAACGTTAAATGAAATCGGGATTGCATTATAATAAAGGAGTACATCAATATGGTATCCATGGGTCAAGATCGCTTTAATTTAGCAACAAATAGATACCCGCTTGATGATTTTGAAGGATTTACACCCAATGAGATGCATGGAAATTTTGTAGAGAAGTAAGAATACTACCCCTTGATCCTCTTCAACCTGAATGTATTCTCACGTTCCATCTCTTCAAGCCTCAGCACAATGAAATCCCTGGCTTCACCAAGCTCAGGGATGACCTTGAACTCAAGAGCATTTACCCTGCGCTTTGTTTTCTCGATATCCTCAAGCAGTTTCTTCATTGTGGTCTCGATCTCAGCGGCCTGGATTATCTTCTCAACAAGGACCTCATAGGAATCTACGGCTTCATCAATACGGGAGCTTGTGCCGATAATACCATAACCATGCTCAGAGAGGCTCTTATGTACGCTTGAAGCTTCGATTTTCGGGACAACTACACCCATTACGTTCTTACTTTCAAGTTCAAGTTTCGGATTATCCTTAAGGGCAAAAGCAGTGGATTTCACAACCACCACGCCATCGACCGATTTGGCGATCGATAGCTTTTGTGTTGCAAGAGCGAACTGCTTCTCAACTTCACTTCTAATGTCTTTTGCCTTCTCAAGTATCTCGAAAAGTTCAAGGATCAGGCCATCCCGCTTCATTTTAAGAAGCTTGTGACCGCCCTGGCTGAGCTTGATCTTCTTCTTAAGCTCGATAAGCTCCGAACGTGTTGGTTTTATATTGTCCTTAATGGCCATGCTACTCTTATTTTCCTTCCTTTTCCTTTGCCTTATGGGCAGGATGATATTTCTGGATATACTTGTTATCTATTCTTGTGAGTTGTGCTTCAGGTAGTTCCGCAAGCAGTTCCCAGCCTATGCTCAGTGTTGTCTCTATGTCCCTGTTCTCATCAACGCCCTGGCGCACGAACCTGTCTTCGAACATGTCCGCAAATTCAAGGAATTTCTTGTCCCTGTCAGAAAGGGCATCCTTGCCCACGATAGCAACCAGGCCTCTTAAGTCCTTGCCTTCGGCATATGCGGCATAACACTGGTCAGACACAGCTTTATGGTCTTCCCTTGTTCTGGTAGCGCCAATTCCGGAGTTCATCAGCCTTGATAATGAGGGCAGTACATTTACAGGCGGATATATTCCTTTCCTGTGAAGTTCCCTTGAAATGACTATCTGGCCCTCGGTGATATATCCTGAAAGATCGGGGATCGGATGCGTGATATCGTCACCAGGCATGGATAAAATAGAGAACTGGGTAACTGATCCTTTTCTTCCCTTTACTACGCCAGCGCGTTCGTATAATGAGGCAAGGTCAGTGTACATGTAACCCGGATAACCTCTTCTTCCCGGAACTTCTTCACGGGCTGCCCCCATCTGGCGCAGCGCTTCGCAATAATTCGTAATATCCGTAAGGATAACCAGTACATGCATATCATGTTCGTATGCAAGATATTCAGCCGCAGTAAGTGCAAGTCTTGGCGTGATCAGACGCTCAACAGCCGGATCATCTGCAAGATTCAGGAAAACCACTGCCCTCTCAAGAGCGCCTGTGCGCTCAAAGTCAGCCATGAAGTACTGGGCTTCCTCATTGGTGATACCCATTGCAGCAAATACTACTGCGAATGGTTCATTTGATCCCCTGACCCTGGCCTGTCGCGCGATCTGGAGTGCAATCTCATTGTGAGGCAGACCTGAGCCTGAGAAGATCGGAAGTTTCTGTCCGCGAACAAGCGTATTCATTCCATCGATCGTGGATATGCCTGTCTGGATGAAATCCTTGGGCGGAAGTCTTGCGTAAGGGTTGATAGCTGCGCCTGTTATTTCAAGCCTGTCTTCCGGAACGATGCGCGGCCCGCCATCTAAGGGCTCACCAGCTCCTGATAAGATCCTTCCAAGAAGGTCTTTTGAAACAGGCAGCTTGATCGTTTCGCCTGTAAACCTGACACCGCAATCCCTGTTAAGGCCGCCTGTTCCTTCGAAAACCTGTACTACAACGATATCATCGGAAGTATCCAGTACCTGTCCTCTTTTGGTGGTCCCGTCCGGAAGATTGATATTAACCAGTTCATTATAACCAACCGGTTCTGTTTTTTCCACAAAGATAAGCGGGCCTGAGATCTGGCTGATCGTCTTGTATTCTTTTGTCATGTTACTTACCTCTTAGTTTTGCAAACTCATCTTCCATGGTTTTCAGTATCACGCCAAGCGCTTTGTCAAATTCTTTCTCATATTTGACTTTGGCAAGGTCGTCTTTTGATTTCAATTTCATTATATCTTCGATAGGCGCACCGCCATCCAGTGCATTATGGGCTTTATCGCCCCATGACATGATGGATTTCAATAGTTTGAATTGCTTATCCATCGGGCAGAACGTATCAACTTCATGATAGGCATTCTGCTGCAGGAAATATTCACGGATCATCCTTGCAACCTCAAGGGTCAATTGCTGGTCTTCAGGAAGCGCATCTGAGCCCACTAACTGTACAATTTCCTGGAGTTCCGATTCCTTCTGAAGAAGTTCCATTGCATCATTCCTGAGTTTTACCCAGTCAGGAGACACATGTTCATCATACCATGGCCCAAGAGCTTTGGTATATAATGAATAACTGTTAAGCCAGTTGATTGATGGAAAATGTCTTCTCTGTGCAAGCTTGGCATCAAGAGCCCAGAATACTTTGACGATACGGAGTGTATTTTGCGTAATCGGCTCTGAGAAGTCACCACCAGGAGGCGAAACTGCTCCGATGACTGTAATCGAACCTTCTTTTCCGGACAGGGCTTTTACTTTTCCTGCCCGCTCGTAGAATTCTGATAGTCTTGCTGCAAGATAAGCCGGATATCCTTCTTCACCTGGCATTTCTTCAAGACGTGAGGATATTTCTCTCATGGCTTCTGCCCATCGGGATGTTGAATCGGCCATCAGGGATACATCATATCCCATGTCCCTGTAATACTCAGCGATCGTAATTCCTGTATAAACCGAGGCTTCCCTTGCTGCTACTGGCATATTGGACGTATTTGCGATAAGAACAGTTCGCTCCATTAAAGGCCGGCCTGTTTTTGGATCTTTGATCTCCGGGAATTCATATAGAACATCCGCCATTTCATTGCCGCGTTCGCCGCATCCGATATATACCACGATCTCTGTATCGCTCCATTTTGCAAGCTGCTGCTGCGTAACTGTTTTTCCACTTCCGAACGGGCCGGGAATGGCTGCAGTCCCGCCTTTTGCAACAGGGAAGAGACCATCAAGGATCCTCTGGCCTGTTATCAGTGGTGTGCCCGGTGTCATTTTTTTGCTTACTGGCCTTGGTTTCCTTACAGGCCATTTCTGCATCATTGTGAGTTCCTTGCCGTCTTCAAGGGTACAGATCACTTGATCAACTTTGAATTTTCCTTTCTTTATTTCACTTATGGTTCCTGAAATTGTGGGCGGGACAAGGATCCTGTGCTCGATATTCAATGTTTCCCGAACTGTTCCGATTATATCTCCACCATTAATTTTATCGCCTTTTTTAACCGTGGGTACAAAATCCCATTCTTTCTCGCGGGATAGACCGTTCGCAGAAACACCGCGCTTGATAAAGTCGCCCATCTTTTCCTTTAATACAGGAAGAGGACGCTGGATACCATCGTATATGCTCTCAAGAAGGCCGGGTCCAAGTTCAACAGACAGGGACATGCCAGTATTTTCTACAGGTTCGCCGGGTCTTACTCCCGATGTTTCTTCATAAACCTGTACTGTGGATTTATCTCCTTCAATACCTATAACCTCACCCATCAGGCCTTCATTTCCGACTTTTACCACATCATACATCTTGGTATTTAAGCCGGTGATAATAACGACAGGTCCTGATATCCTATAAATTTCACCTTTATTTTTCATCTGTGACACCTGCTATTTTAATTTAATTAGTATTATTTCCAGAGATCTACACCCACTGCTTGTTTTATCTTATCCCTGAGGTTTGTACTCTCACCTTTTCCGCCGATGGCTATCACTGTTGGCTCAACCGAGTCATCGAGTGTCTGCTGCATATGTGGGGATAACATTCTCAGGTCATCATCATGAACAACAAGAATCGCCACGGTTTTATCATTCAATACGCTCTGGATCTTTGATTCTATATCACTTGACGTTGCATCGAAAATTTTCCGGATGCCTGCAAGCCGAAATCCAATAACAAAATCACTATTTCCAACAACCGCTATTTCCATCTACATCACCAGGTGGGCTTTTATTGTTTCCTCAGGAAGTTTTGTTTCTTTTCCTCGTACAATGATTCGCAGATTATCAACTTCAAGTTTCTTGCTCACTATATAATCAAGAACCGGAAGGATTGAAAGCGGATAATAATATGATATCCTGGTAATATTGACAAGACCGTATTTATCAAGCTGTGTTTCAATATTGATCAGGGAAGTCAGATCATTACTTACGCCTGCTATTGCTTTCCAGTAGGAATATTCTTCAAGGGCCCGCACGAATTCAGGAAAAGGTAGCGCTGCAAGCCTCCCAAGATGTGCTTCTTTAAGTTCAATACCTCCGGGGATCAAAAGTTTGAGGATTTCCTCGCGTTCCATTCCTGCACTTTTCATCCTGAAGAGTATCTTTAAATTCTTCAAATCTATTTCTGTCCTCAGAAATTTCAGGAAAAATCGGTCTTTCGAATTCTCACCTGCTTTTATAAGGTTAGCATAATATAGTTTATCCAGATTATTCTCGATATCGGCCAGAACTCCTTTGTAACCGGAAAGTGCAGGATAATAGGGGGTTTTTGATAAAGCTGCAATAACTCCCTCTACACTTGTGATCTTGATGAGATCCAATAGATCCCTGTATCTTAACTGGCCAGCAGAGACCACATCTTCAAGGATCTCCTCTTCGCTTGCTCCTGAGAATTTCCCGCGCAGTATGGTCTTTATATTCCATATATCCCAGTAGCGGAGATATTCCGTTATTATATAATTTGCCTCATTCTGGGATACTTCGATCAATTTGCGGTAAGTCAAAGCCAGGTTCTGGTTCAATGCATGTTCAAAAAGGTCAGTACCTCTATACTTCTTCCCAAGTTCATCAACCTCGTTCTTATACTCGGATTCCCCGATGAACCGTGTGATCTCAGGTATATCCATGTTAAGGAATTTGGGGTACATCTCCTTGGGGATGAGTTTACCTTTCATAGCCCGAACCCTGGCCACAATATACGCATATTTGACAGCTTGTGATTTTCCCATTCCTTTTTTCACCCAAATAAGATATCGGAAACCTGTTTTAAAGATTGTTCACTGACATTTTTAAGGATCATGTCATACTTGAAGTCCAGAACTACGCTTCCGTCAGCATTTTCCATAACAATGCCGCCGATGCAGTCAATTTCACCAGCAAATTCCAGCTTCGTCATTTTTGAAACTGTTGATTTGTCTTTACTTCTTGAATATATTTTACTGTAGCCTGATTGGTTTTTTTCAATAATCGATTTCAGGATTTTCTGGTTCTTCTCAGCCGGCAGTTTTGAGATCAGTTCTCTGGTTTCCTCATAAACCTCATCAAGGATTTCCTTGCGGGCATTGAGTTTTGCTTTTTTGACCTCAAGATTGGCACTTGACAGCTCCTGCTGCTTTATTCTCTCAATTTCTTTTTTGACAGCTTCTTGTTTGGCAGCTTTTATTTTATCTGCGCTGGCCCGGGCATCTGCAATAATCTTAGAAACTTCCAAAGACGTCTCCTGGTTTATTTTCGAGGCTTCTGCCCTGCCCTTGGCCTTAATTTCCTCAACTATCGCATCAAGTCCCATGTTTTTCCTTTAGAATACGAACAATAAGATCAAAGCGACTACAAGTCCGAAAATTGCTATGGATTCGGGTATAACTGTCATTAAAAGACCTTTACCGAAGAATTTTTCATCTTCTGCCATTGCACCTACTGCTGCGGCTCCAATGGCCTGTTCACCCATACCGGCTCCAATTCCGCAAAGTCCTACTGCTATTCCTGCTCCAATTGCAATTATTCCTTTTGCATTTGCTGCTACAATTGCTGGATCTACCACTGATGGATCTACCATATTTTTTATTCCTCCGTATATTTTCGTTTATGACCAAAGGGAAGGTATTTTGTACCGCCCCCTTCATAAAATTTAGTGAAAAACTCCACATATTGAAGTCTTAATGAATGGATTCCCGGGCCAAGGATCCCTAATAACAGATTTATTAAATGCCCTATGAACAAAATTACTACACCTGCCAGCGCAAGTACTATTCCACCGCCCAATAAAACACCTTCCGGTCTTATGAAAAGATTCATTGCCATCGTATTTACTGCAAGTGCTATTCCAGCAGAAGACAGACCTATTGCCAGTATTCTTGAGTAAGATAATACATTACTCAAAAGTGTGGGTAATTCAAGTATTGAAATGAAACCCTCGCCTTTTATCAGCAGGATAACTCCAATAAGCATTAATCCCGCCCCGGCAAGAAATATCATGTCACCTGTTGGCATGCGCGATTTTGACATCAATGCAGGCATTACTTTTGCTATTAATAAAACTCCTCCAATTAATATCATCATCCAGCTTCCCTTTGCATATATCGCATGCTTAAGATCATGCTTGACGACCTCATTTCGGAATCCGATAATATATCCCAGAAGAACGTGGAATATACCTATTGCGAAACACAATAAAAGCAATGGTTTGACAGACTCGAAACGATGTACGGGTAAATGTATTCCCGCGATTGTAGGCCCGAAAATACCAAGAATGCCTTCTTCAAGATGTCCTTTGAATTCTATATTGAATATGGGGAATCCGAAAAATTCTCCGTAGATTACCCCGAAAATTGTTGAGAACACTCCTGAAATTAATAATATCAATGCTAATGCATTGAGTCCTCCTGTTTTGAATTTCTGTTTGATTACCAGGCCGATTGCTGTTACAATCAATCCATATCCCACATCACCCAGCATTAGGGCGTAAAACAATGGATATGTAATGAACAAAAACAATGATGGATCTATTTCTCCATATCTTGGGGTGGCAAACGTATCAATTAATAGTTCAAAAGGCTTAGCAGCAACAGGATTTTCAAGCTCTATTGGAATTTCTTTTTCATCGATTTCTTCCTCGATCCTGGTTAAATATACCTTCCCATCGGTATTTTTCTGCAATTCAGCTTCTATTTTATCAAATTTGTCAGATGGAACCCAGCCATCTATGATAAATGCATTCGCACTCGTGGCAAACTTTAAAGGAGCCTCTGACTTCTGAGTTTCAATTGAAAGATGTTCATCAGTAGCAATTATGAATTCGGAATATTCTTCTTTTAAATTATCAAGTTCTGTTTTTATTAAAGAAAATCTCTCTCTAAGGCCAGTTATCTCTTTTGTAAGTTCATCCACTATCACTGGTGGATTACCTTTTAACGGAGGAACCTTTAATTCAACATAGGTTCGCTCTTCCTGGAGGAGTTTTTGAACCTCACCTTCGAATTCTTTTGGAATAAAGAGCGCAAAGATCTTTCGTTTTTCATGTTCCCCTACAAATAATTCAAAATTGCTGTGAATTTTGATAAGCCTGGATTCCAGGTCAGTGTCTATATAACCTGTATACACTTTTAAAGTTTCATATCCAGTATAAGATTCCAGGGATAGGGGCAGGCCAAAGAAAGGTTTAACCGAAGATAAAAGATCTTCTTTTTCTTTCAGCCTGGACTCAATATTCCTTAACTCATCAAAGCGGGATGAAACCTCTTTCTGGAGTTTTGTGATCTTTTCATCGATATCCGAAGATAGTTCTACTTTGGTTAATTTTCCTGATTCACTTTCCTTTAGTCCCAGCTGGTTGGAAATCGCCCGGAGCGAAAGAAGGTGCTCTGAGAATTTAGATGCTGTTTTCAATGGACGGCCGATCTTGAAATCTTCAGTTTCTTTTGAAAAATCAGTAATATGAAGTACATTCAACTTATGAAAAGTTGAAATAGTTGGCTCTATCTGGTCTCTTGTGCCTGCTATAACGACCTTTGTCATTTTAGTGGGTTTAAGCATTCGCCGCCCTCTCAAATTCAGTTAAAATAAATTTTGTAGCTTTGGGAATATTCTTCTTGGCTTTTGATTTGATCTCTTCTGCTTCCTGATATCCTTTCTTTATGAGCTTTTCTTTTTCTTTCCTGCTTTCTTCTCGAGCTTTTCCAATTTCGGATATATAATATTTAGTTGCTTCTTCTTCTGCAGATTTCAAAATCTCCCTGGCCTCTGATTTCGCTTCGTTTACTTTCTGGCTTCTGGCTTCTTGTGCCTGGATTACCATACCTTTGGCTTCATCCTCAGCCTGTTTGATATCAGATAAAATTTCAGCTCTTGTCATTTAATTCCTCTGTGATCTAAAATAATAGCCTCGTTTTGAATTTGATTCTGCATAGGAGACTACCTACTTAAATTATTCGGTTTTAATTGAACTTATGCGTTTGCGCACAACTATTTTAAATGATAAATCGTTTTAAATGCTCACAGATATGCATTCTTTGTGAGATAGATATGCAAATTAAAAAAAGATAGGAAAAAACTTAAATAATCACGATTATATATTCAAGAAATAAAGTAGAGTGATGGAGAAGTCTTTAGAATGACTGAAAGACAGAGAATTTTATATTCTATTGAAAAAATGAAAAAAAGAGGTGCCTGTCGTTTTATTTATAAAAACCTTGCCAAGGACGCTGAAGCTAATCTTACAAATGTATATAAAATAATTCAATCATTAAAGAAACAGGGAGAAGTGAAATTAATTGGCGGGAAAGGTATTACAGGAGACCCTTATCAATTTGAAATAATATTAAAAAAATAAAAGAATTAACTATTATCAAGTATTATATTTCAACTTCATATCCTGCATTCATCCACTCCGTGATCCCACCCTGCATATTGTAAACCCGGGCAAATCCATTTTCTGCAAGTATCCCGCTGGCCTTTGCGCTACGAGCGCCGCTTCTGCAATAAACCAATATTTTCCTGTCTTTCGGGATTTCTTTTAGCTTTTCTACAAGTTCCTGTTTCGGAATATCCTGGACTGCCAGCAATGTTGAACCTTTGATGTGTCCTGCTGCGTATTCTCCCTCTGTCCTTACATCAAGAATAAATACTTCCTGGCGGTCGATCATCTCTTTTGCCTGCTGGACACTTATGTCCGTATATTGGTTTTTCACAGCTGGTTTTGTATCGCTTACACATCCGGAAAAAATTGCCAGGACCGCTATACTCAGAATAATAATTTTAAATCTCTGCATAATATGTTCTTTATTCCTACTATGTATTAAGAATAATCTTTGTCGATTTGATAAACATCCGCACCAACACCATTTACCTGTATCTGTTTCAATAATGTTACATTATACATATTATATAGTTTTTCAAGGTCAAACATATTGAAATTCTCGATAACAAGGATAGCAGGATATGAGATCGTATAAGGTGACCTGTAGAAATCACCCAGTTCTTTATATTCCCTGTGGGACTTCTGCCCATATCCGATATCTATTCCCTTATTGGCAGCCCCGAAAATACTATAATGATTGAAACGGTTCAATAATAGAGGAGCCGAGTGATCGGTTGTATTGATAAAACCAACAAGTTCGATATCAGCTTTCACATAATCCACATACTTCAAATTGATCTCCATTACCCCTGAACCATCCAGGGTCAGGGAAGGATTTTCCCCATATATTTTTTGTGTGGCAGGGTCAAGGAAAACATAAGGGTCCTGGCTGTAAACACTATATACAGACTGGGCTGCAAACAGAAGAACCATAGAAATAATGATAATTGCGAACAAATTCCTGTTCTTTCCTGATAAAACAGATATTGCCCATGCAGATGCCAGATAGAACGCCGGATACAGGACTATTACATATCTCGGAAGGTTAAAATCCCTGATAGGCGCCACAGCTACGAAAAATATGAGGGAAAACAGTATCAAAGGCAAAAGCATTTTAATTTTTTCACGATCAAAGGTTTCGCATTGCCTGTGCCTGTAAAACCAGATCAGAAGAGAACATATTATCAGGATAGTTAATATCCAGTTATAGTTGATAACGAGCAATTGTTCAAGACGCATGATGAGATTTTCATTAAATATTGAATCCAGCTTCATTATCGGGGAATCCCTCGGGAAGAGGAACCAGCCCTTTCTTGTATAATTCCCATATGCCCAGCCGACGAATACTATGATCGGAATTAGCTGGGCTGCAAGAGCATCTCTTAATTTATTGTTAGATTTTTTCTCTGCTGCATAATTTATTATTGTGCTAAGTAATAGAGCAGCTATAAATAAAATCCCGATTTCTTTTGTCATCACAAGCATTATACCGAAAATAGCTAAAAAAACATAGTTTTTCTTTAAATAGAAGTAGTAAACCGCCATCAAAAGAGCCATGCTCGGAAGATCAAAATTCAGGTTTACGGATTGAGCGATGAACAGGGGGGAAAACGCAAGAAGAAATGAAGCACTACATGCGATTTCCTTGCCTCCAAGGATTTCTCCGGCTTTATATGTAAAGATGATGCCTGCAATTGAAAATACCATCATGAATACATGGATCATTTCAGGTGAATATCCGAATATTTTAAATAAAGTGCCAAGTGAGAGAAAAATGAAGGGGGGTTTGCCGAAAAAATCCACATAGAGGTCTATATTGTTTTTAACAGTATCCAGTGCGGTCATAGCTGTTGTCGTGCCATCCCACCAGGGGGGAAGATCGATAAAATATAGTGTATAAGCCATTATAAATACACATAAGAATGCTATTTTTTTTTGCATATCGGCTGCCCCAGGACTTTAACAATCATATAATATTTATAATTTAGTCATCTTTTCACAGCAATGAAATTCATGAGGATGCTGAAAGGCTTGTACGATGGGTACACAAACAATTCAGAATGCGCGATAAGGTCGCTGCCTGTATCAAAGATATGATGTAAGTCTTGAGAACATAGTAAAAATCGTTGCTTCAATGACTGGCCTTTCTGAAGACATAATCTATCTTCTAAAAGATGTTGAGGTTTTTGAGTCTTCACGCAAAACCCATAACCTGAGGCGCAAATTGATGAAAAAGCATTTGCTTGAGCCTATTACTGACGATCCGGGCAGGTCAAAAAGGAAGATCTACAGGGTAACGTCTTAATTTTCAAAGGGAGTGTAATCTTTTTTGCTGAAACTATCCTTATGAATATCCCTTCATATT
>NZ_NTMG01000046.1 GCF_002487355.1 Candidatus Methanoperedens sp. BLZ2 | reverse complement strand
TCCCCATCGGAGCATCATCCGGGCCTGTGTGGGTTCCCTGACCCTTTTGGGAACTTGAAAATAATTTCCAGGGCGAAAGCCCATCCACGGAAATTTTTTGCCTGGCTGGGGCATTAATACCAGCCAATTCCTCCATACAATTTTGCCAGAGGTTGATAACATGGACGTAACTTATCTTCAGGAAAGTAGATGAGTAAAATTTGCCCGGTGTGTAGTGGTACCGGAAAATGCCCCATCTGTGGAAATTATAAGCAAAATCAATTTGAGCAAATTAAGGCGAGACTTACTAATATTGATGAAGAAATATTTGACCTTACACATGAAAAAGGAAGAAGGGGCTTAAAAATAAAACCAAAATGGATCGTATATGATACTCCCGGTTTAGCAAAACACATTCAGTCGTTAAAAAGTATATCAGAAGACTTGCATGAGATAATTGATTAGTGGGGGCGGATTGTAGACAAAGATACCATCATTATATTTTTCCACATAATTCATGCCATGACTTTTCACAAAAAAATTAATTCAATTGTGGAATTCTTGCAGTTTGAATGAGCCAATATCTTGAAAGATTCTTGCTTGATTGCAGGGCAAAAAACATGACAAACCACTCAATAGAGACTTATCGCAGTAACGTCATAGAGTTCCTTGCATATTTCCCAAAACCTATTACTGTTACAAATGACGATCTGAGATTATATATCGGAAAATTACGCTTACGAAAGCTGGCTCCGGGAACACTCAAAGGGTATATGTCAGCGGTGGCATCTTTCTTTGACTTTCTGGTATTTGAAAAAGAAATACAATTTAATCCAGTTCCAGAATTCAGAAAAAGATATCTAGATCGCATCAAGTGTCATCCAGAAACCCGTCAGCTCATCAGTATTATGGATATGCAGCTGCTCTACAAAACAGCCACTCATCCCCTGCAAAAAATCATAATCATACTCCTGGCCAAGACCGGAATAAGACGCGGGGAACTCCACGACCTGAAAGAATCGGATCTCAATTTTCAATTTCATGTAATTCGAATTCCTATGAAAGCAAAGAGGTCCCACAATCTTGCCTTCATGGATGATGAACTCGAAGGCGCCCTCAAAGAATACCTGGAATGGAGGTATAAGAGAACAAAAACGGACTGGCTGCTGATATCTGGGAAAGGCGGCAGGATCCACAAGGATGCATACGGGATGATCCTTGCTGACCTCGGGGAAAAGCTACACCTGCATAACAGTAACGGTCCCCTTGACAGGAAACTAACGCCTCATTGCTTTCGTCATTGGTTTACAACTCATCTCTTCAGGGCTGGTATGGATCCTCAATACATCAAATTCTTAAGAGGGGATAGTATGAGGGTAGAATCCTGGCAGATATACAACAGGATCGATCCGGAAATGGTAAGGATTGAATATTTGCGCTGTATTCCAAAGATTCTGTCCTGCCGGTGATCAGGCCTGGAATCCGGGACCCGGACAGAATCCTGGCAATCAGTACACCTCGGCTACGATCTTATCCCCTTCAAGCCAGAGATTGACATTATCCTTCTTACCCAGGGCCCTATCTATCTCTTCAGGAATGCCGATAACCCGCCGCCCGCCGCTTACTGTAATCTTTCGCTTAAACACTACAGCAGGCTTACGGAATTTCTTCGTTACCTCTTCCACTTTGTCAAGGGAATCGGCACCCAGATACTCTTCTCCGCAGTTCTGGCAGCGTGTACCTGTGAGCCTGGTTATTACTACTTCACGCCCTTCAATCGTTGCTGTGAAGTTAATATCATCAACTTCTCTTGTCTTTGTTCCGCACAGTAAACATTTAATTTCTATTTCGCTCATATTATTCCTCCTCTCGGATCACTGTTATAATAATCAACGCTTCTTTGATTATGAACGTAATGCGAATATCTCTGCTTTGATAATCCCATCCGCGCATTGTATATCTTATATCACCTGAGCCATCTATTTCTTCTTTATACTTTGAGCCATGAAGAAGCACGAGTTTGATCTCCGAAGGCAGTATGTTCCTTTCAGCCATTCTTCTGGCAGCATGGTTTGGCATACTGATCTTTCGCTGCTCAAATAACTCCAGGGCTTTCAAGCGGATAATTTCAAACTCGTCGTTCATAATCTCACTACATTATCTCTTATACTTCTCTATATTAATATAGTTTTCTATCCTACGATCCACTGCTGGATCTCCATCTGCGTCTATATAAAATACCCTTAATATAATCAAAAATAGCCTAATCGGATTTTATATTTATACAGTTATGGTATAATGATATTTATATTAATTTCTTCCGTTAGCTATAAATCGTAGGTTCGATGATAAAATATTATAGATATCATAGCATGGCCTGACGCCAGACATTAAAATAAACGCGCACAATATAATTAGACGGATGATCATTATGGTGATTATTTGCATGTTCCTGAAGGATCCATCTTAAAAAAAAATAACTATATTATAACTTTTTTATGATTATTCCTTTAACCTATTATTCGCTTTATCTTAGAAGGATCAAGTTCTATTAGCTGCCCTTTTATGATTTTATCCTTCTGCGATTCTACCAGTTCGCCAAGAGAGATAATACCGTCTGGTGTTGGCTGCGCTATATATGATAGCATGGCTTGCATGAAACTCTTAATTTCAGCAATGACGAGAGAGGATTTTATCTCATTATAAATTACTCTGCCCGATACCTCCATTGCTAAACGTGGCTGGGTTCTGGAGCCATATATGTATATAACTGGGAAATCAATTACGTATGGCACTCCGTCTTTTTTGAACATCATCCTTACTGTTTTATCTTTCTCGTATGTCAGGATCTCATCACATTTGAATTTCTTTAATAGCTTTTTTATGTCCTCGATGCTTTGCTCAAATGATACATCTGTATCCATATATGGAAATCCTGAATCTAACTTAAGGTGTATTTCTTTCATTTACTTTTACCTTCATTACAACATTCATTTTCATTGTTTCACCCTGTACTCTATTGTTTTACCTGCCAGCGTCCGGCTAATTGAAGCTTTCCCATGATTATCTACAATCGCTGTTTTCATATTTTTTATATTCATCTCACGAGCCAGCTTTGCATCTTCAATAACCTTCTTAAGCACCTCATTATACGACTGGCCTGTTTTTCCCATATCTCCAAGAGCTTTTTTTACTTCTACATCCAATTCCATTGTAGTTTTTGCCAAGCTATCACCTATAGAACCTATAGAATATATAGTATTTATAGTTTCTATAGGTTCTATGAATTATATAGATTCTATAGTATATGCAAAAAACCGCATTTTCAAAGATAACTAATATAATAAAAAAAATTAAATTCCATTAAGCTTCCGTTTACTTCACTTCTTATAATAAATTCAGATAGTGAGCCTCAAAAACTGCATATAATTTTCACTATATGCAGTTTGTGTTTACCGATAGCGATTTTAAAAACATTGAAATAAACGCGATTAGATAGGAGATATCATGGTTGCCTTTATGATTCAACCTCCTTTCATCCTCCGCCTCAAGCGTGCCATTTCCTTTTTAACCAATATCTCTGTTTTTTTCTGGAGGTGATATGCAGGATCCATTCTTGTCTTCATTTCTTGAACACCTTCCAGAGGATCCCCGCGATTACAGCAGCCATTATGATTGCCATGTAGATCTTCCATCCATCCGGGAGCAGATTGTACGCGGCCAAGAATCCCAGGAGCCCTACACCGGTGAGGAGAGGGGGGCCAACATGCTGGTTCTTGATATACATAGCCATCACGATTGCAAACACACACAGTACATAGAATATCTGGCCCCAGTAATCAACAAAGGGTTGGATCATGAATGTAAGCAGATTGCCTTCATCCCGGGCCAGTCTATTAGTATAATTACCTATTCCGATACTGACATTTGAAATTCCCGTCCCTGTGCAAATATCGCTATAAACAAAAACATATGAAGTTGTTGTATTGATCGCATATCCTCCTGCAGTAGAAACATTGAATGAGATTGATTTGTTTCCCCAAACAATAGTCGGATCATTTCCATAAGTGTATGTCCATTGTCCACCTCCGGCATTTGCCATAGCATATTCTTCATACGGAGTTAGCGAAGTGCCATTCACAAGAATTGCATTTTTGTTTTCAATGATCACGGTCACAGCAGTTATTGCTGCAAAATCTGAAAAAGTAGCTGATATCACTGAAGGCTGGCACTTGTAGATCTTACTTGGTGTAGCTGATGAACTGGAAAGAGTATAGGCACCGGCTGCAACTGTAAATATCAATAGAATAAAGATAGCAAGGATCACACTGGCCCAGAAATTATTCACATAATATTTCAGTTTCATTATTCCTGTTCCCGCAAGCTCGTCCTGCCTTTATATTGATTATATCCCAGGATGAACATCAGCCAGGTTCCAACAGTCAATGGAACTGTGAATGCGTACGGCGCCCCCAGAAGGGGAAGATAAAAATCCATGAGGATCGTGCTATAGATAAGGATTGAAACTATCGGGGAAAGAGTGTATATCAATAATCCGAATGCACTTATTGCGATCACATTATACGCAAGGCTTTCTGTTGTTGCCGGAGCAAATGCCCGGATCACTCCAAGAATATCCGGCCCATCATATTGTTTTAATTGGATATCCCCGAATATTCCGGATGAGACAACGATCACTATAGAAAACGAGAACATGATCAAATATAATGATATATGATGTGCTTTCATGGTTTCTTCTCCTTATCCTGCATGTAATACAATACCAGGAAAACTACAAGCCCGCCAAAAAAGCCAATTCCAGCAGTGGTTTGAGTCATCCATCCGCGTTCAGCAAATATCACAGCAAATATTCCTGTCACAACGGATCCGAATGGACTGTGAATAGCTCCGAACCCTGCTCCCATGAGAATTAAGATCAACATCGAAAAAGCCGTGTATATCCACTCAGGAGCAGTAAAACTCCCATAATTCCAGATGTATCCTATACCATCATCTGAGCGCCTTGTCCCTGCCCTGTAGTCTACAGTATATGAATATGGGTATGTTCCTGTCGTGGTATTTGCAGTGAAATAGACATAATAGATGTCTGAGGTATTAGTGACAATATATTCACTCATGCCATGTGACACAGAAGTTGTCAGCTGGTGTACCAGCGTTTTTGCAGATCCTTTATAGATCGAGAAATTAAACGAATTAAGGGTCCCGGAATCAGACCAGCGCAGAGTAATGTTATTTGCCCCATTCGTGATGTTATAATTGAACGGAACATATTCTGTGGTATTAACTCCGATATCGATAAGAGTTACTTCTACGTTTCCGCTGCTGATCGGGATGTAGTTGCCCCATTCCTGGATTCTACTTCCATGCGTTACTGTGAGTTTGTAGCTATCCCCCTGGATTAGATATGCTGCAACTTTTGCATCGGCATCAAAATAACTTGAATGCATGACGGAATTGTTCTTGGATATAGTGAATACTGAGTCTTGCCATGGGAAAAAACCCGTGTAGTCGAGCAGGTAAAAAGCAACAGTATTGATTGTGTTTGCCGTGCTGGGAATATACATGGTAACATTCGTAGGGGAAGTCACCAGAGTAGATCTTGATGCAAAAGAGGTGTTAGGGACAATACGAACAAGATATTCTCCGGATGCTACCTCTGAGCTAGAGAAGTTCACCCAGCCAGTAGTTGTTGATCTATTCGTGGTATAAGTTGAATTGTATATCTGAGCGCTGAATGTCATTATCCTTGAATTCCAGTTCTGCTCGTCAAATACAGTAATGTTCAATTGACCTGGGATTATTGTTGGACTGGCCGTGGTGTATTCAAAATATGTTGAATAATGTCCCGTACCGTTTTTAAATCTCCAATAATATTTAGTGCTTGGGTTTAGTGATATTGCCCCGCTGCTTATAGTTTCATCAGTAGCTGTGCCGCTACCAGTTACAATTATATTAATGAATTGGTTGTCTGTGCTTACTTCATAAGTATATGGTGGCTGGCTTGGCCATTCTCGCGCTGATAGTGTGGGTGTTGTGGTCCCGGCTGTAGTCCCGTTAGCGGGGCTTGTGAGTTCCAGTGTGTATGTAACTGCTGTATATGTCCATGATGTAGAATTTGCTGTGATAATTTTAGTCCCTGCGGCCTGTACGTCAATATAACCTACACCATAACTTCCGGTCTGATTCACTCCGTCTATGGTCCATGTTGGAGTAGTGCCATTATAATAGAATCGTGTATATCTCCCCTGTAATTGTGATACAGATAGGTTCGTATTTTGAGTTCTATTGTTGGAATATAGGGATTGCTCTGTTCCCCATGTACTCCAGATAGGTTCTGAATATGCATAATTCCGTACAATTACATTATCAATATACATATAATTTGCATTAGCCACTTCTGCAAATTGAATATATCTGAAAGGTATTATAGTAGTATCATTAAATAAATATGATGGATTATCTTTTGCGACAGAATATCCATTCAATCGATTAGTGATTGTTATATTATATGTCGTACCTGAAGTATATGATGTATCGTGATTTGTGGCATTTACAAAGAAAGAATAAGTAGGAGCAGAAGTCATATATCCGACTAACCCCAGTACTCCTGGAGCAGTGAAAGCGGCATTTGTGAGACCACCATAACCGTAGTTAGATGCTGATGTAGCACGCTGCTTAAACGTAAGAATAAACGGTCTCGTGAGAGCACTATTTGAATAAACTCCAGCCCATGTTGCATCTCCCGGAGCTCCCTTCAATCGTAATTCTCCGCTGACTATTTCATTATTTGATATGTTTCCATTAGTCCATTTTGAAAGAGTTCCAGAGAAATCATCGAAAAACATGAATGTATTTGTTCCGTTCGACAAAGAGGATACACTCCCGTTACCATAATACATGCTCACGGTACCATTACTTGTTGCATTTACCCAAACTCTACCTGCAACGCTAGTTGTAATATTTGTTTCAACCAAATAAGACAAAACAGTTATATTATTCAAATAAAATATTATATCTGAACAATTTATGGTTTGACAATGCCCACCTGTAAATATATCTGTTGCATTACTTGTTCCTGTTGAATTTGTAACATTTAATAATAATTGATAAGGACGAGCACCATCTGATATAAAACCATCTGTTCTGTAAATATAAGATGCATTAGCCCATCGTAAAGATGCAGAAGCACTGCTATCTCCCCATGCTTGTATCTCAGAAATATGAACAGGATTATCTATACCTTCTACTCTCGTGAAATAAATTCTTATATATCTAAATATATCATTTGTTGTAGCGCTGCCGTTTTTAGTTCCTGCAGTTAAGTTTGTATAACGAGTTATCCAAGTTGATCCATCTGTACTTGTCTGAACATAAGTCGGTACAGCAAGAGCATCATAATAGCTGTAATTGATGTAAGATATATAATATAGCCCCCCCATATCTACTGTTGCGGTAGAATCCATACCATAAGCAGCAAATAATGTTTCTGTACCATCATTTGTTGAAAAATCTCCATCGACAGCTCGGGCCGGAAAATCAGGATATGATGCTCCACCGTTGTACCCCGAATACGAGGGGTTTTTCCCTGATGCATAATTTGTTGCGCTTGCTGATGGTACTAAAAGTAAAAAGATGAACGCCAATAGAATGAGTCTATTTACCCTGTCCTGTTGATTCATTATCGCCACCCCGTGTCTTCTTCCTTTTTGTGGCTCCATATTATAGCCCACAGGATCACTCCGATGAACAAAACTCCGAATCCCCAGGCATAATCCCGCTGCACCCATAAAACATCGTGCTTCGGAACCCCGAACTCTACCATATAATCCGCGATCAGGTTGATGGATGGAGTCACCAGAAGGTACACATAGACTATCATAAACTCCATCGCCAATGCGAAAACCCAGGTGAACACAATTGAAGCGCCGCTGTCATTTTGCAGGAAGCTCATTCTGTCCGGGTCCCGATCTCCTGGCCAGCTCTGCAGTGGGACAGAAAAAAGATTATCTTTTTTCTGTCTTGCTAAGTTCTGAGATCCTGCCGGATATCCACAGGAGCTCAGGACAGAATCAGTATCCATATTCTGGTTTTTGAGCTCTTGATTGTAAATACAATATCACTCCTATGAAAATCCATATCGGGCTTAGTCGTGCTCCGAGGATCATGAGATCTCCAATATACGTTGTATCAGTGTTCGTGTATCCCAGCGCAATGTTAATTGGTACGATGATATCCAGGATGTCGCTTAACACGCTGTAAAGTCCTCCTGTGACCCCTATAGTGAGAAACAGGGCTGCAAAAATAAGGTATGAGACCATTACCTTCGTCTCCTTTTCCCTCTACCCTTCTGTCCGAATGCTATTGGCTCCATGATTGGCGCGATCCTGACGGTCCTGAAGGATTTCTTGATCGCCTTCTGGATACTTCGCATATCGTCCTGATGTGGTTTCATTTTCAGTGGTTTTCCTGTTGGCCATCCAAATCCTCCACCTCCTCCGCCTCCTGAACGGCCGCCAGAAGACCCGGAACTATCACCTCCAGATCCACCTCCTCCACCTCCTGAACGGCCAGAACTATTACCTCCAGATCCACCTCCTGGGCTCCTGCCCGGCGGTGAGCTGGGTGGAGAGGATCCATGAGAGTTAGATCCTCCACTGCCAAACACGGACCCGCTCGGTTTGATACCAAAAGAGCTTGATTTGCTTCCTCCCCCGCTTTTGCTGCGGCTGCCACCTGATGATTTTGATCCGGAACTTTTCTCCAGGTTCTTCATCATAGATGATTCACGGATCGACTTATCAATTTTATACTGTGATACAATGTTATTATTTCTGGATTCGAAAGCTCCGACTCCTGCCATTTTACTTAAAGAAGCTGAATCGCTTTTTGGCCTGAGTGATTTGGAAACGTAGATGACCTGTTTCAGATCCGGTCTGTTCTCTCCAAGTGTATCAAAGAACTTAGCTCTCTGCTCTGGTGTGAATGATTTTACTTTCTCCATCCAGTTCTGTTCAAGCCTGGATAAGATGGTTCTCTCCCGTGCTATTTTTCCCGCTCTGAGCCCGGAGAATAAACCCATCTTCTGGGATTCTATAAGCGCTGGTTCTATTGTCAGGTAATCGGCGATATCTTTTACCCTTCTCACCATATCCGGTCTGACCTCATTCTCACGCAGCCCTATGGTGCTCCCCATTTTCCTTGTGGCCTGTTCAGATAATGAGGTTGCTTTAATACCTCCAATTTTTACAGGATCTTCGTATTTGAAAGCAAAGTGAACATATTTTTCCGCTGCTCTCTGATAGCCAGGGGATCCCAAAGCCTCAGGAACTAGATCGACCAGCCCTTCTGGTGGTTTGACATCAAAGATTGTCCCGCCTTCCTTAGTTATAAGCTGATGTCCTCCTGGAGTTTTAAGATATACTTTCCCTGGGTCCGTCTTTTCAATAAGGTCTAATAGTTCAGCAGCTTTTGCCTGTGGATTCTCGATATAAAAATCAATGTCATGTAATTCTCTATGTGGAAGGCCTCTCATCTGGCTTTTTTGAGCAACTGACCCGGCAACTACTGTATCCTGATTATCAAACCATTTCTTGACATTTTTGATCGTTTCTGGTTTTAAGCCATGTGCTTTTAAAGGTTCATCAAAAACAAGTTCCTCAGAGAGAAATCGCGATTCTGTCCCGAATGTCATTTCTCTTAATTGCATTGAATCTTCAGCTATTGCTTTGTTCAGTGGATCATAGTTATTGATTATGTTCTTCCTGGCAATTGCCAGTTCAGTTGGCGTGTTTGCTGGATATCCGGCTGGATTGTCAAATGCTTCCCCGTATAGTTCTTTCACTTGCGCTTCATTGAATTCAGGAGTCCCGATTTTCCAGCCCTCCGGAGTTTTTCCTATGAGTGGCTGCCCTGTACGCCCTACCTCAAGAGATAATCCACGATATACAGGGGTTTTCCCTGGGGATACATCCACGAATTTTATCGGTAAATCCTCTGTCAAGCTCACTGCAGAAGAGACCATTTTTTCTTTTACTAGTGATGCAAGCCCTGGCTTTTTTACTTTCTTGAGTCCTTCGAATCCTTTTTTTTCTACAGGTTTGAGTCCCTCAAGGCTGCCTTTATGCACTTGCTTGAGTCCCTCTAAGCTCGGTTTCGATACTTGCTTAAGTGATTCCAAGCCAGTCTGTGCAGGCCTGATATCCCCAACATTTAGGTTCACATTTTCAAACGGCATTGCCGTGATATCCTTTGTTTCCAGATTATTGATCTCAGGCTGCCTGAACTTCTTAGGGCCCAGAGTTTCTTCCTTGAATTTATTGAAATAATCAATCTCAACGATTTTGTTCTCCTTTACATACAGGCCATTATCGCTGAATATCTCCGAACCTTTGACTTTGATATTATCCCCGCTGGCCTTTAATCCGGATGCGATATTATCAATGAGCCTGTTCGCTTCGACTTTTCCTCCCGCTATCTCTACTTTGATATTACCTTCAGGAGGGAGGGACTCGTATCCGATGATCTCTGGTTTTTTCCCTGAAATAATATCATCAGGAGTTAGTTCTTCGAAGATAGGCTTTGGATTCGGTTCCTTCCTCGACATGTATATTTCTTCATTGAAGCTGTTTTTCTTGACACCCTCTGTTTTTCCGATGATGTCCTGGACTTTACCTATACCCCTGTTGCTGATATCTACGAGAGGATCTTTCAGGGCATTTCCGATTGCTCCACCTGCGGCCATTGGGACAATCTCTGTTGCAAATATTCCACCTGCTGTATTAGCTGGATTGTTGCTCCCTGATATCCTTTGCTCTACATCATATCCATAATATCCAGCAATCCCATAATTTACAATTGTGGGTAGCTTTGCAGCTATAGGAGAGAGTATAGCCATTGTCGCCGCAGAGACAATTGCATCTGCAGGCCTGTCCCTTATAGACTCTAGCATCCCTGTCTGAAAGTCATACGCTATTTTGTCCGCCTCTGTCGGTTTGTATGTATTTGGGTAATGCTTCGGCGCATATTCCTGGCCATATTCCCGTAATGCCTGTACCTCATTTAGGAATGGTGTTGTTCTAGAGGATATTTTTGAGTTAATATTTTCATATTCTGAGCTAATTTTATCCCAGAACGACATATCCTGTTTCTCCTGTGACTGCTCCTGTTGTGGCAGTTCTGTTTGTAGGGGTGGGCGTGGCGATGGTTTGTATACAAAATCTGGATTGTATCCTAAGTGTCTATTAAATGGAGTTTCAAAGCGTGGTCCGTTATTTCCCGGATAATTTTCTATCTGCTCCGGCTGAGACCTCTGGATCTCAATGATACCAGCTCTCTCTAACCTCAATGCCGCCCCTGGGTCTGCATTAGCTGCCGCCAGGACAGCGGTTCTTACTCCCGGCTGCTGAAGTTCAGTGTATGCGCTCCGTCTGTATCCGCTGCCGGCATACCCTTCATGGAATCCGCCGATAACAGTATCGTATCTTCCACCTCCGCGCCCGGAGTAGTCCTGGAGAGAGTGGACGTTTCCCAACCTGTCTGTGTAGATCGTAGTGGGATTCCCTGCATTGTCATAAGATGTATGGCTGCCACCACTTAGATCATTTCCTCCGCTGCTATATCCATAATTGTCCCCTGGATCTGATCCTTCGCTTACTGTAGCTCCTCCTGGGAGTTCACCCCACTGGTTAGGCTGAGATGGTGGCTGAGGTGTTGGAGGTTTTGAACCGCCGCCCCCATTGTCTCTTGTCGGTTCTGTATATCCTCCCCATCCTGGCTCTTCAGTGCTCATAAGATCACCTTGTCAATTCTGTCCTGCCGGTGAGCTGGCCAGGATATCGGGACCTGGACAGAATCAATTATGTCCTTCCGGAGATCTTTGCAGCAGCTTCCATGTGAGACAGAATTGTTGATCATAATTACTTCCTGATGATGATCGTTGTTCCGCCGCCACGATGTTTTTTCTTATTACTCTTATGTGATGCGGATGGTTCTTTTTTAGCTGAAGGCATGCCTAACATCCTTCGATCAGCATCAGATACCCCAAAACCACTGAATATCCCTCCCTGGGATTTCTTATTTGCTCCGGATCCGCCACCAAACATATTACTAAGGTCATTTTGAGCCTGCTGGTTCATACTGTCATTCCAGTCGCGGATGCCATTGAGAATTCCTCCACTCTGTTGTTTTCCTGACCTGATCTCCTGTAACTTCCTGTCGGCCTCGATCTTAGCTATCTTCGAAGTATTGTTCAGAGCGGCAGTTCTTCTTTCTTGTTTTAGTCTTTCATCTAATTCCTGCTTGAACTTTTGTTCTTCTTTGAATTCCACGATCTTCTTGTTTATTTTTTCTTTTACAAATGTTCCGATTCTTCTAAAATTCATTCCCATATTAGTTTCCTCCTTTTTGTTAGTAGGGCGCCATCGCGTCCTCTGGGAAAGTTTTCATTAAAAATTTTTCCTACTGTATGATTATATAAGAATATATTATTCAAACAACCACACCCTTACTTTTTAAGATATTACCAACATAGGCGTGGTCTGTATGTGTCAGTCTGCCAATCTCCCGGAGTGAGAAACCTTCTTCTCTAAGACTGGCCCAGGTATCAAACAATAAATCTTTTTTTGATTGTTTTGGAACCTGTTCCTGGTTAATCACAGTCCATCTGTCCATTCTTGTTTTTTCCAGTTCTGCGTATCTTTCATCTCGTCTTTTATCATACTCCTGTCTAAGTGTTAATGATGGCATTCCGAATGAATATCGAACATACTTAGCCCCGTTTAAAGGATATTCAAAATAAGTATCTCCTGTTCTCGGTTTGCGTATGACTTTGAACAGTTTACCTATTGTTATTTCTTTTTCAAAATAAGTAGTATCCATTTCCATGAAATAATGCACCAGGGAGCGTGGAACTTTATCAATAAGAAAGCTGTCAGGTAATGACATGCCGAGGAAATTGCTGTTTGGCCTGAAGGTCTGGATGATATCGTTCATAATGATATTGCCTTCCTTTTTATAGTCCCTGGCATTCCATCCTACACCGATATCATCAAGGAGATAAATCCCATATTTCTTGAATGATTTTACCACTCTTATGAGATCTTCTTTTGTGATAATGGCGACATTATCTATTGTAAAATAATCTTCTGGTTTCCCTCCAAGAAGTTTTGCTAATTTTATTGATAACTGCTCGCATAAATTCAGCATTGCATAAGATTTCCCTGATCCGGTCCTTCCAACCGTCATCATGGTCACGTGCTGTTTATATGGCGATGCTATTTTCTTTGCGATCATTGTACTGATCGAAGCCAGGTCTGGTTCAACCCCATCGATCTTCACAACGTGATCCATGTAACTCATACTACACCCACCCGGTTCTCTCTTGATACCCCGATGTGCTTGTCAATAAAGTCAGATACTTCCCCTATCACTTCTATACAGGCCAACAAACGTATGTTGCCGATCTCTTCTTCTGTCAGGTCCTTATTTTCTTCTTTACTCTCTTTTATTCTGGCTTCGATTTTTTCTTTAAGTTTTTTAGATGTTTCAGCCCTTATGGATTCGTTAGGGATCAGGGATATTAAAAATCGGGTTAAAATTTCAATTCGTATAGTTGTGTCTTTGAAATTTGAACTCGCTATGATTTCACCCATTCTGAGGAATAGGGAAAAATACATTCCAATGTATCCTTCTTTTCCTTCCCGCTGCGGAATATCTAATGTTATCCCGCCAGAGTTCTCTTTCGTCTTCACAATCCTCCGACGCTTGCTTTTTTCATTGCCTGTCTATAACTATAAAAAATTTTAATTGCTGCTTTAATTGATTCTGATAAAACCTGACGATTTTCTTTAGAAGCGAGCTGCCCTGACAAATGTGGCTCCACGATATAATCTTCTAAAAAATTTGATATTTCTTTTTTTTCTGTCTCATTTAATTTTGATTCTACTTTTGGATCCGATGCCCCGTTTAATGCATTGAAACAACGATGGAAGGTCCTTAACTTATTCCTTAATATTGTGTTCTCATCACCGGATGCCAGGCTGTTTTCCATATCAGCTTTTATATCTACAAGTGCCAGGAAATTTGTGGCTATAAAAACATCAAGTACCTGGTTGCTATTGATTGAGGGTGTACTGTTCATTTCCCTCCATGCAATACCATATATGCTTTCAGGGCAAGCCCGCCAATTACCAGGACCGCGATGATGATAAACGCCCATTTCTGGTATTTCTTTTCACGAAGCTTTTTCTTTTCGACATTGATCCTTCGTTCTACTAATGATGCTTTTGCATGCTCGTCAAGGAATTTTTCATTAAACATAATTACGTCTTCAGTTGTTACTTCAATTGTATTCCTTGCCCTGACCCTTTCATGGATAGATAAGAATTCAGCATATGTCAGGTTGTATTTGTCTCCGGTTTTTGTTACTATTGTTTCTGATTTTTTAGGAGAACGTAACAACAGAATTAAAGCTGCTATTGATGTCGATAATACCAAAATAGCAATTATATACCAGAATCCTAACCCAATTGCGTACATTCCAACAATGATCGATATTTCGATTAATGTAAAAAGGATAAGTTCCCTTCTTTTCTTCTTTAATCCTGATACTGTTTTTAATATTGAGTTTTTTTCAAGAAGTAGATCATCCGGCTCATGATATTTGATTGAATTAAGATCTTCCAGGATATCATCAACTGAATTATATCCAAGACTAACAAGTTTTTCAAGTGCGGCTTTATATACATCCGGAAGTTTTGGGGTCAGGTTCCATACAAGCGTTGTAGAAACAGCGTTCAATGTCACTATTGACTTCGGGATTACGGGCTTTACGCCAGCATTTTCTTCATCAATGAATACTCCGCCATTCAGAAGTGATGCAATGTGAAGGAAAAGATTCTCATGTTCGAATACCTGGAGAATTCCCTTTCCACTTGCAAGCCGTGCTGTCAGATATTTCCTCATTGATTTACCCAGGTAAAACACGAAAAACCCATCATATATCGCCAGGAATATTGTTGCCAGAAGCAACACTGAAACCACTATCCAGAACGTAGTTGCTGAGACGTCAGGAACGTTAAATGAATAAGTTACTTCACCTGTCATTATTTACCTCCAGTCCCGCCAAGCATCAGCCACATTGCAATAGCTATAATTAAAACTGCAATTGCTGTCTGGAACATGATTTTTCCAAAATCATCCTCATTTGATATCGAATATGCCTCGAGCTCATCTGAAACGTCCCCTTCAGTGGCGTGTTGATCCACATTCTGCACGAAATCGCTCACGTGTTCGATCTCAAGTGGGAAGTAAACAGGTGATTTTGTTTTTACGAGGATATCTGTGAAGTTGTCGAAATTATATCCTCCATCAATGAGATTGGATGCCTTTAGATCCTCGTTGGTATCAAGTTCTTCTAAAACTTCATCTCGTGTGTTATATCCCAGGGATTTAAGCTTCGTGATCCCTGCAAGGAGAAAAACTGGTATACTCACGCCAAAGAGACCCCATGATATTACTACCTGATGGCCATCCAGGTTACTTATGCCCTGGTGAAGGGATATCATGGTCCCGTCTTTCACTTCTTTGTGCACGATTGCATGGCCTTCAACCTGAGCTGTCATTATACGCCCATTTTTCCCTGTCTCGAAATGCTCGATAATGGCATCTCCTGAGAGCCTGGATGCTTTTGCCTTCAGCATCGGACCTCCCCAGATCATAACCGCAATATATGCGACAGCAAGGATCAGAATAATAGTTCCAAGCAGGAACACGATGATGATAAGCCATAATCCTGGCATTGTGTTTCCTATTGGTTCAAGAGCTGGTGGAGGGATAGGTACTGCTTGAGTGATGTTTCCTAACGGCATGATCTCACCTGAAATATTTCCCTATTATAGGGAGTGTACTGAGATATCCCGCGCTGTGGACTGTGTCTTGCTGCGGACCTGCAACTACGTTGTGTGATATCTGCGTGTTCTCTGCAATTCTTTCATTCATTCCGCTCGGGCCAACAACTGCCCGTTGCCTACGGAAAAAAGCGTGCAAATCGTTTTGATCAAGTTCTATTTTGGCCTTGGTATCGAACTTATGCCCGGGCAACAGGCTTCTATGGCTTCTCTTGATGATCCTGTTTTTTATTTCGATTACCCGGGCTGCCTTCTCATCCAGGAAAGTTAAAACAAGCGCAGTGTCATATGTCTCCGGAAACTTTTTCCGTGTTCCCTCATCAATGTGATCGTTGCTGGTATACTCTTTTAACAGGCCTGTATTGTCCTGGATTACTGGCTGCTGGCTTGAATTACTACTTTCCATTTAATCCCCCCGATTTAATGATCATAGCAAAGCTTCCATAAAAGAACAGGACAGCTGTATTCACAAACGATATCAAGAAGAACAACGCTGAGATCCAGATATAACCATAATCGTAAATTTGTTTTGAGGTTAAAGTATCGCTATAAATTTCAATATTAAATGCACTGAGACCAATAACTAACCAGATGATAAGGCTCATGAGCGAGATCTCAACTTGATATGTTTTTGTCAGGTCAGTCGAATCTGTTCTTGTAGAGATTAGAAAGATCACGACACCCGTAATGAAAAGAAGTATGAATAGCAGCTGTTCCATGTTTTGTCACCAAAAAATATGGGGCGGAACGCCCCTATTGTGATTCATATTTAACCTTATTTCCGTTCAGTTCCTTTCCCGAATCCCAGTAGCATTCCAATAATGACGCCTATGCCTCCAAAGATCAGCGCAACACCAAGGATCTGGAATGCGGTGTTAACGTTTGAGTTTACAATTGGATAGGCTGACATGCCATCGATTCCACCTGCAAGTGTTGCTGCCCCCCATGAACCGTTTGTTACGGTATCGGTGGTTGTATAAGAGTTGGCATTTATGCCAGTTTCTTTTGCAGTTACAACAGTGGTGTTATTAGCCGGGTTTGTCGCTGTAAGTAATGCTGTGAAATCAGAGTCACCATTCATGGAAGCAGTCAAGTTAGTAGCAGAGATTATTGAAGTATTTCCCCCACTCCTGACATCTACCACCAAACAACCGATTGGTTTCCCTATTCCAGTTGTGTTGAAATAATAACACAGGTTTGTTGAACCTGTTGTGATATTGACATATTCCCCGGTGCTTGTGTTTCCTGTGATGGTATACGTTCCTACCGCTGCTGCCGGTGTCAGATCCTGCCCTAGGGTGGATGAAACTGTGGCATTAAGGAAAAGCCCAACGATAAGAAACGTTCCTCCCAATACAATCATCATGATCGCTGCTATTGGAAGTGCTCCAAATGCATTTTGGTTATTATCGTTGGTTTTCATGATTTTATCTTGCAGCTCCACCGCCGCCAACCCAGCCCATGAGGGATGCTATGATCACGCCTATGCTGCCGAAGATCAGCGCAACACCAAGGATCTGGAATGCAGTGTTGATGTTGCCCTGGACTACTGTTTTAGAGGTGTTGTATGCAGTATCGTTCACGGAAGGCATTGCATTATTCAGCGTTGCCGTAAGGTACAGACCCACGACAATGAAAATACCGCCGAGTATTACACCCATGATACCTGCGATCAGGACCGCAGCGAATGCATTGGCGATCACCTGGTCAGATGTCAGGTTTCCAAAAAGGTCTTTTACTGCATGTTCAAGTCTGATCCATGCTGATTTTATCCAGCCGGTCTGGGGCTGTGACTGTACGACACCTTCAAGAAGGTGCGGGTCTGCTGTGACAAACATCACAAACGAAAGTAAATTTAGTTTATTCATATTTTTGTGTAGACTTCCTTCTCATCACACTCAAGGCATGATGAGAAAATTTTACACTGCAATTGTTAATGATTAAATAAATATATACTTAGTTATGAAAATTTCTTAATTTTTATGAAATTTTATGAAAAATGATGATTTTTTATGAAAAAAGCCTTAATACTTAATATGATACTTATAATGATTATATGCAAACGAATGAGTCTAGTTCGAAACTGAGCTTTGAAGCGCCTGACTCACTGAAAAAAAGGATATCTTCTGTGGCAGATAAAAAAATGAGTTCAAATAGCCAGGTTATAAGGGAAATTCTTGATTCGCATTTACCAAACCTGGAGTAATATTATTTCAAAAGCCAGTGTAATCGCCAGGAAATAGGGCGTCTTTTTTTTCAGTATTATTCCGATCCCTATCTGGGATAATACAAGCATACTCAAAAAAGCCATTAATTCAATGAAATTGAATATGAACATCATTGGGATCAGTACCCACATGTCAGCGCTTCCAAGCAGCTTTTTTTTATAGAATATGAAAAACAATATTGTAAAAATGATTATTACGATATTTCGCATTATCCAGAAAATATTATTTGATATTCCCAGGGAGATAAGAGGGATCGTTGCCAGGATAATTCCCAGGACGACCAGGTTGCTGACATGATAGGTCTTCAGATCTGTATAGCTGCCATAAATAAGGAGCCCAAAGATTATGAATTGGAAAATCATTTAACCTTTTTATATGCCAGGATCAATCCCAGCAAAGATAAGATCAAGCCGAATCCAGGAAGTTTGACCTTAACCTGTCCGGGAAGGGTTTCTTTTATTTCAGTAACTGTCTCTGTTGTTGAATTAATTGCTGCACTACCAGCTTCCTTGATGTTCTCTCCAGTGATGTTTATTTCAAGAGAGTCGTTCGACCTGTTGAGGATTGGCTCACCCCTCACAATAGATATGAAGCTGAGAATTATCACTAAGGCCAGAATAAGTTTAAGGTCCCTGACAATTAATTCATCTGACACTGTTAGCAACCCCCGATAACATATATTGCATAGAACTTGTTTGAATCAAACATAGTGCCGAAATATCCTGCAACCTTTGCTTCCTTATTTCTTGGTGGGATGCAGTTGAGGCGTTTATCTGATGTATACATGATCTGATATCCATTTGACTCATCCGTTAATACGAATTTGTCTTCCTGGGATGAAACCACGGTTCCATTAAAGAGAATTATCTTCCCGGTCAGATCGTTGAGATACCTGTCCGGGTCATATATCTTTTCCACCGGCACATAATGTTCAAAATAATAATCCAGGATATGAGGCTGCTCAAACCAGAGAGCCAGGCCGATTATAGAACATATGATCGCTGTTATGAGCAACGCTTTTTTCAATCTTGTTTGATCTATTTTATCCGGTATTGATAATATGGCCACATATTCAAAATTATAATTAGATTATCATAAAACTATCTTTCTGTCCACATGGCGCCAGAGATCAGCTCTCCTGGAAGACATAATTGAATGAATGAGGATGTATCTATTTTCTGTCCGATCGTTGCCGATAACGAATGATCCTATGCTATACGATAAAAAATCAAGGCTAGAGATAATGTAAGTAAAGAGTGGCAGTATGCGCGAGGCCAATTACACACATAAAGTTTTTTGGGTGTAACCATGTGAGCAGCAAGCATAGATGCATTTTAACACGTTTTAGCGTTTTTGATGGGGGTCAGTCTTTCTTTTTTCGTTTTTCATTTTTAGTCATTTTGTCATTTTTGTTTATACAGTTGTTTTTTAAGGCTACCGTTACAGCTTGCATAGTATTTTTAATATAATGATATTGATTTCTTGAAAAAGTAAGTCTACTGTTAGAGCTTGCATTTTTTAGACTGTTATTTTTATAGCAAAAAAACAGTTGTCGGTTAATTGCTTACAGTATCGGTAAAAGGTATATATGTCTATATTATTTGATTTTAAAAAACTCACATAACAGTAGGCATTAATTTTAAAAAAACACTATCAATAAACACATATATTAAAAAAAGTTTAAAATGAAGTTTTTTCAAAAACCCTGATTACTTTCACTGAGCTTTGCTATTTTCAGGTTATTATGACCACAAAAAAAGGGGTTTTCTGTCCTGACTTATAAATAACAGTATAAAAATGAAATTAAAAAATGAATGAAGTGTTCATTGTGGCAGTCTGTACCCACCAGCCACATGATACACTTCCTTATTCTTTTCCATCAGGATGATCGTATGCTCAACCTGGATCAGATCCATTCCTGACGTGAAGGCAATGTCTTCTATCCTGGCATATGATTCCTTTACACAAATATCCTTGATAGCAGTTCTTATGCTATTCACTTGTTCAGCCTGAGATTTGGTCCTTCCGTAATTATACATCCCATAATCATCCCCTGAGCTCCATGTTGCCTGGGAAGCCTTCATTAACCCTATAGCATACTTTACGTGGTCCTCAGTCACCTTCGGGGACATCTCCCTTCGAGCTATTGCAATAGCCATACGGTTAAGATCCTCTAACTGCCTTGCCCCGATTACAGGATATTCTTTTGAAACTTTCCGTATCTTCAAATAGAATTCTTTAATGAGTTTCTGTGCTGAAAGTTCAATATCAGGAAGCGACTTAGTCCTTGCATACAAAATATATTTCTGCAAAAGCTCAACAGGAATTTCCCGCTTTATATTTTTGCGGTTAATTATTCGAGTTCTATATCTTTCATTAACCGTATCGGCTACAATACTATCTTTCGCTTCGTCCGGATTATCTGGAATGGCAAAAATCAGGTCAAAGCGCTGGAAAATGTAACTGGGGATTGTTGATTGTATCTGTTCGATTATATCCTCCGATGCCTTTAGATGTCCTCCTTTAGGGTTTGCCGCACCGAGTACAGCGGTCCTGGTGTTGAATGGTATATCATTCTTCCCGATCTTCGATACAAGCTGGATCTGGTCATTCAATACTGATACAAGGCAATCCAGGTCTTTCGGGTCCTTCACCTTATCAATTTCATCAAGGCCAGCAACACCCTGGTCAGCCTGGCTGAAGAATCCACTCTTCACGAACCATTCACCTTTTTCCTGCACAGCTACCGTACTGAGACCTCCACGGCTCATATTCACAACCTGTCCGAACTTTCCCTTTGGAGCGATATAGACCACATCCTTGATGATCTGTGATTTTGCGATACCGGGATCTCCGAATAATAACACGTGTATGCTGCTTCTGTCTATCACATTTCGCGGATCTAATCCCCAGTTCCAATCAGAGAATAGAGAAAGACTGCATGCATCCTTGATATCCATCATTCCGAAAATATGCGGAGCTATTGAAGAAAGGAATTTCTTTCTGAGCTCATGCGGGTTTTTAGCCCATGCTTCAAATTGCTTTATTTCATCCTCTGTTGGCGGTTCTACATTGTTATCATCCACGATCTTGATACTGTTAACATCCACAACCCACTCGAAATATGGAGATTTCCCTAACGTCCCGATCTTTTGCCATGCTCTCACTATCCCACATGTATGAACGACTTTGGCATCACGTTCCCATGGGGGCATGCAGAGACACCCATTTAATGCCGCCTTGATATTCACCTGGCCACCGCGGATGGATTCAAGAATAATATTCTGAGCATCAATATAGTCGCTTTCAGGCTTCTGAAGAAGTGTGAACGGTCCTTTGCGCCCGCATACATCGCTATCACATGCAAAAGGCTCTATGAATTTCCCCTCGACTTGGGGAAGGTACATAACATTACCGCATCGCACACATTTGAACGCTGCATTCGTTATTTTTGGCTGTGTAAGGTTCTGCGCAACAACGCGCCCCTCAATCTCGATAAATTGTCCTATGTGCTCGGTTTTTACATCTTCAACCTGCAATATATCGCCGGTATTGAAAATGCTGATACTTGGCCATTTTTCATTATCCGCAGGTACTGATATCTTCTGGATTGCCTTATTGAATTTTGATAATGCCTTATCCGGGTCCTTTTCCAGCAAATCTTTAAGATATGGGAATCCTATCCAGATTTTTTGATAATCAATTTCAATGTATTCCTTTTCCTTAAGAATGCATTCAAGAAATTCAGTCCAATAATAATTTTTGATGAACGTCTCGACAGCATTTTCAAAATTACTGTCAGATTCTTTCAATTTTTTCAGGGAATTATATTTCAGGTTCCCACTTTTTGAGAAACGGTATTTTTGTGAGTCTTCACTGGTTTTCTCAAAGTAATCATAGCGGTTATTGACTGCATCAAATTTATGTGCAGCATCCATTTTCTCTATCCGTAGCTGTTCGGATATGATCTCAAGGATTTCTGTACGTGTCCATTGCTTTTTCCCGCTGTCGCCAAGCAGGGAGATTATGATCTCCGAGGAGTTCATTTAAACATCTCCAAGTTTATATTCTGATGAACCTCAAAGATTTTATCCGGCGCCCGATTATAATATCCGGGAATCGTAATCCCTTCAATAGTCACGCCAGATCCGTTGAATGATCTGACCTCACCGATATGGGTCTCCTTTTTCTTACTGAAACGCCGCTTGATATCAACAAAGAAAGCCACTTTCAATCCTTCCTTCAGCTCAACTTTCAGCGGCATGATACCTAATTCTAACTGGGGCACGGTTCGCTCCTTCTCTTTACAGTTCCCAAAATCATATCTTCAACCCCCAGCGTTTCTGTCTCCCGCAGGAGCAGCTGCGGAGATCTCCGGATGGACAGAATTAATTTGATCAATTTTCGGTTTTGTGAGCTCTTCAAGTCCAAAATCATAATCTCTCAAAACCCAGCGCATCCCGACACCCATAGCGGTCATAAGAGATGCATGCTCCATATTTCCTAGCTGGCGCTCTGTATTCGCTATCAAAGTGACTTTCGCAAGCATTCCATAGATTTCTTCTTTCGGGCGGATATCTAAATCGCGATCATCGAAGAACTTGAGGGTTTTCGCACCATTGACTTTCTTTAAATTCTTGATCAGCGGATTCCTGCATAGCTCAAGATTGAACGCAAGGCAATCCTTGAAAAGCTTCAGATTTGCCTCATAATCTTTAATGTTCAGGATCACATGCTCTTCATATTTCTGGAATTTGAATGAATAAGCTGGCTTTGGCTCCGGAGGATAATATTTGCTGTAGTCCGGTTCTTCTTTTCCTACAGACTCCAGACCGCCACCAGGCTTGATCTTGTACCATGCCGTCGATTCATACGACTTTCCGTTCTTATTTGATCTGGAGGTCTTTTTCTTGAAATTTGAATGCATAGAAAGGCACTGGCTTTTCCATTCAACCATCTGGCATTGATACTTTCTGTCAAGATCTGCAAGGATGGTCTTTGCATTGATGACAATGATTGCCATATCTGCCATTATTCCATCCCCGGCTCCAACTCAGGCTTTAACTTTGCAGCAGTGGCTATCTTTCGCTCTAATGCAAGCCTGATGAGACAAGTCCCCATGTATGCGATTTCTTGAACTGAGTAGCCCTGAAAAACAAGATTTTCGTATTCCTCGGTCATCCGATCAAAAAGTTTTCCTTTGTCTATCATGACTCTCCCTCATCTATTGTGAATTTCTTCCGTAACCCGATCAGCACAGGATCCGGATTGAATCTCTGAACTTTGATCAAAATCCTAATAAACTGAAACTCATCCAGACTGAGGTCAACTCGATATGGTTTCATACAATCACCGCCGTCACATTCCCTTTCCCATCCTCAATTTCAATATGGTCAAAAACGCAGGCGTACCCACAACCGAGACCATCGGGTTCACCCCGACAATCAACAGAACCCCCTACAAAGCGCATATTCTCTTCAGAGATCCTTGCTTCCCATCCACATCCTGTGCACTTGAAAACATGAATATGGGTCATACTCTTAACCTCTGGCACCAAGTTCTCATATTCCTCGGTGATCCGGTGAAGGAACTTTCTTTTATCTATCATAGCCGCGTCACCTCCGTGGAATAGCACATCTGGCATTTTCCCATATAGCCATCACAGGATAGTTATAGATGCATTTTCCAGACAATTTTGACCAATAGCCACAAGTTGAACATCTCATTAATCCAGCCCCCCATGAACATCCATGTATGGATCTGATTCATTTCTGTCCTGGTCCTTCAATCCTGGAAGGCCTGCAGAAGGGACAGAATCACAAGCACCTAATCCATGTTTTTGATAAAATTGATACAGCATCATGGAGACATTTGCTATGTCAAGCAATTTTTCTTTTGCCTCATCGAATTTCTTATGAGAACTTAACCAGACAAAATCTGCGTGCTGTTTTTCAAGCATATCAATGAGGGTCCAATAATCCTTTGTTTTCCATGACTCACCTTTTTCAGGGTCATGTTTCTTCAGTATTTTCTCCATATCTACGGTGAACAATACAACCTCTTTTCGAATTTCTATCAATTCTGCCATATTACACTTCCTGGAGATTTACAGCGCGTCCAGAATCTGTTTTTTTCTCTGGCCGATTCGAAAAATAAGCCGGAAAAATATATTTTTTATCAGAATCTTCAAACCGCACATGTGCGACACCCCGTTTAAGAGGTTTGAATCCTCGTTTTTTCCATAGACACAATATCCGCCATGGAACTAACGAATTTTTATGAATATGATGCTTGAATGTGCCGGTCAGTTCGGGTTTCAAATTAGCATCAAGAAAAATCTTAATTTGTCCCTTTTTTAATTTTTTTTCAAAGGAACTTTTCTTTTTCTGTTCTAGGGTACCCGCTCCGCTATCTTGATTATTTTCGTTCATACGTAAGCCACCCTGACCTGTGATTTATGCCGGTTATATTTCCCGCCATCCTCTCCCTGGATCAGAATGTATTCGCCCTGAAGGCCCTCCACTGTCCCTTTCAGAATGCTTTTTCGAACAACACCATGTTTGCCATACTCGAAAAGAACGTTTGTTCCCACATATATACAATTATTCTTAGCCTGAGCTAAGCTCTGCTGTGTATTTTCCTGCATAGTTTGCTGCTCCTGCTTCGTACCCCTGTTAAAGGCACAGAAAGCAATCAATAATTATATCAATACCTATATAAATTGTTCTATTCACAGTAGATAGACTAAAGCGATCTGTGGTCTCATAAGAGGATTCCTATTAAATAGTTTACAAGTAGTGTGGAGATGATTGCTGGTACTATGTAAAAGACGTAACTACTTTTAATGTGTTCCCAGTATATTTTTCCCTCGCCTACTGGGTAGTACGAGATAATATATTTATGTCCAGACTCCTCCTCAGGATAGTAATGAACAAAGGTTTCGATTGGGATAATAGGCAAAAATAGAACAACGAAAGACTCGGTTGCTATGTAGAACTCAGGATGACGGGTATAAGGCTTTATTGGAAGATATTCAGACCAACGCACCAGTTCCTCAACAGTGATTTTTCTTTCACCTGATAGATTGGTCCCAATCCCATTTACATTATATGTCATTATCTCCCCTCATTTTATTTAGGGTTCGTTATGATACCTTTTCTTCTCTTAAGCTCTGATAGGACCTCTTCTTTTTCAGGGAACTCTTGTGTATCTGTAATGCTTTTTATATCCCTCTCTATATCATCAATGATCTTGTCTTTATCAATTCCCTCAGATTCGATAAACTTCTTCCATTCAGCTGAACCAGGGTCGTACTTAAAGACCAGCCTTCCTAATATCTGCCAGGGCTGGATTGTATATTTTTTATCATCGTCTTTCAGAACGGTTCTCACTACAACCCCATCTTCTTTTATAAAGTCGAATATCAGGTAGTGGAATTCTAGTTTTCCTTCGTTCCTTAGGTCACAGTATTGAAGAGTATCTCCCTTTTTATACTCCTTATCATGTGAGAATACAAGTATATCACCAGGGTAGAAGGGACGATCCACAATAGATAGGATTTGGTAGAAGCCACACGTTAAGTCTTTCCTAAAACGCGAAAGTTTACGGAAAGAGCATATAAGGCTTATGTTCTGGTTCTCATCCATTATTTGCATGAGTAATCTTATTAATCGGAACCCATTCTCGTCATTTGCGATCTTGTTTATATGTTTAAGTATTATCTCCTCTGAACCTTTCTCGCTTAATTCAGGTTTTTCTTGGTCTGTTTTACCGAACAAGCCCATTTTATTCTCCTCCATTGATTTCTGTAATCACTGTTTCTTATTCGAGACTTGGATGCAAGAATCTCTTATATGCCTTGTCTAAAATCGGTTTGAGATTTTTTATTGTTATAATAATGGATACTGCCCACAGTTCTAAAATAAAAAAATCTAACGGATCATCCCTTATAAAAATTAATATTAATATATCCAGAGGATAATCCTCTTTTGGATTGATAATTTGTTTAGGCAAAATGATATTTAATGTTATTGCAGTTGTCAAGAATAACACCAAAATTAATAAGATAATTTGCGTTTTTGTTTTGATGTTAATAAATACAAAGCTTACAATATAAAATATCATAAATATAAATAAGAACCAAACAAATTCGGTTATGATATCGAAGCTTAATACCTGCATACTAGGTACTTTTATATGTGAAATAATCCAAATCATCGTACTGACAATTAGAGCGTATATTGTGGTTTTTTTTAAACTCATTGGTATTATCACCTTAATATAGTATTATATTTTTATATATATCATCTTTTCTTAAAAATCCGTCATTATGATGAATGAAAATAACATTATTGTATGTCTCTGCATTAAGGCGATGAGCATTATTTTAGATTAAAGATTATACACTCTAAAGAATATTATAATATTATGAAGAAAACTGAATTTGATCAAAATGGGAGCTGATGTATAATGGTTTCAAAAATGTACGCTATAGTGGTTGCGCTGGCTTTCACTGCTAATGCCTCTGTATCGCCCACACATCCTCACAATTGGATTCAACTTATAGTAGATTTTATTGTAGGGTTTTTGATATTCCACAGTATTTTTAGGCTGGTAGAATATACATTTAATGCTACCCGGACAGTATCAGCGCGGCTAAAATCGTTTATTGTAAGAAAGAAGAATAGAGTTGATGTAAATGAATTATAAAATTATAGCAAAATATGCCGCTTTTTTTACTGTTGTATTGTTTATCGCAAAAAAGAAGCTGGCCTAATCTTCTAATTAATAAATGATCATTATGATAAACACCATAATATAGATATACCAAAATATATATTAAGTATAAAGGCAGATAATGCTCAGGGCTTGAGAAAAGAAAAGTATTTTAGGCCAGGACAATATATATAATGTGGTTCCATACCGCTGTTAACGGTAATGTCTGCTGGTGCTTCGTTTGTTTGCTGCTGCCGGCAGACTCATGGACCACACAGGCCCGTCCCTGGGGTTCAAATCCCCATCGGAGCATCTAAAATTTCTTTATACTCCTATCTTT
>NZ_NTMG01000013.1 GCF_002487355.1 Candidatus Methanoperedens sp. BLZ2 | reverse complement strand
TGTGAAGAAACACGAAAGAACATTATCAAGCGATCTTGAAGGAATGATCGTTTCATTGTTTTCTCAGGGACTGAGCAACAGAGACATAGGATCCCATATGAATAAAATATATGGTCTTGATGTTTCTCCTGAAATGGTTACCAGGATAACTGATAAGATCCTTCCACTTGCTAAAGAATGGCAAAGCAGACCGCTGAATGAAATGTATCCTATAATCTATCTGGATGGTATTGTTTTTAACGTGAATAAGGATGGCCAGATAATGAAGAAGACTGCCTATGTTGTATTTGCCGTGACTATTGAAGGAAAGAAAGATATTCTTGGCATATGGATCGGCGAATCGGAATCATCCAAATTCTGGATGGGTGTTCTTGCTGACCTAAGAAATCGTGGGGTAAAGGATCTTCTTATTTGTTCTGTCGATGGTTTAAAGGGATTTGAGGATGCAATCAAAGCGACTTTTCCTAAAGCGGAGATTCAGAAATGTGTAGTTCATCAAATAAGAAATAGTACTAAATTTGTCAGTTACAAGGACAGAAAAGAATTCTGTGCAGATATGAGAGATATCTACACTGCTGCCAATGAGGAAGCAGGATTAGCTGCTCTTGACAGATTTGAGACTAAATGGGCCGATAAATACTCATATGCAATCAAGAGCTGGAGAGATAATTGGCAATATTTATCAACATTTTTCAAATATCCTCCTGAGATAAGACGAATAATATATACGACTAACGCGATAGAAAATTTCAATCGGCAGATACGGAAAATCACTAAAACTAAAAGTTCATTCCCAACAGATGATTCACTATTCAAAATATTGTATCTGATAGTGTTTGACGCATCTGAGAAATGGACAATGCCTATGCGTGATTGGGGCATTATACTTAACCAGCTGAGAGTCTATTTCGGTGAAAGGGTTGACATATATTTATAAATATGAAAGGATATTCAAATGGATAGTTTCAGCAAAAAAGGTTACACTCCCAATTGATCGACTGTTTCCACTGCCCGTACTATAAGTTTTACACTGTTTTCAAGATCATTCATGCTCAATACGTTTACAGGTGTATGGATATATCTTGATGGTGTGCTGATCACGCCTGTTGGTATTCCTTCCCTGGTAAGGTGTATGATAGAAGCATCCGTTTGTCCCCCTGAACCCACCTTTAACTGATATGGGATATTCCCGGCTGCATTTTGTAACCACTTCAATACAGGTTCGGATACGATTATTCCGCGTCCTTCGGCATCACTTACTGTGATAACAGGTCCTTTACCGATTTCGAGCGCTGAATCTTTTTTCTCGATCCCGGGGTGGTCTCCGGTAAATGTGACTTCTGACACGAGCGCAACATCGGGATCAAGCCCGAAAGCAGAAGTACGGCCGCCCTTGAGGCCGACTTCTTCCTGTACTGTAAAAACAGCATGTATGGTGGCCTTTACATTCTTTATCCGCTGCAGCGCTTCGATCAGTACGGCACAGCCTCCACGGTCATCAAGAGCCTTGCCTGTGACAAAATCATTACAGAGTGGCTTGAACTCCGTATCTGACGTGATGGGTGTTCCAGGGAATACGCCAGATTTTTCTGCATCATCTTTGCTCCTTGCTCCCACATCTATGAACATATCTTTGGCTTTAACCGGTTTTTTTGTTTCTTCCTTTTTCATCGATATATTTTACCATAAGCCCGATCTCATCCATATGAGCGGCAAGCATCAATCGGGGAGATCCGCCGTTTTTTGTGGCCAGAAGATTTCCCATTTTATCTGTCCTGATCTCATCTACAAAAGACCGTATCTCCTCCTCGATGATTTTCCGGATATTATTTTCATATCCCGAAACCCCGTGAGCGTTCGATAACCGTTCCAGAAGATTTTTTATGTCACCCATAATTATCATTTATGATTCTCTGGTGGGCGTATCAAACTATTGTTTTATTGGAAGAATAGTATCATTTCATGAAAGTACATGGAAAATCATAAATATTGGTTTCACAATTAAACCTTGGGGATGGTTCCATAACTCTCAAACCTTTCCAGATTACTGGAAAAGATATTAAATCAAAGATCAACACCTGGTTTAGCATTAAAAGAAATCAATATATATCGATTGCCCTAATTTTATTTTTTGCTTTTCTTGTACGAATGTATCTATCTACGCTCCAGGGATTTGAATTTGATATTTCACTGTTCAGGACATGGAGCCGTGGAGTTCACTTTACGGGAATTTCTAATTTCTATCATGGTGTAAAGTCCGATTACCCCCCGTTATACATCTATATTCTATGGGCAGTAGGAGCATTTTATAAATTATTCATATCTTCATCCTTTGATATCCAGTCCCCTGTTTTTACAATTTTACTAAAAACTCCTGCTATAATAGCTGATATTGCAACTGCTTTATTGATATTTTTGATCGTAAGGAAATATGGAAGTTTCAATATGTCTTTCCTTTCCATGACAGTTTATGCATTCAATCCTGCTATCATCTACAACTCTGCAATATGGGGGCAGGTAGATTCAGTTTACACGCTGTTTTTAATGTTTGCTCTTATGGAATTTGTCTCAGGAAAGCCGATGATTGCAGGAACTTCTCTTGCCATGGGGATCCTGACCAAACCCCAGAGTCTTGTACTTGTTCCTCTTTTTGCCCTGATAATGCTGAAAAAACATTCACTACTTACATTTGTAAAAGTATCAATTGCATCATTTACTGTATTTGTGCTTGTGGCATTGCCTTTCTATCTGAACACATCGATTTTTGGATTGTTCAGGCTATATTTTTCATCATATACCCAGTATCCGTTTAATTCTTTAAACGCTCTGAATATATGGTCTTTTGGAGGCCTGTTCCAGCCTGATAATAAGATTTTCCTGTTTTTGACATATCGAATATGGGGATATCTCTTATTCGGCTTGCTTTTTATTTATGTGGCGTATATTATCACAAAACGAAAAGACGATAGGTCGATATATATTGCCACAGCAATATTATTTTTCGGATTTTTTATGTTATTTACCCGGATACATGAAAGGTATCTCTTTTCTCTTTTTGCTCCGCTTGCAGTTGCAATGGCCCTTGATAGGCGTCTTTCTTATGTGTATTTATCAGCAACAATAACTTTTTTGTTCAACCTGCACTTTGTCCTGGAGGAATCAAAAACAGGTACATTTGCGAATATTGAATTCTTAATACCTCTTATAGCCGGAATTAACCTTATCCTCTTTATATATACAATTTATTGTTTTTCATCAGATTTAAATAGTTTAAAAGTAGATATTAAACACTCAGGAATTAAAAAACATCATGAACAATGAAGAAGTCAGAGCGCTTCGTAAAGCATTTGACTCGGTTAAAGAAAGGCAGGCTTTTAACCAGTCAAAAGGCTTTGCAGAAAGAACAGAGAGACTTATTTCATCACGTGAACTTTGTGTGGGAAATGAAGTGCTTCTTGAACAGGCTATCGCAAATCTCAAGAAAAACGGAATAAAGGTCTATCTTGCCAGGGAAAAGCAGGAAGCGCTTGGGATAATATTGAATGAGATAGGGAAGGAAAAGTTCATCGTAAAATCAAAATCCAATGTGACCAAGGAACTGGAATTAACAAAATTTCTTGAAAAAAACGGGGCAACTGTTGTGGAAACAGATATCGGGGACAGGATCTTACAGATATTGAATGCAAAGCCTTCACATCCCACGGGTCCTGTGACTCATCTTTCCGCAAAACAAATTGCAAAAGGCATCTCAAAATATTATGATGTACCAGTTACAGAAACACCTGAAGATATCGTGAAAATAGTAAAAGAGGATATCGTTTCAAGCCTTGATAAGGCAAAAATCGGAATTACAGGAGCCAATGCCATCGCTGCTGAGGAAGGCTCTATTATCATGACACATAATGAAGGAAATATCCATGAGGTCATGAGGAAACAAAAACATATTGTAGTGACCTCGATAGACAAGATATATCCTGATATTGAATCTGCTATAAATATGATAAGGATACTATGTTATAATGCCACAGGTGCGATAATCCCTTCATTTGTGGATATAATAACCAGTGTAAGCAAAACAGCAGATGTGGAAAAGAAATTCATTAAGGGGGTTCATAATCCATCTGAAATCGTTCTTGTTCTGGTCGATAATAAAAGGAGCGACCTTGCAAAGAAAGGATTTAAAGAACTTCTTAAATGCATAGGATGCGGGAACTGTTTGCTGCATTGTCCCATGTATAATACTATCGGGAATGAGTACGCAATAGATAGCTACCTCGGAGGCAAGGGATTAGCTTATTATTCGGTATATACCAATGAACCGAATGAGAAGCTGGAATTATGCCTTGGCTGCGGGAAATGTATGGAAAATTGCCCTCTTGAACTTGATATTCCTGATCTGATCAGGAATCTTAGAAGTACGGGTATATCTTCAGAGGTTTATTATTTCTTGAAATCTCATATCATCTGGGTATATTACCAGGCCCTCTTGAGGGTGGGTAAGAATGGGTAATTTATCTTCATTCTATCAACAGGAATCAGACCGCAGCAAGTGCCATAATAATTTATTTCATAATTACTTTCCTTAGCAAACCTTATTGTCTCAAAAGTCGGCGCTGCAATTCCTGACACGCCGCAAAGAAGTGCGATCTTTTCAATATCAGCCCTGTCTTTTCCGCTTGAATGGGCGCATCCTAATATGACTGGAATATCAGGGAACATAACGATTGCTTTCTTTATGATTTTTTCAAAATCTAATGGATCCGGCTTAATATGCTGCATTGGAGTCCCGACTACTGGCATCAATCCGGTTATGATTACCGTTGTAGGCATTATCGAACGGATCATTTCAAGGGCGCGGTATTCCCCGCTCAATTTCCCGAAATGGATTCCCACGCAAACATGGGGAAAGATGAGCAGTCCTGAATCTGAAATGGCTTGAAGGCTGTCCATATATTCTTTTTCTGATACATGAAGGCCGTAAACATCCAGCACTGAAGTCATGTCGCCCATTACATCAAACCCGATGCCATCAAGGCCGGAGTCTTTTAATGATCCTGCTTCTTCCCTGGATATGAAACCTGTATGCGCGATAAGAATAAGGTCAGTTGTTTCCTTGAGCTTTTTTATTGCAGGTATTAAACTTTTAATTGGCACGCGCCCTTGCTTATCACAGCCTCCTGTCAGCAGTATTCCTTTTGCGCCTGACCTGTGAAGCATAAGGGCTTTCTTTTCAAGCTCCTCATTTGTGGTTGCAGGGATCAGGCGCTGCAGCAATTTACCCTTGCAATGCTGGCACATAAGGGAACATGAATTTCCTGTGACCGATATGGAAGGGAAAGTGTCCGAAGTTATGAAGAAATTGATTTTTTTATCAGAATGATTTTTTTTCTGCATGCAGTTTATCCTTATATTTATATCCATATATTACAACTCCTGCAACAAAAAGTAATATACAAAGGAAATAAATATCAAATCCTGTGAAAAATCCGGTATTGAAAAATGGGTTGAAATCAGAAGGATAGAACGGCTTGATATCACGATAAAGAGGGGAATCAAATAGTATATGCAGGAATATTCCCGAAAACGATGCCATCCAGATGCTTTTTGATGAAAAATCCTGCGAAAGTTTGAGGGTCACAAGGAGATTTTGGAGATATTTATCCATTTTAACCATTAAAAGTGCCAGAATAACGGCAGCAATTGAACCACCTGCAAAAGAATGGAAAAAACCATGAAGTGAATGACCAGAATTAAAAAACAAAATGAGGAAAGGTTCTATATCAACAATGACATTTGCAATAAGAAATGTTGGGAAGTGGATATACCGGAATAACAACAAACCGAAAAACAGTGCGGGGCCAAAATGGAACGGTGTAAAGGGCATAACTGATATTATTGAATCTATCCTACCATCTATTTTCCTATACATCAGTAGCGCCGAGGGGGGGATTCGAACTCCCGTGGGGCAGAGCCCCACAAGCTTTCCAGGCTTGCGCCTTAGCCGCTAGACTACCTCGGCATGTGAAAAAAAGCATCAAATAGCGGTATCGATACTTCTTGCCCTTAATAGATATTTGAAGTATAAAAACCTGTTCAGTATCTTCGCCTGCTAATTATTTTTGATATCATACTGTTCAACCCAGTCTATCCAGCCATTTTCGTAGGTTTTCACGGCATATTCATCAAATAATCTTAGCCAGTACGGATCAAAATCATCAAATTTGATATTACTATTGGTTTTTGGCGGTGAAATCTTAATAGTATTATTATTAGAATATATTATATAACTGGCTTTATATGGAAGAGGGTCATCCTGTGTTATTTCCAGCTCACCGTTTTCTTTGAAAAAATAAACCCGGTCTTTGTTGAAATGGACAATTATCTTGAACGGGGGTAATGGTATAAGATTTTTAGTGCTTTGTTTCATTAAACCATTATAATTATTCATTTCATCAAGTTCATTAACTTTTATTTCTAACTCACTGAGGCGGGATTCTAACGTTTGAGCAGATTTGTTAGAGTTTTCAGCCCCAATCGATTGTTCGGGTTTTTCTTGTAAACAACCGCTTATGAAAACAACTCCGAATACAAATAATCCCATGAATATTATCTTTTGTAATTTATTAATCATAGTTAAAACCGATCTATCATGAACAATAGTAAATATATAATTTTCGAAGTGAATGGCTTATTAAACTTTTGCTTTCCATCCCTTTGGATATGTGCCCGCTTCCAGAAGAACCCTGTCCGTACTGACAACGATCCCGGTCGCAGCTTTGAAGATATCCATTGTTTTCATCTGTGCATTACCCAGGGACACTACCTCACCCTTTAACGTAAAAACAGCAACTACATCGCCTTTTTCAATTCCGGTCTCAACCGAAAGCACACCAGGCGCGGCAAGACCTGCGCCATGGCAAACCGCATCCACAGCGTTATCGCGTATAACTATCTTCGGAAGATGCGAAACCCCGAATTCCATGGGGAGGATAACTTTTCGCAATACGCTTTCATTCCCGTTTTCCTTCCATTCAATATAAGCATCCTGAAGGTCCTGAAGAGTTATCAATGTTTCATCCTCCCGGAAAGGACCTGACTTTGTGCGCCTCAATTCCTGCATGTGCGCGCCTGTTCCCATTGCCATCCCCATGTCGTGGCATAATTTACGAATATAAGTTCCTGCCTCACAGCCTACCTTAATAAGTACATTATTATCCTCTATTTCAAGAAGCTCATTATAATAAATAGTCCTGATCCTTGTTTCTCGTCTAACCGCTGATTTAATTGAAGGTTTCTGGAAAATATCACCTGTAAACTCAGACATAACTTTTCTTATAACATTTTCCGGCATTACCGTATGGAGTTTCATCAGGCAAACATACTCTTTCCCTGCCGTAAGAAGACCATCAACGGCTTTTGTTGCATCCTCAAGCATGACAGGAAGAAGCCCGGTCACATTGGGGTCAAGAGTACCGCTATGTCCTGCTTTGTTCAAACAAAGGATTTTTTTTACCCATGAGGTCACTTCATGACTTGTTGGCCCGGCCGGCTTGTCAAGATTGATCGCCCCTTTTTTAATATATTCTTCAATTGGGCGATCCTGCGGTTTCTTACCATACTTATCGTCGGTCGTATCCTCGGATTTTATCAGTGTCTCTCTTTTTATTTCAGATGGCAGTATCATATTATATCAGGAAGCCAGCACTTTTTTCTACAATTTCACTTATCTCTTGTGCGCTCCACTTACTTGAATCTATTACTATATCATAAACTGACAGGTCTTTAACATCCAGATCATAATATTTCAAATAACGTTCCCTTTCGCACTCTTCCCTTTCAGAAGTCTCTTCCATTGCTTTTTCTACTGATTTACATTCTCTCTTAGCAATGCGCCGGGCTCGTACTTCAAGAGGCGCTTTTAGCCATATTTTAAGATCAGCATCCACAAGAAAGCCGGAAAGCCTTCCTTCTATCACAATATTATCTTTTTCATTTGCGATCTTTTTTTGCATCGCATCGATCTCATGGTCAATTTTTTCATTGCATTTGGCAATTTGCCCGAACTCATCAAGTGACATGCACCGGTCCTGCGCGCATTTGCGGAATATATCTCCCATAGAGACCAGTTCCAGGCCAAGCTTAACTGAAATTATCTTTGAGAGAGTGCTCTTTCCGCTTCCGGGAGGGCCGCTGATCGTGATTATCAATTACGCTACACCTTTGTATCCAGCGGCATTCCACCTATATTCAACGCCTTTCTGGTCATCTGGCTGACAGGTATTGAACACATGAAATACCAGAATAGCCAGTACTGGAATACCCAGAAAACAGTTGCATCCAATTTCTGTTCTCCCCAGAAAGGAAATATCATGGTAGCATCAGGGTTCTGGCTGATGAGAAGATACACCCAGTAGAAAAGCGGGATTGAGATAATACTTATATAAAGCATGGGTTTGAATTGCTGCTTGAACATCTCCATCTGATCGCCCATCATTTCAGCATATTGCCCTTCTAATTTCTTTATTTTCGCAGCATTGTTGGATAATTGGGCTTCACGCATTTCCTTCTGGATTGTTTTCGATTTCTCCTGGACGCGTTTCATTAATCCCCAGTCCATCGTATATTTCTGGACAATTGTTGCGTAAAGACCTGTAAAAGCCGCCAGCACGAAAATTATCATATGTATTGGAAGCCAGCCCAATAATGGTTTCAAAAGGGTGTCCATAAGTTTGCCTATTACATCCCTCATTTCGGGAAACATAATAATACCAAACATTAAAAAAATACCCAGAACCATTGCAAGCTTATTTAGTGTCTTTTTTATCATATTCCTCCAATACTTTTTTTATTTCCTCAAAAATCTGTGATATATCTTTGCTTCCATCAATTGTCCGGAGTATTTTTTTCTTATCGTAATAATCTATCAATGGCTGCGTTTGTTTTTTATATACATTTAACCTGTTGCTTATGGCTTCAGGTTTATCATCTTCGCGCTGGTATAATTTCCCTTTGCATGCATCGCATACGTCTTCTTTTTCAGGACTATTGAATAAAACATGGAAACTTGCCCCGCATTTGCACATTCTTCGCCCCGACAGGCGCTTTATGAGTTCGTTGTCATCCACTGAGATATTAAGGACCGCATCAATCTTCTTACCCGATTCTGTCAATATCATCTGCAAGGCATCAGCCTGCGGGATCGTCCTGGGATAACCATCTAACATAAATCCTTCATCGCAATCTTTTTTTGACAATCTATCCTTGATAAGAGTTATCAAAAGTTCATCCGGGACAAGCTCGCCCCTTGACATATAAGATTTTGCCTTTATTCCAAGACCTGTATTATTATTAATATTTTCACGCAGGATATCCCCTGTAGAAATATGGGGAAGTGAATAGTATTCCTGTATTTTTTTGGCCTGCGTGCCCTTTCCTGCTCCGGGCGGCCCAAGTAAAATAATATTCATCTCTATCGAATCCGTAATGGTCAGGTGTGTCTAATAAAGCTTTTCAAAATAAACGCCGAAAAAAAGATTATTCAAGCAAATTCTTACCTTTTGCAAAACCCAGAACTGATGCGGATAGTATGATCAAGACGATCACGCCAACTGATATGTATATAGTGGTCACGCGGTCAATATTTTTTAGTAATACCATATATAACATATCTGATGTCCATATGCCTATTATTAAGCCCATGAATCCAAAAACAATCGCATATACAGTATTTTTGAGGAAATAGGATAAATTCATAATCTCATTGTGTATGGCATTTAGTCAATATTAATTTATCGTAAGTATCAAAAAATTAATACTAAGAACCGCCATTTTGAATCCTATGACACCGGAAATTCTTGAATCTTATCAAAACCATATCATAGAAAGGCAAAAACAGGGAATTCCCCCGCTTCCAATGAATGCCGAACAGGTTAAAGCGCTCTCAGTCCTTGTTTTTGATCCCCCGGAAGGCCAGGAAGATTTTATCCTGGAACTCCTGAAAAATCACATTCCACCTGGTGTTGACCCTGCTGCTCTTGAAAAATCAAAAATATTGCGAAAAATTGCCCTGGGCGAAAAAAGGTCTAACCTGCTCACGCCGCGCGAGGCAGTCTCCCTTTTAGGCATGATGAAAGGAGGGTATAATATTGAGACGCTCATTGAATTGCTGGGTAATAAGGAACTTGCGGACGAAACGGTTTTTGCCCTTTCAAATACGATCCTTATTTTCGGTTTCTTTGACCGGATAAAAGAGCTTTCAGTTACAAACCCCAGCGCAAAAAAGGTTCTTGAAAACTGGGCAAAAGCGCAATGGTTTACAGGAGGACAAGGAATCCCCGAAACACAAAAAGTGACCGTATTTAAAGTCCAGGGAGAAGTAAATACCGATGATCTTTCCCCGGCATCACGTGCCGGAACCCGCGCCGATATCCCGCTCCATGCCCTCTCCATGCTTGAAATCCGTTACCCGGATGCACTCTCTGAGATAAGGGAGCTTAAAAAAAAAGGAAATCCGATAGCCTTTGCAGCAGACGTTGTTGGAACAGGAAGCAGCAGGAAATCAGCAGCCAATTCCCTTATCTGGTGGATAGGGCAGGACATTCCAGGTGTCCCGAACAAGCGAAAAGGCGGATTTATACTCGGAAGCCAGATAGCGCCAATATTTTTCAACACGGCGCGTGACAGCGGCGCTCTTCCTGTCAAATGTGATGTCTCAACACTAAGATCAGGCGATGTAGTTACACTGGATTTCAAACATGGGAAGATACTTGGTGAAAAAGGGGAAGATATTGCGTCATTTTGCCCTGAGCCTGAAACACTTCCTGATGAATTCAGGGCAGGCGGAAGGCTTTTGCTTTTAATAGGAAAAGAACTCACAAATAAAGCACAGGTTGCACTTGGTGTAAATTACGATATATTCATCAAACCCGGGGAACCTGCGGCTTCAAATCGCGGTTATACACTGGCTCAGAAGATCGTGGGAAAAGCCTGCAGACTTCCAGGCGTGCGTCCAGGGCAACCATGCCTTCCAAAAATATCGACAGTCGGGTCACAGGATACAACAGGCCCGATGACCGCTGATGAGATCAAGGAACTTGTATGCCTTGAATTCATGGCGCCCCTGGTTATGCAATCCTTCTGCCACACAGCTGCATATCCGACGCCTGCTGACAGAGCAATGCATAAAGAACTCTCGCAGTTTTTCAAAGACAGGGGAGGGGTTGCACTAAAACCAGGTGACGGAATAATCCATTCATGGCTCAACCGTATGATCCTGCCCGATACTGTTGGCACAGGAGGCGACAGTCATACAAGGTTCCCAATAGGTATTTCATTTCCCGCGGGAAGCGGTCTCGTGGCATTTGCCGCAGCGTTAGGAGTAATGCCTCTTGACATGCCTGAAAGTGTACTTGTAAGATTTAAGGGCAAACTAAAAAAAGGCCTGTACTTACGTGATGTTGTCAATGCAATTCCTTATTTTGCATTAAAGCAGGGTAAACTGACACTTCCGAAAAAGAATAAAAAGAATATCTTTAATGGCAGGATACTGGAGATGGAAGGTCTTCCCGACATTACTGTGGAGCAGGCTTTTGAACTTACTGATGCAAGCGCAGAAAGGTCAGCCGAAGCTGCTGTAATAGCGCTTTCAAAGGAACAGGTGGCACGCTTCCTTGAAACTAACATATCTATTTTAAGATCGCTCATTGAGGAAGGTTATGCATCAAAAGCCCTCAAGATGCGAATAGCAGCCATGCAGGAATGGCTTAATGATCCCTTTTTGCTGGAAGCTGATCCTGATGCGCAATATTCTGAGATCCTTGAAATCGATCTGTCTGCTATCAATGAACCACTCCTTGCCTGCCCTAATGATCCTGACTTTATCAAACCGTTATCCGAAACGCAGGGAGTTAAAATTGACGAAGTATTTATCGGGTCATGTATGATAGGGATCGAACAGCTGGACAGAGCATCCGGAATACTTGAAAAAGCAGGCAGCATTAAATCGAAATTATGGATCGCTCCGCCTACAAGGCTTATCGAAAAAAGTCTTAAAAAAACAGGTGGCTATTCCATATTCAAGGAACTCGGCGCAAGAATGGAAATCCCGGGATGCAGCCTTTGCATGGGGAACCAGGCAAGAGTAGCTGATAATGCTGTAGTATTTTCGACATCTACCCGTAATTTTGATAACCGGATGGGTAAAAATGCACAGGTCTATCTTGGTTCGGCTGAACTTGCCGCGATCACCGCGGTTCTTGGCAGGATTCCAACACTTTCGGAATATCAAGAATTACTGGAATAAGAAATATTGCACGACATATTTTCAGCCTTTAAGTAAGAGAAAAGGAGTTAAATATACGTTAGCTCAATTAATTATATAAGAAAATGTGGAGTGTGATAATATGGAAGACTTTAGCAATAAAAAAATCAAACGACTGAGAGAGTATCAGCAACCTCCTCCCAATCCTAAACCGATCCCTGTTCCTGAGCCGATCCCTGAACCGACCCCTGAGCCTAAACCTATCCCCCCAGAGCCCGTTCCACAGCCAACCCCCGAACCCAGTCCGGAACCCAGGCCTATCCCTGTACCAGAACCCATTCCGGAGCCAACCCCCGAACCTACTCCCGAACCTAAACCTGTCCCGGTACCTGAACCCATTCCAGAGCCAACCCCCGAACCCGCACCCAAATCTAAAACCTATCCTGAACCCGAAATAAAACCAAAAAGGGCTATGTGATACTCAACCCGAACTCCCCCAACCTCTCCTTAGCCGCCTCTCTCTTCTCCTGGTGGTCTTTCAGGAAACCACGCATTAGCTCTGCCGTAAATTTCTTGCAATTTCCGCATACGCGCGTGCCTCCCACACAATCCTTATAAACCTCCAGAAGCTCATTATCGTCTTCTACAAGATGGTAAAGCAATAATTCATACACGCTGCATTTATCAGGCTCACCGCCAAGCTTTTTCTGCTCTTCAAGCGTCACCCTGCCGCCCGTTATTGCCCGCATTACTTTCTTTGCCCCATCTTCGGGTTTATCCGTGAGGGCTATATAGCTTTCAGGGATGCTGCTTGACATTTTACCGCCCTGGAGTCCTGTCATGAATTTGTGATATGTGGAGGCAGGGGGCATGAAGGCATAACCGCCATGTTTCAGTTCTACTTCCCGAACAACTGATTCCACTTCATCCAGTGTTCGTCCGGAAATATCCACATGCTCTTCGTATAGTTTGCCGCCTGTGCGCTTTGCAATTTCCTTCAGGGCTTCCTTTGATGCTGCTTTTCCCCGGACGCTGATCAATCCATTCTCTGCGCGGCGTTCTTCGACCATAAACATATTTGTTTTATAAGCAAGCCCCCTTGTCAGCCTGATATGCGGGTCCTGATCAGAGCCTACCGGAATAACTACAGGTTTGGGACCGCCGAATTCCTTCAATTGAGGATGCAGGATGTCAGCACTTTGCGTAAGCGCGCTCACCATGTGCGCAATATTTGTCTCACCCGAAAAACCATATATGGCAGAAAGCTCAGAGAAATTCGCTTTAATGCCAAGTTCAAATGACAGGTCTCTCACAGGCTTGAACCCTGACTGGAAATAAATATGCGCACCAGGCTCAAGACCAAGAGCTATTGCGCTTAATATATATTCATTTATCCCCAGTTCCCTGCAATCCTTCCAGCTTTTTCCCCTGACGGCATGCGCTTCCATGTCCGCAATAGCAAGGAACGCATCCCCGCCCTGCTGCTGGTGCCAGATGATCTCTTCCATGACCATTTTATGTCCCAGATGTGCCTTTCCCGAAGGCATAAATCCGCTCAATGCCGCAAAAGGTTTTCCAGATAGCATCGCACGAAGGACAGAGTCATAGCTCCTGTGCCCGAATATGACATGCCTGCGCATGTACCTGTGCGGGTTCTTTATCTTTCCGAGCAGGTCGTCAAACTTTGAAATCCCGAACTCATCAAACAGTTTTGAATAATTATCGATTTTGACAACGCCCCAGGGGTCAAGAGTGGTCATGTGCCCTATTCAGGGCTTGTAAATATGTAAAGTTTATCATGAGTCAATAAAAGTTCTGTTTTCAAAATAGAAAAATATATACGTTATAAAATGAAAGTATAACATCAACAGGTAAAACCACCTTGTAGGTTTTGTCTAACTTAAAAATTTTTTATTCGTGCAAAAGGGAAAAACGGCAAAACGGGGAAAAACGGGTATATTCAAACCTTATGGAAAGGTTTAGGCACCATGATAGTTACAAAGCATATATCCATTGACAAAGAATGTGTCGATAAATTAAAGCCGCAACTGGAAAGGCATAATGGGAATTTCAGCGCTGCAATAAGAGAGGTTATCGATCGTAACGGTAAATCTGTTTTTCCGAATAATTCATCAGCAGTAGATACTTCCTTCTTAAAATGGATGCTGACAGAGGTCGATGGTACGCTTATCCCTGACAATATACTGGATGAATTGCTGGATCCTATATTGATCAATTCTATAAGGAAACTGGAAGATTGTCTTAATTGCAGGTTCAAGGAACTTGAATGGGATATTAATATTGAATTCAAATATGATAATGATACATTACCAAGCGGTGTCATGATAGAATTAAGAGGGGAAACAAATAAGATACGAACCGTCGCCCGCATGTTATCACAATATATGGTTAAGAATTCTCTTGAAAAAATACCTCTTGAGATAATGTCTGTTTTTAATATTAATGAATGTATCCGGATTGAACTTGCAAGATCAACTAAAAAAGAAGCCACAAACAGCCTTCTTACTTTTTTTGGGGATATGGATGAGATAATAAAAGGAATAAAAAGCCGCCCAGCTTTCTGGAAGGCAATAGTTAAAAGACACCTGTTAAGTAATTATAATATGGTTACAGTTCACAGGAATTTTTTTGAAGACCTGCTTTCCAATAATATACCACTTGGTGAGATAAGTATCGAAAACCTGGCAAAAAAACCGATACAGGAAATACCTTTAAAAGAGATGCTTTTATTAATAAAAGAGGTTTATGAAACTTCCAGGGTAATTGACAAAGTAGAGATCGATAACGATAATTTAATTATATTTCATAGTTACAGGTCCAATGAAGCAATTGAAAAAATAAAAAAAACACTTGTCCTGCTATTAGAAGCAAATGGTCATTTATTCGATCCCAAAACAACGGCCAACATGATAGTATTGACCCACAGGCCTGATGTAGGTCTGAAAGTCAATGAGATAGTTGATAATTTGAAAACAAGCAGGACAAGTTTTGACCAGGAATTGCTAATGTTCATGACTTTTTTAAAAGGATTAAGAGACATTCCGGATATTCCATTATCCTTTATAGCTTTAGGACGAAAGATCGGAACTTCGTTAATGCAGGAATATGAAAAAGAGAACGGTATCAAGAACTGGGACCTGGAAAAGTTTAAAACCGTTTTTGAAATAATAAATTCAAAGATCCATACAGAAAGTGAATGGAAATTAGATGGAAAAAATCTGCTATATACTATAAGGAAATGCCATATAGCCACAGAAGGGAACAAATTTGACAAATATACATGTAATACATCCAGAGAAGCCTTCAAGGGTGCGCTGAATTATGCTTTTGGGAACAAGGCAATATTGGATATCAAGAAATTGATATCTCACGGCGATAAACTGTGCGAAGTGGTCATAAGGTTGCCTTGAATTTAATACTGAGATTATTGAATCCATCCACTTATTAATTTTCCTGTAAAATATGAGATGGTTATTACAACTACGGCAAGGGAAACATGCTCGATAACAAGTTTGATCGCGCTTTCATTCTTTAATTTTGCGATATAAATATTAAGTGCAACTATAAGCAATATCCCCCAGACAATATCAACAATAACTGCAAATCCCAGATCATAAATCAAAATCGGAACGGCAAAAGTCAGTATAAAACCGCAAACCCCAAGAAATGTGAAAAAGGTTGTCATCCACACTTCCCTTGAACTATGTTTAGCTTTTCCGTTCTCTAATTCAGCCTCCTCAACAACATGGAAGCCGGCGGCATCTGCCATTCCGTCAGCTATTGCCATGACCACGATCCCTGCAAATACCGCCAATCTTGAAGAAGTGGCTTCATGCAAGCCAACGATCATCCCAAGAGCTGTGATCACTCCCGAAGTTATTCCAAAACTGACCCCTGTCACCAGTTGATTCGGGTATTTGCTATTCATTTTATATTATCATGATCTCTTTGTGATATAGATTCTTGGATTTCAGTTCCAATCAGTCATTTGAATTGTGTTAGAAATATTAACAATACACAACAACTTTGTAACCGGGCCAATATGACAAGGCGATTGCATCTTTGCAGAATATCCAAATCCGAAAATGAGCAAAAAAATGAAGTGTGATCATTGTGACCAATCACATCATCATGCATAGGATTAAGCCGGGTGAAAAACATTCATTGGGGGGAGCCACCCAACACACTCCTCAATTGTTTTAGGCGGCTCCTTCCTTTTTTCCAGAACTGCTACCATGCTTTTTTGTGCATCTGACAATTTCTTGGTAGAAACTCAGGTAATTTTTAGACTTGATAAAAAGTTACTTAAAGAATTTGATAAAGTGGAAGGATTAGAAGAGAAAGATATCGAAGAAATGGTCAATAGATGGCGTTCCGAGAAGAATAAATGATAATCATTGATACGAATGTTCTGCTGGCTTTTCTTCTCACAAACGGTATAACTCGAAGGGTCATCATAGAAACCGCCGGAATAAGAATCGGCTGCCAGACAATGAATTACTTGAAATCATTGCTGATATAACGTGTTAAAATTATGATGACAATCCCAATATTATTTCTCAATAATCGCTCATATGGCAGATAAAGTTCATATTCCAAATAACATGGCGCAAAAAGTGCATATCTTAAAGATCGTGACGCAACAGGTTCATAACCGCTAAATCCACCACCAAATATTCTTTTAACATTGTCATCACATAATGATATTTGAGTGTGATTTTTATGGATCATCGAGTAAAATACATCGCAGCCCTGTTTCTTGGGGGCGCCACTATGGTATCGGCATATTATTACCCGGCTGAAACATTCCTTGCCTTTACCGCAGGATGGTTGTTCATTATCCCGGCAGCATTCATTGTGTATATGGTCTATGGTTATGCTGCTTATATGAGTGACAGGAAGCACAGGATACAGGTGACCGTAAAACCCTCGGAAGCAATGAAAGCCATCGCGCGCCGTGAAATGGACCTGAAGAGAGAGAAGGAAAAAATCATTTATGAAGAATCCGGTAAATAATCATTTTATTGGCGCTTTTATTACTTCATCAGCACACTTAAATCCTGCTAGGATCGATCCATTCATGCTTCGTTCAGGATAATTCGCTTCTGAGAACATACCCGCAAGATAAAGTCCCTTGATCTTAGTCCTGTATTGAAGTATTTTCTTCCCATACCCGACTTCATAAACAGGCGCAGTATCCATATCCCTTCGAAGTCTCCACCACTTCACTTTTTCCCTGGAGCCGGAAAAAAGCTTTTCAAGACCTTTCAGATATAGTTCGATGACCTCTTCGTCTTTTAAACTCCAGAGAGGACTATCAGGGTTCTGGAAATATGAAGTAACGTATACAAGATGTTCGCCATAATCAGATAACGGAATAAAATTAGTATGCTCTATCACTGCACCAAAAGGAACATTCTCCTTAATATTCAGCCAATAGACTTCATCCATGAGCGCTTCCTTTAAACCGAAAAGTGCACAGGCAGTCCCCTGATAACTTATATCCAGGTCAAGTCCGGGAAGATGCGGGTCAATTATTTTTTTAAGAACATGAGGAGCTACAGTTGAAATAACCCTGTCGCAGCCGATGAGTTTCCCTTCTACAACGATGCCTCTTACACAACCATCCTTTATCTCAATATTCGATACGCTTCCATTGATTATTCTCCCCCCCTTTTTCCGTATGGAATCAGCCATTGCTTCAACAATAGCATAAAAACCCCCGCGCATATATCCAAGCTTTTCGCCTTTTGCGCCCCTGTTAGAGCGGATCTGGACTCTTCCAAGTAGCCAGGCAGCAGACACTTTTTCTTTATTATCCCCAAATTTACTTGACAATAGCGGCTCGAAAAAACTATTATATACCGATTCACCTGCTGTGTCTATGATCCATTTTTTTGCTGTGATATTATCAAAAGCAGTCCTGTCCTTTATGGTCTTAGCTTTCATGACCAGCAATGTCAATCTTATGACATCCATGAAAGGCAAAGCTTTCAGGATTTCAAACGGCGTATTCATTGGATAAATCTTCCCGTTAAAAAAATATCCTGTGGTCCCGCGCAGCCATTCAAGCTTGTTGCCGATCCCCAGTTCATTAATAAGAGATATGAGTTCTTTATCGCTTGCAAAGATATGGTGATAATATTTTTCAATATGATAAAATTCCGTACTTTTTATACTGTAGCTTGAAGCCATACCTCCAGGTTCAGGTTCTTTCTCGATGATCACTACTTCATCTTTTCCTGCAAGTCTGTATGCAGCAGCAAGACCTGCAAGTCCTCCTCCGATGATTACGGTTTTAGGCTTTGGTGAAAATTGGGTGGTCATTGTAAAATAATTTCGGTGAAAAGGCGGTTGGTGAATCGGTGGGAATTATCCGCTTAATCCTGCCCAAACCAATATAGCACCTATAATAATACCTACAACAATCTGTATGGAAAAATTACTCCATTTTCCGTTCCGCTCTTTGTTTGCATACTCTATCAACGATGGTTTGGCTGTAACTATTTGTTTAAACATTTCTTGTAGTTTAATAACATTTTTAAAATACTCATTAAATAACTCTGGAGATGGTTGTGCTATATCTTTATTATTTCTTAATTTGATTATATCTGTTGTTATAGATTCAACCGAAGGTCGTATTTCAGAGTAGTAATTTGGGATTGAAGCTTGTATTGCAGAAGGTGAAAAATCCGATACTTCTTTATTAATTTTATCTCTCAAAATAATTGTAGCAAAATCTAATGTATCATATCCTGCCCTAAATACATGCCCCAATACTTTATCTAAGCTTGTTTGTATGTATCCATCCTCCCTCCCTTCCTTCAATTCAAGCTTTACGGCAAAAACACGCATTAAGTGGTCAAAAGCATCTCTTAATTCCTTCACTATATGGAGGTTAGTTTTAAATTCTTCTTGGTTCTCCTCACAAAAAATTATCAATTCTTTAACTTTGCCATACAATTCTGTAATATATTTAAGATTTCTTTCTTCAGGTTCTGAGAACATGTGTTCGCCGTTTTCCATGTAAGATGAAATTAAAAAAGGTGGACTATGGCAATTTTTTAGATAAAACTGCATTGCGCCAACAATCATATTCATTGTTAGAGAAAAATAGCCCCATAGACATCCTCATAGAACCCCTATATCTATATGAAAACCTCTTTGTTTTTTCCCTATCAACAATAATATCTCCAAAGTCCTTATCCCATATATCATTCGTTTCCTTAGCCACGTTCCTTCCTCCTATTCACTCCCTAAACCATGATTTCGCACATCTGTGGGTTGTAACCGTTTAGCGAAATTGCTTGATACAGTAGGCACAATTTTAATTATGTACTGCTTGGTTTTTGCCATATCATCAACACCAACAGATCTACTTGTGCCGTTACCTTACATGCCTTGTATATATAGGTTACTATATTACTATATTATACATCCATATATATAAAGATAACAGGGTATGTTTCCACTGCATCAAGTGAAAAATTAACCACTCTATATTAATCTATTATAAAATCTCTGAAAGTATTAAAGTTTTCTCTGCTTACTATTTATAAATTATACGATTTTTGGATTAGGGATTGGAATGATAAATTTTCCACCTTTTTCCCTGTAAGCTGCCTGCTGCTTTAATATCTCATCTGCAAAATTCCATGCAAGAAGCAGTACATAATCCGGCATGTCCTGTGCAAGCTTTTCCGGCGGTACAATCAGGAGATGGTTTCCTCCCATATAGCGGCCCTGCTTGAACTGGTTCAGGTCAATTATATAATCCAGTTGATCCTTCCCCAATCCACAATAACTGAGAAATGTTGTAGCTTTTGCAGCTGCTCCATAAGCTACTATTCTATTTCCTTTCTGCTTCAGGTCATGTAAGAGCTTTACAAGGGAATCCTTCATTTCATGTGCTTTATTTGCAAAATCCAGGAAATAATCGATCTGGTCGACCCCTTTATTTGACTCTTCTTCAAGGAGCGAACTTACAGACTCACTCACATTTTCATGGTGTTCTACAAACAAACGCAATGATCCGCCGTAGGTAGAAATACGTTCAACTTTATTCAGGAAAAGACCATGCTTCCTGAACAGGTTATCTAATGCAGTAACTGAAAAATAGCACAGGTGCTGGTGATACACAGTGTCGAATTCGTGGTGGTCAACAAGGTCGGCCACATAATGAACCTCCATTACGGCAACGCCTGTATCCTTTAATAGCATTTTCAAGCCTTCAACAAAACCATTGAGATCAGGAACGTGGGCAAGGACATTGTTGGCCAGGAAAACGTCTGCCATGCGGCCTTCGTTCTTTAGTTTGCCTGCTAAATCCCTGTCAAAGAACGTGCAAAGGGTCGGGATGCCCGCTTTCGTGGCAGCTTCTGCAGGGTCCTGGGCAGGATCGATGCCCAGCACAGGAATACCCATTTTGACGAAATTTTTAAGCATATAGCCATCATTACTTGCAGCTTCAATTACCAGGCTTTTGGAGTTTAGTTTTCTTGAGCCGATTATTGCCTCGGCACTCTTCCTGAAATGCTCAAGTAAAGCAGGTGATACTGATGAGAAATACGGATAGTCTTTAACAAACAGGATTTCCGGAGATACGGATTCAGTTATTTGCACTAACCTGCATTCAGGACAAAAAACAAGTTCCAGAGGAGCCGTTATTTCCGGTTTCCCTAATTTTTCTTTAGTGAGCAGACGATCAGCAATAGGTGTCTGGCCATAATTCAATATCGACTTTAATTCGGTATTTGCGCAGGAAAAACATGCGGGCTTTGAGCGAGCCATTATTTAATTCTCCTGATTTTTAGCATTTTTTGTCCAGCGAAGGGTATCATCCAAACGGCCGCTGCTTAACAATTGTTTGATATGGTCTACACGCCGGTATCGAGATCCTTCAAATTCTTCCTGGCGAAGTCCAACTTTCTTATATGCTTCATACAATTCTTTTGCACCCTGCCTGGCAGTCCAGCGAGGTTTATACCCTGGAAGCGTTTCTGATATTTTATTACATAACACACGATAATTACGTTTATCAGGTTCTGCACCTGAGGAGTATTCTATTTTACTGCCAGGTACTGTTTCTGCAACAATATCAGCCAGATCTCGTACGCGATAATTTTCTTCTGTGCGGCCCACATTGAACGCCTCATTATGGACAAGGTCGATGGGGGCATCCAGAGCAGATAAGAAAGCAAGCGACATATCCCGAATATGCACGATCGGACGCCAGGCCAGGCCATCGCTTTTTAGAAAGACCTTTCCTGTAGTAAATGCCCAGGCCAGCAGATTATTCAATACCAGGTCAAAACGCAGGCGCGGTGAGACACCATACGCAGTACCGCTTCGCAAGAAAGTCGGGCTGAAATCATCATCCGCAAGTTTGGCTACCTCCTGTTCAACACGAACCTTGGATGTGCCATATGGTGTAACAGGATTGAAAGGCGATTTTTCATCCAGCCAATCCTGGCCGCCTGCCCCATAATTACTGCATGACGATGAAAAAATAAAACGTTTCACGCCAACATTTTTACCAAGTTTTGCCAGTCGCACTGATGCTTTGTGATTGATCTCATACGTCAGCTCCGGATTCAGATCCCCCAGAGGGTCATTTGAAAGGCCGGCTAAGTGAATTATGGCCTCAAATCCTTTCAGGTCAGAAGACTGGATATCCCGGATGTCTTTTTCTATTTCAGAATAATCTTGCGTTTTAATCATTTCTCCAAATGTTGATCCTTTATACAGGTTTGAATCAAGTCCTGTAACATCATACCCTGCTTTAATTAGCATGGGCATCATGACCGTACCTACATAACCGTTATGTCCTGTCACTAATACTTTCATTTTATCACTCCCATATTTTCCAGGGGGCTTTTCCGCTTTGCCATAGTTTCTCCAGTATATATTTCTCACGCAGTGTATCCATACATTGCCAGAAAGAGGTGTGCTGATAGGCCATCAATTGCCCGTCCCTGGCAAGTCCTTCCAGCGGTTCTTTCTCCCATACTATTTCATCTCCTGTAATATAATCAAAAACACCCGGCTCAAGTACAAAAAAAGCCCCGTTTATCCAGCCTTCTCCTGTCTGGGGTTTTTCAGTGAATTCTGTTATCCTGTTATTATCAAATTTCAGGTGACCGTAACGCGCAGGGGGTCTTACGGCTGTCAGGGTTGCTAATTTTCCATGTGAGCGATGAAATGCCAGAAGGTCTTTAAGATTAACATCAGATACTCCATCTCCCCAGGTTAACATAAATGTCTCATTGCCAAGATGCTGCGCAAGTCTTTTGATCCTGCCCCCTGTCTGGGTATTCGTCCCCGTGTCAACAAGTTTTACCTTCCAGTCGGGTTTGTAGCCACCATCTATCTCTATTTTGCCTGATTTAAGATCGATGGTCAGATCGCTATTCAAAGAACAATAGTCCACCATGTATTTTTTTATTGCTTCACCTTTATATCCCAGGGCTATAACAAAATCTTTGAAACCATAGTGAGCGTAGTGCATCATAATATGCCACAGGATCGGTTTTCCTCCGATCTCTACCAGTGGCTTTGGTCTTATTTCTGTCTCTTCTGCTAAACGTGTGCCGTATCCCCCGGCAAGAATCGCTACTTTCATTAAAATCACACCTTGGAATTTTTATTTATTATTATTTTTTGTTCAATACACTATCGGTTCAAGTTATGGTTAAAGTAGTATTTATATGTGAATATCAATTACCTCATCATGGACTTGTAGTAGATTCGGATATTTTGACGATCTAAAATATTCATGAGAATTAAAATATCCACGATAATTATGATAACAATATATATCATCGAGATAGATAATTATATGACCAGTAAAGTTGTGTCATCAAGGAAGAGAACAAACTAATGAAATGCGAACATGTAGATTGTGGAAATATTGAGAAAGTGTGGCTGCCGTATATTATACGAGAGCGCCCTATAGTCTTAAAATCCCACCCTTACTGCATCCATTGTGGAATGGTAAAAAATATAGGCTCTGATAGAGCTGTCGGTTCAGGTTATTTTATCAATGCATTATCTCAATTGGAAAAACATCTCAAGCTCCCGGGTTCAAGCGTCAGGATGCGGCTTGTCGCTAAAGACCTTGAAAATATCGAGGATTTCGAAGATAACTATTCCATGACTAAATTCGCCCAGGAAAAAATCTTTATCAATATAATTAAAAAATATTATAAACTTCCGGACGGTATTATCCAGAAATTTCTTTAGGCTCATCTGAATTGAACAAATGATAAGAGGATCGGCTGATATAGCGAAAGCTTTTTGATATATAGAGTGGTGAAACAGTGAGGTTATTTAAAATATGTTAAAATAACTTAAAGAATTAATTATGATAGTATTATAAAGGGAGTAAGACCTAATTATGACCGTTATTAAAAAAAGAATAATATTGCTAATATCATTGTTTATGTTAATCGGCATATTAGTTATAAATGAAAAATATGGAACTGAAAAATATGGAGCTAATACAATTTTGGACAATAATGTTTTTGAAAAATTAAATACAGAAAATGTCCAATTAGCTAATTTGAGCTCTGCAGTATTCCAGGAAAATTCACAACCAGAAGCTATAAAATTAAATTTTTCCGGAGAGATACTAACCTGTACTAATAAAAGCGATATTGAACGTGTTATTGACGTAAGGCTGAGTAATTTCGTTTTTGATAATGAATCCATTACTATTTATCCTTTGAATTTTACAATTAATTTGTTGCCTGAACAAATAAAAAGGATAGATATCTTTATTCCGTATGGAATTTCTACTTTTAAATTAGTATCCAGTAATGGGGAAGAGCTCGAAATACAGGCTCCCCCTTGTGTTAATGGGTATGAAGGTAGTAGTAACACAGGTTTTAACACACAAACAACAATTAAAAAAGTTGATGAGATTCCGGAATTTCCATCAATAGTGATGCCAGTTATAGCCATAATGGCTTTGTTGTTCATGATGAAGAAAAGGAAATAATTAGAAACTATTAAATTCCAAAGAGCATTATTATCCAGTCATTTCATAAAGTGTAGCCTGAATAATAACCGGATAACATTATTTATATTTTGCTTCTTGTTGGAGGCGCAATGGTATTTCTAAAATATTGGTTTAATATATGAAATAAGAGATGAGAAAATTGAATATAGATTTTACATTGGAAAAATATAAGACGTTGTGTGAAACAATTTCAAATTCTTCATACACTACATTTACTTTTGAGCAATATTTTAATCAGGAAAATCCACCAAAAAATTGCATCCTCCTCCGGCATGATGTAGACAGAAATATTTCCAATGCACATAAAATGGCCATGATTGAACAGAGATTAAATCTGGTTTCCACTTATTACTGTAGAACGACAGAAAGAGTATTTAAACCGGAATATTTCCAGGAAATAGCCGCTATGGGGCATGAGATCGGTTACCACTATGAAACACTTGATAAAGCAAAAGGTGATGTGGAGGAAGCAATTAAGATCTTCAGTCAAGAACTGAATGCATTCCGGGAATTTATCAATATAAAGACTGTATGTATGCATGGAAATCCATTTTCTCCATGGTTGAATTCAAATATTTGGAATAAATATGATTTTAGGGATTTTGGAATCATTGGTGAACCATACCTATCCCTTGATTATAAAGATGTTATTTATCTTACCGATACTGGTCGTACCTGGGCAGATAAAAATATCAGAGTAAAAGATGTTATCAAGGACAAGGATCATCAAAAAAATAATTTATTGATTGGAAATATATCAACAACGGATGATATTATTAATTTGATAAAAGAAGAACAATATCCCCGGATATGTCTTCTGGCGCACCCGGACAGATGGCATGGCCATCTTATTGACTGGACTGGAGAATTGATATTACAAAACCTGAAAAATATCGGAAAAGCAGGAATCATCTGGTATAGGAAAAATAAAAATTAGTATGACACAGTGCTATGAAATAGGATACCCATGATGTATAATCTCGATTTACATGTGCATTCTATCTACTCACATGATTCAACTTTGCAGCTAGAACAAATAATTAGAATATCCAGGAAAAGAGGTCTTTCAGGGATAGCGATAACTGATCATAATACAATGGCTGGTGCAGTAAAGATGAAGTCTCTTGCAGGAGATGATTTTATGGTCATCGCGGGGTCAGAAATATCGACTGATAAAGGAGATGTAATTGGATTGTTTTTAAATGAAAACATAACTTCAAGAAGATTTATCGACGTAATTGATATTATAAAAGATCAGGGAGGAATATCAATTTTACCGCATCCATATAAAAATAAGTTCGCAAATCCAGCGGATTTGATAGTGGATGTTGACATGGTAGAAGTAATGAATTCACGAATTTCAAAGAAATTAAACGAAAAAGCCAGCATTTTATCCAAAAAATTTGAAAAAAGAATAGTTGCGGGAAGCGATGCTCATACATCTTTTGAGATAGGGCGCGTGCGTACGATCCTGACTGGCGAACAAATATTCAATAATAGCGAAGACCTCAGGAAGTATTTGCTTAATGGGAAAGTAAACGCATGGGGAAATGCATCTCCCTTTCATATTCGTATGTTAAGTGCAGGAATTGGCAAATATAATAAAGCCGGAATAACAGGTTTATTTAATGCCGGTTTGCATAAAATCTTATTGCGGTGATTTAACTATAATGAGCGTACTTATAACAAATGCATCAAATGTGAAAGGTCTTGTAGTTACACAGAGCCTGGGCAAAAAAGGGGTAGAAATTACAACAACAGATTGTGAATATTTATCTGCGGCATTTTTTTCCAGGTATTCTAAACATCACTTCCTGTGTGCCTCTCCCGAAAGAACGCAACTTGAATTCGTAAATTCCATTCAAAATCATATAAAAAGAAATAAAATCGATGTTTTAATGCCGATTAATAGCACGGAAACAAATCTTATTTCAAAATATAAAGAAAAATTTACGCCATTTACAAAAGTACCTTTTGAGGATTTTCCAAAAATGATGCAACTTCATAATAAAAATGAAGTTATGAAGCTCGCATCAGAACTGGATATACGCATTCCGGGAACGTATGAGATAAATAATGCCACAGACATAGAAAAATTCTCAAAAGAAATGGAATATCCGGTTGTCATTAAATTAAGAAATGCAACAAGCAGTGTCGGTATATCCTATGTATATTCGGCCTCTGAATTTGTTTCAAAATATAAACAAACAATTCAAAAATTTAATCTCAAATCTTCAGAATATCCTATCGTGCAGGAGTATATACCCGGATCCGGATATGGTGTGTCAATGCTTTATAACCAGGGAGACATCAGAGCCTCATTCACCCATAAGAGATTGAGGGAATATCCTATAACAGGCGGACCGAGCACATTGCGGGTGAGTGTCAGGAACCAGGAGATGGAGAATGCTGCCAGGAAGATACTGGATCACGTTAACTGGCATGGGGTTGCAATGGTGGAATTTAAACTCGATGAGCGCACCAACAAGCCAGTCCTTATTGAGGTCAATCCGCGTTTCTGGGGATCGGTATACCAGGCAATTGCTGCAGGTGTTAATTTTCCATATCTCCTCTATGAAATGGCTTTATATGGAGATGTTGAGCCGGTTTTTAATTATAAGGTCGGTGTTAAGACCCGTTTTTTATTAAATGACTTCCGTGCCCTTATCAGCCATCTTAACAATTCAGGCCATCGCTTTACAACTTTTAAGGAATTTTTTAAATTCTATGAAAAAGATCTTTATTATGATGCTTTTTCAATTAATGATGCGTTACCTGCTATGATGTTCGCTTATAAGGGATTGAAGGACGTCCTTAATAGCAGACATAAATAATATAAGGAAAAATAAATATATATCATACTGGCAAGGATAAAACGATGAAACAAACATTAAATTACAATATTCATAACATATTAAAATTTCAAATTTTATTAGATAAAAAATTTAATTTATTTAACTATTTTAATATTGAGCATAGATTTTTTCAAGTCGATCATATAGATAAACCGGATATTATCCTTAATATCGGTAAGTTTAAGCCGTCGAATGAAGAAAGTTATATTGTTGATGGTAAATATTATATAAAAAACAATTATTTTTACTGTAAGGATTCAGAAGGTACAACGAAATGGGAAGTGGAGATATCCGGATTCGAATCAGGAGATACGATAATAAACTTCGATATTAAGGTTCCCGGAGTAAGGGGTTTTCTGCCTATCTTAAGTGCCCATAATCTTTTCCTGAGTTCTGTTATTGATTATAAATTATCAAATAAAGGATATTTCTTAATCCATTCTGCAGGCCTTGGAAAAGATAATAAGGCATTTCTGCTGGCAGGGATGGGAGGAGCATTCAAAACAACCTTAGCAATGGATTTTATCCGGAAAGCAGGGTTTGATTTTTTTGGAGATGAAAGAGTAATATTTAATGATGGGCGCATCTGGAGTTATCCGGTTGGCCTGGTTTCATTTGATTACAGATGCAGTTATTTACCAACAGAAAACAAACGTAATTTTCTGGATAAAATAGGTTTGATAAAACATAATATCAATAATTACGACAATTTGAGGCGGCTTAAAGTAAATGTCCCTGAGATGTCTGAATTAAAGGCATTGTTTTTTATCGTTAAAAAATCTGCAAGAAAATCAATGACTATAAATGAATATGACCTGAAAAAAGCCGTTGATAAATTAATCACAAATAATATGATGGAAATGAACCATGCTTATATGCCCAATCTTATGGGTATATCTTCAAATCCGTTTTTTGAATATATGCTGGCATATTCGTTTATTTTTCCAGAAAGTCAGATCGCTGCACACTGGATCAATATGAAAAACAGACTTGCTGGTTTTTTAAAAGGCATACCCGTATATGAGATGGAAATTCCAGGCGAGTATGATGATGTTGTATTTAAAGAAGTGAGTAGTAATATTAATTTAATTTTGAAAGAATTATGAATTATTGTTATGATATGAGTGCAAAGATCAAAGAAGGTATGAAATGGAAAAAAAAATCACAATTGCGTTTCTTGGAGTAGATGGCACTGGAAAATCTACTCATGCGGAAAAAATAGGTTCATGGTTTAAGGAAAAGGAATTAAAATGCATAATTATTCCATTTCATAAATGGATGTTTGCAGATATACTGAAGAGACGGGTCGGGAAATATGTGGATAGTGGAAGAAATCGTGATTCTTTGAAGCCTTATACTCCCGCAAAATATTCATTTTCAGCTTTACTTAAACCTCCCGTGGCTTTGCTTGATAACATCTTGATGTTCTATTATAGCAAATGGAAATATAGAGACTACAATATAATTATTTTTGATCGGTTTGTATGCGCGACTCTCATAAAATCAAAAGCCTTGAATTATCATGTGGAATGGTTGCGTCCTATCTGGAAAAACATTAGAACCGATATTGGCTTATTGCTTGACGCGCCTCTGGAAAAATCAATGGAAACGATAGATTACAGGGGTAATCATATATTATATAATTCAGACCAGCTTTCTTGTGAAAGAAAAGAATACCTGGAAATTGCTAAAGAAAACGGTTATCCTATATTCAATACATCCAAACCCTTTGAAATTGTTAATGAAGAAATTAAAAAATACTTAGTGGAAAACCTGTTCAATTCATCAAAGAGGTAACTCTATGAGAATTTTAATCGGGATCTCACATCCGAAGCAAGTATATATGTTTAAATACTTCATAAAGGCGATGAGTGCGAGGGATCACGAAGTCAGGGTAGTCCTGGTTGAAAAAGAAATTACAGGATACCTTCTTGAGAAATTTAATATTAAATATGATCTTATTGGAAAAAATCAACCAACATTATTTAAGAAAATATTAAATTTGACAATGTGGGAATATTATACACTTAGAATAGCCCTGGAATTTCGGCCGGATATTTTTATAGGACAGGCTTTGCCCCACTTTGCTCATGTCAGTGCTTTATTGAAGAAACCTTTTATCGTTTTTGAAGATACCGAACACGTTGAAAATTTACATAAAATAGTATTACCATTTACTTCAGCAATAGTCACATCGGATTGCTTTGGAACAGACTTTGGCAAGAAACAAGTTCGATTTAATGGATATTTTGAGCTGGCATATCTTCATCCAGATCATTTTCGACCGGACCCATCAGTATTATCTAAAATGAATCTAAGCAAGGGTGATGTTTTTTTCATATTACGTTTTGTTTCGTGGAATGCTATCCATGATGTTGGGCAAAAAAGATTAAGTTTTGAAATGAAACTAAAATTAATAAAAGAACTGGAAAAATACGGTAAAGTATTTATTTCATCGGAAACAGCACTTCCAGAAGATTTTGAAGCTTATCGTATCACAGTGGAACCGGAAATGATGCATGACCTGCTTAGCTATGCGACGCTGTATATCGGAGAAGGCGGTACAATGGCCAGTGAGGCTGCTGTACTTGGCACGCCGGCGATCTACATTAATAACCTGCGTACCGGATATATTGATGAAGAAGAAAAAAAATATGGTTTGATCTTCAGTTTTTCAGAAGTTGAAAGGTCATATGATAATATTCTTGGAACGGCAATTGAATTATTAGAGCAGGAAGACATAAAAGGTATCTGGGCGAAAAAAAGGGAAAACATGTTAAAAGATAAAATTGATGTTTCAAAATTTATGATCGAATTTGTTGAAAATTTCCCGGATAGTTTCTCAAAGTTGAAAAAATAATATGAGAGGTTATGAATTACATAATTATTACACCGGTTAAGAATGAAGAAAAAAGTTTAAAGGACTTAATCGGATCAATATTATCCCAATCAATCAAACCATCATTATGGGTCATTGTAGATGATGGAAGCACTGATAGAACATCCGAGATAATACAAGATACAAAGAAAAATCATAGCTGGGTTGAAAGCATTTATTTAAATGAAGGATACAGGGATTTGACGATTCATATCTCTGAAGTTATAAAAAGAGGTTTTGATTTTGCACAAAGTTTTTGTAAAGAACATACTATGACATATGATTGTATTATGTTTCTTGATTCTGATATGTATACGCAAGACAACGATTTTTTTAAAAAACTCCTCACCGTATTTGAAAATGATGAGGGGTTGGGAATTGCAAGTGGAAATATTCAATATATCGATGCCTCTGGTAATTTGCAGGATGCTCAAAGTCGAGACGATACAATTTCAGGGGGTGAAATGATGTGCACAAGAGCATGTATTGAGGAAATTGGCGGAGTTCCGATTTCTTACGCATGGGAAAGCGTTATGAGGGTGAAAGCAATGTTGAAAGAATGGAAAATTAAAAGATTTAATGATATAAAAATGATCCATTCAAGAGAAACAGGTAGTGCAGAAGGATTGAAAAAAGGTTATTATTTAAAAGGCACCTCTGAATATTACCTGGATATGAATCCATGTATTGTTGCTGCAAAAGGATTAAAGTATTGTTTCAAGAGACCGCATTATTTAGGATTTGCATATTTATTTGGATATATTAGCAGTTACATACATCAAAAAGAAAAAACAAATGATCCTGAAGTCAGGGAATATTATTATTATCAAAAACCCCGGGAGATCTGGCAATATTATTTTAATAAGTTCAGAAGGACATGATTTTATGGATTACAACTTTTCAAAACGTACCTGGATTTTCCTATGGATTTGCCTGATTCTTATCAATGTTATTTTGAGATTCCCCGTAACGCCCCATGAAATCGGAAATGACTCATTCCTGATCCACTTTATTTCAGATTCCATATCTGTGTCCGGTCATGCAAAGTGGTGGATCCATCCACTTTCAATAGTTGGTTTATATCCTTTTTCTCAGGCAAGTGCCCTGCCCTTTTTTTTATCCGGAGTATCACAATTAATATCTCTGGCAATGGAACAGGCAATGTGGGTTTCTCTGGTATCATTAGGGATTTTTAGTTTATTTACATCATATTTAATGGCAGGAGTAATAAATAATGATAAAATCTTCAAATTTATTACAGCACTTATATATTCAACATCACCGGGAATATTGTATCTGACAACATGGAGTGCCTCAGGAAGGGGATTTTTCCTGGTGATGTTACCATTATTTATTTATTTTCTGATCAAATATCGCTTTTCTAAATTAAAATATGTTTTCTTTACTATTATATTATTTATATTACTTTTTGCGACACACAATCTCTTTTTACTCGTAATTCCTATTGTATTAAGTTTTTTCTTTGCTATATTAATCCGCAATATTCAATTCAAATCATCAGTTTTTTTCGGGTCTATAGTACTATTAGCATTATTCCTATTTTTATTTATGGAGCTTTCCATTCAGGAAACTACTCTGGATAAATTAATTCTCAATTATTCCAGATATGTCGGGATAATGGGTTTTTTCACAATAGGGGGTTTCATTTCTATTCTGTTTAAAAAAAACAGAACCTTTGAGGAAAGTTTTATCATATTGGTTTTATTATTTTTTACGCCTCTTTTTGGTATCGTGATGTATGCCAAATATTTCATGTTACCTTTAGAAGCATTGCTGGCAAGCTACGGCGTTGTGAACTTGATAAGGATATCCCAAAACAGGAAAACTGCATATTATATTATGTTAATCTTTATAATAATTTCTATGGGAGTTTCAGAGTATTATCAATTTGGCAGGTCTAATATTGAAGGTCAAAGCAAATCAAATGCATATTGGGCAGAAGAAAGTACTATTAATGCTGCTCAATGGACCAAATCCTTTACGAACAAATTGGTATATACTGACGATGGGGTACTTAACCGCAGAGTGCTTGCTTATTCGGGAGTAAATATGTTCAGTGAAGGCCCTGTTGTATATCCTATCCAGGGTACTCTGGGAGATTTCAATGTGTCAATGCGATCTCCATTTTCAAGTCTTTTCTATTTAGATGGCCCTTACAATTTGGAAAACCAAACCGGAATGACCACATGGATCTGGTATAAATTATATTCAGAGGGTTTAGATGGCAGATGGGGCAATCTTGCTCAAAATTTTAATGTTAATTATTACATCAAGAACGAGAGAGCTATTTCTGTATTTTTGGGATCAAGAATCGAGGAGGTTGACAAGGTATTTGATAATGGAAATATCAGTATATGGAATCTTAGAAATTTATTTTGATATGATAGATATGATAGTTCAACTGCTTTTATTATAAACCCCACTTTTGTAATATACTACTTAATTATAGAATTTGTGGATTCTTTTTTTCTTAAAACATATTTAAAGCATTAGAATTCCATATAATTGAATAAATATCCAATATTCACTCTTTAATCCTTGAAATAAACCACGGTAATTCTTTAAAACTTAAAAAACTTAGAAAAACTGTCAATATGTTTAAATAAAATTGAAATCTCTGATTATAAGTTCTTACAATGTAAAAAGGTGATTAGAATACATGAGTCATACAATTATGCGGCAAAATTCTGAAGAAGTGATTAAAAAAGTTTTAAGAAATTTTCCAATAAACAATAAATCTAGTCTCAGCATTATATTATTATTAATATTAGCGTTTGGGGGAATGGATATAGCAGGTGCATCAGGAGAACAGCCTTTCAACCGTTTGCTTTATGTGAATGAATGGGGAGGTGCATTTGACAGTACAACAAAAATAGACAAAATTATCTCAGATGCAGTTGCCATCAAGGCTGATGCTATTGCGATACAGGTAGGTAGTGAATATTTTGAAGCAACCCGCGACCCGGTAAATAAATTAAGCTGGGACGTTCGAGCGAAACCAACATATAATGGGTTACCCATGCTTGAATATTTTATTAAGAAAGCTCATGCAAATAATATACAGGTTCATGCATGGTCTGCAGTTAGCATTGTTAGTGGTTCATTCAGGGCAGAATACAAACTTTTTGGTCCATCTGCTAATTATCCATATAATATAGTTACTCAATCCGGAAGTAAAATTAAATCAAATTCATATTACCGTCTGGATATATCATTCAAAGGACTTCAAGATTACGAAATAGGTTTGTATACATGGGTAGCGAAAAATTATCCAACGCTGGATGGGCTTCATATTGAAGAACCCGTTCTTTTGCATTATTCATATTCAACAGCAGTGCGTGAAAAGGTAAAAACTAAATATGGTTATGACCCACTATATCCTGGAGGAAGAACTCAGTTACAGGTACAAAAAGACATTACAGATATACAAAGAGATTCATGGAATACATTTTTCACAAGATTAAGAAACTCTATAAATGCCAACAAGGCTAACCCTAATTTTCAATTATCTGCAAACAGCTGGATTATTTGGTATAGCTCAGCAACTATCGCGGGACTTGACCCACAATATCTGGCTAAAAATAATCTAATTGATTGGTATTCACTTCAAATTGGCGGTAATACTATGGATAATTTCGGGAAAAAAGTTCAGGATGCTTCAAAAGCTATTCCTGAAATTCCCATAATCGCAACAATATATCCGTATTATCATTCTCCTTCAGGAAACTTGCCAAACCCTGTATTTTTCGATAGGGCTGCAAGTGCGTGTAGCTACGGTGCAGACGCTGTGGGTATTTTCTCCTGGGTCTATTTAGCGGGAACTCTAAACGGACAGAATATTATGAATACTTTACGAGGCATTCCCACGTCTTCCTGTGGAACATCAACAGCCCCGGTAATCTCTCCAACAGCTACTCCCTCTCCAACAGCTACTCCCACACCAGTTATCGTTCCAACGGTCGCAACCCCAACACTCTCATCTACTTCAGGCACTTATTCAAGCCCACAGAGTATTTCAATCTCAACAAGTACTATTGGTGCAACAATACACTATACTGTTGATGGCACTACACCAACCGAATACTCTCCAACATACTCAGGCCCGATCATTATTTCCTCAACTAAAACTTTGAAAGCCAGGGCATGGAAAGCGGAATCAACACCAAGTGCTATAGTCACAGCAACATATACCATTAGCTCACCAGATACAACTTTAACACTTGCAAATATCAACAATGCGGGCTTTGAATCAGGAGACGCCTCATGGACATTCTACACGAATGGCCTGGGGACATTCAGTATTACATCTCCGGGCTATAAGGGAAACAATGCTGCGAAGCTCTATTTAAAGAGCAGTGGATCGAACATCCAGTTATATCAAACGGATATAAAATTGGAACCAAACACACAATATCGTTTGAGTTTTTCGGCTTATTCCACAACCGGACATGGAATGAAAGTTCGTTTGATTCAGCATGATTCTCCATATGATCCTTACGGTCTGGATTTTATACCTGACATGGGAACGAGCTGGCAGACCTTCACGACTGAATTTACCACAAGCGATTTTGCAAGTACAGTGAATGATGCACGTCTGATGTTCTTCATTGGAGATTTTGCAGAAGCAGGAGACATTTATTATATAGATGATATCCGACTGGAGAAAGTCATACCTCCGGAAGTGATCGAAAATTCGCCAACAGGAACGAACGTTTCTGTAGAAGAGCAGATAACAGTCGAATTCAGTAAGGCGATGGACAAGTCATCGGTGCAATCATCATTCTCCACTATCCCGGAAACAACAGGTGATTTCAGCTGGTCTGGAAACAATATGACCTACACCCCTTTGAACCTTTCATACAATACAGTTTACAATGTAATAATTGGAAATGATGCAAAGGATTTATCCGGCACTAATATGGTGTCACCGTATAACTGGCAGTTCACCACGGATTTAAATCCAGCCAATTTACTCATCAATCAAGGGTTTGAATCGGGAAGCACATCCTGGTTATTCTACACAGGTGGCTCCGGGACATTCAGTATGTCCTCTTCAGGATATGAGGGGAACAATGCTGCAAAGCTTGCTTTGAGCAGCAGCAGTACGAACATACAGTTGTATCAGACAGACATAACATTGGAAGCAAATACCCTCTACCGGTTGAGTTTTAAAGCATATTCAACAACAGGGCATGACCTGAAAGTGAATTTGGTCCAGCATGATTCGCCATATACTTATTATGGTCTGGATTTTACACCAGACCTTGGAACGAACTGGCAGACCTTCACGACTGAATTTAGGACCAGAGGTTTCTCAGGA
>NZ_NTMG01000004.1 GCF_002487355.1 Candidatus Methanoperedens sp. BLZ2 | reverse complement strand
TCAATAGGAGGTATAGGAGTATAAACTATTTCTATATGCTCCCCATCGGAGCATTTATAATTTCTTTAACCTTTCTGCTGCATGGGATTAGGCGGCACGATTCCTGGATCCGTCTCCTTTACAAACTCTTTGTCCTCCCACATATCATACGCGATCGCTATTGCAGCGGCCTGAGTAATGATCGCAAAGGCGCATATGATATGGAAGAAAAGGATGAGACCATAAATTGAGGTATTGATTACCGGGATGACCAGAGCCTTGCCAATATCAAAGAAGAGCACAGCTCCGAATATACCCGCCCACACTGAAAGATTGAGACTTACCTGCGCGATGCGCTTCACCCTGCCCATGACCCTGGATTTGCGAATACCTGAGAAGTTGTAAAAAGCAAGCCCTATGATGGCAATGCCCAGCACGATGTGCAGATATAGCAGAACCAGAGAGCCCCCGGAGATCATCACGAGAAGAAACTCGATTAACGCAATCCAGATCATCGCGTACAGGGTCATCCATAACTTCATCGAGATTCACCTCGATAAAGTATGGTATGTCCATGAAATTTATCAGATACCATTTCCCAATCACCACTTCACATGTTGTCTATCGTTTTTGATTTTAAACTATGATACAAGTCCTATTATTAAATAAGTTCTTCGAGAATATATAGCCTTTGTCTAATTTTTAACCTCCATTTACCCGGTCCGCACTGCCCATTCGCAAACTTTTGGCCACAGGTTCAAATGTGCTTCCTTGCTCACCGAAAGACCAATGTGAGATGAAGGAAAGACGATTTCTTCATAACTCTTCCCTGAATAAACATCTTTTAGCGCTTTGCCTGATGATAAAGGAACAATATGGTCATATTTAGCCAGTATGTTAAGTAGAGGGCAATGAATTTTTCTCAGGTCGACGATTTGGGAATCGATTCTCATCTTATTATTGATTAGCAAATTTCTCTGGTAGCAATCCTCAATGAATTGAATATACATAGAGCCCGGTATCAATGGCGTATCAATTAACCACCTATTCATCCTTAAAGCATCCCGCCATGACTCATAAGTCAAAAACTCTTTATTAAATTCTGTGCTCATTGAGAAAAATGGAAGATGATACATAAACAAGCTACGGCCAAAAAGGAGAATTAATTCACCTGGCACATTGCCGTAGAGGGACACAACGCTGCGAACGTTAAATACCTTTCCCCATAATATCCTCGGATCATACCACCTGGAAAAATCCACCGGGGTTGCCAGCAGGATAAGCTTTTCCACCTTTTCGGGATGTAAAGAGGCATACATGAGCGAAATTATGCCTCCGGTGCAATATCCAAGAACCAAAACTCTCTTGATCCCCTTTTCCTTGCTTATGGAATCCACTGCAGCATCCAGGTAACGTACATAATCAGAGAAAGATATTTTTCTTTGTTCCATTGTAGGATAGCCCCAATCAAACATATAAACTGAAAAGCCATATTCACAGAACTTTCTTATGACGCTGACATCGCTATGAAGATCAAGGATATAAGGTCTGTTTATTATATGCGGAACAATAAGTACAATTCTCTTGCTATCCTTTTCTTTTACATATCGAAGAAGCTTAAAATTAAACCTGCTATGCTCATCTACTACTTCAAAGGGTGTTTTTCCCACAGCAGCAGGAGGAAAAATACCCTCTAATTCGTTGAAAAATTTATTTCTGGTTATCTGGATATTATCCAGGTTAATAGTCATCATTTCCCCCATATATCAGAATTTGGCCTGACATATCAATAATGTTTCCAGCATAAAAGAAGTTTTTGTGGGTTTTTCCCCATATATATTTAGGTTTAACCAGACAAACAATATATCAGAGTATGGACATAGAACACCTGAAGAAGGCAATGGACTTCACAAGCGCAGAGAAAAAACTGATTTCAAGTTTTGACATACCTGCCGACGCATTTATCCCGCTTTTGCTCTCATTAAGAGATGGCGGTGACTGGAGTTATTCGGTAGAAGATATAAAGACGATAGCAGTGATGGACAAGACTACCGTTTACGATGACGAAAAGAAATTAGGATATTCCCTTGAGGAGATTTATCTGTTCATAAATCCAGTTCTTAATGAGGAAGAGGGGACTGTCCACAGGCTTGAAAAATGCGGGAATGAAATTGCAAGAATGCTTGTAGTGCGTCCATATAAGGTGAGGGTTGGAAGTGATCGTATCATAAAAGCGACTGTTCATCCTCTTAAAAAAGAGATAAAAGTGGAAGAACTCGCACAAAAAGAACTTGTGTTTGACGGTTCTACGGCGTATGACATTGCCCATGAGATGGAGCACCTGATGAAAAAAGAGAACAAAGGTGAGGGTTTATGGGAATTTAAATTTAAGTAGAACACTCTACGGACCCATTCGTCCTTTTATCTTAATCATATACACGTACATAATGATGACAATTATACTGAGCATTAAATTTTTAAAAATCTATATATTCTCAAGAATACATATTGAATATTGTTAAATCAAGGATAGGTTGTGTACCAGCAAAGGTGGCAAAGCTCCTCTTGCCACCTTTTCTGCATTATAATTACCAGTTAAATGGGCATAATTAAAGTCTTTTATTCAAAGCCTTCAAAAGTTCCTCAGGTGTCTTAAAATCATTTTGAGCATCGAGTTCCGCGATATCCCGAAGGATTTTTATGAGGCTATGGACAGGCTTTGCCGTATGACCGAATTTTCGATTAATATTCAGACCCTCAAACCTTATTGAGCTGTTGTTGCTGAAATTACCAAGATTAACAGTTACAGGCAGGTTGTTTTTTGTCTTTATCCTATATGTTCCCAAACCGAACTTGATCACGGAAGGTATCGAATAAGGTCTTCCATACATCTGTGCATCAATGAATTCAGGTGTTGTCGGGATTATTTTTTCAAATGTTATTAAATAGCATAAACCGGTAGTTTTATTTATTACAGGATAAGCAATGAAAGGTTGGATTGGAACTACTGAATTTATTTTACCTTCAAGGAAGTTATTAAGTTCCCAGGGGCGAAATTCTCTTCTATCCACCAGACTTTTAATAATCTGCACAGGTGCTATGACCTCCTTATTGTTTTCCCCTAAGAGTACGACCTGATCATTTGAACCAATTCTTGATAACCTGATGATTTTTATCTCTATTTGTTCGACTTCATCATTTTGTTTCTGTTCAATACCTTTTACCATAATTATTTCAATCCATTATCATATATTTAATGTTTGGCATTATCAAGGTGAAGTTTTAACACGTATAATGATAAATACTATTGAAATAAATTAAACTAAAGGGAACAGGAGTAGATATGGATCTATTAACTAAATACAAATTTGGCGAACTTGAATTATCAAACCGCATGGTTATGGCGCCTATGACTCGTTGTCGTGCAATTGAGGGAAATATTCCTAATCCATTAGCAGTTACCTATTATACACAAAGAGCTTCGGCAGGTTTAATAATTACGGAAGGCTCACAGGTGAGCCCTAAGGGGGTGGGTTACGTCCGTACCCCTGGAATACATTCATCTTCTCAGGTTGCAGGCTGGAAGAAAGTGACTGACGCAGTTCATAAAGCCGGGGGAATAATTTTTCTTCAACTCTGGCATGTAGGACGAGTATCGCATCCTGACCTCCTCGGGGGCGAACTGCCTGTTGCGCCTTCTGCACTTCCGGTAGAGGGCGAGATTCATACGCCTCCTGGCAAAAAGAAATTCGTGATCCCAAGAGTTCTCGAAACAGACGAGATACCTGATATTATAGAGCAATTCAGGAAAGGCGCACAGAATGCAAAATTGGCAGGCTTTGATGGAGTTGAGATCCATGGCGCAAACGGATATCTGCTGGATCAGTTCCTGAGAGATGGCTCAAACCGCCGAAAAGACAAATATGGTGGAAGTTTACAGAACCGGATTCGTCTTCCTCTTGAAGTTACAGAAGCTGTCGTGAGTGTATGGGGTGCGGAAAGGGTAGGTTACAGGATCTCACCACATTTTTCATCCCATTCAATGTCTGATACGGATCCTGGCCAGACATTTTCAAATTTTGCAAAAGAATTGAATAAGATCAAGCTCGGATATCTTCACATGATAGAGCCCATTGGAGGAAGATTGGGGGTAATAGCACCTCAAGCGCGATTGGCTCCGGTCATTCGTAAGATATTCCATGGAACGCTCATTTTAAATGGAGGCTATGATGCCCATAGCGCGAATGAAGCGATTGAAAAAGGCGAGGCTGACCTTATCTCATTTGGAGTTTTGTTCCTGGCTAATCCTGACCTGCCTTTGCGTTTCAGGAAAAATGCAGCACTTAATTCCGCGGATGTTTCGACCTTTTACGCGGGCGAGGAAAAAGGATACATAGACTACCCGGAACTTGAATGAAAAAATTTACCAGATCAATGGAATTAAACGGTATTTCATTTTCTGGCAATATTCCCTGTAACCCGGCAGTTCCCTTAACAACACTTCCTCTTCATTTAATATCCTTAATATGATCAATGGAATCAGTGGCAGGAAGAAGGGCACTGCCCAATATGAACCAAGAGCAAGCGGAGTAAATAAATACATCAGCAATACTCCCAGATACATAGGGTGGCGAACCAATGCATAAGGGCCTGTCGTAATAACTTTCTGCCCTTTTTCAACTTCAATGATATGGGAAGCGTAACTATTTTCCCGAAGAACGCGGAAAACGAATATATAACCTGAAAAAACGATAGCATTTGCAGTAATAACGAGATAAACAGGTACTTTAGACCAGTGATAGCGATAGTCAAGGCCGGGTATTATGAAGCCGATGAGGAAAATGATAGCTGCAAATTTTACTATTGTTTTTTGTTTTTCTTCCTTTTCCTTCATTCTCATTCGCCGCTCCAGGAGTTCAGGGTCTTTCTTTAAGAAATATGATACCACAAAGAACATTGGAATAAAAAGAACTCCGCAATAGATCCACGCCTGCCAGTAATACAATGTACCCGCAGGTAAGAACAATATCAAGCCAATAAAAACGGGCGCCATTATGAATCTTAAAATGACCTGTTTTTTTAATCCTGGTATTTCAGTTTTCATTCTCGTGGCGCGTCAAATTCCCTTGTAATTAAGATCTGTTATATGCCTGGTGTTGCTGTAATTTTTGTCTATTTATTTTCTGTCAGTTACAATTGGTTATTTATATTTCAATTTACCTATTTTAGACTTTCGGCAAGCTTGTCGAAGGATTCGTTCCAGCCGGCTTCTGCCATATCGCTCATCTGCCCCGGCGGAATACCGGCATGCCTCAAAGTCATCTTTGTTTTGCCTTCATGTTCTTCGAACGTCACAGTCACCAGAAATTCTGTCGGCCAATCGCCACTTATTCCGTAGTGCGAAGGCGAAACCTTGGTGCCTTTCTCATCTGCAAAGGAATCGGTGCAGACGATACGCTCCGGTTCAACTATTTCGCGATAAACACCAGTGCTCCAAAAATCTTGTCCCTCCGGCGATCGCATGCAATACAGGTATTTGCCCCCAATGCGGAAATCGATCTTGATAACGGGCGCCGTGAAGTTTTTCGGCCCCCACCAGCGCTTCATGAGTTCAGGATCTTTCCACGCCTTCCACACGAGCTCGCGCGGCGCGTCAAATATGCGCGTGATGACGAGCTCCTCAGTATGCTTTGCGACGTTTCTTCTTGTTTTGTTTTCAGCCATATATTTCCTCCCCGCTAAATTGCGGAAAAATTACTTCGCATTACTGTCTTCTTCCCACAGCCCGAATGTATTGTTCTCGGTATCAACGCATATCGCAAGATATCCCCAGCCCGAAACGGCTGTTTTTTGCATGATGACATTGCCACCCAGATTTTTTACCTTTGCCAGGTAATCATCTACTGAAGGGACATCGATATAATTCGAGACCTGCTGTCCGGGCAGCCCTCTTTTTCCCATCCCGCCCCTGACTCCGGGATTTCCTTCCAGGTCTGAGGTCTCTATGAGATAATACGGCGTCGGCATCGGTACTTTATCGAATTTCCAATCAAACAGATTTTCGTAGAATTTTTTGGCGCGTTCAGGATCATCCGCTGGCAGGTCAAAATGAACAATTGTTGGCATTACACTCACCTTGATTAATATTGGGTGGTCGGGAGGGATATAGGTTTTGGATTGCGTGATGTTGCGCTGTTGCACGGTTACAATTCATGCCACTCGCCCGCTGTTATCACACGACCTATAATTTCCTCTATCTCTCTTATCATAAACCGGACTTGAGGCACTGAGTATTCAGTATTGGAAGGAATCGCCATACGATGCTGCTCGTATACCATAAAGTGATGACGGGTACCAGAATACGGCCCCTCAAAGCCAAGTTTTTTCAACCGTCTGATGAAATCACGCCGCTTACACGGCTTCCACTGGCTCATAAGTCGGAGTAGTATTCAGATTAATTTTTGCGATCACTGGCAAAGGATGATTCAATTTCAGGCCCACCAGGATCCAATCTTCAAGAGTGGAGTGCAACTCTTCTTCACATTCACGCAATGTTGAGCCAAAAGCTACTACACCTTTGCATGATGGAATCCGTCCGCTAAATGTACCATCTTCAAGTTTATCATAGACAGCCTGCGCCAATTGCTGATTCACATAATCGGTCAGTATATATCGAATTTTCATTACGTCTCCATTTTAGAATGTTTCTTGAAATGTCAAGCCTCTTAATTAATTAACCAATTATTAAATTATAAAGTTTGTGGTAAGGTCTGGGAATCTGCCCGGAAGTCAAAATGCAATGTCACGGTGCGTATGCCCTACATTTCGCACATGCCCGGAATAAATTTGGTATTTTAAAATAATTAAGCTGCGACGTATTATATAATAAATCGCATGGCATAAAAAACCTTCAAAGATCAGCAGTGCTTCGAGGAACCATAAAGGTCCGCTGCCAAGTACTCTGTAATTCCCTATATACAAAGCGAGAAAATCCAAAAAAGATCCGGAAAATTGTTTCGTTGATAATGATATTGCGTATCCCATAATTGGATGAATAAAAATTACGTAAAATAGCAGGGGTATGCCCAATCTGAGCAGCCTATCTTTAAAAAAAAGCAACGCTCCTTTTCGGTCATAAGATCCGGGAGTAAAATAGCCTGAGATCATGAAAAAGAAGCCCATAAAAAAGGACTCAGTTACGGCAAGAAATGATAAATATAAGGTACTTTCGATAATACTTTCAATTATCCCAGGCGGTTGGCTTTCATGATACGGTCGGTTGCCTATTGGAGATCCATATAATAATGCCAGATTAAAAATAATCACCAGGATTATAAGTAAAATTCTCAGGTTATCAATGAAAAACAGCCGTTCTTTCGACATTTCATATACTTTTTTAAACATTTTACCGAATTATTTTTTGGGCATTTCTTAAATGTGATTAGAGAATATAAAACTCTTACGGAAAGAGGGAGCCCATCCAATAAATCATAATTATAAACCCCTCACTCTAATTTATGAGAACA
>NZ_NTMG01000051.1 GCF_002487355.1 Candidatus Methanoperedens sp. BLZ2 | reverse complement strand
AAATATGAAGGGATATTCATAAGGATAGTTTCAGCAAAAAAGATTACACTCCCTAATTAAGCACTCCAGATCTTGCCCTTCCTGATTTATGGCATCGATAAATTGTGATGATCTTCAAGCATAAAACAAGAAAGCCCTCCTTCCAGCATAATTTCAAAGTAATTGCGTTATTAAGGATTATTGTGCTGGTTTCTTTGGGTTTGATTTTGATGAATATACCAAACAGTTCTGCTGTGGAGAACTTTGTTCTAACTCTACATTCGCTTTTTTCGTACCTATGGTAGTAATCTGAGACAATGGGAAACGGTCATAAACTCTTATTTTCAATCCGGGTTTAACTTATTTTTGAATTCCTTTATCCACTCAGGATGATAACATCCTTTGAATTCAAACCCAAGCGCTTTTAGTTCATCATTCTGGGCATCTGACCCAAATACTTTATATGATTCGACTGGTGCAGGTAAAACACCAAGCACCGATGCCTTAGAAACAAGAGCATCCAGGTCTTCATCATTGAGCAAACCTTCCCAGTTCAATGATATCGGGGTGACCCACAGAAATTTAGAGCCGTCATCTCTTTCAGCTGCCGAAACTATGAAACCTATTACTGGTTCTTTTATTATTGTTGTTACAATATTCGATATGTCATCTTTGTGTTCCGGTTCATTAGCCGTCCGCTCAGATTTCTCTCGTATTATGCTTTTCTTTGTTTGGGTCATAATTATCTTCTTTTCTTTCGGACTGATGTTCAGCTATTATTAATTCCAGAGGATTTATTGATTGGATAGAGCAGGCGAGATGTATTGATAGGAATGGCAAAAATGCCCGTATATAATGATTATAATTATCATGTAATAAATACATTTCCATCATATAAAATGAGCATAATAACTATTATAGAAAGAAAATGAAATAAAATTGTTAAGGGTTCGGAGTGCGCAGTACCACCCAATCTCCCAATTCAGTGTGCAGCCAGGGATGCAAAGGTGCAGGTCAATGAGCGCATCGGTGGGTTAGATACGATAATTGACGCCGGGAGTGGGAGGATGGGTTTTTATGAAGTTGCTGAAATGATTGAACATGCGTCCGGATAACCCGAAACGATATCTTTACAACACAAGCATTTATTAAACATCACTAGCGATATTGCTCGAAAAGAGGAGTAAAAATGCGACCTGTCTGTCTATTCATTTTTCTTTTAGTGGTTCTAAGCGGATGTGTGGACAAGAGCAGCAATCAGTATCCCTTGCACAGGGATATTACTGTAACAATTTTTTGGATCGGAGAAAATGCAACTGATGAAAATAATTATATCCAGAACAGTCAGAGTGCATGGGATAGTAACTGGAAGGATCATTTTGGTGGAATAGACGATCCTTATGATAGAAAAGGTTTCTATCCAGGAAATTTTATTCCGAAGGAAAACCCGTTTTATTTTGCGCTACCTTATAATGATTTTGATATAAATGGCAGCAACAAATCGAAAGAGTCGTTTTGCGAACCAATTTGCAAAAATAAATGGATAAAGATAACTAAAGGCGATAAAACTGTTTATGCACAATGGGAGGATGTAGGTCCATTTGAAATAGATGATATTGACTATGTTTTTGGCAATAGTAAACCAAAAAATGATATTAATGATAACGCCGGATTAGACGTTTCACCTGCGGTCCGAGATTATTTAGGATTGGAAGATATAGACAAGATAAATTGGCAATTTATCGAATCCAGGAATGTGCCAGATGGCCCATGGACAGAAATAATTACTCAATCCCGGATTGCCTGGGATTCTGGAATTGACGGCGAACATTAAAATATTAAAATAAAAATAATATAGGCGGATTTATGAGTAAAACAAAAATATTAATCGGAATTACGATTTGTTTAATGTTTTTAACTATGGTGGGAGCAGCAGAAAGACCAACAGTGATAATTACATTTGATGATGGATGGTTGTCTGTTTATAATAAGGCATATCCAATAATGCAAGCTAACAATCAAAAGGGTGTAGACTTTGTCATTATTGATCCAATATTAGGAGGATGGTCAGACTTTACTCAGCGGTCCCAATTAAACACATTATATGCGGCAGGCTGGGATATATCAAGCCATACATACTCGCATATAGCTCTCACAACAGCGAATAATACAACATTAAATTATGAATTGGCTGCAAGTAAGGACTGGTTGAATGCAAATGGATATCCAGGAGGTGCGATGTTGTTGGCGTACCCGTATGGGGACTATAACTCTAACGTAATAGCAGCATTAAAAGCCAACGGGTATGTTGCAGCAAGAACAATTGAAGCTTCAACAAACAATATGCATTATAATTTGAGCAGTCCGGATATATTTAGCCTTAAGAGTTATGAGGTTATAGGTGGACAGGACAATGATACTACAATTATAAATCAGATCGATAATACAATTGCATCCAATGGATTATTGATATTAGCATTCCACAAGATAGTAGATACTCTGTCTGCAAATGCTACAAATGCAGAAACAGAATTCACGACATCAGATTTTCAGAAGGTCAGCAATTATCTAAAGAGTAGAAATGTTGATGTACGTACATTATCAGATTATTTTGGGGTAGTACCAATAATCACTAATTCTCCGGTTGCTGGTATTCCAGCAGCACCAAAAAATACCAGGTCCGACTATACTATTGAGAGAGTATACTATATACCTGCTGAAACACAACCAATAGAGGTTGCCACGCCAAAATCTGCTGAAACACCGGATCTTAATATTCAAATATCCAGTGGTGGTTGGGTAGCAGTAAATAACCAGGAGAATATTACAAAAGAACCAGAAAAAAGTATTTTTGAAAAAATTGTAGAATTTCTCAGGAGGTTCTATGCTTGACAGAGGTATCATTTCTCATTAACAAGAACTAAATCGCAAGATATAAGTATAATTATAATCATACAATATATTGAGGGCAGGTTGAATAACTTTTTTCCATAACACTCCCACACAATCAACCTGTCCATTTAATTATCCTTCTAATAAAATTATATTAAAATTTAAAATAGTTATGTGTATGAGATGTATATTCTTCGCCCAATACCCCAATCCATCGCGCCGTTAGGGATGCAGGGGCGGCGGGTGGATGGGCTCACCCATCTTTTATTAAGGTATCAGGGATAAAAAAGATAATGTATATAAATCACCATTATAATGCCATACGAATTCAGGTCATAAAATATACCTAATTATCTAAAGAAGCAATTTGAGGAAAATGAAAATGACAAACCCGCTTGATATAGCAATAGAAATTATAATCCGGTCGATAAATCCTGATAAAATCATTCTTTTCGGTTCACGCGCGCGAGGCGATAATAAGAAAGAAAGTGATTATGATATATGCGTAATTAAAAAAGATGTCTCGCATAGAAGAAAACTTGCCCAGCAGATTTATAGGTTTCTCTATGGTGTTGGAGTACCTATCGATATTATTGTTGAAACCCCGGAGCGTTTCGAAGAACTGAAAGATAATCCTTTCATGATATATAAAGAAATTTCAAAATATGGGAAGGTGGTTTATGAAAAACGTAGCCAAGGCTAAAGTATGGTTGAAAAGGGCAAAAAGCAATTTGCAGATAGCAAGAGCGGGAAAAGTCTTCGAGGATATATTATTTGAAGACCTCTGTTTTGATTGTGAGCAAATTGATTGAGGAACACAGCATAGAAGTTCCTGATGATATCAAAGATTCAATTTTTCAATTCTATTAAAATCATTAAGAAAATCATTATGCGGGGAATGGGATTTGAACCCACGAACTCCTGCGAGACAGGATCTTAAGTCCTGCACCTTTGGCCGCTTGGTTATCCCCGCACAAGGGAAGTGACGTTAAATATCTCTTGGGTTACTTTAAACTAACGCTTCCGTAACAGCGCTTCCTGGCATAACATAACCGTAATCCTTATCTAATATTGCTATATAATACTAAACTCAATAACGTAACTAAAGGGAGTGTGAATAGTATGGCCCGAAGAAGAATTGAAAGACCAAGACTGGAAGATCAGGAAAAGCATTACAGAGAAGAACAGGAAAGATTAGAACAAGAGAAGGGGGAAGGATACATAACAGAAGGACCTCAAGAGCCGGAAAGATTCGAAGAAGAGAAATACGAATCTGAGGAACCAATAGGGGTAGAGAGCGAATCTGAGGAACCAATAGGGGTAGAAAGCGAAGAAGGAAAAGAAGTTTTCAAGACAGAGGCTCGCAGGGATATCCCAACATCTACATCTTCTTGGTGGGAAGAGAGAAGAACAATAATAGAAAGACCAAGTCCGGAAGACCAGGAGAGACGTTATAGAGAAGAGCAGGAAAGGTATGAACAGGAAAGACAGACTGAAAGCCTATATAATAAACCGATACAAGAGCTATTAAAAGAAGGAAAGAATATTGAAGAGATCATTTCCATAACGGAGCAAGAGAGGCGGGCAAAAGAGGTGAAAAAAGAAGGTGAAGAAAAGAGAGATATCTCTCAGGTAATGTCAGGTAGCTATGCCGCAGTTTCAAGAATAGTAGAGGACTTCTCAACTAACCTGCAAAAGCCATGGATTGAATCCACAGTAGAGCTGTACAGTAAGGCGGCTGAACTCTCAATAAATGCTACACCTGAGAATTATAAGTCATTCTATGATGAATGGATCAGGACGTACCAGAACACCTTTGGTAAACTTTATCCGGGCATGACGCAGCAGTTTGATAAAGAAACACTTGAGAAACTGAAGGAAAGCGCAGAGGAATCAAAAAATCTCTTCCAATCATGGATTGACCTGTTAGATGAGAATTCCAGGATGACGCAGGAATTGCTCCAGGGCACACCTGATCCAGGGAAATATAGAGAACTCTATAATACGTGGACAAGAACGTACGAAAAAATATTCCAGGATTTTATCGAAATGCCGACTAAGGGAAGTACAGCAGTTATCTTTGAGAACTATGGAGGCATGCCAAATATCTATTTCAGGAACTTTGCACAGATAGCAAAACTCTGGAATGATTCCTACCAGCATTTATTCCGCCCATGGGTTGATTCAATGCCATCGTTTTCCGAAAAAATGGCAGAGCTATCCAGGGGAGAAGCCAGACCGGAAGCATACAAGGAATTTTATGACCTGTGGATCGATACGTACAGGAATACCTATGACAGGCTATTCAATATCGAGTCTGTCAGATCCGCTTCAAAGGAGATAACTGATAGTTTTACGAAGATTATGGAGGTTAACCTGAATACCTATAACTCCTGGGTAAGTATGTATGAAAGGGCTTTTGATGATTTCTTTACGTATGTACCTGTAATGAGTCCGATAAAACCTGTGGTGGAACCTGTAAAGAAAGCAGCCAGAGCATATACGGATATGTTTTCCAGCATATCAGATATGTGGATGAGACCTGTATCTGGTTCTACAAGCACGGCTTAGGCGCGAAAGGCATTGAACTCACTCAATGGGTTCAATGTATATTTTTTAAAAGAGGTCAGCATATATGATTATGTATAATATGACCTAATTAAGGTCTATGTCTTTGCCTTTTGTCACTTTCTCGCGAAATGTATTCATTCCTCTTACTAATATCTGCAGGAACAAATGCGGATATTGCGGGTTCAGGCGCGAGATGTATCATCCCGAAGCAAAACTTCTCTCACCCGACGAAGTTAAGGATATACTTTTAAAAGGCGCGCGCGCGGGATGCTCTGAGGCGCTTTTCACATTTGGGGAGCGTCCCGGGGAAGTTCCGGGGTTCAGGGAATGGCTTTTGGAATTTGGTTATGAGGATATAATCGATTATCTTCTTGACCTGTGCAAACTTTCGATCAATCTTGGCCTTTTACCTCACAGCAATCCAGGCATACTTGGAATGTCGGAATTTGAAAAATTAAAACCATATAATGCAAGCATGGGACTGATGCTTGAGACCCTTGCAGATATCAAAGGACATGAGGGCTGCGCCGGAAAGAATCCCAGGCCTCGCATTAAGACTATTGAATATGCAGGAGAACTCAAAATCCCGTTCACGACAGGGATACTGGTGGGGATAGGTGAAACATGGGAAGAACGGATGCGCTCGATCAGTAAAATAAAAGACTTACATGAAGAATTCGGGCATATCCAGGAAATCATAATCCAGAATTTTATCCCCAAACAGGGAACCAGAATGGCAGCATGTGCTGCTCCGGGATTAGATGAGATGATACGGACGGTAAAGATGGCACGTAAGCTGCTCCCATCGGAAATAACCATACAGGTGCCGCCCAATCTTATTCCTCCCCGGGATCTGGTGAAATGCGGCGCAGGCGATCTTGGGGGCATATCGCCGGAAACCATCGATTTTATTAATCCCGGGGCGCCATGGCCGAATTATCTTGAATTACAGGCAATGGTGGATGTTCCCCTTCGCGAACGCCTGCCCATATATCCCGGATATGTAAAAAAAGGATGGTACAGTGAAGATATCAAGGATCTATTGCACCGTCTTTCTGATGCAGAAGGATTTCGGAAAACTTATAAGTAAGTATCTCATTAAAACTGCAAATTCTGGTGGTAATATTCAAAAATTGCAGACCAAACAGGAATTACGAAAGATTTGTGATGACAGCACAGAACGCATCGAGGCAGGAAATTGCACAATTGATGATGCATTTACGCTTTTAAATAATCCGGATATTTTATTTTCACTTGCTGACAAACTTCGGAAAAAAACCGCGGGGGATAAAGTTACCTATGTCATCAACAGGAATATAAATTTTACAAATATGTGCATCGGTACATGCAAATTCTGCGCATTCAAGAAAGAAGAAGGGTATGTCATGCCGATTTCTGAAATTCTTGAAAAGACAAAAGAAGCTGCAAAGATCAATGCTACTGAAGTATGTATCCAGGGAGGACTTCTTCCTGATTGGGATGTTTTTAATTACTGCAACATACTTGAGAATATTAAGAATGAATTCCCGGATATGCATATCCATGCTTTTTCTCCAATGGAAGTTTATCATGCTTCGCAAAATAGCAATATGAGTTATAAAGAAACAATTTCAAATTTAAAAAGATCGGGTCTTGGTTCGATGCCCGGCACGGCCGCCGAAATACTCGTTGACCGTGTAAGGGAAAAAATCTGCCCTGATAAACTTACAGCGCATGAATGGATAGATGTCATAAAGACAGCCCATAATTCAGGGATACCCACAACTGCAACAATAATGTACGGGCATATTGAGACATTGCAGGAACGGATCGAACATATAATGTTGATAAGGGATATCCAGAAAAAAACAGGCGGTTTCACTGAATTTGTGCCGCTTCCTTTTATGCCTTCCAATAATATACTTGGAATGGGCAAAAGAGTTTCCCGGGGAATTGAAGATTTGAAACTACACGCCCTTGCCAGGGTAATTCTTTATCCATCTGTCAGGAATATCCAGGCAAGCTGGGTAAAACTTGGCAGGGAACTTGCACAAAGTGCCCTGACATGCGGAGCGAACGACCTTGGCGGGACATTGATGGAAGAACAGATATCAAAAAGCGCCGGGTCTACAAGTGGTGAGTATATGGCGCCTTCTGAGTTTGAGATATTGATAAAACAAATGAACAGATTGCCGCAACAGAGGGATACTCTTTACAGGCATATCGATGTCGCATAAGGACTTTGTTCTTACATAATACTTTTTTTATAAAAAATTCCAGTATAATATTAAATTGACTTTTTTTGCTCTCACTTAAATATGATGTTTATAATTATGATGAGTTTATACTTATGAGACTAAGTCTACCCTTATTGGGTATAATTTTTTTTTGCAGCTTTTAATTATAAATACTTTTCTTATATACAATATATTTAAACGGAAGATTTATATTTAATGACCACATTTAAAGATAAGGTGAAATGTTATGAAAAGTCTTTCAGTTAATGTTCTTGACAAAGCGGATGAAGAGTTTGCCGATACACTTATTGAGCTGGGATTAAAAAGAAATGTTGCAAAAGTACTTACTTATTTGAAAAACGTTAAGGATGTAACTTCCAGGGATCTTGAAATGGGCTCCGATCTTAGACAACCCGAGGTTAGCATAGCTATGCGCGAGCTTGAAGAGTTGGGCTGGATAGCAGAAAGAGAGGAGAAAAAACCTGGAAAAGGCAGACCATATAAGATATATCAACTAAAAACAGACATTGAAGCCATCATTGAACATCTTGAAACACAGAAGAAAAAAGAATCACAGGCAATGATGGCAAGCATAAAGCGCTTGAAGGAATTGACCAAATAAAAAATCCCTGTTTGGTGAATTCTTTTCTTTTTTAATAATTTTAAAGTTTGAAAGGCATAAGAGCTATCTTTTGAATGGATAATCAAGAATATCCATGCATTACCATATAATCCTGACCAAAGACTGCAACCTCAAATGCGAATATTGCGGAGGGGGAAGCGATTCATTACCCGGGGAGATCCAGTACTCAATAGACGAACTTAAACAGTTCATTTCTCTTGATGAAAAACCAATACTTGAATTCTATGGGGGAGAGCCTCTCCTTCGCATTGGAACTATGGAACAGATCATAGATTCATTGTCCGCAAGATTTGTTATCCAGACTAATGGTCTTCTCCTTAATAAACTAAAATATCATTATTTAAAAAAGTTCCATTCGATCCTGCTATCAATAGATGGGACAAAAAATGTGACAGACAGGGCGCGTGGTACAGGAGTCTATGACAGGATCATGGATAATATAAAGCTGATCAGGCAAAGGGAATTTGCAGGAGACCTTGTCGCCAGGATGACCGTGGCTCAGGGGACTGATATTTATGAAAATGTCATGCATCTTCTTACCCAGCCGGGTTTTGACCATGTTCACTGGCAGCTTGATTTTGAAATGTTCTGGGAAGCATGGGAACATACAGTGCCCGGCCTTCAGGAGTGGATAAACTCTTATAATTCCGGGATCTCTTCACTTATTAAATGGTGGGTGTCTAAGATGGAGAGAACTGGCCAGGTTGCCGGGATCGTACCATTTATAGGTGTGATGAATTCTCTTCTTAATGGTACGGATTCGCACCTTCGATGCGGTTCCGGAACCGATTTTTTTACAATAATGCCAGATGGCAGGATTTCTGCCTGTCCGGTTTCAATTGATTTTGATTTTTCAGTCATAGGATCAATATACGATGATGTCCCGTCATCTCTTCCTGGTAAAGCAGAAGTTGGTGAACCCTGCACATCATGCGATATTTTTCGGATTTGTGGAGGTAGATGCCTTTTTGTTAACCGGTCGCAGCAGCTGCTAAGAGAAAACGGATATGAAATGATATGCAGCACCGTCCGATACCTGGTAAAGGAATTACAGGATGCTTTGCCGCAAATTCAAGAGCTTATTTATGCTGGAGTTATTGAAAAATCGGATTTTGACTATCCGGAATTCAATAATGGGTGCGAGATCATACCCTGATAAGCACATAATTACAGAAAAACAGACGCTGTAATATATGCTACTGCCAGATAGCGAAGAAATTTGCCCGTAAATACAAGGACCGAAAAAATCTTGAAATTCAGGCGCAGTAATCCGCCAACCACTGTAATTACATCTCCTATGAAAGGAAGCCATGTAAATAACAATACAAATGAGCCATATTTAGTGAAAATTTTTTCTCCCTTTTCAAGTTCTTTCGGATCAAACCTCAGGTATTTTTCGACAAGTATTCTTCCCTTAAAACCGATGTAATAGCTTGTACAGGCTCCAAGAAAGTTACCAACCGATGCTACCAATACCAGTGCAGGTATGTTGAATTTCTTCTGGACAAGATAAATCAGGATACCTTCGCTTCCGAAAGGAAGAATGGTCGATGCCAGGAAACTTGCCAGGAAAAGACCATGATAACCATAATTAAGCAGCATGCTTTCAAGGGATTCAAACATAGGCTGGAATATACCTGCCGGATATAAAAAACATGGTATTTAATTAAAGATAAATACTCTTATGTTGTTCAATCTTCTATAATTCGGGAGGACTTGATCTGGAAGTCGATGAAATAATCCGTTTATTGAATGAAGATTTCGTAAGGGAAATTGAAGCCTCATTGATCTATGTAAGAAATGCTTTTATCATGCCCAGATGCGATCCCAGCAGGGTGACCGAAGCGATAGCTGTAGATGAAATGAGGCATATGAACTGGCTTGCCGAACTAATAGTGAAACGGGGTGGAAAGCCCGGTATGGAACATAAAGAACTTGATTTTGGCGGGGATGACCTTTATGGACAACTCAAAAAGCAGATCGCGCTTGAGACTGAAACCATAGAAATATACAAACATCAGATCGAAAGTATTGATGATCAGGAAGTTATTGGCGTGTTAAAGCATATACTCGATGAAGAAAAAAGGCACAGGAAAGAGTTCAGGATGAGACTTGAAAAAATCAGTCAGTAAATTCCAATACGACGATTATTCATGGATACCTTAAATGGTTTTGAGGAACTTTCAGTTGATAAAGAGCATTCCCAGGTCAAAGTTCCCATAATGCATGTGGAATTGGTTCTCAATGCCAGGTATTTCATAAAGGGTGGGGAGATCGGGTATTGCGGGTTGTTGATAAATAGTATCAAGGGAAGAGGTTTAACCGGAAGGCTTGTGGCTGCGGCTGCAAAGAAATATATCGGAAGGACTATTTTTTGTTTTTTATCGAAGACTTGTGAAGGAAAAAACCTGATTACAGTTCCTGCACTATTTGAAAAGGAACCCACATTTGATGAAAAATTCGATTTGAGTGACCTGATCATAAATACTTACTTTCATAACGATTTTAAAAGAAGTGCGCAGGAAGTACACACAGAGCATTTGACCGCATCAACAGGAAAACAAATATTAAATAATAGAGACGATCTAAAGAAAAGCCTGCTCGAACTTCCAGAAAAAGGTATTGAAATATTGAAATCGTATAGATGATAACCACAAACTTATGAAGAATTTCAATATGGTTCACTTTCCATAAAGTGCTTCCAGATCGGATAAGAAAGCACAGCTGCTTTCACAGGTATATGGCTCCACTCGCCCGGGATTTCATTTTAACCTTCTGAGGTACTTCTAACCACGGGGTCATTTCTTTAGCCTCTTGTATTGGAGCTTCCAGCTGCAGAGTTAATTCTTTAGCTTTTTGTAAAAATACCTTTCCTTTATCTGTTGTAGTATATTTGTCAGATTTGTTCTCAAGGAGTTCTTGTTTTTCCAACAGGTTAAGATATTTCCCTGCCAGCGTGAAATTAATGTTTGACCTATAAACGATAGCTGTTTTGTTTACTCCATTTTTCGCTACATCCAATATTTTAACAACAATATCAATTCTGCTTCGCCTCATTTTTTTACCATCCTTATTAAGTTATATACCTCACCGTTTTTAGTTGTGAGTATGATTATGCTCATGGTAAATATATCTTTCTGTTTTTTCTTGAATTAATTGAAAAAAATCAGTAAAGGAAAAAATATTACTTCCTCAAAGATAACTCCTTTAAGAGTTCATCTTTTGAAACTCTTCCAACAAAAACAACATCCTTATCAATAACCACTGTTGGCACCGACATAATATTTAGTTCGGATGCCTTTTGCTTTCCTTCAGGATAGGATGTGTTGATCTCTTTGAATTTCACGGTTTTTGGAAGTGTCTCCATTAAAAGAGCCCTGACTTGATGGCAGGTTAAGCAGGTATCTGAATAATAAAGTTCAACCGTAGTCATTTTCATCCTTTTATTGTTCTTTCCTTCTTAAATGATTTACCCATGAGGCAAGAATTGCTATTATTATTTTTTCCATTAAGGTTTACACATAAAAATATCAGTTTGAATTTTTTAAAAAAAAGGCTGCAAAAGCAGCCCTGACAGGTATCACACATTTGCCTGTCAATACCGATTTCCTGGGAGTATTTACGCAACAATAATCGTAGCGGTCGAACTGCCGGTATTTCCTCGGCTATCTTTGACCGTAGCTGTTATTGTATATGTTCCAGCATTAACGGGTGTAAATGCAACGGTATCAGGATTTATTATATCCGGTACGAAACTTATCGGTAATCCTGTTATCGGATCAGCACCCGACCATACTATATTTCCTGTTAATCCTGGTGCATAGTTTGGAGTGACAGTCAGAGTGATAGCTGTATTCACAGTTCCAGTCGCTGGAGCCGTAATAACCACTGTCGGAGCAGCTACAGTTGCTGGTGTCACACTATACGGCCTCATCATCTCATTGTCCTCATGGTCGATGATGTGGCAGTGCCAGACATAACCATGGCCGCCGTTGGGGTTGAATGGATAATACAGGTTCGGATCTGTGATCGGTTTATCAAGTGGCGCGAATCGCACAGCAATACGTGTCACTTCTCTGGGATATGCAACTACAGTGTCCTTCCATCCGGCTTCGTTGGGATTCGGCGGGACAGCAGTACCCTGCAAAGCTGGCAGAACATCCGGGTTGCCGCCAACATAACCTCCTGTATTAGCCACGTTGTAATTTGATGGCGGGCCATAGGCTGGTATATAAGCTCCGGGCGCATAAAGCACACCGTCGAATGTTCCTCCTGGGAACAGTGCATTGTATGCTGCCAGATATTGTGTCTTATTGAAAGGCTGCCTGTTCAAGAGCTGGAACTGCACCAGATGCAGGTGTATCGGATGTGCATCCCTTGTCAGGTTGATGATCTCCCACACTTCAGTTGTACCCTCTTGCACTATTTCAGAGTAATATGTTGTAACACCCCCAACAGTAAACGGCGAGAAGTCCGTTATTCCGCCCGGAAGTGTCCTGACGCGAGGTGGCGACATTGGCGCTGTTCCGGGCCACAAACCGGTCCACCTGGTATTGTTGAGTATGACCTCAAGAGGTCCAAGAGGCCCCATGACCTCATTCAGGGTCATCTGGCGCTTTTTGGTAGGAGTCACATTTAGAGCCAGGGTTCCAGTAAGGGGATTCACTAACCGCACGATCTGGTTCGGTAAACTACGAAGGGTCGCACCAGCTGCTGCTGGATTGAAGCTGCCATCTGTTACCAGCGTTGGACTCACCCTGAACTGGATGATCTGGCCAGTCGTCTTTGGATCCGGGTTCTTTCCTGCCGGGAATGGTGCCTTGGCGCTGTTTGTCATGATGATAGTCTTCCCTGCAAAGGCGGTAAAGTCTATAATGACATCGGCGCGCTCACCCGGTGCAAGAAGCAGCTGGTTTACTGCTACAGGCGCGTCGAGAAGACCACCATCAGTGCCTATCTGCCAGAATACCAGCTTCGGTCCGAGGTCAAAGAGATAGAAACGAGCATTCGAGCCGTTCACGAACCTGAAACGATACCTGCGCGGCTGCACCGCGAGGAATGGCCATGTCTTTCCGTTCACAACAATTGCATCCCCGAAGAATTCCGGGATCCAGAAAGGATGTACAGTAGGATTCAGGCCAAGATCCGGGAAGAACCACTGACCTGCGGTGTCAAACACCCTGTCCTGTATTGCCATCTCTATCTCATTGGGACCAGCAGGAAGAGGAGGACTTACTGCGGTCTCAAGAGCATCCCTTATGAAATAGAAACCGACAAGACCTGCAAAAACATTCAGTCGCGTGACGCCCAGGGCGTGGTCATGGAAAAACAGCGTTGTGCTCTCCTGGACATTAGGATATATATATTTGGCGGCATTAAGTGCTGCTCCAGGTTCCGAGAAGTATGCATGCCCTTGTAATCCATTGGGAGTCCACCATGCATCCGGGCCGCCATCAACCTGTGGTGGCACCTCTCCGCCATGCAGGTGCGTAACTACAGGAACAGGACCCTGGTATGGCGCCATCGGCATATTTTGCATGTTCATAAGCGGGTCAGCCCAGTGCAGGGTCTGGTCAACTGTCAGGTACTTGTAGAGGTCGGGTGTCAGGTTATTTACATAGGTCACCTGGGTGGGTGTACCTTTTGTAGCCTCTATGGTAACTGTCGGATAATTTGCTATCCCATTCAAATCATAAGCCCATACATTTGTCAATCCAACTGCTGGACCGACAATAACCCCCGGAGCAAGTATAGTCCCTGTAGAAAGAACCTGCTGGCTGAAGGGTTTCAATGTAACAGTTATCGGATTATTTCCATTCACCCTCGGAATTTGATTAAGACCACCCGCAGGTCCGAATACTGGTAATGCATCTATGTATTGAAGTATGTTCTTGCCCGGAAATGGCACCTGGGGAACAAGGGTAGACGCTGTAGCTGTATCAACCAGCTTCGGGTTCAGAGCTATAGCGGCTGCTGCCACACCTGCCATTTTTAAAAATGTTCTCCTATCCATTCTTACAAAATGATTCTTTCTTACCTCAACTGAATTCGTGAGGCCACTCTCTATTATTTCGTCTTCTTTCATATTTGTCACTCCAATTTTCACTAATTTCCCAGCTTTTATGAATGTGGCAAAAAGATGTTTTTTGCACTAGAAGTCTTTTTACAAAATCCTATTATTGTAAAGATATAATTTGTTGGTCAAATCTAATTCCACATCCTACCATATTTTATACTGTTTTCATGATATTTATATTTAACGCATCTATTTTAAATTATGATCCAAGTAGCTTAGCTTTAAAATAAGTGAAAGATTTTATGGGGTCGCTGAGATTTGAACTCAGGTCTCATGCACCCCAAGCATGAAGGATGGACCAGGCTACCCTACGACCCCGCAGGTGCATGGCCTTAGATATCCTCAAGAGTATTTTATTCTTTCCTATAAAGTTCCTTCCTGTATATCCGGGTTAATTCGAAGACTGATATCAAGCCAGTTCGATGAATGTGTTAGCGCTCCGATCGATATAACATCAACAGTTGTACTTGCATACTTATCCACGTTTTCAATGGATATGCCGCCTGATGCTTCAAGTGTGATATTATTCCTGAGCCCTTTTTCTTCAAGTGTTTTTACTGCCCTTTGAATTTCCTTCACTGTCATGTTATCGAACATTATGATATCCACACCCATTTTTGCCGCAAGCACTGCATCATCTACTGTTTCCACTTCAACTTCTATTTTCTGCGTGAAACTTGCTGCTCTTTTAGCTGCTATTATGGCTTTTTCAAGCCCGATCACAGCAATATGGTTATCTTTTATCATGACAGCATCTGAAAGATTATACCTGTGAGGATCTCCGCCCCCCGCAGCTATTGCTTTTTTCTCAAATTTTCGAAATCCGGGTGTTGTTTTCCTGGTACCTGCGATCCTTGGCCCCCCGGCTCTTTCCACATACTCGCGCGTAATGGTTGCGATACCACTCATTCTTCCCAGGAAATTCAAAGCAAGCCTTTCTGCTCTTAGTATTGATCTTGACCCGCCATCGAGGCTGAGAATGATATCGTTTTCTTTTACCATATCCCCATCCTGGAAATCCGTAGCCGGAAAAACTTCAAAATATTCAAAGATCTGCGTGGCTTCAGCTAAACCTGCAACAATACCGAATTCCTTAGCAATAACTTCTGCGTTGACCCTGCAATCCGGAATTATATTGCATGAAACATCATCATAACCGATATCTTCTTCAACAAAACGTTCAAGTTCAGTTAATAGCATAATCAAATCCCTATAATTAATTATCCAGAGATGACTTATAGGCTACTGTTAAATTATCAGGAAACATATCAGGAAATATATATGCTTAAAATAGGAGTTATCGGCTGCGGTGCAATAGGTGCCAGGATATGTAAGGCCATAGACACCGGGAATATAAATGCACAGCTTGTAGCAATTTATGACAGGAGCAGTGAACATTGTGAGAATTTGTTCAAGTCACTTGAAAATAAACCTGTGATCGCCCGGCCTCTGGAATTAATATCAAAAGCAGATATTGTCGTGGAATGCGCTTCCCAGGCCGCAGTGAGAGAACTTGGGCTTTCGGTCCTGGAACGGGGAAAAGACCTCATGGTTATGAGTGTAGGCGCTCTCATGGACCCGGATCTGTTGAAAGAATTCATTCTGGCTGCCAGGAAAAATGATTGCAGGATTTATGCACCTTCAGGAGCCATAGCCGGGATCGACGGTTTAAAATCAGCATCAATAGCAACAATAGATAAAGTTGTTCTTTCAACCACGAAAAACCCGAAAGGATTAAGCGGCGCACCTTTTATCGTTGAAAATAATATCGATCTTAGTTCTTTTTACGAAAAGACCCTGATATTTGAAGGAAATGCAAAGGAAGCAGTCAGGTCATTCCCGGCAAATGTCAATGTAGCCGCCTCATTGAGCCTTGCAGGGATCGGAGCTGAAAAAACACATGTGAAAGTTTTTGTTGACCCTGAAGCTACAAGGAATATTCATGAAATTACGGTTATCGGGGATTTTGGAATGTTCACATCCCGCATAGAAAATGTCCCGTCGCCTGATAATCCAAGGACAAGTCTTCTGGCAGCGCTATCGGCAATCGCAACTTTGAAAAAGATAACTGAACCATTACAGATAGGGACATAAATGGCTTTTGAAGGGGTTTTTTCAATAATTTCTCATATTAAAAAAAAAATAATTTATATTATCGCTGTTTTTGGAGCAGGAGCGCTTCTATCTTTTTCATATATGGGAGAGGTAATTAAAAAAATAGAAACGGATATGTTCTGGCGTTTGAACATTCCTGATAGACCGGATTCTGCTAAACAATTGCTTGAGATTTCCAGTGACCTTGCATCGATATCAAACAGGCTTGCCGATAATAATTCCATTTCAGGGAATAATTCCATAATTGCCCAGAACCTTACAAGGGCCTCCAATGATATTTTGAACATTTCCCAGAACCTGTATTTATATAAACCGAATATTATTTACCTGACACCGATGGAAGTAATTATGCTTGAGTTCAAGATGTCCCTTATATTCGGTGTTTTGATAGTCTCCCCTCTCATACTGTATTACGCTTACAGGGGAGCAAAAGGCAGGCTAACCGATCTTCCATTTATACGTGAAAAAAAATTACTTATTGTTTTAACAATAATTGCTTCAATAGCTTTGTTCCTGATTGGCGCAGGATATGCGTATTTTTATATGCTTCCATTTTTCCTGAGTTTCCTTTATCAGGATGCCATGAACCTGGGGATAAACGCGACGTTTTCAATTTATGAATTCATTTCTTTTATTGTAATGACCACAGTGATCCTTGGAATTGCTTTTGAATTACCCGTGATATTAACATTTTTTGTTCATCTCGGGGTTGCATCCAGGAAGACTCTTGCTCATTACAGGAAGCATGCATACATCATACTTCTGATAATCGCAGCCTGGATCACACCTGACCCCACAATGTTCACCCAGGTCATGGTCGCGCTGCCGTTTATAATACTGTATGAAGCAAGCCTGGTAATAATGAAATTAACAGGAAAATAAGTTTTATTTTACAATTTCAAGAAATATTCAAGCGTGTAGACGATCACAGCGCCAAGAATAACTGCAAAAATAACTTTTACATTAAATTTCTTATGTGCATCCGGCAGAAGGTCACTTGCAGCAATATACAGGAAATCTCCTGTAACTATCGCCAGGATAATCGTATTTAATCCTTCGGGGACAAAGACTGCAAGGGAAGCGCCTATTGGATAAAGAATTGCTTCCACAAATAGTGCGATCAGGATCTTGGGTTTTGCCTGCCCTGCGCGTTCGAGAAGGAGCGTTGTAGTAATACCCTGCGGGACCTCATGAATAATCACAGATAGTGCAACTACTATTCCAGTGAGAGGATTTATTAGATAAGCAACTGCGATCCCGACCCCGTCTATTATGTTGTCCGAAGCCATCCCCAGAACAGGGAGCCAGCCTATCTTGTGAACTTCAGAGGTACATTCATATTCTCCGCATGAATGGATCATTGTAAGACGTTCAAGCAAGTAGAAAAAAAAGAAGCCGATCCCGATATATAAAGAATCTGCGGGCGGAATTTCAGGCAGCATCTCGAAAAATACAGCCCCAAGCATCGTTCCTGCTGCAAACCCGATTATGTATCTTGTACTTGACTCTTCCAGCCTGTAATAAAATGGGATCAAACCGCTAATAAGATCTGAAAGGCCTGCAAAGAATGCCAGAAGAATGGGGATCATTGAAGCTCTGGAACTACTTGATTGCTTTTATCCTTTTCGACATTATATCAAAACCCATGCGCTGCGTATGGTGCGATCATCACGAACACAAAAGACAAAAGGATCAATACTGCAAATACCATCACGATCGTATTGGATAGCCGTTCCACCTTCTCGCCATCTCCGAACACCTTTGACAGGAATGAAGTCATAACATCGCGGAACACATGCCCGCCATCAAGAGGTACTGCAGGAAGGCAGTTAAATAGCCCGGCATAGAAATTCATCCATCCGATCCACAACAGGGCATTTAACATCCAGAACACAACTACACCGAACACTGCTACCCAGCCTGTGGGCTCATAAAAATTCATTAGCATGCCGCTAAAGCCTGGAAATCCCTCACCAGCAAAACCAAATAATGGAAGACCAAATATAATTACCCACCCATATATCCCGGTCATTAACGATGGAATACTCTTCAACATATTAAGATATGTTTTTGCCTGGAATTCACCTATTCCTATCCCGATGGAATAACTTACTGCTCCCTGTTCAGGAGAATAGGATACACCAAGGAAACCTTTATTGACATTCACAGGGGAGGGATTTTTCCCGAGTTCAACACCTTTGAATACTTCAGTCGAAGCATCAAGAGAGCTGTTACTTAATAGATATATATCGATTTTCTGCCCCTGCTTTGTGGAATTCATGAAATTGATGAAATCTTTGAGTTCTTTGATCTCGGTATTATCTATTCTGGTTATTATCATGCCTTCTTTTATTCCTGCGGTCTGGGCAGCCGAACCTTCTGTTACGGTCAATACCTTTACACCTGCAAGTGTAACGTTTTTCCCGGAAGCTATCAGATTTATTTCTTTTCGTACACCGTTCTCAACCAGATTTAATTTTATATTGCTGCCAGGTGTGATCGTGCTGGCATATGAAAGAAAATCGGATGCGTTATTGACTTTAATATCATTTATTCCTGTCAATATCGTGCTCTGGTTAACACCAGCAAGTTGCGCAGGAGAGCCCGGGATAACCGATGTGACCATTACGTCTCCTACTGTTGAAATAGAGCCAAGTAATGTGAAAAACAGGAAAAAAGCAATAATTGCTGTGACAAAATTAGCCATTACTCCTGCTGTAAGCACCCGCACGCGCTCTCTGCGGGTGGCTATTCGCTTTGGTTCAGCAGGTTCTTCTGTTCCGGGTACATCCACCCGGGATTCTTCAGTCCGGGATTCTTTTTCTATATCGGTCCTTTCTTCCTTTTTCCCCAGCAGCTGTTCTTCGTCAGGTTCCGCAAAACCACCCACAGGGACAAGAGCCAGCAATATTCCCATGGATTTTACCCTGATACCTTCCACTTTACAAAGGATTGCATGGGAAAACTCATGTACCATGAGCGTTACAATCAATGCAATTGCCCCCCAGTAAAATGGGATATATTCATTAATTCCGGGGATGAGGAAAATATTGCGGGGTTCGTTGAATTTGGTGGGCTGGGGTACTGTCTGCGTCTGGAATGATGTTATCAGTGAATAATCGATGAACAGTATCAATAGAAACATTATCAGCATACCGAGAAGCATAGCAGGCAGTCCGATATTTGCAAATGTTCTCCAGAATGTTTTATGAACTGCAAGCCTGTCAAGGAATTCCTGTCCTTTCGTTGTGCGGATCATCAGTAATGGGCCATACGCAGTTATATTATATTTTGCCAGTGTCCCGCGCCTGTTAAGGATCATGACAATGAGCCAGTAGACTAAGAACAGTGGCAATAAAAGATCAGTGTAATTCAAAAATTTGTCTCCGTAAGCATTATCAGTAAATTATTAAACTCATTATACATATTAAGCTTTGGGTGACTTAATGTTTTCAATAATATATATAACCGCCGGGGATATGGCAGAAGCGAGGATGATCGGTCGCAAACTTGTCGAGGAGCGCCTTGCTGCCTGCGCGAATATTTTCCCTATCACTTCCATTTTCAGATGGAAAGGGAGCATAGATGAAACAAATGAATTCGCAATAATCGTAAAAACAAGATCAGATAAAGTAAAGGAAATCGAGAAGAGAGTAAAAGAAATCCACAGTTATGAAGTTCCATGCGTTGTGTCGTTTGTGATCGAGGAAGGTTTGACAGATTACCTTAATTGGATAGATGAGTCTGTGGGAGAACAATATGAATGACACATTTTGAGGTTTTTGAGGTTAAAAAAGAAAAAAAAAACGGTATGCTATGGGCATACTCGTTAACGTATGGAATTTAAGGTATTCCAGGCAAAGTTGGCTGGTTCCAATATACTTTTGCTGCTACAGATTGAGATGTTTTCGGATCTGCTTTTCCATTAATGTACCCTGTCGGGAACAGCTTGTTGCTTCCACCATTGTTAAAGGTATCCAGCAGGGATTTGGATGCTAACATAGCATTCCTATTGGTACCGCAGAAGTTTGTCCTGGCATCATTAAGAACTGTGCCGCCTGGGTCGCTGCCGAAAGCCTGGTTGTTAAGTATGGCCGCCAATAGCTGGAATGCAAGCTGCATCCTTGCTTGATCTACTGATGTTCTTTTATGTTTATTTGTCTCATATGATATGCTGGACCAGAACCCACCTTCCAATCCGGGTGTATTATTTACAATGAAGTTTTCAGGTGCACCGCATTGCAGGGCATTACCCGCAGCAACTACTTTTGCCCATTCTCTATCTGCCTCCACATAGTGAGTCTGCCAGTATCCTGGTGTTCTCGTTACCAATGTCTTTGCTTTACCATAGTAATGGCTCGGATCGGTCGCAGTCACAGTTTTGCTACCGTTTGTTCCGTTAGCTGTACCAATGTTCTCATACTGGCCTGCTACAGCCGTACCCGATGCATTGCATGTCATTGATTCACCAACTGCCAGTATAGTCTTCGGGCATATTACCGTAACACCTTTGTCATCAGTAACAATTACATTGTCCAGATCCACGTTACCAATGTTAGTGACAATATACGTCCATATAACAGGGTTACCTGTTGTTAAGTAAGGACCTGGCGCAGTATCAGCGTCACTGCCATTAGTGTATTTCTTAATTGTGATCGCTGGATTTGTCATTAGTATCGAAAGACTGGCTGCAGTCCAGGTCAATGAAGCAGGAAGATCTGTTCCGGAAGTATCGTCCCGTGAAAATGCCTGGACAGTCAAATTCGTTTCTCCAGGGGGGATATTAACAGGCAAGTTCAGGGAATCCCACTGCGGTCCATCTACACTTGCAAGTAAATCACTGTAAACTGTTTTTATTCCCCCGGTAACGACTTCAATGGAATTCGGTCGACCATTACTGGATATACTCCCAAAAAACATGGCCAGGTTAGCAGTCCGGGAGACTGTATCCGGAGTAAAGTTTAAAGTCTGGAGAACTGTGCTTTTCCTTGGTTCAGGGAAATCAATAAACGCTAAATCAATCCCATCTTTGAGGCTGATTTCAGCGTTATCTACGCCATTATCATAGATTACCAATATGCCGGCCCCATTGTTCTCATCACCCCCAAAGTCCATATCCTCTATTTTAAGAGAATTTAGTCCCTGACTTACAAGATTTAATCCTGTTATGTCCTTTCGATAGCTTGAAAAATAATAATTTATATTGTATGTGTAAAAAAAGGCTGGTCCCCCAATTAGCGTCCCTGTTACTGGAGTTCCATTTACGGTAACGATATTATCACCAATAGTTTTATTATCGCCTCCACCTGACCAGTAAAGCAATACCTGTTTTACAGTTCCGGGAACATTTATATTAATCGTTCCAGGTTGTGTCTCCATACCGGTTCCCGCAACCACAACCCCAGAACCCGGAGAAAGTGATATGCTCGGATCACCTAAAGTTTCTGTTCCATCAGCCAAAACGTTAGTAGCTGAAATTCCAAAAAAGAGTAACATCAACATTGTTGTTAGTGATACTCTAATTAAATAGCCATTCTTCATAATTAAACCTACCTCTAAATCAAATTGAACTCTTAGCTATATAAATTTATTGAATTTATTAAATAATAATTATAATTATAATGCTCATTAAAATTATTTTACTAATTATGACAGTTAAAAAAATCCTATTTATCTATTTTAATCGGCTATTTCTAATTAACCTTGAAATGAAGATTCCTAATATCGAACCAGATAGGTATATTAATATCGGAAATTATGTTATAATGGGGAATGTTAATGAGAATGCTCATAGTTTCAAATCGGCTGCCTTTCACTGTTATTGAAAAAGAAGGTATGTTCGAATTTAAGGAAAGCGTAGGCGGCATGGTGTCAGGTCTTTCAGCGTATATTGATTCAATGAAAACCTCTTCGTTTATAGAGTTAAAATATATCTGGATCGGATGGCCCGGGATAACAATTGAAGATATAAAACAGAAAGAACAATTAAAGTTAAAAGCGCTTTCTGATTTCCATGCATATCCCATTTTTCTTTCCGAAGAAATCATGGATAAATTCTACCATGGATTCTGCAATAAAACCATCTGGCCGCTATTTCATTATTTTCCGTTTTATACTGTATATGATGAGGATTCATGGAAATGTTACAAGCATGTAAATGAAATGTTCTGCGAAGCTATTATGGAAATCATAAAACCGGATGATATCGTCTGGGTCCATGATTATCATCTCATGCTTCTTCCCGGACTCCTGAAAAAAAGGTCCCCTGAAAATCCGGTTGGATTTTTTCTCCATATTCCTTTTCCTTCATTTGAAATTTTCAGGATGTTGCCCAAAAAATGGCAGAAGGAATTACTGGAAGGGATCGTGGGAGCTGATCTGGCCGGATTCCATACGCATGAATATACCCAATATTTTTTAAGATGTGTTCTGCGCATATTGGGTCATGAGCACAATATGGGCAAGATTATCACGAAGAACAAGATCGTAAGAGCTGATACATATCCCATGGGTATTGATTTCCCGAAATTCAATAATCATACAAACAATATGCAGGTTCAGAAAGAAGAAGATAAATTCGACAGGACGCTTGCAAACTACAGAATAATTCTTTCGATTGACAGGTTGGATTATACTAAAGGTATTATCAACCGTCTTCGCAGCTATGAAATTTTCCTTGAGAGATATAAACAATGGCATAAAAAATTAATACTTCTATTAATAGTTGTTCCTTCACGCATAGGAGTAGAACACTATCAGCAGAATAAAAAAGAAATAGATGAACTTGTCGGCAGGATAAATGGAAAGTTCGGCAGCATCGACTGGACGCCAATATCCTACCAGTACAAGTTCCTGCCATTTGGCTCTCTTATTGCCCTTTATAAAAGAAGCGACATTGCATTGATTACGCCCTTAAGAGATGGTATGAATCTCGTCTCAAAAGAATATATTGCAGCAAGAACCGATAAGACAGGTGTTCTTATACTGAGTGAAATGGCAGGTGCTTCAAAAGAACTTGGAGAAGCCATAATTATAAATCCCAATAATACGGAAGAGATAATTGAAGCATTAAAAGAGGCGCTGGAGATGCCCCGGGAAGAGCAGATCAGGAAGAATCATATCATGCAGGAAAGGCTTAAATGTTATGATGTTGTGAAATGGGCGCATGATTTCCTTAATGATCTGATTTCCGTAGGTGAAGAACAAAAAAGATTCGATGCAAAATTATTAAATCGTAAAGTCAAAGAAGAAATGAAAGTGGATTTCAATAAAGCCAGAAGGAGGCTTATTTTATTGGATTATGATGGAACACTTGTTCCTTTTGCTCCAAGCCCTGAGATGGCAGTACCGAACCAGGACATTCTGAATATTCTTATTAGTTATTTAAAAGATATGCGAAATGAAATTGTTCTGTTAAGCGGCCGGGACAAAGATACGCTTGGGCGATGGTTTGAATTGCCGAATATAAACATTGTGGCTGAACATGGGATATTGATCAAGGAAAAAAATTGTGATTGGAGCATAGCTAAACAATTGAATGATCAATGGAAAACCAGGATACTCCCTTTACTCAGGTTATATGTGGACAGGGTCCCCGGATCTTTCATAGAAGAAAAAGGTTTTTCTATTGCATGGCATTATCGCAAAGCTGACCCTGAACAAAGTTCTCAGCAAGCAAAAGACCTGATGGATACTCTGGTAAATCTTACTGCAAATATTGATGTTCAGATAATGCAGGGCAATAAAGTTGTGGAAATCCGCAACACAGGCTTTAACAAGGGCACAGCTGGAATGCACTGGATATCGAAAAATGAATACGATTTCATACTTGCGATTGGCGATGATTTCACAGATGAGGATCTATTCAGAATCCTTCCTGACACTGCTTATTCAATCAGGGTCGGGATTACTCAATCATATGCAAGGTTTAATCTTCATAATTATGTGGAAGTTATAGAACTTCTCAGGCAAATGGTTGAAGTTAACGTGATATCGGATATCATTAATAAAGAGATTTATAATGAAATTCCCAGCTAAAGATTCGTTAACAGAAGATGAATTGAAATCCGGTCTTAAGAATGTGATAATGGACGGCCTCACAACACAGGCAATAGCGACGCTGACGGGAGGAGTGTTCCTTGTTGCTTTTGCATTAAAACTTGGTGCTTCAAACCTGACTATCGGTATTCTCGCAGCCATCCCGCCTCTTGGACAGCTGATCCAATTACCTGCGATATATATTGTGGAAAAATACAGGATCAGAAAAGAAATATGTATCCTGAGTACGGCACTAAGCAGGTCATTCTGGCTGCTGATAGCTCTGATCCCTTTCTTAGTTTTTATCAAGAACCCCCTGACCCTGCTCATCATTGCTTTAATAATAAATGCGGCATTATCTGCCGTCGGAGCCTGTAGCTGGAATTCATGGATGCGCGATCTTGTTCCCATGAATAAAATGGGATCTTTTTTCGGTAAACGAATGATATATGCAAGTATAGTGGGAATTTTATTCAGTCTTGCTGCTGGAATTTTTATAGATTACTGGAAGCGCCTATATCCTGATAATGAGTTATATGCATATTCATATGTTTTTTTTGTCGGATTCCTGGCAGGTATGTCAGGACTGTATTTTCTTTCAAAGATACCTGAGCCTCGTATGATAATCATCAAAGAAAAAATCAATTTTTCCAGACTGCTTTTTCAACCTTTCAAGGATACCAATTTTAAAAACCTGATTATTTTCCTTGGATCGTGGAATTTTGCCGTAAACCTGGCAGCTCCTTTTTTCACAGTTTACATGCTTAAAAGATTAAATCTTGATATGTCAACTATTATAATTCTTATGGTATTGAACCAGGTCACCAGTATTGCATTCTTACGTTTGTGGGGAAAATATTCCGACAGATTCAGTAATAAATCTATACTCAGCATAAATGGTCCTTTATTCATAGTATGCATTCTTGCATGGACTTTTACAGCAAGACCTGATAAGCATATATTTACCATGCCACTATTGGTGGCCATCCATATCCTGATGGGTATTTCCTCAGCAGGAATAACTCTTTCATCCGGAAATATCGGGCTCAAATTAGCACCACAAGGACAGGCTACGTCATATTTAGCAGCAAACAGTTTTGTTAATTCGTTAGCAGCAGGTATTGCACCGGTGCTTGGTGGATTATTTGCAGATTTTTTCGAACTCAGCGAACTCTGGGCGCAAATTGGCTGGAGAAGTCCGGTAAGTACTCGTGCTTTTAATGCGCTGTATTTTCAATCGTTGGATTTCTTTTTTCTTTTTGCATTCCTGATCGGTTTTTATTCCATACACAGACTGGCACTGGTAAAAGAAGTCGGAGAAGTTGAGGAGAAGATCGTGATAGATGAAATTATTTCTGAAGTAAGAAGAGATATGAGGTCATTTTCCACTGCAAGCGGTTTACGAAGCACGGTGCAATTTCCATTTTCTGTTTTGAGGGGCACAATCGGGAATGTAAGAGCTATAAATAATTTTAAAAGTTCACTCAGCAGTTTCAATAGAAGGCGGGTAATTAAAAATGCTATGTTCAAATCCGCATTTAAAAAGCGCTTAAGGAGCATCTCGCGAAAGGAGGTAACCGAGGAGACTAACAAAACTCTATAGGGAAATTTTCCGGTTTTCTAATTCTTTATATATATTTAAATATTTTTCGACCATTCTGTCTGCTGTGAACTTATTTTTAATATGATCAAGACAGTCTTTTGGTTCTATTTCATCTATTCTCTTTATTGCTTGTACCAATTCTTTTATGTTTAGCTTTCCATCTTTATTACGCGGCTGAACAGAAAAACCGGTTTTGCCATTTATAACTATTTCAGGAATTGCCCCGCATTCAAATGCGACCAGAGGCGAACTACAGGCCCCGGCTTCAATAGGTACCAGACCAAAAGGTTCTCTCCATAATGATGGAAAAATTACTCCTGCAGTTACATTGAGCAGCTTGACTTTTTCTTTATCGCTTACCTCACCAGCGTATTCCACTACACCTTTTTGTAAGCGCGGTTCTATGCGGTCCTTGAAGAATTCTTCTTCCTTACCAGGATGTTTTCTTCCGGCTATAATAAGTTTCATGCCTGATTTTTCCGCTGCATCGATAGCATATTCTATACCTTTATGCGGGTCAATCCTGGAAAGACACAGGAGCGTGTCATTTTTTCTCTTCAATCGTTTTTTGGTTTTATAGCTGGAAAGATCAATCCCGTTATGTACGATATCTTTGTAAGGCAATCCTGCATCATCGTGTATTGTCTGTGATTTGCTAATAGCAACAAAACGATGATGTTTTCTGTTTTTTGCATATTTATATAGCATAATATTTCCCCAACCCATGTCTTTAGCGCTCATACTATTGTGTATTGTGCTCAGTACATGGACTCCCGATCCATTTAATGAAGAAGTTACAAGCGGATCACAATATACATGAGAATGTATAACTTCAAATTTCTCTTCAACTTCTAACGCTTTCCGTAAGCTTAGCAGATTATCAGTTATATCATCCCAGGAAATGCTATTTTTACCATTTTGTCCATTGTTTTTATTATTGTTATTATTATTATCCTGTCCAAGAACAGAACAGGGATATGTTGGTACCAGTTTTGCCGAAGTTTTCGAATCTCCTGTGGCAAATAAGGTTACATCATGACCCCATTCCACTAACTTCTCGCATAACCAATAAACAATTTTTTCTGCCCCGCCATATTTTGATTCATGCGGGGGAGCTATCCTGTACCAGACTGAAGGAGCAACTATTGCAATTCTCATTTCTGTCTTTTCCCCACTAAACTCTTAAATTCTTTTATTATTTCTTAAACTAAACTCCCTAGTCTTATGTATGTAACTTCACATATTTATGCAACACGGATAAGACTATATATCAAAGTTATCCAAATAAGAAGTTATGCGCATTGCCATGTTTTGCAGTGGTTTGCTGCCTACGCCCCCGGCAAACAAAGAAAACATAATTTATGCCCCGCTTCATCTGACAGCCGCCCTGGCATCTGAGATGGCAAAACGTGGTCATTCTGTGACACTCTTTGGAGCTAAGGGCACAAAATCAAAAGCAACGGTCGTTGATTTAAATCTACCGCCACTGTTTAATCATCCACAAATAGGTGATTCAATAGATTTTAAAAATCATAGCACTATAAATTTTTATGAGCAGGTATTTATCTCGGAGATTTATCGTAGAGCTGCGGAAGGAGAATTTGATATTATTCATATTCATCCGGTTGATATGGCAATCAACTTTGCAATCAATAGCAAAGTTCCTACCGTTTTTACCCTGCATGATCCCATTTCCAACTGGCGACGCTTTATTTATTCCATGTATAGAGAGAATAAAAACATCTATTATGTATCAATAAGTGATTCCCAGCGCTTGCCGCTTAAAAATATAAATTTTATAGATACAGTATATCATGGTATCGATCTTGAAATATATCCATTTAGTGCCCGGCAGGGAGATTACCTATTATCTGCTTCAAGGTTTGTGCCAGAAAAAGGAATTGATGTAGCAATTAAAGTTGCTCAGAGAACAAATTTGCCACTGAAAATTGCTGGTGAGCCTGCTGTCAGTACAAATAGTTATTGGATGAAAAAAATAAAACCTGCAATTGGTGGTATAATCAGTTATGAAGGAATACTTCCCGTTTCCGATATGTCCCGCTTATATAAAAGTGCTGCAGCCCTTCTTTTCCCGATAAAATTAGAAGAATCGTTTGGCCTGGTAATGATCGAGGCTATGGCATGCGGCACACCTGTGATCGCTTTTAACCGCGGCTCAGTCAAGGAGATTATAAAGGATGGCATGACAGGTTTTATCGTTGATGACCTGAATGGGATGGTCCGGGCAGTTAAAAAAATTAACTCTATCGATCGAGAAGCATGCCGCCGCCATGTTGAAGAGAACTTCAGCCTCCAAAAAATGGTGGATAAATATGAGCTGGTATATGAGAAAATCTTAAAACAGGAGAAGAAGTAATAGCAGGATTACTTGACCATCTGATTGAACAAAATAATTCTATTCTGATAAGCTCTGTCGCTGCATATGAGAAAAAATATCGAGGAGTTTCCAAGCCCCCTCTTTGCATATTAGCCATATAATAGGAATTTCATTGGCTCATATTGTTAAACTTTTTGCTGTCTTCTTACTTTTTTTGAGTTGCTCCACAGTTATTTCAGGATAAACCTGCTCTTTTACCAATCTCAGAATATCAAATGTACTCACATCGAGAAGTTCCGCTGCTCTGCCAAGCGAGATCCTGCCTTTCTGGTATAGTTCCATCACGTAGTCTCTTGCACCCAGATAGAGGAACTGCCTTAATGCTGTAGATTTATCTACATGTTCTTCTTTTGTTTTAAGATTCGCAAGATCTATGACGTTTTTTGGTATTCTTAATGGATAAGATACTGTTTCCATATTCAATCCTCCAGATTTTCTTTTGCATTATTATAATTTTTTTGGCTAACATAGGGTTTGAGTTTATTTAGTGCACCCATAGCTTCATCTTTTGAGATGAGTTTCAATTCAACCAGCCTTATTATCAGGTCGGCAGGGATGATAAAGGGTATATTGTATAAATCTCTTATTGAGGCATGTGATAATGCGCAGCAACGCCATCGGAGGTGGGTGGCTTTGCCTACCCCAGCTTCCCCAGCAATATCTCCCGCGCCGCTCTCGCATCCGCCCTTCCTTTCGTCTTCTTCATAACAGATCCCACAAGCGAGTTGAGCGCCTTTTCCTTCCCTGCTTTAAAATCAGAAACAGCGACCGGATTCTCTTTGATGGCTTCTTCTGCCGCCGTTGAAACGATATCGCCTTCCACTTTCAGAAGACCTTTTTCTTTCACGATCTCTTCGGGCGAGCCGCCTTTATCAAGGAGAGTCCTGATAATATCAACTGCTCCATCCTCTGTTATTTTCTTGCTCATGAGCAGCTCTATAACAGAAAGCATATCCTCTTTCCTGAAAGCCTCGATAGTCAGGTCGCGGTAATTCAGTTCACCTTTGAGAACATCGCATATCCAGACTGCTGATATTTTCGGATCGGCGATTTTTGCGACCTCTTCGTAGAATATCGCAACTTTGCGCTCAGATGTGAGCGCCTTGGCATGGTCATCCATGATACCGTATTGCTCCACGAATCTCATCCTTCTTGCATCAGGCAGCTCTGGCAGCATTTCCTTTATCGCAGGCGCCCAGCCTGATATCTTGAGCGGCACAAGGTCAGGTTCCGGGAAATATCGGTAATCATGCGCTTCTTCTTTGGAGCGCATGGAAAGCGTGATCTCGCGCGCCTCGTCAAAATGGCGGGTTTCCTGGACTACCACGCCGCCCCTCCTGAGCACGTTCTTCTGGCGCACGATCTCAAACAAAAGCGCGCGTTCTGCGCCTTTGTGCGATGAGATGTTCTTTATCTCGGCGCGCTGGCCGCCCATGATGGAAATGTTGGCGTCAACCCTGAGTGCGCCTTCAAGATCCCCGTCGAAAATATCAAGATATTCAAGGATATTCCTCAGCTTGTCAAGATATCTGCGCGCCTCTTTCGGGCTTCGCATATCAGGATCGCTTACAATCTCGATCAGGGCCATCCCTGAACGGTTGTAATCGATAAGCGTATATTTTGATTTGTCGATCGTTCCTTCATGCACAAGCCTGCCTGGGTCTTCTTCCATGTGAGCCCGCGTTATTCCCACCCTGTGTTCTCCATCTTCACCTTCAATCATTATGTAGCCGCCGCTTGAAATGGGAAAATCATACTGCGTTATCTGGAAGCCTTTGGGAAGATCAGGATAATAGTAGTTCTTCCTGTAAAACTGTGTATGCTCTTCCACCTTGCAGTTAAGGGCAAGCCCGATTTTTATGGCTGCTTCAACTGCTTTCCTGTTGATCACAGGCAGCGATCCCGGAAGTCCCAGGCACACGGGACACACATGCGAGTTAGGCGGATCGTTATGGTAATCTGTGCTGCATCCGCAGAACACCTTTGTTTTTAGCTTGTTCAATTGCACGTGAACCTCAAGCCCTATCATTACGCCATCAGGATTTTCGTACATTACGATCCCTCCGGCTGCCTTGTGTGGAAATCCGTATTCTCTTCAAATGCAAAAGCTGTGCGCAAAATCGCGGCTTCATCAAAATGTTTCCCTATCACCTGCATCCCGATAGGGAGACCTCCTGAAAAACCGCATGGCAATGATATGGAAGGAACACCTGCAAGGTTGATTGGAACAGTATCAACATCAGCAAGATAAAGCGATATCGGGTCATCGATCTTTTCACCGAGCTTGAATGCCGGATATGGCATCGTCGGTGCAATAAGAACATCCGCATCCCTGAATGCGCGCTCAAAATCCTGTTTTATAAGAGTCCTGATCTTCAGGGCTTTTAAGTAATATTTATCATGATATCCTGCCGAAAGGGCGTATGTCCCCAGGAGGATGCGCCGTTTGACCTCATCGCCAAAGCCTGCTGCCCTTACCTGTGAGAATGTCGTATGCCAGTCAGAATCCTCTGTTCGAAGGCCATATCTCATCCCGTCAAACCTGGCAAGGTTGGATGATGCTTCGCTCATTGCAATTACATAGTAAGCAGAAAGTGCATATTTTGTATGCGGCATCTTTACCTCAACACTTGTCGCCCCAAGTTCTTCAAGCGTATTGATGGCATCCCTTACTGACTTTTCAACATTCTTGTCAGTCCCTTCTGCAAAATATTCTTCAGGAACCCCGATTTTCAATCCCTTCACATCGTTAATAAGCGCAGAGGAATAATTTGTTTCCCTGTCAACAGATGTTGAATCACGGGGATCGTGGCCTGAAATTACATCAAAAAGAGTCGCAACATCACGAACGCTTGTTGCAAATGGTCCTATCTGCTCAAGCGAATTGGCATATGAAATAAGCCCGTAACGGGATATAACTCCGTAAGTTGGTTTTAATCCCACAACGCCGCAAAACGATGCAGGGCAGCGGACTGAGCCGCCAGTATCAGAACCAAGTGACAACGGCGCTTCGCCTCCTGCCACTGCTGCTGCGCTTCCGCCCGATGAGCCGCCAGGGACTCTTGTCGTATCCCATGGATTAAGTGTCGGTCCATAGAAACTTGTCTCTGTGGATGAGCCCATTGCGAATTCATCCATGTTCGCCTTCCCGATGATGATCGCACCCGCTTCCTTTAATTTTTCAATAACATGGGCATCATAAGGGGGAATATAACCTGTCAATATCTTTGAGGCGCATGTTGTCGCAATACCTTTTGTCGAAATATTGTCCTTTATTGCTATTGGTATCCCGGCAAGCGGCCCGTCATGCCCCTGTGAATCGATCTCCTTTGCACGCAAAAGTGCGCTTTCTTTTGCTACTGTTATAAAAGCATTCAATTTGCTCTTTTCGATCTTCTCCAGGTATTCGGTAACGATTTCTTCGGAGGAATCGGCATGAATCCTTTCTATAAGTTCATTGATCGATGCCATTTACATCATCCTTGGGGCCTTGATGAACCCATCCTGGTTCTTCGGGGCATTGGAAAGCGCTTCTTCCTGCGACAACGATGCTATGGGAACATCTTCCCTGAAAACATTGCTCATAGGCATTACATGATATGAAGGTTCCACACCCCCGGTATCAGCTTTATCAAGCTCCCCGAAATAATCAAGGACAGAATTGAGCTTTGGTGTGTATTTTTCCCTGTCTTCTTCGCTTAATTCAAGGCGCGAAAGCCACCCGATATGCTCAAGGTCTTTTTTAGTGATCATAATACCTCCTGCAATCTTAATTTAATGTAATAAGCCTTACCATTGTTTTGCATCGGGTTAATGAAAATCAAACATTTCACATTTTCCATCGTTCATCCACCGGAAAACATTCATTTATCCACATCAGCACAGCATTTTCATAGATTATCTTATATTCTCTTGAAAGAACAGGGAGCTCCCCGAAAAAATTCCTGTGCACTATTTCCATTTTAAGAATATCGCGCCTTGTCTCAAGTTTATGCTCACGCAATATCTTGCCTATGGGAATATCAGCCCGCATCAGATCGGCCCTTACAGCCTCTGGCATCCTGTTAATAGGCGCCAGGGATTTTGCAAGCACATAAACAATGTCATCGACCTTCAATGTAACAAGACGATCATTGACATCTTCCCCTGTTTCAATATCAAGAAGCCTGGCAATTTCCCTTGTTGCCTTTATGACACCCTGGGAAATCGTTTCAACTTTTACGCTTTTTCCGGTAAGCACCTCAAGAAGCTGCGTGACCGAGCCATCCGTGCCTGCGCATATCCTGAGGCAGGCAGGAATATCAGGTCTCCTGAGGACATCCTGCAAATTCAAACTCCTTGAACTGCTTTCTTTGCCATTTTGAGGCGTTCTTTGGCCGTGTAGCCTGTTGCCTCTTCAAGAAAAATCCTGAAACGCTTGTTGGTGTCAAGAATCTCTTCATCTTTTACTATTTTATTGGATTCTGAATCCACGATCAGTTTTTTATTTTCGACATAGAGGGTTAAACGACTGAAAGCACCATAAGTAATGGTTAATTTCCCATTATCCTCTTTTATTTCGGCCGCAAAATTTTTCTCAAGCGCGCTTTTTATTCGCCCGATATCCGGGGAAAACCCTCTTTTAAACGAGTACTCCTGAATAATATCACCTTCGTATCACAAATGTTCATGTAAGATAGGATTACTAACTAATAAAGAATTTCATTTATCGGAATAGTAAATGTGAATATACTTCCCTGCCCATATTTGCTTTCCACTGTGATTTCACCGCCGTGCAATTCCACGAGTTTCTTTGAGATCACTAACCCAAGTCCGGTTCCCTTGTTATTTCTTACATATCCGGAATTCAGATGTTTAAATTTATCGAACAATTTTCCAAGTTCTTCTTCCTTTATGCCTATCCCTGTATCCGATACAGAGAACCTGACCATATTTCCTTCTTTCCTTGCGGAAAGTTTTATAACTCCCCCATCTTCTTTACTGAATTTCAAAGCATTACTGAGCAGATTGAAAAGCACCTGCTTGAATCTTCGCTCATCAGCCCGGATAAAATCCAGTCCGGGTTCGATATTGTTAATCATGGTTATATTATGTTTTTCCGCCTGTTCCCTCAAGATACCAAATATCTCAGTTATGGATTTTTCCAGGCACATTTGATCGATATCCAATTCCATCTTTTCAGCTTCTATCTTACTAAGATCAAGAATATCATTGATCAGGTCTAACAGGAATTTACCACTTGAAAGGATATTATCGACATAATGTTCTTGTTTTGCATTTAATTCTCCTGTTTTCTTTTGCTTAAGAAGCTGCGAAAATCCAAGAATAGAAGTCAAAGGAGTTCGGATATCATGGCTCATGATTGCCAGGAATTCGCTCTTTAGTTTATTTGCATACATCAGGAGTTTATTTTCAAGATGTATTTCTTCTATCTTCCTTCGCTCTGTAATATCGCGAAAAATAATCACTGAGCCAATGATATTTCCCTTTTCATCCATATTAGGGGCGCGACATTCCTCAATAAGTCTTTTTGTCCCGTCCCTGCAGATCAATTCTATTTCACCTTTCAGGGGCTTTCCCGACTTGTCCGGCTTGTCCCCGATATTCCAGCCTGTCAACGACCGGGCAGCAGGATTCATGAAAATTATATGGTCTTTCGGGTCTGTGGCGATAACTGCATCCCCGATGTTTTTTAGCGTTGTAGAAAACCATTTCCTGCTCTCTTTTAATTCCTTTTCTATTTTGTGTCTGTAAAGAGCAATCTCGATATTAATGTGCAATTCCCTTTCATTAAAGGGTTTAATGATATATCCGAAGGGTTCTGTTATTTTTGCACGTTCCAGTACAATATCATCCAAATAAGCGGTAAGATATACAACAGGGATATTAAAATGTGATCGAATATATCCAGCTGCTTCTATCCCGTCCATCTTTCCTTTCAGCACGATATCCATCAGTACAAGGTCAGGAGGATTTTCTTTTACTTCATCAATTGCCTTCTCGCCTGAAGATACTATGGATGAAACCCCATATCCTAATTTTTGCAGGCTTCTTCGGATATCCTCAGCAACAATCCTTTCGTCTTCAACAATCATTACCTGTGTTTGCGGCATTATTTTCCATCTTTAAATCTGATTTTAAATTCTGTTCCATTATTCTGGTAAAGATCTATCGTCCCTGATAACTGGTCTTCTGCCAGCATTGAAACTAAATGTAATCCCAATGTTTCGGTTTTCCTGAAATCGATATCTTCGGGAAGACCAATACCATTATCACTAACTATCAATTCATATTCATATTCATGTCCATTTATATTAGTAAGAACGATTTTTATTTCGCCATTTCTTCTATCCGGAAATGCATGTTTTAAAGAATTTGTAATAAGCTCGTTGATTATCAGCCCGCAAGGAATTGATGAATCTATTCCAAGTGCTATATCCTCTATGTTCAAATTCATTGAAATGTTGTTCCCCCTATCTCTATAAGACTGGACTATGCCATTACTAATGCTCGTTATGTAATCCCTGGCATTTATTCTTGAGAAGCCTTCGGATCTATAGAGTGTTTCATGGACAAGAGACATGGCCAATATTCTGTTCTGGCTTTCTTTGAATATATCAAGATATTTTTCATCTTTAATGGTGCCAGCCTGGAGTTTCAAAAGGCTGGAAATGATCTGCATATTGTTTTTGACCCTGTGATGTATCTCGCGTAAAAGTATCTCTTTTTCTTTGAGAGATTCTTCAATTTTCTCCCCTGCTTCTTTGCGTTCGGTAATGTCGCGCATAAATACAAAGAGCTTTCCAATTCCAGCATTTATATAATTGACACTGGCTTCAATTTCAATAATTCTGCCATCTTTGCGTCTGTGGCGCGTTTCGAAACGGTCCCAGCCAATCTTCATTATTCGTGAAACACGTTCACCTATCACTTCTTCTGTGTCTATGGCATCGACATCCTTTATGTTCATATTTAGCAATTCATCCCGGCTATAACCTATCATATGGCAATAAGAATCATTGACATCCAGAATGCATCCCCGTGTATCAACAACATAAAAACCATCCAGAGCGGTCTTGAGTAAAGTTTTGTATTCCAATTCTGCCTGTTTGCTCCGGGTGATATCCTTTATCGTCCCCATGCTTGCTATCCTGCCGCGATATGTTATGAGCCCGACGTTCATCCTGACAAGTATTCTGTTTTTTCTATTATCAAGAACATAGAATTCATACTCGCTAGGAACATCTTCTCCTGCCTGCCTTTTTTTATAGCGGTCCGCAACCATCTTAAAGTCTTCCGGAGAAATAAACTCCTGAAAATCCTTTCCGATAATTTGGTCAACTGCGCAGCCTGCCATTCTGGCAAATGTCTCGTTTGCAAATTCGATCTTTGCATCCTGTATAATAAAGATGCCATCCTGGCTGTTTTCAATTAAAATCCGGTATTTTTCTTCGGATTGTTTCAAAGCCTCTTCTGATATTTTGCTCTCTGTGATATCCCTTACGATCTCGATACCTGCTGTGATTTTTCCTGTTGAATCCCTTAATGGCGAAGCTGTAATATCGAAGTAAGATGTTCCGTTTTTCCCGGGTACACTTCTTTGTGCCCTGTGGACTTTGCCATCCTGGAATGAAATAGCAACAGGACACCCTTTGCAGATGTGGTCCTTTTGCTCATATACCCTATAACAATATTCACCTGCATGGTCCCCCATCCAATCTTTAACAATTTTATTTTGATATAATATCTTAAAATCGGTATCCTGTGTGCTAACCCCATCTCCTATAGCAGCGATGATTGCTTCTGTCTTGGCTTTCTCCTCCCTAAGCCGAACTAAGGTTGCGCATGCTTCTTCTTCTGCTTGCTTGCGCGTAATACAAAGGGCAATATTATCAGCCACGGATGCCAGGGCAGAGACTGTAAAATCCGTTAATGGCTTGCGGGCGAATATCCCCATTACCCCTACAAGCTCTTCCTCGATGATCAGAGGATACCCGGCAAAAGCTGCGATGCCCTCACCCTTTGCCCACTCCTTGTCGTGAATGCGGGGATCGCTGCTAATCTCATTGGTCAAATGCGGTATGCGCTCTCTGGCAATGAGACCTATTTTGAACTTGCCGACAGGTATGCGGCTGTGAAATCCATCTGTATGGGTATACATCCCTGCGCTTGCCTGCATCTCCAGCATGTTCTTTCCTTTATTAAGCGTCCAGATCCGTGCTAAAGCCGCGTCAAGATTTCTGACCATAGACTCGGCGCATAGGTTCAAGGTTTCCTGCAGGGTGCCGCCATGGTTAAGCGCAAAGCTAACTTCCGACCCTAAAACCGATAGGCAAGCTTGCTGGCTCAGTTTTTGCCTGGATTCCTCAAGCTCGTTAATTTTATTTTCCAGCCTCTTGCTGATTCTGGCATTGTGAACCACGGATGCCGCCTGGGATGCAGCAATAGTCGTAAAATCAATTTCCTCTTCTGTAAACTGATGCACCTGTGCCATGTAAATATTTAATAATCCTATGACTTTTAACCCCTTTATCATGGGGGTAAAGATTGATGAAAATCCAGGCACTTTTCCCGGATGTAACAAGGGCTTACCTTTTGGCTCCTCCAATACATTTGGAACTATGTAGGATTTCCCGGTCTTTAACACAATGCCGAAAGGGCTATGTTTTAGCGATGTGCCTGCTTTTTTCTCTGCTTTATGTACCCTTTCGGGATAATCCTGCCCCAATCCGTATCCGGCAACCATCCTTAGTTCATCGGTAGCTTCATCAACAAGCAGAATGGTACCCGAGTGCGCCCTCATTGTTTCGCAGGTGATTTTCAGGATATCCGGAAGGATTTTGTCAAATTCAAGAGTGTTATCAATAGAAGCAATATGTGATAGTGATTTTAATTTTAGTTTTTGTTTTTCATCCACGTGCACTGGACCTCCGGATCATAACAAGGTGATTTTTACAGCAATAGTGAGAAAAACTATCATGCAATTGCAGTTCTTTATTCAGTTCATTTCTGTTTTCATGTTTGTTGCTGACCATTTGACTCGCAACAACCTGTTCGTATTGGCATTTAATATAATGCCTGTGATATACCGGCCTTTTTATTATTGAGTGGATAAATCAATATACGATTATATGGTAAGTATTGTGTAGACGATTGCACAATATATTCACAGGCATTACATATTAGAATAATGAATATGAGGTTTAATAAAGTTTGTCATCTTTCAAATTCTGAAACAAAAACTTCTATTCAAGGTAAGTCCTGTTGATCTTGCCTTTCCTGACATTTTCCAGTGAAGTCCGTATAATTTCATTACAATTATTCAATATCGGGTTCCCATGCCCTGAATAGATTCTCTTTACATTCATTCGCCTGAGTTTTTCCAGTGCCATTACAAATCTTTTTTCATAAGAGCCATCGGTGCATTGTATATGAATATTCGTATCACCAACAAAAAGAATCTGTTCTTCTTCACAGTAAATGCATATCGAATCGTTGCTATGTCCGGGTGCATAGATTATCTCAAAAATCCGGTCACCCATTTTTAATACTTCTCCATCCTTTAACAAATGATCCACACCTTCTAATGAAGGTGAGAAAGCGAACACCTGCGGATTAAAAATATCACGAATCCGTGGTAAAAGGTTTGCATGATCATAATGACTGTGGGTAAGGATTACCTGGTCAATTCGCTTTTTACCTACACCGGTCGAAGCGTTATTTATTATTTCTATTATGGCTGGATCCCTTCCGACATCTATCAATGTATTAACATCATTAAAGGCATTCCATGTACCTGTAATAAGATATACGTTGGAGGTGTATATCGTGCTGCCGCCGGAAAGGTTCTGGATCTTCATTGTACGATTCCTAATGGCCGGAATTTTCACGGAGCATCTGTGCCATTTGCCTGCGCTGTGTAATATCGTCAAAAACGATCACGATGCCAACTATGTTATTATTGTTATCTTTTATAGGCGTACCTATAATATCAACAGGCAATACTGAGCCTTCTTTTGTTTTTAAAACTGTGTTTACATCAAATCCGTAAAAAATACCTTCTCTTATTATCTGTGATACAGGATTTTCTACCTGGCGGCCGGTATCTTCGCAGATAATATTGAAGACGGTCATAAGAGGCTTCCCCATAGAATCTTCCTGCTTCCAGCAGGTCAGGCACTCTGCAGAAGGATTCATGATCGTAATATTACCCTCTGTGTCGGTGGCTATTACGGCTTCGCCAAGACTTTTTATTGTAGCAGAAAGCAGTCTTTCACTCTCCATTAACTTTTTTTCCATTTTATACTTATAGAGGGCTATCTCGATATTGATATGCAATTCCCTTTCGTTAAAGGGTTTGATAATATAGCCGAAAGGCTCTGTTATTTTTGCTCTTTCCATTATTTGTTCATCAGTATAAGCCGTAAGATAAATAACCGGGATATTTATACGACGATGTATATGCCCGGCAGCTTCTATCCCGTCCATCTCACCTTTCAGAACGATATCCATCAATATGATATCCGGGTGGTATTTTTCTGCATCTTCAATAGCCTTGTTTCCAGAAGATACTATCGAAGATACCTCATATCCTAAATTTAGAAGGCTTCTTCGAATATCTTCTGCAATTATTCTTTCATCTTCGACAACCATTACTTTTGTTTGAGACATCATTTTCTCCAATATGATCATAAATTCAGTTGTTTATTTCGCTCTGGTATCCATTCCTGGTAACTGGCCTTGCGCCAGCATTGGAATGCTCATCAATCTCATACAATGTCTCCTCTCGCACCCTTAAACTTGTTGATAGTTGATCTGGCATAGGCACTAAAAGCGATGAAAATAAACTCCAAGTGTCTGGCTCTTTCATTTTATCCTCCTTTCCTGACATTTTCCAATGAAGTCCGTATAATTTCATTGCATCTATTAAATATAGGATCCCCATGCCCGAAATAAATCCTCTTCACATCCATTCGGCTGATCTTTTCCAGGGCCTTTACAAACCCTTCCTCATAAGTGCCATCGGTCGATAAGATCTGGATATTCATATCACCCACAAACAGGACTTTGTCTTCTTCACAGTAAAGGCATATTGAATCGTTGCTGTGTCCAGGCGAATAAATAATCTCGAACATCCGGTCACCAAGTCTTAACATCTCTCCATCCTTCAATAGATGGTCCACACCTCTTAAAAAGGGTGAAAAAGCGTACACTTTCGGATTAAAAATTTCACGTATCTGCGGCAAAAGGCTTGCGTGATCATAATGGCTATGAGTAAGGATTACCTGGTCTACTCGCTTCTTACCCATACCAGTTGAAGCATTATTTATGATTGGAATTATAGCCAGGTCCCTTCCGACATCTATCAGTGTATTAACATCACTAAGGGCATTCAAGGTTCCTGAAATAAGATACACGTTAGAAGTATACATCTTACTGCTGCTGGAAAGATTCTGGATCTTCATTGGATTTTTCTGAATATCTGTGCATTTGATACCACGGGTTCGAACAAATCCTCAAGTTCATTGGGTATTTTCTGTGTCTGCTCAGTGACAAAAAATCCCCCTTCCTGCAACGCACCGTGAAACATCTTTATTACGTTGATTCTTTCCTCTTCCTTGAAATGGAGAAGTACATTTTTACATACTATCAGCCCCATATCCTTTCGAATAGGCTCAAGGCTAAGCAGATCGTGCTTCTGGAATGAGATACACTTTCGGATCGCTTCGATGACCCTGAAATGGCCGGATTTACCAGCAGGTTCAAAATATTTGTCGAAAATGCCTTTTGGGATTCGCTCGACTGTTTCCATAGGATATATCCCTTCAATGATGATCTTTCCAAACAAGTTGCTTCCATCGATGTCTGTCGCATGGATTTTAACATTTCTAAAAATCATATCGCCCATATTTTCCCTCAGAATAATAGCCAGGGTATATGGTTCAGGCCCCATTGCACATCCTGCATCCCATATATTGATATACTTGCGTGTTCTTAAAGCTGGAACCACATGGTCGCGGATCATTTCTATTGTCTGTAAGTCCCTGAAAAAAAATGTAAAAGCCATATCAACTATGTATTATACATTTCCTGGATTGCAGGGATCTGTGCCATTTCATCTTTGCTCAATACCCGTCCCATATCCAGCAGGAGAAGTAATCTGTTGTCGAGTTTACCTACGCCTTTTAGATAACTGGAATCAATCTTTGTAGAGACAAGTTCCGGTGCAGCTTCCACGCTTGATGAAGGAAGCCGAAGCACTTCGCTCACCGAGTCTACTACGAATCCTACCACTGTATCATTGATGCTTGTAACAATGATCCGGGTATTCTCATCATGTTCACTGCTTTCCATTCCCATTACCACATTTAGATTTATTACTACAATGATCTTGCCGCGAAGGTTGATTATACCCCTTATATAGCTTGGGGATTGCGGAATCTTTGTGATATTGGTCATGCGGATTATTTCCTGCACATTCATTATCTCGATACCGAAATCTTCTTTGCCGGTATTAAAGACGACGAGCTGGAGCTCGCCGTCTGATTTTTTTTGTACATTTTCTTGTGATAGTTCTGCCATGTTTTCCTCCTATTCTGGCGCAATCTTGCCAGAAAGAGGCGCTATCTTCTTACCGGATTCACCAGCATGACCGGGTTTAACAGAAAAACTCTGTTCTTTCTTTTCAGGTATTTTCTGTTTAAGTACAGGTGTTTCTTTTACTGAAGAAGCCGCTATTTTTTCTGCTTTCACAGGCGCAGATTTCAAATTCGGTTTTAATTCACGTTTATCAGGTGTCTTTGCCTGTTTTTTGACTATTGATCCAGCTCCAGCTCCTTCAGGGTCTTGTGCAATTGTATTATCCAGCACGAATCGGCCTACGATCTGCTTCAATTCTTCGCCCAACACAGATAACTGCTCGGCGCTATTGGACATCTCGCCGGTCGCTTCAACCTGCAATTCGATTGCCTTTATCTGTTGTTCAACTGCTGCCAGTTGCTGCTCTGTTGCAGCAGATGCTTCTTCGGTAGAAGCCGCCGATTCAACTACAGTTTTTGAAATATCATCTACGGAACTTGTGACCTCTTCCACACCTACGGATTGCGCCTCGGCAGACGATGCTATTTCCTGTACCTTCGCCGAGATATTGGTAATCTTATCCACGATACCCTTGATCTCTGAGGCAGTCTTATTCAATGCTGCAGAGCCGTCAGCTACCTGTTTAGCGCCAATATCCATCGATGCCACTGTTTTTGCCGTACCCTCCTGGACTTCATGAATGAGGGTTGATATTTCGCCTGCTGCCTTTCGGGATTCTTCTGCGAGTTTCCTGACCTCATCAGCAACCACTGCAAATCCACGACCATGTTCTCCTGCACGTGCAGCTTCTATGGCAGCATTCAATGCAAGAAGATTTGTCTGGTCGGCGATATTGGTAATCAAACCTACTATCTCACCGATCTTGTTTGACTTCTGGTCAAGATTTTTTATAACATTCACGGATTCGTCGACAGCTCCTTTTATATCACTCATTTTTGATACGAGCTGGCTGGTAGATTCGCCCACTTTTTCAGCAGAATCAGTCAGGTCTTTTGTGTCAGTTGCTGCCTGCTGGCAATTGGAAGTTACTGCTTCCACACTGGCTGTCATATCAGTCATTGCATTTGTTATGCCTTTAATCTTTTCTGATTGCAGCTCACTGCCATGGGCTATTTCCTGTGTGGTTTTTGCAACCTGTTCCGAAGATGAGCCCATCTCTTTTGCTCCGCACATGATCTGTTCTGCCTTGGAACTCATTTCTTTGGTCGCTTCTGACATTTCCTGTGATGAGATTGCTACACTGTTGGCAGAGCTATTGATTTTGCCTATGATACTGTTTAAATCATGCCGCATCAGCTCAATATTATCGACAAATGCTTTGAGATCGCCCTGGCATGAAACTTCAATTGGCTTTGTCAGGTCACCTTCAGATATTGCGGTCACTACTCTTGAAGCATCATTAATCGGTTCGATAACAGCATCAAGCGTTTCATTTACACCCTGTACTATTTTCATAAAGTCGCCCTGGTGCCTGGATGCATCAGCACGTGTATCAAGTTTACCTTCAACAGCTGCCTTGGCAAGCATGTTGGCATCTGCAACAAGAGCGTTCACGGCATCAATACATGTATTGAGATTATTCTTTATCTCATTGAAATCGCCCTTGTATTCATCCTTGATCT
>NZ_NTMG01000026.1 GCF_002487355.1 Candidatus Methanoperedens sp. BLZ2 | reverse complement strand
ACAGCAGCAACAACTTACAGTGTTGTTGGCTGGCAGGCTGAGAAATGGATAGCTGTTAACCCCAATAATGTTGCAAAGATCGCCAAACTTGCATTAGAAATGGACAAGGAAGAGAAGAAGACCCTCACAACCGGTGAAACATGGTCTCTTGGCTCAGGCTATGAAATAAACATCAATGCAATAGATGCAAGAACAACCCCGAGACAGGCATGGTTTACATTAAAGAAGGATGGAGCCGTAATTGACGAGGGTATTGCTCAGGCACCACAGGGTACAGCCAAACAACCCGCAGTTTACTATAAGACAAAGACGATCCTTGGCGAATCAGATGCGCTCCTGTTCACAGTATATGTTGATAATATCTTCTCAGGCGCAACTTCTGATATGGTACAGTTCAAATATGCATGGCTCATAGATGAAAGCACTGCCAGAGAAATCAAATCCGCAGATACATATGGCGTATTTGAAGTAACCGGTACAACCGATAACATTACCATGACTAACAAGAACTCAGTTAGTTTGACCAGCAACTCAGAAACAACCCTCATGGGCGAACTTAAATTCAAGATAGCTGATAACAGCTCTGTCTTGAGATTCTACCCCAAGATCGACTACGTAGTTGGGAATGTATCAACAACTCCAACAGGCACAGCAGTAACAACTCCGAGAGGAACTGTTACAGCCACACCTGGTGCGACCGCAACCCTCACAGTAGTTCCGACAACACCCGCACCAACCGGACCAGGAGTAACAGAGACTGGCAAACCAGTTGCAACAACTCCAACAGAGCCGGGCTTTGAGTTAGTATTCGCAATCGCAGGCTTGCTCGCAGTAGCATACCTCGTATTGAGACAGAGAAAGTAAATTTAAAATCCGAAGGGATTAATATTAATCCCTTTACTTTTTTTTATTGTGTTTTATTGAACCATTGGGCCAAACTATAAATCCTCTTATTCTAACATTGGTTTGATGGACAAGATCGCATGCTCCGTAAATTCATTGTATGAGAAATACCCCTATCCCTCTCTTCCAATTCGCAATGAAAACGACCTCGTAAAAAAACTCCATGCCAACGTGATGTCAAAAATACTCTCCTCGGCAGGATTAGATCCAGCCTCATTATCAGGAAAAGAAATCCTTGATGCCGGCTGCGGCACCGGAGAAAAGTCCTGTTACTTTGCATATCGCGGGGCAAAAGTGACATCAATAGATCTGAGTTGTTCCTCACTTGCAAAGGGAAAAAAACTTGCGCAGGATTTCAATCTGGAGGTAGATTTCAATAGATGTGATATCATGGATTTTAAGACCCGGAACAGGTTTGATCATATCTTCTGCATGGGGGTGCTGCATCATACAAATGATCCTTACGGGCGATTCCGGGTGCTTTCGGATATGTGTAAACCCGGAGGAACAATAACGATCGGATTATACAATAGGTACGGGCGTTTTCTTCACAGGGCAAAAAGGATGTGGATAAAACTGAACGCAGGAGAAGATATTGACCGGCGGATGTCGTTTGTTGAGAGGTCAATATACGGGAGAAAATTCAAAAATATTCATGAACAGGCTTATGCGGCTGATAAATACGCTAATCCTTACGAAAGTTATCATTCTGTCATTGAAGTGATCCGGTGGTTCGATAAGAACAATATCTCGTATATAGGGTCATATCCTCATACTGATATTGGCTATTTTGGGTCTTTTTTGACACAGTTGAAATGGTTCAGAAGTAAGAACGGGTTTTTCATAATTTCAGGAAGGAAAAATTGAAAGACAAATGGCGTTTTATTGATCTTGATAAAATTGATGGGTTCAAAAGCGCAGCGCTATTTGAATCTATTGCAAAGCATGTTGGTTCTGGCCTTTCTCCGGACACTATCTTTTTCTGGCGCGTGAGATCACCGGTAATATATCTTGGTTATCACCAGTGTGTGGAGGATGAAATTAATATTGATTATTGCATAGAAAACAATATCGGGATAGTACGAAGGATTCTGGGAGGAGGATGCGGATTTTGCGATGAGGACCAGATACTTTTCTCTTGCATTGGTAAAGAGGACGGCATCATACCTCCTGATATCCAGGCTGCTTATGAAAAAGTACTTGGAGGGGTGGTGAACGCTTTAATAACACTTGGCGCTGGAGGTGAAATTGAACCTGCACGAAATGCTGTTTATTCAAAAGGCAAAAAGATTTCAGGAAACGCACAGGGGCGTCTTGATGGAGCAGTGCTGGTCAATGGAAGCCTCCTTATGGATTTTGATTTCGGGCTTATGGACAGGGCACTTAAAAATCCAACCAAAAACCTTTATCCTGTAAATACTGCGCGTGAAGGGATGATAACACTGAAAGATATGGGAATAATGGATATCGATCTTGTGAAAAAAGCGCTTAAGGAAGGTTTTGAAACTGCGCTTGGCATAGGAACATATCCGGGATTACTGACAGAAAATGAGATCAACACTGCAGATCAATTATTGGGAAAGTATCAGGATCATAACTGGACATACAGGATGGATATTAAGCGCTCTAAGCGCTTACAGCGGAAAACTTCTTCCTTGCTTCTTCTTCGGTGAGCCGGATAACATCTCTTACCGGGATACCTGACTCCTTTGAAACCCTCTTGCAATCTTCAAATTCTGCGGATATATTCAGCAAAACACCCCTCAGGTCCCTGGCGATTTTCACTGAGATTTCAAACTCTCTGCCATTTAGAATAATTGAAACTTTATCCATTTCTCTTTGCGCGATCAGCCTGTGTTTTATTGGTATTATCCTTACGCCAAGAGAACCTGTTTCCTCGATGATCTTCCTTGCAAGGGCGGGTGAATCCTCAGGTTTTGAGATTACCTGGATAATATGGCCGCTTCGCCCTTTTTTCATGGTTGCAGGAATAATGGAGACATCTCTTGCTCCTGCTGTCAATAATTCTTCGATCAAATGCCCCAGCACCTGGCCTGTGACATCATCCACATTTGTCTCAAGCATTTCGATCATATCCGTAATAAGCGCATCATCTATCTCGCCTTTTATAATTCGCAGCACGTTGGGGACAGAAAGGTCTTTGCTTCCTGCACCATAGCTTATTTTGTGCGCTTTTATCACTGGAATTATTCCCAACTCATTTACAAAATAGGCAAGAAGGGCGGCTCCTGTGGGGGTGAGCAATTCCCCGTCAACAGGCCCCATCTGCCAGGGCAGGGAATATTCCTTTAAAATCTCAAGCGCTGCGGGCGCAGGTACGGGAAATTTCCCATGTGAGAACTCAATAAATCCCATCCCAGCAGACACAGGTGTGCAGTAAATCCGATAATCCTTTAATCCCATATCTTGAAACGCGGTACATGCCCCTATAATATCCGCAATCGCATCTTCCTGCCCCAGTTCATGGAAATGCAGTTTTTCAAGAGTTGTTCCATGGATCTTTGCTTCAGCTTTTCCAAGGATATTAAAGACTGCAATTGCATCAGCGATAACAATAGAAGGAAGATCCAGGGCTTTTATCCTGGGTATGATTTCCGATAATGCAAGACTTCCTTCTTTTTTAGTTGAAACCTCGACTGAGCAGGCAGAGATACCCTTCTTGTTCGATCTGGAAATTTCAACGTTGACATTAGCGGCAAGTTCCATTGCTGTTTTGATTTTCCCTGCATCTGCTCCAAGATCGATAAGAGCAGCTATTGTCATATCACCCGAAGCGCCGCAGAATGGATCAAAAATGATAGTTTTCATGTTGCTGACTCACAATTAATGGCTTATATTCTCACTATGATTTATAAGAACTTTCTGGACTTATAAAAGAAATAGCCTATCACGCCTATTGTAATAACAGGTGAGACCCATTCCGGTATGTGAACTCCGAAGCTGTCAAGCACCATTATTATCCCGAGGAAAAATATCGAATACATCGCACCGTTTTTTAGAAAGATGTATCGCTTCACGTTTTCAATATTTTTTAAAGTCAACTCACGGACAACAAAAGCTCCTACCCCGTTACCGATGAGGATCAGCGGGACTGAAAGGGTGAACGCAAAAGCGCCAACAACACCGTCTATTGAGAAGGTGGCATCTATCACTTCAAGGTACAGGATCTTGCTCCAGTCACTCATGTTCCCGCCCATTAACACCTTTTCCTGCTGCTCGGCATTTTGTTTAAACCCGTGGGTGATAAAAAATGCCGTTGATCCCACAACTGCACCTAATGCCATAAAAGGATGCTCTTTTAATGCGAAGTAGACAATTACAGTAAGAATTATGGAAACAACCGCAAAGAACCAGACCCCATGTTTATGGAAGAATCGCTCGCCGCGAAGACCATAATTTTTAGTTTCAATAAAAAGCCAGTGGAAGAACAGGAATATAAGGAAAACGCCTCCCCCGACAAGAAGGAAAGGAGACGATTCTTCGATAGCCTTTGCGATATCAGGATTATCACTAAAAGTAGCTGTGAATGCGTTAACAGGTCCAAGAGCCGGATTTGTTGCCCATACAATAAGCCATGGAAGCATCCCCCTTACAGCGAAAACCGCAATAAACAAACCATATATCAGGAACCATCTTCTGGCTCGCTGGGACATTGTTGAAAGTACTTCTGCGTTAATTACTGCATTGTCTATACTGCTGATGGTCTCAAATATTATGAGACCTACAACAATCAGTATAATTGAGAATATATCCATTTAGTGCCCAGCCTTTTAGATTCAGTGTTAATAGCTCTTTTACGGATAAATTTTTGCTCCGGGTAAACAAACATTAAATAGGATAAGCAATATTAATTAACTCAATATATATAAGAGACTGATATATGGTACTAGAAATATCTGAGGATAAAGCATTCACAGATGCTTTTATCTGGATCAACAAAGGCAATACGCTTGTGGAAACCGGGATGTATTCAGAAGCCATCCAGTGTTATGATAAAGCACTTGAAATAAATCCGGTAAATGCTGATGTATGGAATAATAAGGGTCTTGCCCTGGCAAGAATTGTCAAATACGAAGAAGCTGTGACGTGTTATGATAAAGCAATAGACCTGAGGCCGGATGATGAAGAAGTGATATACAACAAGGGTATCGCACTTGCCCATCTCGGACGGACAAAAGAAGCAATAGAATGTTATGATAAGATACTTGAAAAGAATCCCCTGGATGCCGGAGCATGGTGCATTAAAGGTGATATATTATTTGAAAGCGGGGATTTTGAAGGGGCACTTCAGGCTTATGACCGATCGGTAGAGGCAAATTCCACAGATGAGACTGTATGGAATAACAGGGGATTGACTCTTGTTAAACTCAATCGTTTATCCGAAGCTATAGAATCTTATGATAAAGCTCTTGAAATTAACCCGAAAGTTGAGAAAATATGGAGTAATAAGGGGCTGGCTATCGCAAAAATGGGACAGGACGGTGAAAAAACAGATTTACAAAAGATAGCTTTATCCATACCCAAAGAAGAGAAAACGCTTGAAGAAATGCAGGTTTACACGGATATTGAACCCGATAAAATTGAATTTTCCATGACTGAAGAGCCGGTTAAACCTTTATCCGAGACTTTTATTGAAAATCAAGCTGAACAAGTAAAGGAATCAGAACATATGATTGCAATAAAGGTTGAAGATCCTGTTAGACCCATATCCGAACCTTTTATTGGAAACTCTTTCGAATCCACTTCAACTACAATTGAACCCAAACAACCTGAAGTGGAAATAGTTGAAGAGCAGCCAAAACCCATATCCGAAATTGGGGTCACTAAAAGAGAGATTATAAAGCATGAAATCCCTGAAGAATCAAAGGATTACCTTATCAAGGGAAATTCATATTTCTCAAAGAGAAAATACATCCAGGCCATTGATTATTTTGACATATCAATCAGGATAGATGCGCAAAATAGCATTGCATGGAATAATAAAGGACTTGCTCTTGCAAAGCTGGATAAAATTGATGAAGCTCTGGTCTGTTATGAAAAAGCGCTTGAAATAACTCCGGATGATCATGTCTTTTTAATTAATAAAGGCAATATCCTTTATAAAAAGGGAAATCCCGGAGACGCTTTAAAGGCTTTTCAACTGGCTTATGAATTAAATTCGCAAAGCAACAATGCAATAAAAGGCATGGAACTTTGTCTTAAGTCATTAAAAAAATCTATGAAGAAAAAGAAGTAGCCTCTGCTATTAAAATAATAGTATCATATGTAAATCCCAGCTTCCCGTCTTCAATTTTTACATGAAGGCCAGTACTGTCATTGGCAACACTTCCAGTCATCAAATGCCTGATCTTTATGATTGTTTCTTCATTCGTTCCCGCGCGTTTTATCCACTCATCGAAATCCTGGGGAATTTCCCAGTGTGATATATCTTTGATCATTGCACCTGTTTCTTCAAACATATTTTTTATTTCGCTCAATGAATTAATACGAACATGTGACGGGTCACGCATCTTTTCAATTTCATTATGGAATTTACTTTTTACAGGGTCTTCTGATGAGACACCATCCACGAGCACTATGGTCCGCGCCACGCGTGTCATTTCAAGCAAAGCTTTTTTTGGGTCAGGAAAATGATGGAATGCGAACCTGCATGAAACGATATCGAATGCACCATCCGGAAAAGGCAATGATTCTACATCGCAAAGAAGGAAATCAATATTGTCGAGTCCTGAATTTTTCTGCTTTTCCCTTGCATGAAGCAGCATATTGCGTGTAATGTCACAACCTGCGACATTTTTTGTTTTTTTTGCAAATTCAAGCGCAAGAAATCCTGAACCTGTGGCTACATCCAGAACCCTTTGATTCTCTTTTACTCCTGTTATTTCAACTATTTTTGAGAGATGGAAACCATCCACAAAAATATTGCCTTTTGAGTAAGCTTGGGCCTGTTTCCCGAATTGCTTTATTGCGCTTTCTTTAATTCCCATTGCAGGGGACACAGTAGTAAAAGATAAATAATTTGTGTATATGAGCTGTGGGACAAAAAAGGGATTGTCGTATTAGCAACAGAAAGATTTAAGTAAATGTTATAAATATATAACATAAAGTTATAACTACATAACAAAGATGATTTTATGAAAATCGAAAATAAAATAAGCATTGCAGTTGCTGTGGGCTTTCTTGCTCTGGGGATGATATTGAGCAATTATCCGGGCAGCGTAAGCTCTGGCATATTGTCAGGCATATTCGCAGTTGGGCTGTCGATGCTATTCACAAGCCTGTACAAGCATTTCAAGTATGGCGAGGGAATAGAGCAGGATGAAAGAACAAGAAAAGTAATGTATCGCGCACTGGCCGGCTCCTGGTTTGCCACGTTAATCCTGACAACGGTATTGATGTTTGCGGACAGGCTTAACATAAGTCTGGATATTCGGGGCGCTTTAAGCATTATCTTTTTCTTCATGGTATTTACTTTCAGCGCGCTTAACTGGTACTTTGAGAAAAAAGAGGATATGTAATGAAACTCTGGCACAAACTAACGATTCTCTGGATAGCAGTAGCACTTATTCACCTGGTGTGGGGTACGGCGGTAATACTTGGCGGAGGCACGCTGGAAGATGCAAAAGCAGCAACATATTCGCTAAATGCGCTCACTATAATCCTCATATCTCTGTCGGTCTTTGCTATGGCAAAAGACAAAGGATGGTTTCAGAACGACGAAAGAACTCGAAAGACAGCAGGTATAGCATTCATGTACGCATATATAATCACGATGGTTTTTCTTGCAATGCTTCTTTTTGTAGAGCATTTCAAGATACTGCAATTAACAGCGATCCAGGTAATCGGAGCGGTCTTTGTCGTGATGCTAATTGCTGCAAATCTGCTCCTTGGATACTATGACCGAAGTGGAGATGCACAATGAAATTCAGAACCGATAAAGATATTTTGCAGTTTCTGGGAATGGGACTGGGGACTGTTGCTCTTGGAGCCATTCTGCTCGTATTTTTTCATGCTAAAGCGGGCGTGATATTTATTATGAGCGGAACGTTGACTGTTCTGGTTGGCTTAAGTCTCGCCACAAAATCAAAAGATTTTCTTAAGCAGGATGAGCGGTCAATAAGAATTAATGAGAAAGCGGGAAATTATGCATTCTGGGCGATAATGACTGTTATTTTGGCGATGTATGTCTTAAGAGCTGCCAGATTGTTGAACCCGGATTTTATGGATGCGTACTCGACGGTGTTTTTTACTGGAATTTACGGAAACCTCATAATGCGATGGCATTTCAACAGGAAGGGTGAATGAAATGAAGATGCGGACTGACAAAGATATCCTGAAATTTTTTGCTGCAAGCATGGGCATGGTGCTTGTAGGCGTACTTCTATTCGTGTATGTATCTCCATTTATAGGGGGAGGACTTATCCTCGGCGGACTGATACTGACCGTAATGGGATTATATGTTGCTTCAAAGCCAAAAGAAGAATTCGTGCAAGACGAGCGGTCTAAAAGAGTCATGGACAAGGCAGGACATCATGCATTCTGGATAATGATGGATATTGTTATTGTGCTTTCCCTGATCAACCAGTTTTCTCTTTATGCTGTAGAATTCAAAAGTGCAAGCACATTGATTTTGTTTATCGGCATTTATTCTTTCCTTATTCTCAAATGGTATTACAACAAAAAAGGTGAATGAGATGAAACTGATCAACAACAAAAGGTATCTTGTATTTGTGATGTTGGGGCTTGTTAATATCCTGATCGGTTTAGCTGAAATGCTTAAAATAATTCCTTATTCGGGAAAGGCGACACCGGGAGTTTCGATGATCGGGTCCGGGATATTCGTTCTTGCGATAGGGCTTTACCTCTCAAGAACGCGGGAATCAAAGGCAATGCCTGATGAGCGTACAAAGAAGCGCGATATGAAAGTTCATTCAGGCGCATTGGGGATAGTTCTTGCCTACGTGACATTGCTTGCGCTGATGGATGGGCTTTGGTCTTCGAACACAATAAATTTGGGTGGATTTTTCTTGATTTTTAATCATCCCGGCGATATGTCGGTTCTTTTCTCAAGATACATGTCGATAATCTTTGTTGCGATAGTCTCTGTAGTCGTGCTTACGGTTTATCTTGACAAGAAAGGTGATGTATAATGAAAATATCAAAACAAATGTATTCAATTGGGGGAGTAATACTATTTGCTGTTGCTATAGCATTGGTGTTTCTTGGCAATGAACACACTATTGGATTAGCGTGGATTCTGTTTATAAGTGGCGCAGAATTTTTGTATTCTGGCGGAGTAATTAAGAAAGGAGCGCATTTATTGGCAATTGGATTTGCACTCCTGTTTGCGGGAGGTGTTTGTATGTATATTTTTAGGAATAATGTCTCATCGCATAGGTTTATAGATATGATATTCGGCGGCTTACTCATCATAATTTCTGGTGTATGGTTTCAAACATTCAAAAATAGGATTAAGATTAGTCAACAAAATACCGGCGATGAAAGAACAAACAAATTCCTGGCTTATGGTGCTTATTACACCTGGATAGTTATGATTGTGCTTTTGTTTGCGTCTATTTTATTGGATCTTTTTGGAATAATAAACACCAGTACAATTTCACTTGCAAATCTATTTCCTGTATTTATAGTGCTATTGCTTTTACTTCCCGTTGTTTTTGTTTTATATTTTAACAAAAAAGGGGATGTTCCGTGAAAACCCGCATCAAGGAATTCCGCGCAAAATACGACCTGACCCAGGAAAAGCTTGCAGAAAAAGTCGGGGTCAGGCGCGAGACCATTGTTTTTCTTGAGCAGGGAAAGTACAATCCATCGCTGAAGTTAGCGCATGATGTTGCAAAGGCGCTGAAATCGACAATTGAGGAGTTATTTATTTTTGAAGATGACTAAAATGCATAAGAAAAAAAGGTCAATCAAAACCGGTCTTCCACCAGGGTCATTGATCCATATCGGGGAGAAAAAAGCTGAACGAGTAAGGATCAGGATACTTGATTATGACGAAAATCAATTTGAGGAAAAAGAGGCTAAGACGATTGAGGAGTGTTTTCCCTTCAAAGACAAGCCAACGACCACATGGATAAATATTGATGGCCTGCACCAGGTTGAAATAATAGAAAAGATCGGAAAAGAATTTGATTTCCATCCTCTTCTTCTTGAAGATATCCTGAATACAGAGCAGCGCCCCAAAATCGAGGATTTTGAGACCCATATCTACATTGTCTTGAAAATGCTCTATTATAATGAAAAAACACATGAAATAACCTCAGAGCAGATCAGTATAATTTTCGGGCACAATTTTGTAATTTCGTTCCAGGAAAAAGAAGGCGATATTTTCGATCCTGTAAGAGAAAGGATCAGGACTGGTAAAGGCCGTACCAGGAAGATGGGCGCGGATTATCTTTCTTATAGCCTGATGGACTTCATAGTTGACAGCTATTTTTCAATTCTTGAAAAATTGGGAGAGAATATCGAAGATGTTGAAGAAACAATGATAACCAATCCAAGACCGAAAACATTACATGGAATTCATTCTTTAAAAAGAAAGATGATCTCCCTGCGTAAGTCGGTATGGCCTTTAAGAGATGTTCTCAGTGCCCTTGAAAGATCCGATTCTTCGTTGATCCAGGAACCCACGCGTATATATCTTAAGGATGTTTATGACCATACAATCCAGGTAATTGATACGGTAGAGACCTACAGGGATGTGCTATCGGGTATGCTTGATGTTTATCTTTCAAGTATCAGCAATAAAATGAATGAAATAATGAAGGTTTTGACGATTATTGCGACAATATTTATTCCCCTTACTTTTATAGCTGGTGTTTATGGGATGAATTTTGAATTTATGCCTGAACTCAGGTGGCGCTGGGGTTATCCTGCTGTCTGGGCTGTAATGATCTGTGTAGGAATTTCAATGATGGTTTATTTTAGGAAAAAGAAATGGATATAAAAGAAACGGATATAAATGTTGAGATAATAGAGGTGCTTTAATGAGATTTCTTTATGGGGATTCAACTGAATTCCGGATGCAAATAGATTTTCTGAGACTGCTGAACAGTTTTGTAGAGACAAGTATTAAGACTATAAAATTTGAAAATGCTGTTTTTGATTTCAAAGAAACGATAATAGACCGCAGAAGACTTAAGAATTCTGTTACAGATGAGATGGATAACTTTATCCTTGCAGTTGAGAACGCGATTGAAGGAGCAGTTGCCAGAAGTAAAGAGCAGGATACGATCGTTAAATATGCAGACAAAAGCAAAGAATATTTGAAAACATTCATAGAAGAAGGTAAGACAAAGTTCTCGGATGAAATATTCAAGGAAATCGTGCAACTTGAAAAAAAGATCGAGGAGGCAAACGAGGAGAACCGGAAATTATTGGAGACCTTCTTTATCTACGATCCCATACCTGCAACAGGCAAAAAATATACTATCAAAGCTGTAGAAAAAGGTTACTCTGCAAACGTACAGGTAAATTGTGAAGGTGGAATCTCCCTTCTTTTTTACATTGCATCATCAGAATCCGAGTTCTGGAAAGGTCATGTAAGAGCCCGTGATTTTGTAAAAGGTATCGAAATCCCTGCCAGGATGAAAAAATCTTTTCTTAAAAAAGAACTTGTGCCGGATAATGTGAGCATCGATGATTTTCTTCTCAGTGATCTTATTCTTTCTGATAAAGAGCTTGAAGTCGTTTTCAGGAAAAAACCCGGCATCAGGGCTGAACAATTCAGATTGAAAATGATTTTAACAGAAGAATTTTCAGTTGATGTGTCCTATACAGAGGAAAATGGGGTAGAAACGAGCATTAATGCTGTTCCTGAATTGAAAAATGAATTAAATATGTTAAGACTTCAAGAATTGGGGGAAAAGATTGCCGAAAAAACGAATGATCTTTATCTCAAGAAACAAAAGTTAGAGACCATTTTCCTGGAAGAAAAGGATATTTTTGAGGAGAACCTTATTTTTGAACTTATGCAGAAGGTCGCCGGGATATTCGCTCCCATTGTGGCAGAGATAAAAAAACGCAGTCCTTCTGGCGAAGAACTGTCTCTTAAATCCGAAGATGAATATGGTGGAAGACATGAAATATATCTTAAAAAATCAGAGGTAAAGGATAAGCTCAATGAGATAGGAGAGAAGGGCCAAAAGTTGTTAGAGATCCTGATGCTGTGAAACAGAAAAATAAAAAAAGGAATGAATTTACCTTAAGTAAATTCATATTGTATATTTCTTTCATCAGATCTTCTCCAGTCGCACATTATCAATGTAGTACTTGTCTCCTGCTTTCGCAAATGGTGCAAGCCAGAACATTAAACGTCCATCGGTTACCACACCTGTAAAACCAGTTGTATCAAATTCAGTCGTAAAAGACTGCCAGCTTGTGCCAAGATTTGCTCTGTAGGATAAACCGTAGTTGGTATATGGTGAACCGTGCTTAATTAAATTCACACTCAGATCATGTCCGGATGTCGAATATGCTGAAAAACTCAACCTGTAACGTGTGTTTGGTTCCAGTGATATCCCTTTCTGATATAATTGGATATTCGTACCGACACTATTCAGAACAATATTTGCAGAATTAGATCCCTCAGAAGCTGGTGGGCCTGTAGTGAATGTCCCGGTTCCATTTGTATAGAAGATCCAGGAAGCAGTACCGAATTCAAACCCGGGGTTCTTGATAATATTGGATGTGCTGACAGTACCTGCTGAAAGTGATTTTACATACTCTACCAGGTCCCCCTTCTCCTGAGCTGTCAGGTTCAGATTAAAGAAGGTGTTATAGTGATCTACTACGTCCAGCAGTGTCTTGAAGCGCCCGTCATGGTAGAAGCGGCCCTTGTTCTCCGGCTTCATGAATAAACCGCGCTCCCGTACGAATATGCCCGCAAGGTTCATGGTCTTATATACTCCATCCGGCGCCCGGTCTGCCTGGAAACTGTCTATACCGATTTCAGATGGCTTATGCAGATTCCATCCTGGCTCGGTCCAGAGAGGTTCTACATGGCAGTTGTTGCACTGCGCCTTTGTGCTGAAAAGCTCATCTCCGCGTTCAGCAGCCTCCTTATCAAAGTCTACACCAGGCTCTGGCACAGGCGATGGAATAGCAAGCTGATAGAACTGAAGAGCTGGAAGTTTGGATGTGATCAGGTCATCATCAGGATCGGTTCGCACGTTCCCGAATCCATTGGCAGCAGCTATCGGGAACCTGGCTGTATCATTCAATCTGGGATCATAGAACACTCCTTTCCCGTGCATTTCAAGATTGGCAACAAAAGCGTTCCAGTACGGGACCGAACCCCATGCTCCTGTCCATGTATGCTGGTTGTAACCTGCCAGTCCGAAAGCGTCCGGGATCAATGTGGCACCGGATACGTTCGTCCCTGTTACAACGCCATCAGTAACCTGCTGGGGATTAAACGCCTTGCCATCCAGGAACAGTTCGGCATCGAATTTCCCGGGGCCCCAGCTATTAAGCACTGTTCGCACTGTGGGTTCGGGAACGCCCAGAAGATCGGCTACCGGAGTAAGATCAGGAGATAGATTTACAATTGCGCCTACATTGAGATCATGATTTGCCCAGCCGTCCAGCCTGTGTCCGATGCCCGGAGCAAATGAATCATCCACTGTTGAATGGCAAATAGCACATGTAATCCCGACTGTGCTCAGTTTCCCATTATTATCAAATGAACCTTTAACACCAACAACTGCGTTGAGTTTAAGCAGAGCAAGTGTTGTAGCCGGATCATCAAGATCTACCTTTCCTTTTTCAAGGTCTTTGATCAGGTTCCCGGGAAGCGCATCCACATCAACTTTTAAGCCCACGGCCAGTGCGGTCTTCGGGCTGACACCCGATCCCACCCCTCCGTTTGCTGCGCCTGCAATGGCCTGGTGTATTTTAAGAGTGTCACCCCAGAATGCCTCGTCGCCGAAAGTGTCAAAGCGAAAGATTTGCCTGCCCTCCATAAGCATGCTGTTCGCATTTGCAAGAATCGGATCTTCTTTCATTTTCCCGGGAACATTCATAATCCTGTTATCTGTGCTAAATTCATTGTCATCGATCTGTTGTGAATTTTCATTAATCTGATTTTCATCAATTTGTTTCACTGTAGTTTCCTCAGAAGTTGCACCTACTGCATTGAGGCCAACAATGCCCCCGACAATAAGGATAGCAACTAAAATACCAAATATGTATCTCTTATTCATATTAACCTCCACTTTACATTATATCAGAAAGTTCTGATAGGAATACTATAAAACATTACTATATATACTTTTTTCTGACAACCGAAGACTTGACAGAACCTAAACCTCTACTTCACGTTTTTCCCTTTTTTCAACCCCTCGATCACTGCATCATACCTCTGGCAGATCCTCTTCACAACATCCTTTTCTGCGTTCTTATGAGTTGGTATCAGGATATCAGCCCCTGTGCCGATCTCTTTCCCTTCACTCGATGTTCCATAATCCGGCGCTATCCTTATGCCATCCCCTGAAATCCCCAGGCCCATTTCATTGATCATCCGCGATATCATTTCTGTCTGGGGCATGACTTTTGCGGTTATGAAATTGGCTTTATCAATATACTCATCCTTTAATTCCGAAATGTACTGGATGCTTTCCCTTACTTTTCTTTTACTTGCGTATTCTGCAAGGATATTGATGGAGTTGATAATATCTTCAAAAGTTGTTGCCTGGATCTCAATTATTCTTCCGTCAAAGATCTTGCTCACTCTTTCCTTATATCCTTTTGAAATTACAAGAACACCCATCTCCTGTATGCGGTCATGCTCCTCTTCCGTGGGTGTATATGGATTGATCACAGTATATTCTGTTATGCCGCAAAGCTCCATCAAAGATTCATACATCGGGCTTACGCCGATCCCCTGCTTACCGAGCCACTTGTCAAGGCCCATTTTCTGCTCCCTGGCAAGTTCTATGATCTTTCTTTTTATAGCTTCAGGATCGCCGGATTCAAGGTTAAAATACTCCGCAAATCTCTGCGTGGTCGCAAGAAGCCGTGTTCTTCCGTGCTGGACTGCCGAGATAAAACCGCTTTCTTCAAGTTCCCTCACATGATCATAGGTCGCAGGACCTCTCCTGTCAACAAGTTCTGCTACTGTTATGGGCTGATGATATGCTATCATGGCAAGTGTCCGGAGAACTGGCGAGCGCAGCTCTTTAGGCGCTATTGACCGAACCTTTTCAGCAAATTCCGGTTTTACCTGCATTATGAACCTGCTGTCCATTTCCTTTATTTCAATAGCACTATCGCGCGCTATGTATTCATCTGCCAGTTGCTGGAGCAATTCCCTGACATTCTTTCCCCGCACCAGGTTCTTAAGCTGTCCGATATCAAGGGGCTCACCGGATGCAAAAAGCGCAGCTTCCAATATCTCCTTATCCCCGCTCATGATGCTGCCCTGCTTATGAAAAGTTCACCAAAGAATTCTTCCTGTTCGATCCATATTTCCTTTCTCGTAGCAAGGAATAAAATCGCAAGATAAGCCATTAACATTCCCGTCCTGTCAAGTGGAGAGGACAAATCTGAAAATTTAATAGATTTTTGTTTTTCCAATAATTCATTTAATATTAATCTCATCTTCCCAATCCTGCTTTCTATATCTTCATCATGGGCCACTGAAAGAACATCCTCAAGAGTTGCCCTGATTTCATCCTTTTTATTGTCAACGCGATTAAGTCTCTTTTTTTCAAATGCTTCTGCCTTCTTTAACTCAGTCAATAATTCCTCAAGCGTCACCGGTCTTTTTGAATAACGGCGAAGGGGCATGGAAGGCACAGGATAATCGCTTATTTCAAAATTATCCGACTCAAGATCTATCTCCTCCGGAGGTTCCTCCACTTCAACAAGGGCATTTGATTTCATTCGCAGCAATATCGAAGCGTAAAGGAGAGTTCGCCCCGAGACGCGAAGATCCGTTTTCTCAAGCTCATCTACACGCTTTAAGAATTTGTCCGTAAGTTCAACGATGTTGATATTCCATGGATCGATCTCACCATTTTTGGCAAGATTTACCAGGATCTCAATTGGTTCTCCCAGTATATCTTCTTCCGGAATTACCTTAGCCTCTCCTTCAGTCATATTCTGATGATAATAAGCATATAAAGCACATAAGCATTTTGTTAGATATTGTGTTTTCCACCGTCTTTCGACAGCAGCACTACGCGGCTTCCACCTGAATCATCTGCGATACTATATTCAAGCACTTCTGCAACCTGTCTTGAAAAACCAAGAACTTCCTCATGTGAAGGCATATTATCCTGAGAAAGCCGCTTTCTTGAAAAACCAAGGTGCATATATGCTTTCAATTCTACATAATCAGGCCGGGCGAGTTCTATAAGGCGCGCATAACCTTCCGGATCCACCATATTCACTCCTTTTGTCAGGGTTATCCTGATGGCCGTTCTTGTGCCTGACCGTTTCAGGATCTCAAGTGACTGCTTTATGTTTTCCCAGCTATTCCCGATTGGTGAACATGCTTTTTCATATGTATTTTCATCCGGTGCATTAAGGCTTATATAAAGCTGCGTGGGTTTTATTTTTTCTACCATGTCAGGGATCGTGCCATTTGTGACAACAAAAGTAGTCATATCATTTTTATGGAACTCCTCTATCAATTCAGGAAGGTGGGGATACATTGTTGGCTCGCCTGATAACGAAATTGCCACATGTTTCGGGGAAAAAGCCTCCTTCCACCTTGTTTTATCCATGAATTCCGAACCGCCATAACCTGAAATAAGCCGTTTGTGTTCATTAAAGACCGCTTTAACGATCTCTTCCGGAGTATCCCATACATGAGGTACTTGTACCGGTACTTCTACAGCCCTCCAGCAGTGAAGGCACCTGTGGTTGCAGACAAGCGTGGGAGTCATCTGTATGCACCTGTGGGATGTCATCCCATAGAACTTTGATTTATAACATGCCCCGGTATTGCGGATGCTTTTGTTGAGCCACAGGCATGTTTTCACAGCGCTATGGGTCCCAGCAAGGTGATAACCATGTTTTTTAAGAAGTGATTGTGTAGTTTCTGGTATAGAGTTCATTTATTTCATTTTTCTGTAAATTTAGTATCCTGCATTAAATTAACATGAATAAATAGATTTACATAAACAAAAAGTTATTATATGGTAAAAAGCATCATTTGAAGAAAACCTTTTGAGGTAATTAAATGGCAAGAAATATTCGCGTGGAAAAAATTACACAGACTCCGATCGAAAAACAGGAGATTGAAATAGTAGAAAGAAAAGGTGTAGGGCACCCTGACAGCATGGCTGACGGCTTTGCAGAATCAGTAAGCAGGGCGCTTTGCAATGAATATATCAAAAAATGCGGCACGATCCTTCATCATAATACTGACCAGGTAGAAGTCGTAGCCGGGCGCTCCTGTCCTGAATATCAGGGTGGAGAATTGATCTCACCTATCTATGTATTGCTTGTTGGAAGGGCAACAAAAGAATTCAAGGATATAAAAATAGCCTCAGATACCACTGCAATAAGAGCTGCAAAGAATTATCTGAAAACCACTCTTCCTGATATTGATTCAGAACATGATATTATCATAGATTGTAAACTTGGTACAGGCTCAACAGACCTCCAGAGTGTTTTTAATCGCAGAAAAGCGCCAATGGCTAATGATACATCTTTTGGTGTAGGCCATGCCCCGTTTTCAGAAGTGGAGAATATAGTTTACAATACCGAACGCCAGATGGTCTTGAACTTCAAGAAGGATCTTCCCGCCATCGGAACAGACATCAAGGTCATGGGTATGAGAAAGAATGAAAAAATAACCCTGACAGTAGCATGCGCCATGATAGGCAAATATGTTGATGACCAGTCACATTACTTCAATATAAAAGAAGAACTTCGCAGCAAAATATGCGATCTTGCTGAAGAATATACAGACCGGGAAGTAGAAGTCTTCGTAAATACGGGTGATGATGAAAAAGCAGGCTCGGTTTACCTGACAGTTACAGGAACTTCTGCTGAAATGGGTGACGATGGCTCAGTCGGGCGCGGCAACAGGTGCAACGGCCTGATCACGCCGAACAGGCCTATGAGCATGGAAGCCACAAGCGGAAAGAATCCCATAAACCATGTAGGAAAACTATACAACCTTCTTTCTAACCAGATCGCTAAGGATATTGCAGCAAATGTCTCCGGCATCGAAGATATTTATATCAGGATCCTTTCCCAGATCGGTCATCCGATCGATGAGCCATTGATCGCAAGCGCCCAGATAATACCGCAGGATGGCGCTAATATGAAAGCCATCAAATCTGAATCTGAAGTTATAATTGATAAATGGCTCAATGATATTACAAAGATCACCGATATGACTACAAGGGGAGAGCTGGAAACTTTCTAGCTTTCCACTATTTTTATAGTTACAGTGCGCTTGCGGGGTCCGTCAAGTTCAACAAAAAAGACGCTTTGCCATGTGCCAAGCACAGGATGTCCGTCTTCGACCGGGATTGTTTCGCTCATTCCCAGAAGCACGGCGCGCAGATGTGCGTGTGCATTATTATCAATTTGATTGTGCGCATAGCTTTTGTTTTCCGGAATAAGGTTTTCTAACATATCCAGTATATCATTCCTTAGCCCGCGTTCGTTCTCGTTGATTATTATGCTGCCTGTGCTGTGGCGCGTGGAGATAACGCAGATGCCATCCTTTGCACCACTTTCCCGGACAGATGCACGAACCCGGTCAGTTATATCGATCAATTCTGTTTGTGTTGTGGTTTGAATTTCCATGATTATTATCAATCCCCATGATAAAAATTGGAACTTCATTGGATAAGCTTTTCCATTATAACTTGAATATACAACAAAAAATGCAAAAAGGAAAACTGATCATTCTTGAAATACAAGAAATATTTTAAACTCAAATAGAAGGTGTTTAAAAGATGAGTCTTAAATGTACTGGTGGGTGTGATTTCTGTGAGGCTTTAACAAACACAGGGGATATTAGCAAAACATCAGAGTACATGGGTTTAGGTGATTTGTTGCCCTCTAGAACAATATTTGACACCAAACACTTTTCGGTCATAGCGAGTCTTGGTCAAATAGTTGAAGGCTATCTACTAATAATTTCTAAAGAACATTATTACTCCATGGCGCATATTACAGATGATCTTTATGAGGAATTGGATATATTATATTCTCGAACAAAATTACTTTTATCAAATGCTTATGGTCCGCCGATTATTTTTGAACACGGCCCGATGCCTATAGAAAAAGAAAAGGATGTCTCAGCAATAGGTGGAGGATCTTGTGTAGACCATGCTCATCTTCATTTTGTGCCATTTCCAGTTTCTTCTACTCACATAATATCTTATTTGAGAAGACGATTTAGTTGTCGCACTATTTCAAATTTTGAAGAACTGAAAATACAAGCTGAAAGAAATATTCCCTATTTTTTTGTTGAGACTCCAAAGGGAGAACGCTATATTTTTGATGTTCCATTTCCCCCTCCATCACAATACTTGCGCCAACTTTTGTCTAATGAGATTGGGGTACCCGAAAAATGGAACTGGCGAATTCACCCAGAAACTGAACGCATACTTACAACAGTAAAACTATTAAATGATTATATGTATGGACGATTATAAATGTTAATTAAGAGTTTACATATTTCTCAAATAAAAGAAATATATCAAAAAACTTTAATGTTATTAGACCAGGAGATTAAAGTTGAAGGTAATAGAGCTGGATGGTACCATTTCATAGGAGAGAAAAAAATAGGAAATGTGGCAACAGCTCAAGGAATTCTAATTAATAGTTACCTTAATAATCCGAATAAATTATTAAATAAAATCCTACTAACATTAAAAGAGTCACAATATCGGGGTGAAAATGTTTTTGATCTTGGTGGTTGGTCTTTCGTTACATCGACTCAAAATGCACCAACACTTGAAGCAACAGTATGGGTACTTTTAGGTCTAATAGCTGGAGGAGAACCAATTAATTCAGATATAATTATAGATGGAAAAGAATGGATAAAACGGAATCAAAATCTTGATGGAGGGTGGGGATCGAAGAAAGAATCCTGTAGTCGAATATATACCACTTTTTTAGCATGTCGTTGTTTTTCAACGTTAGAGCCAAATCTTAATAGAAAAAATATTGAAGATGTATCAAATTGGGTATTAAGTTGCCAGAACGTTTCGGACGGAGGATGGGGAGCTGGTCGTGGAGAGGCCAGTACTCCTATTCATACGGCATTTGCTTTACTTACACTCCATATAATAGGAAGTAGTATCAAAGAGATGCAAAGAGGAATCCAATATTTATATACGCAATGGAAACCTCAGACAATGTGGGAACATACCACTAAACTCGAACAATATGACGTTTCTAAAGATGGTGCTGGGACAAGAATCACCTTTCACTATTTTCCTACACCATGGATAATTACTGCCTTACTAAATATTGGTGAAAGCATATATCAAGAACAAATATTCTTGGGTATTAAGTGGTTAGTTCAGTCTCAAAATAAGGATGGAAGTTGGAGTGTCAGCGAAGTGCCAAAAAATAGATTTTGGTCAATTCATGATGCGATTTTGGCGATAACTACCTTCTTAGATAAAGCGATATCTACTCAAACAGTGGACAGCATGATCAAAATGGGTGATATTATCATTTTAGCAAAGTCTCATAGAGACTTTGCTCGCTTGGCAATACTTTCCATTATTGGCCTGCTAATGCTTGGAGGTGTAATAGGGGCTATTTTGAGTTCGGCTACAACTTTGGGGCCATTAGTTCAGAAATATTGGGCATGGATATTTTTGTGTATTTGGATATTTAGTACATATCCTTTGGCAAAATTGGAGCTTCTCAGCAAGAAAGAGGCAATATTAAGTATTATCTTACCTGTATTTCTCGTAATTATTCAACCCCATCTGAGCTCTTAAATAAATAACTTTAGAGGCTATAAAATGACAGAAAAAAATAAAGACACATCAATAAAAAAAATAGTAGAACAAATAAAAAGAACTATTCAAATAAAAAATAAAGACGATAAACGCATAAAACAGTTAGAGATTAAATTTTTTAAGGAATTCTGTCTTAAACAATATTTAAAAGAATGCGAGCCAGGGTATTGTGTTTTTCGAATCACTAATTCATGTGAGTATGTAAAAATATTAAAGAAAGTCCATACTATTTAATGACCATAAGTGATAATATGAAAAATTCTTCTAATACTTTAGATTTTTTTGATGAAATTACAGGTATCTGTAAAGATTTATTTCTTAAAAAAATGAAAGATTACGGCCCTACATGGGCCATATTTAGATGGGAATCTTTAGCCGATCAAATATGGATTAAAGCAAAGAGAGTTAGAACATTGGAAGAACTTGAAGATAAAAAATTGATTCCAGAAGGAAGGGATATTGAATATATAGGGATCATAAATTATTCTTTGATAGCATTAATTAAATTATGGTATCGAGAGGAAATCCCAAATCTTGAAGAAATAATAAATAAAGGAGAATTTGCTGAAATAGATGAAAGAAAAGTCTCTGATCTTTACGATAAAGTTATAGAAAGAGTTAGGGAACTCATGATTAAAAAAAATCATGATTATGGAGAAGCATGGAGAGAAATGAAAGTATCTTCAATAACTGATCAAATTCTTATCAAGTTGTATAGAATAAGAAATATTTTGAAATTAGATAGAAAATTACAAGCGTCAGAAGATTTGGATGCTCAATTTAGTGATATTATAAATTATTGTGTTTTCGCTCTGATAAAAATGAGAAATGAGGCCTAAGCTTGAACAACTTAATGATAATATAGATTATTAAAATAATGATATTATTCGGAAAAAAACGATTTCCAAATTACAGAGAAATTTTCTAAAGCTCGCAGAAAGAGAACCCGGGAGGTTTGTGATAATAGATGCCGGAGATGAACTTGCATCTGTTGAATTTCAGGTTGAATCTGTTATTAAAAAATTCCTGAGTAATGAATAAAATATTGAAAAAAAATTTGGGTTATCTTTATATATAATAAAATCTTCAGTGGATTGCCCTTTGCCTTGTAAAGACTTGAGGTTCAATATATGATAAAACAGACCATTGTATTCATCATCCTCGTATTGTTGTTTTCAATACCCGCCCTCGCCGCAGAATCCATTGATAGCGCCATCAACGGTGCAGATACCGTCTGGGTACTCATATCAGCCGCCCTTGTCATGCTCATGACCCCCGCCGTTGGTCTTTTTTACGGTGGAATGGTGCGGAAAAAGAACGTACTTTCAATAATCACTCAGAGCTTGTCTGAATATTCAATCATTGTTTAGAAATCTGAATTTGTGACAACCG
>NZ_NTMG01000028.1 GCF_002487355.1 Candidatus Methanoperedens sp. BLZ2 | reverse complement strand
GTTTTACATTGTACTAAGATGTGCGAACTCTCGGGAACTGTAGAAAGTCGCTATACTCACTTATTTCAACATATTTTTAAAATATTAATTTAATATATTATTAAAATATTCATAATTTACATTTTGAAATCTTTTCACCATCAAAAACAATTACATTACCAGAAAAATCATCAGGCAGCGACTTCATGCTGTCAATATTTAACTTTAACTTATCCCCTATTTGTTCTATTATTCGGATATAACTCTGGAGTTTCTTAATCTCGTAACGCTTTAGAGCCTTGCTAATTTTCACAGAGTTTTCATGTACTTTTTCATGTACTGTTATTTCCTTTAAACTGTTACAATACATAATTTCGATCCCATTCTCTCCCATAAAAAAAGGATAACATCTACATATCAATGGGCGACAGCTGTATATAGTGCATACGCCGTTCCTGTAAAATACGCAATTTTCCTCATTACTGCGCTTAAGAATCCACCCGATCACCAGAACATCCTCTTCCTCTAAGACACATGAATACATATCCGGTTCTGCCACTTCATCCCATTTGCACCCGGTCATTTTGATTATGCGCCTGATATCACCGGGAAAGATCGAAATCGCATTGGATGGGCGCAAAATATTCTCATTGATCCTGACATCATAATCGAAATTCCTGCAGCAGCACCAGCCACAACAGGCACAAGAAAAACCGGATTTCTCAATTTCAGGGATAAGTGATGAAGAGTGCGTATGGACAAGGCGGTCTATCCTTTTGCGCAGAGAAATGATATCCATGGATAGACATCAGAAGAGGAGAGTATTAAGGCTATGGAGTAAATTCCCCTTCTCTGAAAATTTCTTTAATTTAAATCTAATCCGCAGGGTTCCATTACCACCATTTTATCCTCCAAGCACAATGACAACGCCTGTGATCGCTATACCAACACTCATCATAATAATACCCGTCCAGAACCTGCTTCTTCCCACATAGCTCCCCCATCTGTAGCCGATGGCATAGAGCATGACAAGCCCGATAACGCTGGAAAGTCTCATTGCCTGAATGCCATCAAGAAACACAAACGGTAAAAGAGGAGGCACTCCTGATACGAAGACAAGCATGCCAGCCGCAATGCCGCCCAGGATATCATCCTTTGTAGCATGGGTATGGTTTTCAACTGGCTTAAGACGCATTAAAATGTGTTGTGCAACCTCATGTTTTTCACGCTCTCCCAGAGTATCCACGATAGTACCTTCAAGTTCTTCTTTTATGGCAATGAGATCGCATCCTTCCCCCGAGCATGAGGAAGCCTCCTGCGCAGCCAGTGCAATTCTCCCCCTCTCAAGAAGGCTGCTGTAAACATATATTATGCCATCCACTATTCCCCATGCAATGCATGCTCCTATCCCGGCGCTTATAATCGCTTTTGTTGAATTAGTTCCAAGCCAGACAGTGCCTGTGATTGTAAGCACCATGATTAGTCCGAACAACATTTCGGAATGGCGGTCCGAAGGTGAAAGAATCGTGTGAAATTTCATCATACAAACGGTACTTAATGCGTCCAGAATATTAAAGGCTCACATTTTTCAGGGGTCTGAGGCATTGTCGTTGGATATCCAAAGATAAGCGGCGCTACGATTTTCCCTTTGAGTTTTTTAGTGCAGCATGTCCTGCAGCAGTTGCACGGTTTGATTTTCTTTCCTGGTAGATCCAACCAGTTAGATAAATTAATATAGGATATCAAACCATACGACAGTCTACCCATATATTTAACAATATATGCGAAAAATTCGCAAAAAGAGGTTATATGGCAAAAATGTGGTCATCAAATGAAGAGTTTGATTTTGAAATAGCAAGAGATTATGCAAGCTTATCACGGCTTTTTTGGGGTAACGTAAATGGATGATACTGACAAGAAAATAATTGAACTGTTACAGCAGGATGGAAGACTGGAAGATGTGGAAATAGCCCGGAAAATCGGGATTTCACATGATACGGTTAAGCGAAGAAGGAATAAACTCGAAGATACAGGTTACATTAAAATCCAGGCCAACATCAATCCTCATAAGCTCGGATATACAAGTGTATTTATCCTGGGGATAACTCTGGCTCCTGGAATTGATGTCAGGAAAATAGCAGGAAAACTTGCTTCTAAGAAAGAGTTCTTTTTTGTGGCGCTTTCGTTGGGTCCTACTCATTCCATAGTTGCATCATGTTTTGCCCAGGATCAGATAATTCTCAATAAACTGGTTGAAGAATTACGAACATGGAATGAAATAGAAAAAATCGAGACCAATATCATTTATGAAGTTTTGAAATCCGGATACCACGATATTCCTGTGGCAACTCTCCAGGAATGAAAACAAAAATACCCAATATTTCATATCCTTTAGAATCATAAAGTTATGAGTAAGAATGGAATTATTGGATATATTTATTTTTTATGGCATGCTCGGTCTTTTTATCGTCAGTTTTTTGTCGTCCCTCATACCAATACCTACTGAGGCTGTTGTATTTGGACTGCTTGGTGCGGGAGGAGATTCTGGAATAATATTTATAATATTGACATTAGGCTCAATACTTGGAGCGTTCTTAGGCTATTTGATTGGAAAACATGGACTTACAAAACTTATCCGATCTTATAAAAATGAGGAAAAACAGGAACAGACCAACAGGTATTTTCTGAAATATGGTGCACTATTACTCCTGGTTTCTCCATGGATTCCTTTTGTTTGCAACCTTGCTCCTGTAATTGCCGGAATACAAAATTATGACTCAAAGCGGTTCTTGATTATAATTTCAATCGCGAATATTATTAAGTGTTTTGCAATTGTTTATCTATCTATCACTATAATAGACTGGTGGCGCTATTTATGAAATGGACATTATTTAACTTTCTGGATATATATATTATCGGATAGGTATATATATTATTATTTCCTTCTGAAAATAGGAAATGGGAAGGTTAATTATCATGTCAAAAAAAGAACAGGATATTAAAGCAAAAATTAATTGGGATGAGCTTTATGATTTTTGGTCTTGCCAGTATGAAGAAGATTATGGACAATATTTCAATATCCAAACACATGCACATGTATCAAATAGGGAATTATCCAGCGAATTAGTAATTATCGATGGGGAGTTATGATAGATAATGGAGAAGAAAGTGTGAAAAAAAGGTTATTGAAATTTCTAGTAAAGGATAAGATAGGCATACGGAAATGTCTTCTAAGCCTGTTTTTGCAGGCCAGGAATTATACAACGTGTGAAGTTTATGATTACCTTAAGAAACAGGGATTTGAAGTTAATTATAGGAGTGTCTCTTCTATGGTTGGGCAGATGCATACAAGGCTGGGTATTCTGCATATCTATTCGAAAAGAAGACATCGCCGCTATTCTCTCAAGGAGGATCACAGGAATATTATACAAACAATATTAACAACCTCAACCTATCACTATAATTACAATTATTAACGAAATAATCGCTTCAAAATTTTGATTAAAAAAACTAAAAAAATATCCCGCCTCCCGGACTCGAACCGGGGACTTCGCGGTGCCTGCGCGGTATTATGTGCTTTGCACATTATCCATACTACAGCCGCGCACTCTAAGCCACTGAGTTAAGGCAGGATTACCCTTCAATAAGCACAAATATACTTAACCCTTTTCGTTCCTTTTTAGGAAATCGGAATCGTGGATTTAAAATCAAGTAATATTTATTAGGCTTCATTTCAAAATAGCGTTTTGAAAGCAACTCCCATGAATTTTATAAGCTGCCATTTATTTCCTGTTTTCATGAGTTTTTGCAGAAGGACTGAAGGATGATCCATGTCGCCATGTTCAGTTATGAGTTCTCTTATTTCAGGTTTGTTAAGGAATGTTATGAATTCATTAAGATTTTCATCACTTAATTTTCCAATGCTTTTATGGATCCTCATTCCGATCTCAAGTTCCCTGCCAATAGCGCTTCGCCATTTTTTTTCATATTCCGAAAGTGTGCATTCTTTTCTTGATGCTCTTGCAGCGACCTCTCCCGCGATTTTTGCACAAATTGCTCCCATATAAATTCCTCCTCCTGATGTAGGTTTTACCTGTCCTGCCGCATCACCAGTAAGCATCACATTTTTGGATACGGTTTTTCGCGGCGGGCCAAGAGGAATGCCCCCGACAACGTGTTCAGTGCGTGAGCCTTTGTATCTTGAAGCAACGATGGGGTGATTCAGGAGTTTTTCAAGATAATATCGGGCAGGTAGCCCCGGATTCCTGGCAAGACCTATTCGCGCCATCCCAGAAAATGGAACTGCCCATCCGAAAAATCCAGGAGCAATCTCATTTCCAATAAATATATCCACATATTCCGGGTCTTTAGGGATATAAGGGGCTTCGAACTGGATCCCGGAAAGGAACTTTTCACACCTGGGAAGCCCTGCAGCCCTTCCAACACTGCTCTGTATGCCGTCCGCCCCGATGATAATCTCCCCGGAAATTTCTTTATTCTCCCCGTTTGAAATTACAGATATTTTCCCATCATACATCCCGATAAAACGGGTTTTCATGAGAATATCCACACCATTATCTACAGCAAGCTCAACAAGCGCCCTGTCAAAAATTTTCCTGTCTATGACATACGCTTTTATATCTTTTCCCCTGATGCAGGCTTCTTCCCCGCCGGGTGCATACACGAATGCTCCCCTTATTTTTGAAAGAACGAAGTTACCTTCCCCTATATCGCATTCCCTGAGCGCTTTTGTACTTATAAGACCCGTACACTGAACCGGTGAGCCGATGCTTGCATGTTCCTCTATAAGGAGGGTCTTTGCACCGTTTAGCGCGGCATATTTTGCAGCGATAGCGCCTGCAGGACCGGCGCCAACTACTACAACGTCATAGTTCATACACCCCTAAAAGGGGTGTTATGGTTAAAAATTGTTGTAATTAAAGTCTTAGTTAAAGTCTTGAAATCCCGAAGGATTTCATGAGCACCTCTTGATCGATCTTACCGCTTGTAAAGGTTTTAGCGCTATTGAGCTCGTTTATCGTGATCTCGGAAGGTGCAAAAACACCTGCATCCACCTTGAAAAAATCAAATCCTGCTTCCTTGAAGGTCGTAAAGAAGGGTTTGCCATAGGAAGATGAGGTTCCGGAAGGCACTTTTACGATCAGTTCTTTAACTTTCTCCATATCGTACCTCACGTTATAGTACGTCTTTCCGCAGTAGATGATGCAGTCATTCGTTGAGCCCATGCATTTTGTACTGTCCCCGACGATTGGCGATATGGGGGCGATGCCATAACCGCTTTTAATGGTGTTTATATCAAAACCGATAGATTCCATTTTATGGATACCGGTCTCAACGATACGGGCTGATATCTGTACCGACCCTGCGATAGAAGCAGTAGGTGCAACCACAATATGAAGATTGGACGGGTCAACATTGCAGTCTTTTGCGATTTTTTCCGTGACCTCCTCAGGCGGCAGCTTATCAGATTCAAGTACAAGTACTGCATCGCTATAAGAATCCTTGTAGTTTATTTCTGCATAGAGCTTCTTCGGGTTAAGCGAAAGGGCACGGGCAGGGCCAGAACCCATGGCAAAATATTTTCCAACGCTGATGCGCCATCCAGCATATTGTGAAGCCATGCATGCGACTATCGGATGGTCGGTGCTGACCCTGATAGCCGGAACCATGATCCCGCCCAGGTCAAAAGTAGTATATTCCAGGTCTGCGAGATCTGCAAGACATATCCTTGAAAGGTATAATCCCGCTTCATAACCCCCGGCTACGCTCACGCCCGCATCAATGACCGTGGAACCGTTTTTCTGTTCATGTATCTCAAGATTCATTTCGTTTGCAAAATCAAGCATTTCGTTAAACACACAGAGTCCGGTTTCATTTACACTTATCATAATCTGATCACGCATTCAATCTCATATTCCTGATAAATAAATCTGCTTATTTTGATCGGATACAAACTATAATTGCGTAATCTATTTACGATGCTTTTACAGTTAAGCACCTATGAAAGCAGTTCTCGGGCTTGAAGATGGAACATTCGTTATTGGTGAAGGTCTTGGTGTGGAGGGCATCGTCCAGGGCGAGCTTGTTTTTACTACCCAGTACACCGGATATGAGGAAGCTCTGACTGATCCATCTTATAAAGGCCAGATATTGATGTTCACCTATCCGCTCATAGGGAACTATGGTATAAGCGGTGAGACTTTCCAATCAGATCACATGCAGGCTGAGGGACTTGTGGTTCGGGAAGCATGCGATCATCCATCGCATCACAAGTCCAAACGATCCATATATGAATATTTAAGGGATGAGGGAAAATCCGGGATAATGGGCATTGACACACGGATGCTCACGATCAAAACAAGGGAACGCGGAACCATGAAGGCCGCAATAATAGTAGGCAGTGATGATAGCAAAGAGGCTGTAAGACTTGCAAGAGAACAGGAAGATATTGGCAGCCTTGACCTGATTGGAAAAGTCACATGCAAACAACCGTATCAAATGAAAGGGCAAAAAGACGGGGATAATATTGTAGTAATGGATTTCGGTATAAAAAGAAATATCATCAAGAGCCTGAACAACAGGGGGGTCAATGTCACAGTGGTTCCTGCAACAACACCTGTAAAAGATATAATGGATTATGAGCCTGATGCAATACTTCTCTCAAATGGCCCGGGTGATCCGCAGCAGGCGGTAAACGGGATATCCGTGGTAAAAGAGCTTGCTGGACAGCTTCCCATATTCGGGATATGCCTTGGCCACCAGATTATTTCCCTTGCCCTTGGCGCCCGGACTTATAAAATGAAATTCGGCCACCGCGGCGCGAACCAGCCTGTAAAGGACCTGGAACGGGGTATCGTGCATATTACATCGCAGAATCACGGGTATGCGGTTGATGAATCAAGCATTGATACAAAAGAGATCACTGTCACCCAGTACAATACCAATGACAGGACCGTTGAAGGTATAAAGCACAGGGATCTTGATATTATGTCAGTCCAGTATCATCCCGAAGCGAATCCCGGGCCCCTTGATACTGAGAAGATATTCTTTGACAGGGTCGTTGAGACTACAAAAAAGATAAAGGTCATGGTGAAATAAGCCTTCAAACATGAGCCAGGATGACCGTATAATTCTTCCCATAATATTTCGCGCATTTCGGACAGGTTGTATAGAAAAAATACATCTTTTTGAGTTCTTTACCTTTTGATTTCACAAACCCCTGCATTTCTTTTGCCCACTTTCCCATGTTCTGATACGGCCCTTCAAAAACTTTCGAAAGGAAAGTCCCTGATATCTTTTCCATCTGTGCCCCCGGCACTTCCTTGCTAACGGCAATATAGACATCAGAACCCCACATGGATTTTTCATCAGAAAGCATGAGTGGTTCAGGTGTAAGGGCACCTGCAGCCTCTATCTTTTCCATGTTTTTCACCATTATTCTATCGAAGTTCAAGGGTATATGCAGAAAACTCCTCACATGATCCTTGAGAAATAGCTTATCCTGGAATTTGATCTCCTTATCCTCCCATGGCCCGGGATCGAATCTCGGGCAGCAGCCCGTTTCAGATTGTTCATATAGTTTGTCCATGAATTTGTCCACCTTTACTGCTTTTACAATTTGTATGCAGGTATTTATGGTTTTCTTATGGGGGTCAAATTGGGATGGTAGGTATTCCAATGTGCAACACTTCTCACTTTATGATCTAAAAAACAACCCGAAATAATTAGTGCAAGGTTGCACAACAGGAAGTATATATAATGTATACCAACACAAAAGCAATAGTGCCAATGTAAATATCGCTTGAAACCCATGCTCCAGTCCTTATAAAAGCCACACGATTCAGGCTCCTCATATTCTTCAATGGACCCAATTGGTATGATATTAATTTCGGCATCAATGCGGCTTTTATAAACAGAAGCCCATATTTTATCCTTTTCGTTAGCCTTCCAAACACCTTTTAGCCAGAAAAAAACAAAAACATAAACCATCACGATATAAAGAATGATATGCCAAAATCTCAAGTTTAATTTGGTTGCGAGAAATCCAGTAGAAACAATAGCACCCGTCCAAAAAGTGATCGTAAGTATCTCTAAACTTTGTGCCTTATTTTCTTCAATTCCCATATCACTTTACTCCATGATTAAACGATCCATTTCATATATACATTATTATAATTACATATAATTTTTAATACTACGAATTGAATATTATAATTAAACATATTTAATTATATCTATAATAACTATGATAATGTAATCTCTTTTTTTACTTAGAATTTTACCCTTTTCTGCAAAAAACTTGTCTCCCAATACTGACGCTCAATTATAATATATGTGCCAAGCCTACCGTTTCATTTTCGGCTTCATTCTATATCAGCCAAGGCGCTCTGCCCAATCGCAGATGCGCTCACGAAGATCCTTAGAAATCCCTAATAACTTAACGGAATTTTGAACGTAATCATTTAATATGAAGAGGGATGAGCGCCGCACCAAGCACGCCTCCCAATTTATTCGGCCCGAATCCACCTGCGGGCGCGTACTTACTGCGGGAGGCTGAGCGACAGTCCCCCCGGTGCTCGGACAGTCGCGGTGATTTCTCGCGCTGTTCTTTTTCCCAGATGAGGATGCGCAAAACAACTACCGCCCTTTATCAAATGCGATGCGCCAAAGGTTTGCCCTGAAATGCTTGGCCGGGCGGGAATAATAGATTTCGGGGGGCAGTTTAAAGCACCAATAATAATAACATTATAAAGATTAAATTATAGGCGCCGATGCTTCTGTAATGAAGAAGTATTTTCGGATTTTGAAACCGCAGATGAACGCTGATAGTAGAGTAAAGCAGAGGCTTTCCAACCTCCACCTCCTCATCAAACTGCAC
>NZ_NTMG01000038.1 GCF_002487355.1 Candidatus Methanoperedens sp. BLZ2 | reverse complement strand
TTAAGGATCAGGGAAAGGTGCGAGTTGTTAACGATGTTAAGGGGTGTTTCTTTTCCATATTGCATATACCCGCGGCCCCATGTGTATGCCATTGCAAACGCAGTTGTCTCTGTCATCACTGCATTTGTCCCGTTAACTCTTATTTCGTATTCCTCGGTGAGATCATGCAAAAGCGGATATCGCGATGTGATAAGTGTTTCCACAATTGCGTTCTCGCTTAAAAGTTCTGATTTCATATCAAGATCATTAAGATGAATCCTTACGGGTATGGATACTTTCCAGTATGTTTCATAACCATTTCCATTCTTTCCAGGTTCAAATAGCGGCGGACGTATAGTCCTGTTGAGTTTTGTTCTTATCGGGGTAATGGTTATTTTTTCCCATGAATCAGGATGTTCCACGTTCACCGAGTATCCGCCGTATGTGAAAGTATCGTACATGTAGTTTGATACCATATACTCATCAAATGTGGAATTTGTCATGGCTCGCGCCCAATTAATGTTGAATTTATAAGTGTCATCGTTTGTGCCGTTGTAGTACTGGCTTGTGTTATCAGGGTTGATAACAGGTGTTTCTCCAAGTTTCTTGAGTGCTTCCATAGCCGCATAGTTTAAAGCACGTTTCAGGTCTGCCTTTGCATATGCCAGCACCTGGTCCGGTGCTGATATTTCAATATTTGATGACATGGTCTTTGCCATTTTTATATCCATGCGTGTGAGGTTGAGTGAGATGATGGTGGACAGGATCACGAGGAATATGCCGATAACAACGAAGGGAACACGGGCTGAGTCATCGCGGAGGAAACGGGTTTTCGCGGTCCTGGTGTTGTTTTTTAGATGCATGCCAGTCTTCGCAGAGGAACTGAAATAGGGATAAGGTTTATGGTTTGAAATCTGATTTACATTGAAGAAATCCATGCCCTACTTTTTTATATTACGAAAACGTACTGAGGATTTACGTAACCCTTATCAAATCAGAATGAAAAAATGAGCGCTATAAAAATAGATCCGAATATCAAATATCTTGAAGGCACACAGCGCGTATTTGACCCTGAAACCACACTGGCAAATACTATGAAGCTTCTCCCGAAGATAGGCGTGACCCGAATTGCAAATATCACTGATCTTGACCGCGTTGGTATACCCGTTTTCTCGGCTATCAGGCCAAGCGCAGCCGCAGGCGCAATATCCATATACTCCGGAAAAGGCTCAACAGAAACAAATGCAAGGATATCTGCGATAATGGAAAGTTTTGAGCGCTGCCTTGCTGAGCAGCCTGAGGTAAGCGTAAATCTCAGTGGCGTCAAGCTGCAAACAGAGACGGTTACAGATACATACGAGTCACTATGCGAGAGCTATCCCACACTATACCCTGATGCTCTTCTTCTTCCTCAGCGTGTTGCTGAATTCACAAAACTTGAATGGATCATGGGGGATGACATTTTAAACGATGTTGAAGTCTTCGTTCCCGCAAATGCGGTTTTCCATCCCTATGAGCCCCGGGGCGGGAACAAGCTGTTCCGGAGCAATACCAACGGCCTTGCTTCAGGAAATACAATAGAGGAAGCGATACTTCATGGATTGCTTGAAGTTATAGAAAGGGATTCACTAAGTATATCTGAATACACCCGGAATCCCGGAAAAGAAATAGTGCTTACCGAAAAAGACGGGTTGAATTACACACTTAAAAGAAAACTGGAAGCTGCTGGCATTAATGTAAAGATCTGGCTGCTTGATTCTGATATTGACATCCCAACTGTCGTAACAGCGCTTGATGATGTAGTCCTTAAAGACCCGGCTCTTCTTGTTATGGGAGCTGGTTCGCATCTGACACCCGAAATTGCGGTCACAAGGGCGCTGACAGAAGCTGCGCAAAGCCGGGTCGTACAGATACACGGAGCGCGCGAGGATACTGACAGGGAACAGGTGGTAAGAACCTTTGGCTATGATCATATGAAACGGATGAACAGCTACTGGTATGAAGATCTTGATAAAGTCCATATGGATGAGCTGGAGGACATCTCAAATAATACGCCTGCTGCCAACATAAAAACAGTTTTAGAGCGGCTTGATACAATAGCTGATGGCGCAATAATCGTAAATCTTTCAAGAGGCGTTGATATCCCGGTAGTAAGGGCGATAATCCCGATGTTTGAACTTTATACGCTTGACCGTGAAAGAAAAGGGGACCGTATCAAGAAAAAGAAAAAGAGAGTGTCTAAATGAAGCCTGTGGTGTATACAGGAACGAGCATAAGCCACAGCGATGCAAGAAAAATACTGGATGCGGATTATCGTGCGCCTGTGAGGCGTCATGATCTCAGGCGTATTGTTACTCTTGCATCACCCCCGGAAATAATCGGGATAATTGACGGTGTTTTTTTTGATAATGCGGCAGTAGCTCACCGGGAAATAATTGAAGCCTTAAAAAGTGGAATAATCGTTGTCGGAGGGGGAAGTATGGGAGCACTTAGAGCTTCTGAGCTTGAAACCTATGGCATGATCGGTGTAGGAAAAGTTTTTGAGATGTACAGGAACGGGGTCATTGAATCGGACGATGAGGTTGCTGTGACTTTTGATGCAGGATCAAATGAAGCGCTTTCTGTTCCGCTTGTTAATATCAGGATGACAGTTGAGGCTGCAAAAAATGCGGGAGTTATAGACCCGGTACAGGCAGCTGCTATCATTGGGGTCGCCCGGAAGTTATTCTATCCTGACAGGAATTACCAGAATGTCGTATTCGAAAGTGAGAAAAATGGAATTATCTCAGGAATTGAAAAGAAAAAATTACTTGACTTTATTAAACTGAATGAAATTGATATAAAATATCAGGATGCCATTCTCGTTCTGGAAAAAATTAAAGAATTAATCTGAATAAGACGATTCTTCAATTTATTTGAACGATTCTATTAACTCGTCAATGGGAATTACTTTGTAAGTTGCTGTCTTTATGCTGCCGCGGGAAGCAATTTCGATTACAGCCTTCATGACATTGTCATCATTTTCTGCTTCAACTATGGATATGAAATCAAAATTACCCAGGACAGCGTATTGATCTGTTACATTCACCCCCATATCTTTAAGTTCCTTATTTACTTCTTTTATCCTGCCAGGATTCTTCTTTAAAGTCCTTGCCCCTTCGTCTGTAAGGTTTGATATTATTACATATTTAGACACAATATTCCTCCATTCCTTGTATTCCATTCTTCTGTCATTCTATATATATCTTTTTTTTCAATTATATGCAAAACCTGGTTCCAGACAATTTTCAATTTTGATTTTAATTTATTTAAAAAGTATTTATAATTAATTTGATTTTTTCCTGGGATTTGGCCATTTCGGGCAATAACCTTTTTATACCCCTAAACAGATTATATAATGCTAATTTTCTCATTTTTTGTGATGAGGTTTAAGAGGTATTTAAAATGGATAATATGGAATATAAAGGAACTACCACGATAGGGTTGGTTTGCGATGAGGGTGTAGTATTTGCCACTGAGAAAAGAGCTACGATGGGACATTTTATTGCAAGTAAGGATGCAAAGAAAGTCTATCAGATTGATGATTTCGTGGCAATGACCACAGCAGGCTCTGTAGGGGATGCTCAAAGACTTGTAAAATGGATGCAGGTTGAGTCAAAACTCTACAAAATGCGAAGAGAAGAACCCATGACTGTAAAGGGTATAGTAAGTTTACTGGCAAATATTTTGAGCGGTAATAGATATTACCCTTATTATGTCCAGCTTCTTGTTGGCGGGGTCGATAAAAATGGTCCCAGTATCTATTCCCTTGACGCTGTAGGCGGAATTATTGAAGAAAGAAAAGCTGTTTCAACAGGTTCAGGTTCACCAATGGCATACGGTGTTCTTGAAGACAGGTATGCAGACAATATGCCCATTGATGATGGAGTTGAACTCGCAGTGCGTGCGCTGCATAATGCCATGAAGCGTGATTCAGCATCCGGTGATGGCATTAATGTCGTAAAGATTACTAAAAATGGATTTATGCAAGTGGAAGATAGCGTAGTTAAGAAAATACGTGACACACTTACAACATAATTTATATTTTATTTTTAACATACTTAGGATATTTAGGGTTTTTTAGAAGGAAAACAATAATGACAGTTGAAGAAGTATTAAATGATTTGAAAAAGAAAATAAAAGCGCAGCTTCCCAAGGATATCACGATCTCTGATGTGGATTTTGAGGGGCCTGAACTTGTTATTTATACTGAAGAGCCACGAAAATTCGCTGATGACGGAGATCTTATCAAGGGTCTTGCCAAGGAACTGAGAAAACGTCTTGTTGTAAGGCCTGATCCGAAAGTCCTTGCACAGCCTGAAGAAGCGATCACTGCAATTGCAAAGATCGTTTCAGCAGAATCCGGAATTTCAAATCATTTTTTTGATGTGGACACTGGTGAGGTTGTAATTGAAGCGGAGAAACCCGGACTTGTCATAGGAAGGCATGGCGAGACACTTCGTGAGATCACAAAAGAGATCGGATGGACACCAAAGGTGGTCCGTACACCTCCTATGAAATCCACGACCGTGAACAATATCCGCCAGTTTATGCGTGCCAACAAGGAAGAGCGCAAATCCCTTCTTAAAACCATAGGCAGAAAGATCCACCGCGGCGTTTCATCCAAGGATAAATGGGTACGACTGACCACTCTGGGCGCCTGCCGTGAAGTAGGACGCAGCTGTTTTTTGCTTTCGACTCCTGAAACAAGGATCTTAATAGACTGCGGTGTAAACGTTGGCGGTGACGATAATGGCTCACCCTACCTGTATGTGCCTGAGGTACATCCTATAAGTCAGATAGATGCAGTGGTTCTTACCCATGCACATCTCGATCATATCGGACTTGTTCCATTATTGTATAAATATGGTTTCGAAGGACCGGTTTATTGCACACCTCCCACGAGAGACCTGATGGCTTTACTTCAGCTGGATTATATTGATGTTGCGGCCCGTGAGGGCAAGAAAAGCCCATACGAATCGGTTATGATCCGTGAAGTTCTCAAACATACCATAACATTGAATTATGGGGATGTCACAGATATCGGTCCGGACATGAAATTGACATTCCATAACGCGGGTCACATCCTTGGTTCTTCTGTCGCTCATTTCCATGTCGGGGATGGCCTGTATAATATAGCTTTTACAGGCGATTTCAAATATGAGAAAACACGCCTGTTCGATCCTGCTATCAATGATTTCCCGCGAGTAGAAACAATAGTCATGGAAGCGACTTATGGCGGGTCAAGAGATATGCAGCCTTCAAGAAAAGATGCTGAACGGCATTTGCAGGAAATAGCCAAAGAAACCCTTGAGAATGGCGGGAATCTCCTGATACCTACATTCGCTGTAGGAAGGAGCCAGGAAGTCATGATAGTGCTTGAGGAAGCAATCCGGAAAGGAATAATCCCCGAAGTACCGGTCTATCTTGACGGCATGATATATGAAGCTACAGCAATTCATACAACTCACCCGGAATATTTGAACAATGAACTGAGAAACCAGATTTTCCATAAAGGTATGAACCCATTCCTTGCAAAATGTTTTGTCCAGGTCGATTCAAAAGAAAAGCGGCAGAAAATCCTGGACGACCGCGAACCCTGTATAGTTCTTGCTACATCAGGCATGATGAACGGCGGCCCTGTCATGGAATATTTGAAGGCATTCGGACCGGAAGAAAAGAATAAGCTTGTTTTTGTAGGTTACCAGGCTGAAGGTACGCTTGGCAGACGCATCCAGAAAGGCTGGAAGGAAATTCCCATGCACGCAGCCGGAGGAAGAACCGAAACCGTTAAGATCAACATGAATATTGATACAGTTGATGGATTCTCAGGTCATTCTGACAGGATGCAGCTTATGGAATATATCAGGAAAATGAGACCAAGACCTGAACATGTCCTTACCCAGCATGGTGACGAAAAGAACTGCATGGATCTTGCCAGTTCAATCTACCGGAAATTCAAGGTTGAGACCAGGGCGCCAATGAATCTGGAAACGATAAGGCTTGCTTAATCGCTGGAAAGGCCATATTGAAGTAGAAATAAAATAACGACACAAATTTGTGTTATAAGGGTGCTGCATTCCCTCCGGAATCCAGAAACCACCAGAGGGTCAGCTCATCACCCTTCTATTTATTAGTGCTACTTTATTCACACAATACTATTTATCAGTGCTACTAAATAACAAGATTATAAGGAAAAACGGGTTGGAAATAAGATTGGTGGATAGGAAATGGGTTTATGTTAAGAACGCGGCAAGAAAGGGTGGAATTATTAAAAGCTGGCATTTTTGGGAAAACAATAGAGAGGCTATACATAACATATAATAATTTTATAATAGTGGGCAATCCCATTTTTTATGAGCTGGTTGAAATTAATACAGAGAAAATTAAGGATATCGCCATAAGCCAGGAAGCAACCGCTGAGTTAAGTTTGTAGAACTCATAAGTCATAGAACGATGTTAATTTTATCCCATATTTGATTGAAATCATCCAAATTTGCCTTTAAAATTTGGGAAAGAAAATATATTTTACCATATTTGTTGCCTTTTGTTGTGATTATTCCATTTTTTGCAAGGACATCAAGATGGTGCCTGATAGTTTTATAATCTATATTCAAAGCCTCAGCTAATTGATTTGCATTATACGGTTTATCAATAAGGTGCTTCAGGATAAATCCACGGGTATGTCCACCTCGTGTTCCTGCAAACATTTGCCAAAATAGCCTATTCAACGACACTCAAACCCCAATAAGAGAAAATTTCTCATATATACTCCCTGTTGATAACTATGCTCTGCAAAATAATAAAGCTTATCAGGGCGGTTAAACAGAAAACGTGTTCCGAAAAGTCCAACAGACTCAAATTTTGGATGGATTTATATACTTTCAACAACGAAAATGTATACCATGGCAATGTCTAAAAAGATTATGGAAAGAAAAGAACGTGATCGCAAGGAAAAAATAACCGAACTTGAAAAAATGGCAGCATCCGGCAGCGGTGAAGCCAAAAAGAAACTTGCCAAAGAAAAAAGGAAATTGAAATAATCCTATATTAAAATATCCGGGGGAGCGCCGCACAATTTCACAAGTGCCTCAGCCTCGATAAAGTGGAGGCTGGCAGGAATCAGGAGTGTGTGCAGCGGACCTCCAAAGTCATATTCTTTTATTTTTTCAAGATAATCCGAATGAACCACTGGTGATGGGGAACCGGCGCGTGCAATACCGATAGCAAGAGCATTTACAAGCACGCCTTCACCCCGTCTTTCTTCCATTTCTAGAAGAAGGGAGACAGCTTTTCTAATATCCATAAAGCCTTTTTCCCGGTCAATATCAAGAAAAACAATAGTATGCAGGTCATTTTTCCTGTTCATTTTTATCGTATCATACGGAGCTTCGGATATGATCGTCTTTTCATTCCTGGTATAAGGGAATGGGATCGTGGTGGATTTCCCGAACCTGTAATTTTGAAGGCCGCTTAATCCCGAAACTGCTGAATAGATGGAGGGAGCATGGATGATCGCAGATTCGATGCCAAGATCTTTTGCACGTAAGCGAAGATCAATATGCGTGGTCGCAACCATAGCATCGCCTCCGCTTAAGAATACCACATTTTCCTTAATTGCCCGTGATAACCAGACGGGTTCCAGCTCAACTTCCTCCCGTGAAAGTATGATCAACTTCTTTCCATAGAATTTTTCAATTTTTTCTATGGAAGTACCAATAAGATTTGACGTATAGAATTCAGCATAGACTGCATCAGCTTTTTTTACAGCATCAAATCCTTTTACAGTTATATCTTTTTCATCATATAGCCCAAGTCCGATAAATGTAAGCATAATTCTTTATATGGAATCCATTATTTGTAAGTCTTGCCATAGAAAACTATAAAAATTAAGTACGCTTTATTAAAGCGATGGAAACAGGTCAAAATCTAAAAGATATAGGTCTCACAATAGGAAGTATCCTGGGATATATTGCTATCCTTGCTGGAATCATAATGACTATTTTGCTACTTGAAACAGTTTTTTTGGCGAAATAATTTAAACGATATTCCTCGTGAAACCAGAAATTATGGAATCCCTGTGTATCAGGGTACCAAAGACCGAAGGTGAATTGTCAAGGAAGAAATTAATCGAGCTTTGTCTCCTTGACAATAACTTAAAAATTAAATCAGATGCGGCATACTTGTTAATTCCGGTTTTAAAGCCGATCGAAGGATTGGGGATTCTGGAAAAAGATGTATTTGAAATTGCACAGCATGAAAATCCATTGACTCAAGTTCCTGGAGCTTATGAGTTAATAGGGAATATTGCTATCATTGACCAGCATGAAGAAAATGCACCGGAAATTGCAAAAGTCCTTTTGCAGCATAAGAATATAAAAACAATATTCCAGGCAACAAGTGCCGTTTGCGGAGAATACCGAACCCGTGAGCTTTTATTTATCGCCGGTGAACAACAGACTGAGACAATATACAGGGAAAACGGATGCAGATACCTTCTTGATGTTACACAGGTATATTTTACGCCACGATTGTCAACTGAAAGGATAAGGATAGCGGACAGTGTGAAAAATGGCGATAAAGTTGTTGATATGTTCGCAGGCATCGGGCCTTTTAGCATCCTGATTGCGAAAAGATTTCCCGGAGCGCATGTGATCGCTGTTGATAAGAATCCTGTGGCAATAAAATATCTCAGGGAAAATGTCCGGCTTAATAAGCTTAAGAATATCGAGATAAGGGAAGGTGATGCAAGGCATGCAGTCAAAGGAATTTCGGATGCAGACCACGTTATTATGAACCTTCCACACAGCGGATTAGAGTTTATTGATAGCGCTTTTGGGATAATTAAAAAAGGCGGGGTAATACATTTTTATGCAATTTCGCATGAAGATGATCTATTTGAGGGGTTGATCAGGGAAATTGAAGCACATGCAAATAAATCAGGTCTCGCTGTGTGTTCCATTGACCGCAGGATCGTCAGGCCGTATGCGCCATACCAGTATAATGTTTGCATTGATCTTCAAGTCTTATAGGATTTTGGGAGAGAAATATTAGGCATGATGCAACTTCCCGTCACGGATATCTAAGCATAATCACCAAAAATTGGAACGGTCACGTTTAATGCTATTTTCTATAAGCTTGAGTATACCCATGATTTAATACTATTTGACCATCGTAGAGTTTCGCATGCACGCCCTGCCAGCTTATCTTAAAATCAAGACAATGATAATCGCTGCCCTTGGATGCAACGCTGCATGGGTATAGTGGATGGGGTTATGTATGTATTAACGAATTGAACTTAAGCCAACCATCATATGGACGCTGGATGAAAAGGAAAGGAGACGCATCTACACAGAGGTTATCAAAAGCGCGTCTGGAGCTATTCCTGAAGAGGTACATATTATGAAAGATAAAATGTTGGGTGCTTTATCATGTTTCTTTCTCGTTTGTAATAGGATATGAATGGGCGCGATACACAGGTAAGAACAGATTCGAGGCCGGGTTAATTATGTTTCTCATCGGTTTGATTATCGTCGGAATTACCATTGCTCTTGGGGGTTAAATATAAATCAGATGAGCATAGAATGTTATATAAACATAAAAAGGGGGTGACTTAATATGGTTGAAATGAGAGAAGAGATGGAAGAAGATGTGCAGTTACCAGGGTGGATGCGTGCACTGGCTATAATCGTTGGCATTATCACAATAATAGCGGCTGTTGTAGCTATTATCAATCCATTAATTGCATTACGCACACTGGTAATACTTTTCTCGGTCTCATTGCTTTTTATAGGCATAGATCGGCTTGCAACTGGAATATCGGGAAAGCCGTATAGACTCGTAGCACATAGAAGAGCAAGAGCAGCAACTGCCTGAAACTGGAATGCGAAGAAAAGAGAAAAACGAAACACGTAAAACATGCAACACTATAAGGAGAGTAAATCAGGGGGAAATATTATGAAAAGTAAGAGATATATAACTTCAATAGTTATACTGTCTGCCCTATTCGTAGTTGCAGGGTCTAATGTGGCTTCTGCGCACTGTGACACCATGGACGGACCTGTTGTTAAAGCCGCCCGGGACGCACTGGAGAGCGGGAACGTAAACCTGGTACTTGTCTGGGTACAGGAGAAGGACGCAAATGAGATAATAGCCACCTTTAATAAGACACGTGATGTCAGGCAGCTCAGCCCTGAGGCAAAAGAACTTGCAGACTACTGGTTCTTTGAGACGCTGGTTCGACTTCACCGTGCTGGAGAAGGTGCGCCCTATACAGGTCTCAAGCCTGCGGGGAGCGAGCAAAGCCCTGCTGTTCCAGCCGCAGATAAGGCGCTCGAGGACGAAAAGCTGAACCCGCTGCTAAAGTTCCTGACGGATGCTATTGAGAATGGTACCACAGAGCAATACAATGGCGTCATAGAGCGAAAGAACTATGATGTCAATGACATAGAGGCTGGACGGGACTACGTAAGGCACTATGTAGAATATGTGCACTATGTAGAGTGGCTCTACGAAAATGCCACGGAAACGTCTGAAGGACATTATTAGGCTGAAACGAAAAGACAATACCGGGCAATTATAGCCTTTTCAGGCAGCAGGGGCATAGAACACGGATTACACGGATTCTCACGGATACCTGTGATATGTGCGTATCCGTGTCATCAATGTTCTTTCACAACAGCTCTGGTTAAATTTCATTCATATACCTGTTAATCAAACCGATCTCTTTTTTTCCGCCCGCATAGATCGGAGTAATATAATCAATTACATCCGGCTTGATAGACAGGATATCTATTTTCCCGTTACTTACCGCACCGCCTGCTTCCGTTATTATCTTCCCCATCGGGTTTGCTTCAAAAAGCAGCCGCAGCTTTCCTTTTTCCTTCCCTTTAATGCCGGGATATGTGAACATTCCGCCCTTGTGGAGTATCTGGTGCATGTCAGCCACAAAAGAGCCGCTGAATCGCAGTTTATAACCATCCTTTTCAAGGATTTCGATAAATCTGGCATGCGCTGGCAGGTAATCCTTGCGAAGAGCCCCTGGCGCATATATTTTCCCATCAGGCATCTTAATATTTTCTGCTGTCAGGTGGAAATCGCCTTTTTCATCCATTACAAAATCATGTACACCATTTCCTGTTGTAAAAGTAAGCGTTGTAAGGGGACCATATAGAATATACATAGCAGCGATCATGTTTTTACCCATATCAAGAACAGTCCCCGGATAAATGCCGATAATTGTCCCGACAGCAAGATTCACATCGATCAGTGAAGAACCATCAAGAGGATCAATGACAACCCCGAACTGGTTCTTCGGATTATCGATTTCAATGATCCCGGGCTGCTCTTCTGTTGCAATATAGCGCACCAGCCTGGTTTTCTTCAATCCGTTTATGAGGACATCGTCTGCCCATTTATCAAGAGCCATCTGCTCTTCGCCATATATATTATGTGTGCCAGCTTTATTCTGGCTTTTCAGGAATCCGCTCTTTATTGTTTGTCCATTTTCGGCAAAAAAAAGTATCAATTCTGATAATTTAGGATCAGTATTATTCCGGGAAAGAAAATCTTTAAGGTTCATACTCTCACAGTCTCATTTTTTAGTTATTCTGATTAAGTAATAAGGCACTAAATAGTTATCGTTCCGCTAATGTTACCTGTTGGCTTCTTCAAAAGTTCAATATCCTGAACGACTTCAGCGTTTATTACTGGCGATACCATGATCGTTCTATTTGTATAATATGTCGGCAGGAATGTCGCCGTAAGATTATATGTACCCGGGGTAAGGGCAAATGAATAGAACCCGGTTGCATCAGTCATTGTTGAGATGCTGGTATTAGTGGAGATCATCACTTCTGCAATACCTGTTTTATCAACACTGTCCATCACTGTACCGTTAATGAAACCCAGAGGAGGTGGGACCAGTGATTCTATCGCTGCAAATACATCAATCCTGCCTGCACCGTAATTATTGTCTTTTCCTGCCAATCCCTTATCTACTGATGTATTTTCAAGTATGCTTTTTATCTGCGCAGGTGAAAGAGTTGTTCCAAGTTGTCTCGCAGCTTGCAAGAGTAGAGCAGCAGCGCCGGATACATGGGGAGTTGCCATGGAGGTACCTGACTTTATTGTATATCCATTTGAAAGATAATACAATGAAATGATATTGATACCTGGAGCACTTACATCCGGTTTTGTCAGCACTTCCCCATCCACAGTGATAGGTCCTCTGCTGCTGAAATAAGCTATTACATCAGAGCCATCAACAGCTCCAGCCGCAATTACATTTTTTTCTCCCCCCGGATAATTTATTGTTCCCGGATTTGGACCGTCGTTCCCTGCTGCTGCTATCACCACGACTTCCATATTTATTGCATTATTGATCGCCAGATGTATCGTATTGGAGCGTGCAGTATCTCCAAGCGACATACTGATAATATCGGCGCCATTCTCAACCGACCATTGAATTGCATCTACTATATCGCTATTAAAACACCATCCACCGCTATTGCATACCTTGGCTATGAGCAAACTCACATTCGGAGCCACACCTGTCGTCGTCCCGCCAGCGCCATTCCCACCCACTGTCCCGGCAACGTGTGTTCCGTGACCGTCGTCATCCGCAGGATCGTTATCATTATTGACAAAATCGTATCCTTTTATGATCCTTCCCACGATATCAGGATGCGCCGCATATATCCCTGTATCAAGAACAGAGACGTTTATGCCCGTGCCGTCAATCCCGGTTTCCCAGGCATTTGTTGCATTGACCTGTTTTATTGCATTTGTTGCGCTGTCTATCTGCCCCTGTGTGACCCGGGTTGAAAGAGAAGAATCTTCAAGGATATGAATTTCGGAATCAAGTTCTATACTATCAACATCATCCCTTATTGAAATAGCCTTGATAACCCCTGGTGATGCGTTCACCGCTATCGAATTAACGATCCAGAATTGTTTTATTTTATCGGCCTTTCCCTTCACCTTTTCATCTTTCAAGAAACCAACAAGCTGCTGCTGGCTGCTTGAAGCATGATTTTTCATTGAATTTATTGTCAATTCTTTTGATTTAATTGGAATTACAGGTTTATCTTTGAGCACTATTATCACTGGCACTTTCTCATGAGTTAGCATGAGTGATTCAACCTGAGGAGAAATTTTATTATTAACAGCCCCGGCAAATACTGAAAATGCTATCAATAATAATATCAAGGCCGCTGATATCTTTACAAAAAGGATTATTTTATTTTTCAGGAGCATTTTTAGATTATACATAACTTTCAAGTATTTTGATTTTACTATTAACCAGGTATGCTAACTCTTGGAATTGTGAATACCTATGATAAAATAAAGATACATGAAGCTCATTACCGCAGTATTGCAAGGGCAGCGCCTATCGCTTATGCTTTCGGTTTCAATCTAGCGCTTTTTGATTTCCCTTTCAAGATGAGCGCAGAAGAACTTATGAATTTTGTAAAAGACAAAACAACTATCGGCGGCTCAGGAAAATATCTTGCAGAGCTATTCGGGACTGGCAGGTTTTTCGTATTTGACCTGCCTGAAAAAGGGTTTCAGCCGCAGTTTGGCTCTCCTGTCGTAACAACTTCACACCCTTACAAGAAAAAAGAGATAGCACTCCCTGCACTTGTTGAACAAATAACCAGGAAAAGATCATTTCTTTTCCTTATTGGATTAGGACATAAAGGACTTCCGTCTGATCTGTTTGAGATGGCGCAATATCATCTGGATATTACTTCAAAAGGCGTATCACTTGAAACCTGTACTGCGATAGGGGCTGTCCCTGCCATTATTTCAGGGCGCCTGGCAGGAATATCAAGACAAAGTATATAATCTTTCATTTCCAATGTTTGAAAGGGGGAAACAGAGTGAAAGAAAATACAATTGAAAAAGCGCAAGTTATAACAACAGTAGCTGACAAGATAATCGAACAACTTGCAGCTACAGGCGTAAAATTTGTTTTTGGTATTCCCGGAGACTCGAATCTCCCGCTTGTGGAATCTATCAGGAAGCAGAACAATATCAGATTCATTCTCACAAGACATGAGGGGACAGCGGCTTTTATGGCAGGAGCATACGGAAAGCTCACCGGGGAAGTGGCTGCTTGTTTATCTATCGCAGGTCCGGGGGCAACAAACCTGATCACGGGCCTTGTGGATGCCACAGCAGATGGGGCTCCTGCACTTGCGCTTGTGGGCCAGATATCACAGGTGCTGCTTGGAAGTGAGCATCTCCAGGAAATAGACGAGATAGAAATATTTGCCCCTTTTACAGTTTATCACGAGACTATAGCAAAGCCAAAACAGGCGATCAGGGCAACGATCATGGCGCTTAAGAATGCATATTCCCACAGGGGCGCAGCGATGTTAAGCCTGCCTACTGATATTCTTTCTGAAAAATCAGACGATAAGATATGGCTGCCGGATGAACATATTTTTAAAACGGGTATTGTCCCGTCAGACACAGACATCGATTCCGCATCTATCACGATCAATAAAAGCAAGAAACCGCTTCTCTTTATTGGTTGGGGAGCAAGGGATGCAAGGGAAGAAGCCATAAGATTAGCCGAAAAGATCAAATCCCCCATAGCCACAACCTCACGCGCAAAAGGAGTGATCCCTGAAACACATCCCCTTGCAGTTGGTGTTCTTGGGTCTCTTGGGACATTATGCGCTGCACAGGCCGTAACAAAATCAGATCTAATCATTATCGCGGGTTCAAGTTTCAGAGAAAAGAATCTATTGCATGGTATTCCTGTGATCCAGATAGATATCAACGGCGTGCATCTTGGTAAAAGTTTCCCTGTAAAAGTGGGTATGGAAGGGGATGCAAAGCTTGCTCTGGGAGAACTTGAGAAAAAGGTGAGCAGGAAAATCCCGGATAAAGAGTACTTTGAACATATAGGAAAACTAAAGGAGGAACAGTTGGCTGATATTAAAAAAGATGCCATGGATACCTCAGTACCAGTTTCTCCTGGTTATGTCATCCAGGCAATAAAAAAACACGCAAAGAAAGATGCTCTCATAACTGTAGACAGTGGAGATCATACCTACTGGTTTTATAAAAGATACCTGTGTGATGGTGAACAAACGTTATTCTCCTCAAATATGGGAAGCATGGCTTTTGCTTTTCCAGCAAGCATGGCAGGCCAGCTTATTTATCCTGACAGGCAGGTCATCTGCATTACAGGTGATGGTGGATTTGCCATGTTGATGGCGGATTTCACGACTGCTGTTTTTAACAAATTGCCTGTTAAAGTGATAATATTCAACGATGGTATGTTAAAGAATATAAAAAAAGAGCAGGAGATGTACGGTTATAAGGCATTCGGGATTGAATTTATTAACCCTGACTTTGCTGATTTTGCAATATCATGCGGAGGAGAGGGTTTCAGGGTAGAGCGTCCTGAAGAGCTTGATAGCGCTATTGAGCAGGCATTTTCATCGACAAGGCCTTCTATTGTTGATGTTGTGATCGATAAAGCAAAAATGTTAATGCCTGTTATCAGCACAAAGACATAATGGAGGAGAGGATTGGCTCAAGAACTCCCGAAAACCCTGCTCCCAACATCGGTATAGGAAGAGTATTTCCAAAGTAACCTTAACCTCCCCCCAAGTGTAAAACCAGTATTCTATATTAGCACCATCGCCAATCATTCAACTGGTCTTGAGTTATAGTTACTTTTCGTTCTACATCTGTGCCAATACTTTAACAAGAGGATGTACAGGCTGTTGGTCGTTGAAACTGATACCAGTTCTTTCCTTAAAGGTTATTCTTGATTCCGTTTTTGCCTTCCTTGATTCATCGGCACGTTCTAAAATTTTCCTGGCGCTTGTGGAATAGTAATCCTCTTCGCATTCACAGCATTTTACATATGGCTGACCCTTATCCACTGAAACATGGAAATAAAAATTTTCCAGATCACTATTTCCACATACTTTACACGGAATGAATTCTTCTATTATTTCACTAACTCTCATAATTATCCCCAATATATTAGTGGCCATCATCATATAAATAATTTATTGCTGTTTAAATGGCACGATCCAGATAGAAATTAAATTATCTTACCCCATGCCTGGAGTACTCGATCGCCGCTGTCCTGCACGGTTGTATCTCACCTTGGGGGCGCCTTGAGCCGCGTCGACAGGGATGAGACAGCCTTTGGAGACCGGGATGGCCTATGCTCTATCAATATCAATGCAGTGTGGTCAGACCCGCTGGAATCTGATGAGCACATCCGGTGGACACATGAGTTCTTCGCATCCACAGAACCATTCTCGACAGGCGGGGTTTATGTTAACTTCCTGGGCAATGAAGGAGAGAAACGGGTCAGGGCTGCTTATGGTGAAGCAAAGTACAAACGGCTCACTGCGCTGAAAAACAAATATGATCCAACGAATCTTTTTAGCCTCAACCAGAACATCAAGCCAGGGAAGCGAAAACGCAAAGGTGCCGACTGTATCTTAATGTTAATCCTTTACATTAGCTACAAGCGCAAAAAACTCGGGGGCGCTCTGGATTGGTAGTATAATGAAGGCTCGGAGCTTTCGATTCATAAGTCAGATTATAGGCTGTATCAAACCTTAACACGCTCGCCTGCGATAGTTTATGTAGGGCGTAAAAAAGAAATAAATAAAAAATCTACCTACATTCTGTCCATAATTTCTAATGCTTCTTCAAGCGGTAATGCAGGAGCTATATGGGGCACGCCGATTTCTCTAAATGGATAGGTTATCTTTAGTATTGCTTCTTCGTTTGGGGCATCAAATATTGCCACAGAGATATGCCTGCCTATCAAGAGATACCTGTTAATCAATTTCACTTCATCTGGATATTTAAATTCTTTCCAAAGTTCCATGAGTTTTGATGTAGTCTCCGGATTCCACTTGAACCATAGTACAAATAACATTCACTTACCTCCCATAATATGGATGCAATTAAGCGATATAAATACGTTGACATTATCAGAAACATGAGAATGATTCCCAAAAATTATAGCATAAGATTTCAGGTTGTGCTGATTACTAAAAAGTGCCCGGATTTTGTTTTGTATATCTATTTTTCAGACACTTTCTAAAAGATGTTCAATATTGTCTTGGCAATTTGTAGACTCATTTTTTTGATTCATATTTTCTCACTTTTGTACTTTTTGTGAGTATTATATATTAATAGTGTAGTATTTTATATCAATCAGAGATATATGTAAATTGAACTTCCATCAAAAAGTTTATTATATTATTATTCTGGGATAAACACCCCACAATTTGAAACCTTCTTGCTATCCCCCAAAATATTTATCCTTCCAAACCCCAACTTTAGCACATAATTGAATTGAGGTCATAATATAATGCATAAAATAATAGTAACAGGAGGAGCGGGTTTCATCGGAAGCCATGTAGTAGACAAATTACTGACAGGCGGAAATGAAGTCACAGTTATTGATAACCTGAGTTCCGGGAAAATGGAGTTTCTTGAACATCATATTCCTGATAAAAATTTCAAATTCGTTAAACTCGATATGCTGGAACTTGAAAAACTAACACACGCCATCAAAGGCGCTGATTTCATATATCATCTTGCGGCAAATCCCGATGTGCGCCTTGGGGCGCAAAATACAAAAGTCCATCTTGAGCAGAATATCATCGTTACCTATAACCTGCTTGAAGCGATGAGGATGAATAAGCAGCAAAATATTGTTTTTACATCCACATCAACAGTATATGGCGAGGCATCAATTATACCCACACCTGAAAATTACGGGCCTCTTGTCCCGATATCATTATACGGCGCCTCAAAACTTGCATGTGAAGCGCTCATCACTTCATATTGCCATACATTTGATATGAGATCCTGGATATTCCGTTTTGCAAATATCGTGGGCGAGCGGGGAACACACGGGATAATAATAGATTTCATTAACAAGCTCAGGAAAAATCCGGAAACTCTTGAGATACTTGGTGACGGGCAGCAGCGAAAATCTTATATCCATGTTTCTGATTGTGTGGATGCTATTTTATTTGCAGTTGAGAACAGCCATGAAATGGCAAATATATTCAATATCGGTTCAAATGATACAATAAATTCAACCGGAATTGGCGAGTTGATCGTTAAAGAAATGGGATTAAAAGATGTTAAATTCACATATACAGGCGGGAAGCGCGGCTGGAAAGGAGATGTGCCAAAAATGCTTCTTTCCATAGAAAAATTGCAGCAGCTGGGATGGAAACCCAACAATAATTCCAAAAGCAGCGTAAGCGCTGCGACAAGAAGTACTTTAGGAAAAATATAATGGCAACTTTATTCTGTCCAAAATGCGGTAAAGATACGGATGTTTTTTTTGAAAACATATGCCTGGAATGCTTCACGGGAAACAGGACCCTGATCGAGTGCCCCGCAGTCCTTTATTCGCGCATATGCCGGACTTGCGGTTCCGTGTTCAAGAAAGGTCGATGGTCATCAAGGGAGGATGAGGAAAAGACCGTCCGGGAATGTGTAAATGAGTCACTAAAAATAGACAACGATGCTGATGACCTGAAATTGACAATAACACCAAAGTTCCTTGATTATTCAAGATACAGGGTACATGTAGATGCAAGCGCTAAAATCAAGGATGCATCGGTCGAATCTTCGCTTGATACGGAGATGAGGATCAGCTGGGAGACCTGCGATACGTGCAGCAGGATATCCGGGGGTTATTTTGAGGGCATTGTCCAGATACGCGCGGATAAACGCCTCCCGACGAGTGAAGAACTTAAAAAATGCACACAGATCGCGAAAGATGTTTCAGAACGCTCACGGGAAAAGGGCGACAGGCTTGCATTCATTTCACAAACTCTTGATCTTGAAGAAGGCATTGATTTTTATGTGGGCTCAATGAAGCTCGGAAAGCAGATTTGCAGGGCGATCATTGAAGTTTTCGGAGGAAAATTCCTGGAATTTCCCAAGCTCGTGGGACAGAAGAACGGCGTAGACCTTTACCGGATCACGTTCGCCCTTCGGCTTCCTGAATTCGTCAAAGGGGATATTATAAGCGTTGGAGATAAAGTCATTGAAGTCCAGAACTGCGGAAAGCATGTGAGCGGCCTCGACCTTGAAACAGGAAAAAGGTTCATGGAAAATTTCAATGACCTGATAGACGTAAAGAAATTAAGCAGGAGACTGGATGCGGTTCCCGCGGTACTGGTTGCGGATGAGGGAAGCACGATACAGGTCATGGACCCTGAAACTTATGAGTCAGTTACCATCAAAAGGCCGGAATTCCTGAGTGCAGAGCCGGGGAATGAAGTCAATATCGTTAAAACCGCCAAGGGGATTTTTGTTGTGCCTTGATATTTATTTCGAGTTCAATAACCACAAATCCTCTTAATCTCTGCAATAACATCACTTACAAACATCTCTTTTGATTCTACTGGTTCTTTTTGATCATCAACATGTGCATGGAACGGATATGTCCTAACATTTTTCCAGTGTGGGGCATTGTCCCATCGCTTGATTATTCTGACCCCTTCTTGCAGATGATATGAATATCTCCTGAAATCTGCTCCGATACTTTCTGTTATCTGAAGCATTTGACCATTCTTAAAATATGCTCTGGCTTTTATCGATTGGACCGGTGGTTCTATATTGATATCAAGTATTTTGAAATTATCAATAAAGTCGCATTCGGATAGTATCACAATTATATGTGATACTGTCATGCAAGTTTACTCCAGTACTGATATGCTTTGACATAACTTTCCCACAAAATATAGTCATCCCATTCTTCAAAATTCTCTTCACTGGCAGCTTTTATCTTAGTTTCGAAATCGGAAAAATCCATATGATACTTATTTTCCATATTTTCTATTTTTTTATGGTATTGTTCCAGTTTATATTTCGCCTGATCATGAACAAGTGAAGATATGGCTTCCTGCTCATCCCTGTATAATCCGATCTTGATCATATCCTCGATTGGCTGAAAAATACTCCGCTGGATTTTAACATATGACATAATTACTTAAATTTGTTTTTGGAACTATATATTTTCTCTTGTATTAGTTTAAAAGTTAAATGATGAGATTTTATAAACCATTCCCGCCACCCATATTCCCCTTCCTCCGCATTGCCGAAACAATAATTGCAGGCACTGTGATGATCGCAGAAAGAATGCACCTGTTACACCACTCGCAAAAGCAACTTGTACTGATACAGGCATACTTCCTCCACCCACGACGAACATGTTCATCATCTGTTGTATAGAGATCGCTCTCATTATCAGGAGGCATCGCTCTTCGTCTCTTGGAATTCGTGAAGGGGGATATTATAAGAGTGGGGAAAAAGTTATTAAAATCCAAAACTGTGGAAAGCATGTGAGCGCCTTCGACCTTGAAACCGGAAAAAGGTTCATGGAAAATTTCAATGATCTGATAGTCGTAAAGAAATTGAGCAGGAGACTCGATGCAATTCCCGCAGTACTGGTTGCGGATGAGGAAAGCACGATACAGGTCATGGACCCTGAAACTTATGAGTCGGTTACTATCAAAAGGCCGGAATTTCTGAGCGTGGAGCTGGGGAATGAGGTCAATATCGTTAAAACTGCAAAAGGGATTTATGTGGTGCCTGGGGTTTAGCTTAGATTATTTTTTTTCATTTTCGGTATCACCAAAAAATTAGAAAAGGGATTATATTATTCCCTTTTCTTTATTTATTTAATTAGGCAGCCATGGCTTTCCTCCCCAAACCAGGCTGTCCTTGTTTGTACCGGTCAATGTATTCATAAAGAGCCAGTATCCCTGTCCCTTATTCAATGGTGTACGAGCTGTCAGATCATCGCCGACAGTGTAAGTCCTGTGGGGATTCTTATAGGATATCAGGTATGAATACAGCGGTTTTCCACCTGCCTGGAGGGGCTGGAAAAGCAGGCCTGCGTCCAGTTCTCTATTCTGCTCCTGCTTACTTGCAACGACCCCGATAAGATTCCAGCCTTCAAAGAGGTCCCTGCTTGGCGGTACGGATCTGATATTCGTATCTGCAATGAATCCAATACTCTGGTTGGGTGCAGTAACATTGATCCAGTACCCATACAGGGGTTGCAGGTCAGCGGGCGTGGAGAAGGTCTTATTTCCAGGATCGTATCCGGCAACTCCGTTGTTCTTCACGTTCTTCAGTATCAGGCCAACACTGCCCGGATCTGCGAAGTTCGGGACAGATATTAAATTCCAACCCGGATCCAGGTCAAATACCATATCTGCGAATGCGATCTCTGTGCTGCCTGTTATGCTGCCGTTTGTTGCTGTAACCGTTACGAACTGAGCCATATTTGAAGTCACTGGCAGGATAGCTATCCCATTGCTGAATGTTACGTTTGGCTGATATATTACAGCGCTTGCATTCTTGCTTGCATTAACAGTTATATTCGCCATTCCATTAAAGGTCGTATCTGTTACATTAGCATTTAGAGCTTTTATTGTTATGGTTATGGTGCTTCCTTTCAGTGCAGCAGTTTTACCGGGTGTTAGCTCGAAGGATGTTACATTTGGTTGCTGGGATATCATTGCATTTGTGAAGTTCCGGTTCATCATGTCCGAACCTGCGATGGTGACTTGCATAGACATCGCAGATACGTTTGTCCATCCCGGCTGCATCTGTTCTGCAACAGTATATGTGCCGCCGGGCAAATTCATGAACTGGTACATGCCGCTGGCATCGGTTACACTGTTCTGGACTGTACTATCTGGTTTTGTTAACATGATGGTCCAGTTCGCAAGACCCGTTCCGTTGCTATCGAGCTTGAATCCCGAAATCTTGAATGTTTCTCCTGGCTGCACCTGCCTGTTAGTGATGTTCTGATTCATCACATCTGCACCGTTTATAGTGACTTGCACAGGCATCGCAGATACATTTGTCCATCCTGGCTGCATCTGTTCTGCGACAGTATATGTGCCGTTTGACAAATTCATGAACTGGTACATGCCGCTCGCATCTGTTATATTGTTCATGACTGTGCTATCTGGTCTTGTCAGGATGATATTCCAGTTCGCAAGACCCGTTCCATTGTTATCGATCTTGAATCCTGAGATGTTGAATTCCTGGGTCACTGGTACTACTGTTTTTATCTGTCCCCGAATCTCGCCTCCGGGGTTCTGAACAGTATGCACATTAGCATATGTATTACCAGCCGTCATATTATCTATCAGAGCGCTAAGAGGCATTCCTTCAAGTGGACCTGTCAGATTTTCTGCCGTGATATTGCCCTGCGCAAGTACGCCGTCGAAGCTGTCTGTTTTCGTTGGTCCGGGATAAAGTAATGCCACTACCGGGCCATTCTGACCTGCCGGTGCAAGATGGATGTGTGATGCTGTGGCATTCATTATATTGGATACGACCACAGTGAAGTGCACAGTGTCATTGTTGAGGATAAATGTGGCCTGGCCCCGGGCCTGTGTGACAACTGGTGGTACTTCCTCACTGCCTGAGAGGTTAGCGATGAAATCTGGAGTTGGGACAGGTATCGGATTAACAACCCAGGTCCATTTTTGCATCGCACTTCCATTGGCATTCTGAGCAACAGCAGTCACATTCCATGTGCCCTGGGCTGCGCTGGAATTGGAATATGACGATGCAGTTACATTTGTTTCATTGGTTACTTCCGTCTCATTAATCTGCCAGGATACGTTCACGGCCTGGTTAACCGTAATGTTAAATGTTCTGGTGGGACCTCCAACAACCTCAATCACTGTTGGCGTTGTCGGAGAAAAGCTTGTTATGCTTAGATTTCCTGGCCCTGTTAACCCAAGAGCTTGTACGGCATCATTTGCCTCAGTTGAGGATTCATTGAGCATATTGTTTACTTTCACTGGATTATGCACACCCCAGCTTCCTTCTGATGACACCATCTGTAGCTTCCAGTACGCATCAGCGATCATATTACGGCTCTGGTTCTTCTCACCTGTAAAGGCATTAATTGTTCCCAATGCATCCATTACCGTCGTGTTTGTGGCATTCCACTTTGCATGGGTATCTGCCTGTATTTTCTCGATTGTGGTACTTAAATTACCAGGTTGGATCCCGGTTGTGTGGCACCCTGCGCAGGTAGTGTTGCTCTGCAATAAAGAAACGTTCACTTTGAAAGAATGACCTTTCACCTTCTGGCTGTCAGGCAGCACCATCTCGGTCAAATTCATCGGGTCGGTTACCTTTGTTGCCATGTGGCAAGAAATACATTCGAATGCCAGGTTTGTCTGCTTCCATGAGCCAACAAAGATATCCTTTGCCGGCCAGCCGTGCGGTAGTATTGGCGTTGTATCATTTGTATTGTTCCAGCCGGGTCCTGCCCTGTAAATTCTGGGATTATCATTCGAATGACAGTTGCCACATAACTCTGTTGTGTTTGCCATCATGGAATAGTTTGCTTTGTATCTGGTTATGGCATTAGTTGCATTATATACCGGGATCGCGTCTCTATTATACCATGCATAGGCCTTTCCGGTCTTATTAAGCCAGTCGCCCATGTCGTGGATGTTATGGCAAACTGCACATGTAATACCATTAAAATCATCCGCAGATACCATTGCTCTTTCATTTAAGGGGTTCCAGTTGGACGGTGAGTGGCATTTGCTGCAAGAGCTTTCTCTTTCCCTCGGAACACCGGTGCTGTTGATGTAAAAACCACCATTCGCTTTTTCATTGTGTAAGCTTTGCCTCCATTCATTTACCTCAGGGACCAGTGAAAATATACTATGGTTCAAATTCTGATCACTTGTTACATGGCATTCTGTGCCGCGCGAACAGGTCTTTGATGGGAAGTTCACTTCATCCTTTACATTAAAGGAGTGATTCTTCTGGGTACCTGACATGTGGCAGTCGGTGCATGTAGCAGGCTGAAGTCCTAATCCTGGATAATTTAACCTCGCATGTGTCAGGTTCACTTCAGCTATATGAGACAATCCATGTTCATAATGGCAATTGGAGCAGAGTACTTCTGAGATCGGACCTGTCACTTCTATTGGTCCGGGGTAGCTATCATCAATTCTGTCGGTCGGTATCAGTGCTGGAGTATTGAGAGTATCATAGACATCCTTTTCTGAGGTCAGAGTACCTGTTGGGCCGCCTGTAACAAGAAGCCTGCTGGCAGTTGAATTAAATAAGCTGTTCTTTGCATCCTTTACATCGGCATATGAGGTTTGATTGAAACCTCCGGGCGAGAATAGCTCTCTATACTTGTCATCGCTTGTATTATGGGAATTGTGGCAATTTGCGCATACTACATTTATAGCTGTAGTGCTTGTTACAGTTCTATTCCTGGCATAATCGAACGGAGAATGACACCTGAGGCATGTTGCAGGTGCTTTAAGCGGCGGTGAATGGGCACTTGACAGGAATAGCCCCTGCCTCGTTGAACCGTTATGGCACTCCAGGCATAGCTGTTCAGACACATTAGCTTCTACCTGATGTCCGTTGCCTGCAGGGCCGTGGCATCTCTCGCATGCAATGCCAGGCTCACTCCATGTCCCCACTATACCCGGAAGGCCGCTCTGATTACCATTGCTTGCATTATACCCTGTAGTATGGCAACGCCCGCATGTATACTGGCTGGGGCCATAATCCATAGATGTCCCGTTTTCAGCAAAGAATCTCTTGAACAAATATCCGGATTCGTTCAGGTATCTCATTTCCTGTTTTCCCACTATCACATAGGACATATTCGTCCAGGTTAAATTCGGTGGAGTTGGAAGGCCCATGTCCTGGGCAGTGCTGTTATCTGTCAACATTACGCGGTGCATTGTGCCACGCCAGTTATCGAACTTGAGCCTGTGGCAGTTTTCGCATGTTGTTGATTTCAGATACGTTGCCGGAGCGCCAGAGATAAAAGTGAAATCACCGGCATTGACATCCACATGACAATTAGAACAGGCTGGTGGTGCAAGCCTTGCTGAAGCTAACGTGGTATCATTGTACCTGTGCGTACTGTTATAAAAAGAACCATTAGACGTTAGCGGAAGAAAAGCAGTTGTTAAATTTGTATGGCAGTTAGTACAACTCGCAGCTGATGTTATCGGTTCTGTCAGGCCATCAAATTTGTGATTATCTTCAAAGAAAATACCATTTGCATTTAATGTGGGTGGAGACGGCGAGTGGCAAAAACTGCAATTTGTGCCTGAATACGCAAAATGCGCGCTTCCTTGCCCCGCCAGCGCCAGAAGTATTACAAATATTCCTATTCCGATTAAAATTTCCTTATTCCCCATAATTCATTTCCTCCCTTGTCGATTTATAGTAACTATGTCATGCTGGCATTGAATTAATTATCATGAAAATTGAGTCGTGAAGTACTACAAATTCCCCTGAACCAACACAAACTCCAACTCTTATGTATCATAAGTTTTCCTTACTAATATGTTTTACGGTTACTTATTTTATATTTTATGAGGGTTTTTCTAACATATAAAAAACACATATATTTCTGGGTATTACTATTAAATTCTTCGGATATACTTATCCTCGTATAATAGTACACACCACCTATAGGGCCTGTTATCGCAAGACCGATCGCCCGTAGGAGGATATCTTAATTTTGAAAAGTTATTTTTTCATCACTTTCCTCATCATCTTGATCGAGCACAATTCCCCGCACATGCTGCATGTATCCACGTTCTTGCTTCTTGCGTGTATCTCTTTTGCTTTATCCGGGTCTATTGCATTCCTGAACTGCCCGTTCCAGTCAAGGTCGCGCCGCGAAAGCGCCATCTTGCGGTCATGGGCGCGCGCCCGTTCCCTGACCCCATCCTTTGTAAGATCGGCAGCATGCGCCGCAATTTTTGTGACGATGGTTCCTTCTTTAATATCCTCAACACCGGGGAGGGCCAGATGCTCGGCAGGCGTGGTCATGCACAGGAAATCCGCGCCATGCATTCCTGCGACCGTCCCGCCGATGGCGGCTGTAATGTGGTCATATCCAGGCGCGATATCAGTGACAAGAGGACCAAGAAGATAAATGGGTGCATTTCCTGTGAGGTGCTTCATTGCAGTTACGGAAAGTCCGATCTCATCAACAGGAACATGACCCGGACCTTCAACAATTGTCTGTACACCCGCTGCCCGTGATCTTTTTACAAGTTCACCAAGGATTATGAATTCCTCGAATTTTGCCCTGTCCGATGCATCGTTTATACAGCCGGGGCGCATGCCATCGCCAAGGCTTATGGTCAATTCGTATTCCCTGGCAATTTCCAGAAGGTAATCATATTCAGAATAAAAAGGGTTTTCCATGTTATTATGTTCCATCCAGGATATAGTAAAAGCACCCCCGCGGCTCACTACATCAAGTATCCTGTCGCTGTTTTTCAGGCGCTCAAATGAGGATAATGTTACGCCTGCATGTATCGTGACAAAATCAATTCCATCTTGCGCATGTTTCCTTACTGCATTGAACATGTCATCAGAAGTCATATTCTCAATACTTTCGCCCGCAGCCTGGTATATGGGGACAGAACCTACAGGTACGCTCACTGAATCCATAATACGCCTGCGGATAAGGTCAAGGTCTCCTCCAGTGGATAAGTCCATTATGGTATCTGCACCGTATTTTTCTGCTGTCAAAGCCTTTTCAACTTCAACTTCAATATCAACATTATCCCTGGATGTACCCACATTGGCGTTAATCTTTGTCCGCATCATTTTACCTATGCCAATCGCCTCTGATCTGCTCTTCAAATTCCGGGGGATGACAATTAACCCCTGAGCAAGAAGTTTTCTTACAGTCCCGGCATCAACCCCTTCTTTTGCCGCTACGCTTTTTATCTCTTTTGTTACTATCCCGGAGTGTGCCATTTCCATTAAAGTTGTCATTTCTTCCTCGATCCGAACATTTTGCGATAAATACTTGTTTCGCGTTTTCCCTTCTTTCGCTCTATTTGCTCTTTGATCTCTTCATGTTGCTGGGGCTGTTCGGTCTTTTTTGTTTCTATTTTTGTTTCGATAATTGTTTTAGCCTTATTAATAATAGCCCTGGGAGATTCGATAATATTCCTTGCATTGTCAATCATCTTTTGGGAATCAATAATTGTCTTTGGATTACCAATAATCTGAGGGTCATTAACAGGTCTTGCAATATCCGACATTTTTGAGTCCATAATCGATCTCGATTTATCATCAATTCCTGTCGATACAACTCTTGTCCCTGGAGTTTGATCAAGGGGATCTTTGACGACTGGAACACTTGCTCCACCGTGTTTGCTTTTTCGCGTCCTTATATCAACAAGAATGGGGCGCTCGATGTAAGTGCTTACGATCATCGCCACACCAGGTGAAAGGCTTTTGATATCATCTTCAACATCCGAGCCTATACCTTCAAGACCTTTGCTGATGGCCTTCAAGTCATTTGGGTTTGTCACTTTCATTATGATCTGTGTATTGCATTGCGAAAGGATATTCTTGTCAACACGGGCAGGACGCTGCGAAACAACCATGAGCCCAAGCCCGAATTTTCGCCCTTCGGAAGCGATCGTTCGAAGAATATCTGTGCTGACAGTTCTTTCAAATCCTTTTTCAGGACAGAAATTATGCGCTTCTTCAATTACAAGCATGCACGGGGGAACGGTATTGAGTTTTCTTGCATCGAAAATATCAGCACATAATTTCGCCACGATCATAGCCTGGAGGTCCGGATTAACGCCTTTCATATCGATTATCGAAGCCCGTCCATCCTGCACAAGCTCGTTGATGGTAGTTGCCTTATCTGCAAGAATCCCGGTTTCCCGAAGCGTTTCAAGCTTATTGATCACATTCCATTTGGCTTTGCTCTTATTCTGTCCTACTTCAAATATTATATCATCAATAGTATAATTCTGTTTTTCAACTTTTAGTTTTGAGACCGCCTCGAACAAAATTCCGGTCTCGTTCTGGGACCGTTCATCAGAGAAAAACTGCGATAATTCCTTTATACTGAGATTAATGCCGTTTAACCTGAAAAGAGAATCCGCAGAAGGATTCAGTACATTATTCGCCGGAGTATAAACGGTTACCTGCGACGCATACCCTTTTGGCGTTATCCCGTACCGTTCAAAAGATGAAGGTTTATCATCATTCGGAAGTTTAAGTGTTGCATATTCCCCGTGAGGGTCGATGATCAGAAGTGGAACGCCCTTATCGAGAAGCTCTTCAAGAATTACGCCTCCTGTATAGGATTTACCTGCCCCTGTTTTTGCAAGGATGCTGCAATGTTTCTGCACAAGGTTATTTGCATCAAGATTTACCCGGACACTTTGCCCGTCAAGAAGCCCGATATAAACATCCCCGCGCATAAGACCAAGCGTCTGTTTTATCAGGACATCATCTGCCTTGAAGATTTTATCACCCGGACTGAAAGGTGATTTTGGGACGCGAAGCACACCGTCCTTATCCCGCACACCTATTACTGTAGCATCAGCGATAATATGTTCATCCATATCGCCTATTTTTGATGTGCCCTCAGCAGCGTCCACAGCTTCTTCTACTGAGAAATCTTCGCTTGAACTTGTGATCGTTGACACCTGTGCAAGCGCCCAGCCATCCGATTCATGCCAGACCTTGATATAGTCAGCTCTCCTTGTTGCCAGGCTGTCAGAAACAGCAAACCTGAAGCTTGTTGAACTTGTCTTTCCGAATATTACGCCTATTGAGTCCTTCGCCATTGTGTATCAAAATTAATTCAATTATGTATGAGGCTTTCGATATAGACATTTATTTAAACCTGGATAGTAAACTGGCACGAATAATGATGCAATAATATCAGGTGAGATTTTTTTGAATGAATCTTTGAGAGTTCTTGCTGGATGCTTTCAGGCATCTGGAGAAGGAAATTACAAAAAATAAGAACCCCGATAAAAACATTTCTCAACATAACGGTTCACTCATTTTTTCTTTGATATACTTTACCATGGCTTTCAGCCACCGCCAGGCTTGAGTCCTGGGATGGCTTAACATAAACCGTTCGTGCAAGGGGCTTTTCATTCTCAATTAATTGCTGGAGGGCAAATTCGATAGCATGAGTTCTATTTGCAAATCGCCTTTTTTCAATCTGTGTATCCATCCATTTTAATAAATCCTCATCAAGAGCAATACTCGTTTTGATTTTAGCCATATTATACGTTATCCATAATACCGCAAAGTATTTAGTGATTCATTACCCTATTATACCCAATAATACCGTAATGGGGTACAATTTGAGGGAAGTGATCTACATGGTAATACTTGAATCCAGAAATGAGAGAGTAAGACTACTCAAAAAAGGGTTTACAGGTAAGCAAATAGAGATGCTTTACGTGATTCTCAATTCCCTTGATGTCATAAGTGTAGACTGGCAGGAGTTTGAAAAATAAAATAGCAACACTTTATGGAGAGTGATCGAGATGAAAATATCTGCAATTTAAAAACGGCGCAAAGTATATCTGATATAATTAAGAAGTTAGGACGTTATGCAACTTGAAAATCTCAGACACGGTACTGAACTTTTAAAACGTGGTTTTGCAAAAATGCAAAAAGGCGGCGTTATTATGGATGTCACAACACCCGAAGAAGCACATATTGCAGAAAAAGCCGGCGCTGTGGCTGTCATGGCGCTGCACCAGGTTCCTGCGGACATACGAAAATCCGGGGGAGTTGCCAGGATGGCTGACCCGCAGGTTATTGCGGCAATTATTGATGCTGTGACCATACCTGTTATGGCAAAAGCAAGGATAGGGCATTTTGTTGAGGCTGAAATTATTGAAGCACTCGGCGTCGACATGATAGATGAGTCTGAGGTTCTTACACCGGCAGATGAGATGTACCATATCGATAAAACAAAATTCACAATACCTTTCGTTTGCGGAGCCCGGGACCTCGGAGAAGCACTTCGAAGGATCAACGAAGGCGCAGCGATGATACGAACAAAAGGTGAAGCCGGAACTGGCGATGTGAAAGAAGCAGTCCGGCACATGCGTGCCATCATGGGTACCGTACGGGAGCTAAAAGGCAAAGATTCGGAGGAATTGATAGCAGTTGCCCGGAAAATAGAAGCGCCAATTGAGCTTGTAAAAGAGACTGCACAGCTCCAGAGACTTCCTGTCGTGAACTTCGCAGCTGGCGGAATAGCTACGCCGGCAGACGCGGCTCTAATGATGCGGCTTGGGGCAGATGGTGTTTTTGTAGGTTCGGGGATCTTTAAGGCAGAAAATCCCGAAAAGATGGCTTCTGCAATTGTCGAAGCTGTCAATAATTATGATAACGCTTCCGAGCTTGCCAGGATATCAAAGGGGCTTGGCGGTGTAATGAAAGGTATTGATATAAGGAGTTTATCTGATAAGGAAGTTCTCCAGGCAAGAGGATGGTAAAGTCTTATAGCATATTACTAATATTTCCGTAAATTGTAAATACAATCCCAGCTTATTTGATGAAATCGGCTCTTCCTTAAAATATCCACTAACAACTGTTCTTGATTGGCTTATCCGCCTTCAGTCAGAAGGGCTATCAAGAAAATACAGCAAAAAGCAGCCAGGCAGATTGAAGAGATTAACAGGCAAGCAGATAGAAAAACTTAAGCATATCCTTTCAAAGTCGCCTCAAGAACAGGGTTTTCCATTTATAATCAGGGAAACAAAACTTGTTATGTAACTTATATTTAGTAGTTATAGCCATTTTTGGATGGACTCCACTTAATGCAAAGATTTAAGTGTTGAACAAATAACATTAATATTTATGGGACTAATCGGACCTTCTGAAATGATTGTGATATTAGTATTAGCTATAATTTTTTTCGGACCGGATAAAATTCCGGAATTAGCCAGATCGCTGGGAAAAGCAACTGGTGAATTCAAGAAAGCGCAAATGGAAACCGAACGAGAAATTAAAAAAGTTGGCGAACCAATGGATGAGAAAGATACAAAGATCCACAATTTAGCAATTGAAATGGGCCTGGATGTAAAAAACAAGACCAGCGAGCAGCTTGTTGAAGAGATACGATTAAAGGTCAGATCAAAAGAAACAAAAATCCCCTCAAATATTGCAGGATAATTATGGCATTCAGTCCAATTGAAATAGCATTAATCGCTGTAATAATAATCGTACTGTTTGGTGCGAGCAAGATCCCTGAGCTTGCCAGGTCACTTGGCAAGGCAACAGGTGAATTCAAAAAAGGAAAGAATGAGATCGAGAATGAATTAAGTGATATCAATAAACCCGGCAAAGAAAGTAAACCTGCTGAAATTTCATCCTCTAAGATCAAAACTATGGCAAAAGATCTTGGAATTGCAACCGAAGGCAAAAGCGATGAGCAATTGCTTGATGAAATACAAAAAAAGATGATAAAAATAGAAAAAAAGGTTTAAAGATTTTTTATTTCTTTTTACCCTTTTCTTTTAACAGGAATTTTAATAGATCTTTACTTAGGCGTGTTTCTCTTCCAAGCCTGTCAAGCACCGCTGATTCTGACAAACCTTCGGATTTAAGCTCTTCCATCCGTTCGAATACTGCTGGTTTGACTTCCGAATATTCATTGATGTCTTTCCTGTGTCCCCAGACATCTCCTTCAAGAAGGGAAATTCCCTGCATTTCCAGGAACATCCTTGTTGAACCTGAAATGGTCTTGATGTACGAGCTTGGTACATGAATTGCTTTAACGTTCGGGCATGTTTGCACCAATGCAAAAATATCTTTATTTGATGGCCTGAAAGCAAGATGAATTATTTTTTCCCCAGCCCCTAATGTTTCAATTTCTTCTTTTGAACTTACTACTCGAATCCTCATATTATTTTACCTCTATGCTTCTGGATATATAATCAATTCACATATTGCAATTAAAATGATCCATCACACAATATCTATAATGTATTTTCACCCTATAAATAATCTTCGTTATTTAAATGATATTTAGAATAAGTCATATAAATGAATCGTTAATTATCAACTCTGATCCGGTTGCAGAAGTTCTGTTTCCCTATAGAGAAATCATTAAGCATATACACGTTCATCTTTAATAAGAATATGGTTCATAAATTCGATGTTAAAAAAGCTGGTATTCTTGATGATCCTGAAAGAAATCAAATCTTAAATCCGGAAATTATTCTTGACAAGTTGGAACTGACAGGAGAAATGGTAATTGCAGATCTGGGTTGCGGCACAGGATTTTTTTCCATTCCAGCATCAAAGCGTGTTAAAAAGGTATTCGCACTGGATATCCAGCAGGAAATGCTTGACATCCTTCTGGATAAAATAAAAAAAGAAAAAATTACAAACATTCAAACCCTGCTCTCAGAAGAATCTTTTATCCCGCTTCCCGATGATTCTGTAGACATACTTTTAATGGTCAATGTTTTTCATGAGCTTGGAGATAAGTTGTCCATATTAAAAGAAGTAAAACGTGTTATTACAAATAAAGGCCGGCTAATGATCATAGACTGGGAAAAAATTGAAATGGAAATTGGCCCTCCCTTTGAAGAACGATTTGATGAAAAAGAGGTAATCGATATATGTTTTACAAATGGATTTAAGATCCTTGAACAATCGTATGCCGGACCATATAACTATTTGCTGGTCTTTGGAAATTCGGCTTGAGAAGCCTGAAGAATCATCATCAGGCGATCAATACAATTAAAGAATCAATTATTGTTCATCTTTTTTCATCCGTTTCTTTATTTCCGCCAATGCCGTCTCAGCGTCTTTTCTTTCCCATGCATGCCTTACCTGTTTGTTTCCAAGAATTGATGACATTTTTTCAATCCTTTCATCCACAAGTTTCCTTAACACCGGATCAATAACAGGCTTTACTATTGCAGGTTCAACTTTCTTTTCTTCTTTTTCCACATGCAGCGAGCGCGATACATCAGGACGTCCTCTCTCTTGTGTGGTCAGGCTTGCAATCGCTTTTTTCCAGTCTTCTGACCAGGCTGTATCGGTTACAGGTGTATATTTTGCTAATTTTCGCTTTACTCCTATTGCTTCAACATGACATGCTTTCTCACAGGCGCCGCAGTAGGTGCAAAAATCCTTTACTACATCTATTTTCTTATCCTTCGGGATGATCCATGCTTTCGAAGGACAGACATTAAAACAACCGTGGCAGCCAACAGGGTCGCAGCCTTTGAGTTTTTCATCAATCAGCTCTATTTCGCCCTCAAATGGTTTTGAAACATGTGCCGCATCGTACGGGCATACCGCCTCACACCAGCCGCAACGGGTGCATTTATCATTATCCACTTTGATGGTACCTGTGATTTCGGGAGCAATTTTTTTAATTTCTTCGTCGTTAAAATCTCCCTTTACTTTTATTGCATCTTCAGGACAGAAGGGCACACAGATGCCGCAGTAATCACATTTTGCCTTATCAACAACAAGATCCTCAAAAGGCATGAGGTCATCTGCTTTTGCTTTTTTCTCAACAAGAATAAAAGCAGGGCACAACACCGCACAGGCGCCGCATAATGTGCATTTTTCCATGTCCACTATGATCTCTCCGGTCTTTCCCTCTTTGAATGGCGCAAGTATCTCTTTTTTCGCAAATGCCAGATCAATACTGATAGCTTCTTCCGGGCATGATTTTTCACATATCAGGCAGGGAAGACATTTATCGTTGAACACAACTTTCGAATCAAGATGCGGAAACTCTGCAAGCTCAAGAATGTCTTTATCATTAATGTTCATCCTGATCGACCTGACAGGGCAGAATGCGGCGCACATACCGCAAAAAGAACATCTGGTATGGTCAATGATAACAGGCGGTGCGTCCAGTCCTGTGGCTATTTCTATAAGCGGCCCGGGCTCAATTGCTTTTTTGGGGCATACCTGGATACATAAACCGCAGCCATTGCAGCGTTTGTAATCATAATCAAGGAGTTTTTTTGATTTCACTGTTTTCTGGGTGAAGAGAAAATGCGAATCTCTGACATCGCTTTCCACTGTAACATTGAGTTCTTCTTCGCTCATGCTACTCCTGCTTAAGCTCGCTGCCTATTGGTCCTATTTCTTTTAACTGCTTTACGAAGTCCTCCACTATTCCGGCAAACTTCAGACCTTCGCTTGCTGCTATCCATGCCACGCGGAAACGCCGCTCATCAAACCCAAGGTCAACAAGTATCTTTCCAAGTACGTTCATCCTCTGGACTGCACAAATGTTCCCGATAGTATAATGGCATTCCCCCAGCCTGCATCCTGAAACAAGAACACCATCCGCTCCTCTTCGCAGGGCTTCAAGGACAAAAGACGGGTTGATCCTTCCTGCACATAATACCCTGATGTTCCGGATGTTGGTCGGATACTGGATTCGCAGGCTTCCTGCCAGGTCAGCTGCCGCATAACTGCACCAATGGCACAGGAACCCGACAATTAATGGGAATTCGCTGCCCTCTTTTGTTGCCTCTGTTATTTGCGACAGGATCTGTTCATCCGTATAATTCCTGATCTGGATAGCGCCATTCGGACAGGCTGCTGTGCATGCTCCGCATCCCCGGCATGCTACTTCATCAACGCTTGCTTTCCTGTCTGTCACCTTGATGCGTCCGAAATCGCATATTTTTTCACATATTCCGCACCCGTCGCACAGGTCGGGGATAACATAAGCACTCGCTGGTTCTATATCAATTTCTCCTTTATAAAGAAGACTTAATGCTTTCGCAGCAGCTGCAGTGCCCTGTTCGATCGATACCTGTATTTCCTTGGGACCGCTTGCGCATCCTGCAATGAAAATACCTTTCGTGTGCGTTTCCACCGGGCGCATTTTTGGATGGGCGCTCTGGAAGAACCGGTCAGGACGCGTGGAGAGGTTCAGCATTTTCCCTATTTGCCTGGAATCTTTATCAGCTTCCATACCTATGGCAAGCACGACTAAGTCTGTGATGTCGCTGCATTTCTCACCAGAAAGAGTATCTTCATAATGAATTATTGTTTTTCCATCTGATTCCTCAACTTCAGCAACCCGCCCGCGAACAAATGTTACGCCCAGTTCCTGTGCCCGTTTGTAGTATTCCTCATACATCTCTCCACCCGCGCGTATGTCGATGTAATGTATCGATATCCTTGCATCGGGATATTTTTCAGCAAGTTTCATGGCATTTTTTATCGAAGCCATACAGCACACCTTGGAGCAATAAGGGTTTCCCACCTGTTCGTCACGCGAGCCCACACAAAGGATAAAAGCCGCACTTTTTATATCTTCTCCTGTGGATGGCGATACCACTCTTCCATGCGTGGGGCCTGCGGCGCTTAGCATTCGTTCAACTTCAAGGTTGGTTACAACATTTTTATATCGTCCGTATCCGTATTCTTCCTTTCTTGCTGCATCAAACGGCTGGTATCCTGTAGCAACTATAATGGCTCCGACATCGAACTTGAAATCTTCGGTTTTCTGGGTAAAATCCACTGCTTCAGCAGGACATGCAAGCCTGCACAGGTCGCAGCCAACGCAGTTCTTATCAATGCAGGCTACAAGAGGAACAGCCTGGGCAAAGGGAATATATATGGATTTTCGCGCGCCTATCCCGTAATCGAACTGGTTGGGAACATCAATCGGGCAGACTTTTGCGCAGATATCGATGCAGCCTTTGCATTTCCTGGGGTCAACATACCGCGGTTTTGTCACACCTGTTATCAGGTAATTTCCTGCCCTTCCCCTTACCCCAGTTATTTCAGAATTTGTGTAGAGCGTGATATTTGGATTGTTCTGGACATCAGACATCTTAGGAGCAAGAACGCACAGGGAACAATCATTATTGGGAAAAACCTCATTCATAAGGGCCATTTTCCCTCCGATTGTTGGTTCTCTCTCAACGAGGTGGACTTTGACCCCCATATTTGCAAGGGTCAATGCAGCCTCGATACCTGCCACTCCTGCGCCTATCACAAGGACATCCTTATTTGCAGGAACTGTCCTCTTTTCAAGTGGGGAAAGAAGCGCTACTCTTGCAACCCCCATAGCCACTAATTCCTTTACCTTCTGCGTTGCCAACCCGTTCTTGTTTGTATGAACCCAGGAGCCCTGCTCCCTGATATTTACCATTTCAAGAAAGTGCTTATTGAGACCGGATTGTTCAAGCACGCGCCTGAATGTGACCTCATGTAGGCGTGGGGAGCATGCAGCCATAACTATCCGGTCAAGTTTTTCTTCAAGGATATCCTTTTTTACCTGTTCCTGCCCCGAATCCCCGCATGCAAATTGTATGTCACGGGCTACAACCACATCCTTTAGCATAGAGGCGTGTTTTCTGACCTCTTCAACGTCTATAGTCCCTGCAATATTTGACCCGCAATGGCAGATGTAAACACCTATTCGCATTCAGTTCTCCATATTCATAATGGTTATTCGTGATATATAAGCTTTGGTCAAGATAATTCTCATCATGATGTTATTATTATTCATCTTTTCGTATGTATAATCCATCATGACGTAAATAATTTTATCATCATTTAGTTCCAAAACTTACTCTTATCTTACCGCCTGTCATAATATCATGTAAAGAGATTCTATTGAGATTTTATTTTATGTTCCGATCAAAACATCCGAGGGATATATTTAATGAGATAAAATGGAGGTTCGATCTTTCAAAATGTATGATTTATTATATCCACAGGGGTGCTCCGGGAGATCTAAAAGTAGTAAATGGCAGCATGATCAAGAGTATTGGGAAGTCATTTCTGGTTCTTCAGGGGATCGTGGAAGATGCGTATATCCCGTACCACAGGATAACCAGGATAGAGTTTAATAATCACACAATATTTCAAAGAATAATTAGACCTTTACCCAAACGAAAGAATATAAGAATTTAAAAACTTTAAAGTATTTAAATAAGCAGATTATTATTCATAATTTTTCATAATAATAGGTGTTTTGATTACTTAACTACATCAAAAGTGAAGTTGTGAAATTAAACACGATGATGTAGTTAAGCAAGCAAGTTCATATGAGTTTCATGAATATAAGGGTGATTGTAACCTCCTATAGAACGAGCATTCCAATATAATGAGGGTCCACATCATGCGAAAGTCAATATAATAAAAAAAGGTTTTCAATATCGTTAGGGATTATAAAGTTGGTTTGTATCCAAAAGCATAGATTACGAAGGAAAAACCGTCTTTGATAGAAAATCCGTGAACTACCCCACTCTTTCGGGCTGGGGCTTCCTACGAGTCCTCGCAACCCGTGAGGGGAACTTACGT
>NZ_NTMG01000085.1 GCF_002487355.1 Candidatus Methanoperedens sp. BLZ2 | reverse complement strand
TTACTACATTATTTCTCTATGTCATTGTTTTTCTACTTTTCGGATAGGTACTTAATATAACCATATGCTGCCAGGACTCCCATGAGGGTATTGGTGACCACAAGTCCCAGAGAATACATCACGATAATTATGGCACCAAGTTCTTTTTGTGCGGCAGCTCCTGCACTTATCGCCAGTGCAAAAAGCAGCATTTGAGTCGGCGTCTCGGCGCCTACTCCGTGAATCATACCGATTATGTATGATGCTCTGCCTCCATATCCATTTTTAAGAACGTGGTGGTGCTTTCGAGGTGTTCTGGTTAGCTTCGCCTTCATCCAGCCGTATGAATTAAGAACCACATTAGCTACCAGAGCCCATCTGGGCAGCATCCTGAAATCATTTCCTTTTTTCTTGTGAAGTGAATAGAAGACATAAATTCCAAGAATAATCAGCGTAACCCCTACAACTGTTTCCATAAATCTATCAAAGCCCTGCGGCAGTGCGAAACTCATAAGCAAGAAACCCAGAGCAATAGATGTGACCACACTTGCATGACCCAGCCCATACAGGAGACTCATAAATATCCCGGTGCGTGCTTTGCTCTGAGTGCTTGTGATGTCACTTATAGCGGCTATATGATCCCAGTCTATGCCGTGTCTGATTCCTGCTATTAATCCAGTTAATAAAAGCAGAGGTGTAGCAGAAGCTAATCCGAAAACCATCAAATAATCCCTCCTGCTGACCTGAAATACGATTTGATTGCTACCATTGCCATTTGTTTTTCTTCCCATTTCCATATTTTTAATATATATTTATGAAATGTTACTAAATAGTGTTACAAATATGAAATTTTGTAACACTAATCCTTCATGATAAAATGTAATAAATAGATTGCGGTTTAAATTCTTAAAACAAAAATAATTTAAAGAACATCGGACAATAAAAAACTATGCCAATTGATGTCGTCTGCTGGATGCATGTGGATATAACTGCAGAACATACATCAGAATACATGGATCAGAAGTATTATTTTTGTTCATCCAAATGCAAGAAAGAATTCGATGATGCTCCTGACAGGTATCTTGGTGTGAAAAGCCCGATGAAAATGCCTGAATAGAACCGAAAATTAAGTAATGTGTTCTCATGAACACTTTTAAGCATACTGAAAAACAATCCTGGATACATCTTTTTATAGTACAAAAATCAATTATTATTAGTGGAGGTAAACTATGCAATTCGGAATGATGGACGGTTACGGTTATGGTATGATGAGCGGAGGTTACTGGATTTTGGGGTTGATATTCTGGATACTGTTAATCATAGGGCTTGTATTGCTCATCAAATACCTGTGGGAACGTGGCGGAGCTAAAAGAGGTGAGGAATCCGCCCTTGAAATCCTGAAGAAAAAGTATGCGAGGGGAGAGATAAATAAAGAAGAATTTGAAGAGAAAAAGAAAGACCTGTAATAAAAGAAGTAGGAGGTAATTTAAAATGTACAACTACAAAAGATCTATTTCGTTAGGTTATGCCGATGCTGTTGCGAAAGTAAAGGATGAACTAAAAAAAGAAGGTTTCGGAGTCCTCACAGAAATAGATGTCAAACAAACTCTTAAGACAAAACTTAATGTAGATTTTGAGGATTATATAATCCTTGGAGCATGTAATCCGCCGCTGGCTTACCAGGCGCTGACTGCCGAGCAAGATATCGGAGTCTTGCTCCCCTGTAATGTCATCGTTTATGTTAAGGGTGGAAAAACATTTGTCAGCGCAATCTTACCTACTGTGCAGCTTGGAAAAGTAGGTAATCCAAAACTTTTACCTATTGCTGAGCAGGTTGAGAACAAGCTAAAAAAGGTAGTGGATGCTACAGCCGGGAATTGATGGATATTAGAATTAACCGGGAGGTAACATGGATAAAAAAACTCTTGCTTTATTAGGCGTTGCCTTGATTGTTGTAGGTGTTGCAGGTTTGGTTCTCAGCTCCGTATACTCTCATTTTAGTTATGGAGGATATTCGCCGCAATGGGGTAGCTTTGGAGAAATGGGTCCAAGCGGTATGATGGGCGGTGGAATGATGGGAGGAGGCATGATGGGCGGTTCAGGTGGTATGATGGGATCTATGATGCAAATGATGGGCGGAAATATGCTTGTGAGTGGCGGCGTCCCATATAATCCTAATGGAAGCCTGGTGAGCCTGGAACAAGCCAGTGATATTGCAAAGAGATATCTGGCTGCTCAGAATAATCCTGATCTGGAACTTGCTGATCTGGAAGAATGGGAATTCAATTTCTATGTGGAATATAAAGAGAAAAGCACAGGAACCAGGGCATTCCAGATGCTAATAGATAAGTATAGTGGTATTGTTTCTCCAGAAATGGGTCCTAATATGATGTGGAACACAAAGTATGGTATGATGGGCACACAGCCAGGCTCTATGACCCTGACAAAAGAGCAGGCAGTAGCATATGCACAGCAGTTTCTGGATTCTCGACTCCCGGGAACGAAGGCGGAAGATAGTGGATTATTTTATGGCTACTACCATTTTGATGTCAAGAAGGATAACAAAATGTATGGCATGCTGGATGTAAGTGGGTACTCAGGACAGGTATGGTATCATACCTGGCATGGGAATTTCATCCAGGAAGACTAATACAATAAAGTTAAACTTGATTCCAGGGTGAACTCCGGGTGTAGCTGAGCTTCCCGGATAACATATGAAACCTGCTCACCATTTCCGTCCCAATTGATAAGCAAGACCCGCACCCAGCAATCCAAGAATAAACCCAAATCCGGGTGTTGCAGGCGTTGAAACAGGTGTTTTTGCTGCCTGAGTTATAGTAGGTGTTGGAGCCGGTGTTGTATTATCTTCAACCACGATATCCACCACGCGTTCAGAGAAATTTGCTATATACATCATCGCTTGCATACGGTTTCCACCGGGCATGGCCAGCCAGAAAGAAGATTCTTTTGCATCATACAACTCCTGCTCGGTCATGACCTGTCTCATTGGTTTATTGTCAAGGTAGAAACGCATTTTCTGATTTTCATTCCACACCAGAGAACTGTTATCTATGTTCATCATAACAAATTTTCCTGAAGGGTCTGTGGAGTTAATTGTCATTTTCATACGATTTTTCTCCATGGATTTTATCATGACGTTCATATTCTCGGAATAATTAACAATGGAATATTTACCTGACATACCCATAGAAATCTCTGCTCCTGCCCTGTTCCTCATCATTTCTCCCATGAACCTTTGATGCATGCCTTCTACAGGGATATTCACAGGCACTGCCCTGAAAATAATATTTCCACTGCCGGGTCCGATCCTGACCTCTCCTCCTGAAATATTTATAGGTGTAGAGTTCGTGGAGGCAATAAATGCAGTCAAATTATCGGTCTCTATTTTCACTACATTATCTTCCTTTGAGGCTTTCACACCTTCCGCAAGATCAAAAGTGACAGTAACAGCTGTTTTTGTCCTGACGTTGATCACTGAAGCAGGATTATCGTGCAGCTGCACCACCACAGAACCGTCTTTATTTGCAATCCTTGTCAAGGCACCCGTTGTTGTTGAATTTTTAAAGTCAAAGTTGGCGACCTTGATCGAGTCAAAAATCGTGATACCCGATATACCATAATTCATTATTGCTCCCGTATTATTATCCACAGAAAAAGTTACATAATTACCGTAATTATTCCCCTCGCTGTGCATAAATCCCATTCCAGTCATACCTTGCTGGTTTCGCATTTCGTGGCCTTTGTTCATCATATCTTTCGCTATTCCACGCATCATATCTCCGCCAGTCATGCCACTGCCCATCATGTCTTTTCCACCCATCATGCCGCCGCCAATCTGGCCATAGACAGGTAGAGCCAGCGTAATGATAGCAAGCATAACTGCTGCTATCTTCATTGATCTTTTCATATTATCCTCCTTAACTTTATAAATTAACATCTCTTTTTCAGGTAATAACTGCTTTGGATGTATTTTTTATTGAGTCACAGTAAAGGATGCAATCATCCCTGCCTCTGCGTGTTCTGGTATGTGGCAGTGCATCAACCATGTTCCCGGGTTAGTAAATTCAACGAGGATATCTATAGTGCTTCCAGCAGGCACAAGAACTGTATCTTTCCATACTAAATTATCATAATATTTCCCATCCTGTGTAAGAACAAGGAAGCGCTGCCCGTGCAAATGTATGGGGTGCTCCATGGGATGCATCGATCCCGGATCGTTGAATATCCTTATCTTCTTTACATCTCCTACCTTTTCTTGATAGTTAGGTTTCTCTTCCCCGGTTGCATTGTCCTTGATCATCCACTGTACATTCTCGCTTGTTGACATGCTGTTAATCATAGCCATATCCTCATCTTCATCCCACTCTATCGGCTCAAAAGCCATCATCATTTGTTCAAGTTCCTTAGCCAGCTCTTCATCGAGGATATCAACAGTGAGATCAAGCTTATAATCCGGCTCATTGGAACGGTATTTTTTAAACGGTGCTATATCGCCGGTCACGCCGTAATTTTTCTTAAGAATCGAGAAGCCCTTTGATCTCTTACTGAAAGATGCCTCATCAGAGACCTTTACTGTACCAAGCACATAAGTCATCACTGTGTTATTCTGTTCCGGAAAATTATTAAGAATCCGGAACGTACCGGGCTTATCAAAGAGAACGTCTACAATGTACCGCTCTCCGACGCTGAGTACGACAGAGTCCACTAAAGTTTCTTTTTCGTATCTCCCTGAATCTCCCCCGATTAATTTCATCCTGGTATTTTCAATTGAGAAATTAAATGTTCTCGTATTTGCTGAGTCCGTAAGATAGAACCGCACCACTTCGCCCTTTCTCACATTCAGTTGATAATCCGCCTCTCCATTGATCAGCATGATATTCCCGAATCGTCCTGTCAGCGCAAAATTGGCGTATTCTCTGCTAAAAGGGTAAATATCACCACTTTCGTTTATTTTAATGTCATCGAGAAATAGAGCTGCCTCTTTATCCACGGAATCGCTCATGCTCATGTGGCGGGCTGGTTCAACAAGTATATTCCCGTATAGTCCCATCTCCTGACCTATATCGTCTCTTATATGAGGATGATACCAGTAGATGCCCTCATCTGGGAAATCTAATTTATAGAGAAAGCTTTCTCCTGGCTGGATAGGTTCCTGTGTAACAACTGGAACTCCGTCGAACTTGTTCTCCAGCCTCAAACCGTGCCAGTGGACAGTAGTCTCTATATCAAGGTTATTTGTGAAATTAACGTATATGCTGCTGCCCTGCCTGACCTTTATCAAGGGTCCAGGGATCTGGCCGTTGTAGCCGTACATGATAACATTGCTGCCGTTAATATTTTGTACAATAGGCTTTGCCTCAAGCCGGATTGTCGCTCCGTCCGGGATAAGTTGATCATCCATGCCCATATGATTCATTGTGAAGCCCATTGGTTGATAATTTTTAGATGCCGAAGCTTCAGATAACATTACAAAAACAGCTGTTAACAGCAGTGCAAATATTAATTTTCTATTCATTTATTTACCTCCTTATTCTCCAGTTTTTAAATTAGGTAGTCTAGGTATAACTATCCCCGATTATAGTCTATAATTATCATCCTTTATTTATGTGGTTTTTGATTTAAATAATGAAAAAATTAACCTGTTTTTGAGGATAAATTTGGTTTCATCAGAAAAATAATTCCACCAATCATCAAAAGAGTTCCTCCCCAGAGAACATTTACCAGCGGCATCATTTCTGTGCGCAGCCGGATCGAAGAAGGATTTAATGCATCCCCATCATAATGTACCATGATATCTGTAAACAATGTCCTGTGAACAAGGAGTTTATGAAAATTACCAATACGGTCACTTTTTGATAAACTGACTACGCCTGACCCATGCGGATTCCCATTTTTATAGAAATTTAAATTTAATACCTGTTCCGATCCATTATCAGCTTTTACAGTAGTGCTGATATCAGTTACCGATACTCTCCACACAGCATCTATGCCTTTTGGGATATTTAATTCCAGAGCGGTATAACCGACAGTGCCTTCGGTACTCAAAGAAGTGGATGAGATTGCTCCGGCCACGATAAAAATAAATCCTGCATGGATCAATCCTATACCTGTATTACTGCATGAAAACCTGTGTTTGCCGTGAATAAACCTGAAAAATATCCCTCCCACACCGAAAAGGGATATTGGTATATAAGAAATTACAGATACGGACCCGATTGATTGTCCAAGAAACGTAGACTGTTGATAGAATTCTGAAGCAGGGTCAAGGAGAGTTGGTCCGGGGAAGAATGCAGTCACAGCGCCTGTGAAGATTGCCAGGAGCGTTATAAGCTTCAGGACTTTTTGTTTTACTACACCCTGAAGCAGGGAATATCCTGTAAGCGTGATCAACAGCAGTATTATGGGAAAACTCCAGAAATTATAGACTTCTTTCGGGATTAAGATTTGATCTCCAAAAATCTTCTCCGGGATGATCGAATGGGTGATGCCCCAGAAAGGGACAAAAGCCAGCATACATAATAATAAAATAGCGGTGTGGAATGAAGTTCGAAGTGAGTTCATGGAATTCAATGTCATTTTCCAGCCGGATTCTTCCGATTTTCTCCTCATGATCAAATATAACGTAATAATTGTGGTAAATAACATTGCAGCGAACAATATGGCCCAAATATCACTTCCCAGGAAATTGTGTTCGGAACCCTGCACCCCTTTTCGCGAGAAGAACATTACATAGAGACTCAGGATAAATACGCAAGCAGATAACAGCGGAGCAGTTGTATCATACTCCCGGAAGTTGCGCTGGTGCCTGATGATCGCATGCAGCACAGCAGTCAGAACAAGCCATATTATGAGCGCGCCTGACTGGGCAGGGTCCCATTTCCAGAATCCGTCCCATCCGACGGTCTCATAAGCCCATGCACCGCCTGTCGCCATTGCAAGGGACAATAGCAGCCATGATGCCCTTCCCCAGGATCTTGCAGTTACGACCCACTCTTTTTCCCCTGAAAACAGGTAAGTTATTGCAGAGGCAAATAGAATAATAATTGCCGCATACGCCATTACTACCAGGGGCGGATGAATCAGAAACCAGAAGCTTATCATCTTCGGGCTCAAACCATGACCTGATAAAATTCCTGCCTCTGATGAGCCAGGAGCGGGTCTGAAAGGTGAATCCAGAAGGGTGATTGATAAAAATAAAATAACGATGCCCAGAGCTATGTATGATATTTTCCGTGCGAATCCATTATTCTCCTGGTTTTTCATGTAGAATAACAAAATAAACAGCATGGTAGCCCATACCAGTAGCAGTTGCATGCCTTGTTTTCCTGCCCACATGGCTGCAATTCGATATACTACAGGCAGGTCCCCGCTGTAAATGTATACGTAATTTATACTCAAGTCATTTGAGATAAAATAGTAAACGAGAAGCAGGACCGCGGATGAAATAAAGAGAAACGCCAGGATTAGCGCATATAAGAAATATCTGCGATTAAGTTTATAAACCGATAGTGATGCTATCGAAGCAATTAGCCCGATCAGCAAAAGTATGTTCCCTGTGTCCATAGTAGTTATTTTCCAAATTTCTTAAATAAGTAAATCAATACCAATACACCCGCAACCAGGAATACCAGTTCCCAGTGCCTGAACAAATACCAGGCTCTAATCTCTTTATTTATCACGAATGGGGCAGGCAAAACATCTCCCCACCTGCCTTTTGAATCCTGCGCATGCACAGAAACTATATGGGTGCCTTCCTTCAGGTCTGTGGTATCCATATCTGCAAACGCTTCCCTTACCTGGCCTCCCGCAAGCTCTTTTCCAGAGGTCAGGTTCCTGCCGCTTCCGCCCTCTCCCACGATGTCAATAAAATATTCCACGTTCGCAATACTGGCATCCCACCCTGCCACAGCCAGGACACTGATGGAAATATTTTCACCTGCATAACTTTTCTGCGGGACAAGAATTATATCTTTGATATATGGAACGCCTGTTGATTTCTGGAGTACATGAAGAGAGATCGGAGTATCTCCGCCATGGCAGAGGGTACAATCAGAAGCATCTCTATGTAAGGGATATGTCAGGTTTGTAGCTTTAAATGGCTGCTCTCCGCCATTTTTTACATGGCAGTCCTGACATTTATTCACCCTGGTGCCATTGCTCCAGTTATTCCATCCCGGCGACTGGATAGTTCCTGTCGGGAACTCGCTGTAGTGAAATTTCTCTTTCCCTGTAGCGTTATGACAGGAGTCGCACGATAATATTACAGTATCTTTTGTTTTTATCCGGGGCTTTACAAACTCTTTATCAGGTACTGTCAGGTTATGGAACTCATTTTTTATCTCATTGTGGCATACGCCGCAGGTAAGGGTTTTGTTGATATTTTCCACGATCAGGCTGCTATAGTGTGAGGCATCATAACCCGAATGGCAGGTTGTGCATGTAACTTTCTGAACGGTCTGTTTTATATGGGTATTATGGCAATCCGTACACCGGGCATCCCTGCTATCCACAACCATTCCAACAGGTCTCTCCCATGCGAGGGTAGGTTTGTGGAACCTGCTCAATCTGTTAGAATCGTGGCAAGTCTCGCAGTTCAATTTCATTCCCAGTGCAGTGTGTTCTGTCTGGTTGCCGTGGATGAGACGCGGGATCTGGACAGCGGGCTTATAGGGAAAGTTCCCTGCCGCACTGTGGCAGTCAGAGCAGAATATCTGCAATATATTGTTATTGTTTTCCTGTGAAATGTTATCCTGATATAGGAGGTTCCTGGTAAGAGTGCGGTTATGGAGCGTAGTGTTAGATGCATTATGGCATAATTCGCATGAGAAGCTGGAATTCTGCGCAGTCGTGTTTGCCCGCCCCTGCGGCGCGCCCGGGTAATGTGTGCGAATAATACCCCCTGCCCCGTATTTTTCTACAGCGTCCTCTTTCGTATGGCATTTAACGCATGTTCTTTCAGCGGGAATTGTAAGGTTTATATCGTGAAGAGTTTTGACCTGCCCTGTTCCGTGGCAATCAGTGCATGAACCGTTCTTGACGTGAGAATATACGAGGGATGCGTTCCCCCATTTAGTGGCATTGGCCGGGTTTCCATGACAGGAGAGACAATCCGTTGAATTATACGCTATTTTTGCAAGGTAATGCGAAACATTTGATTTCGTGCTGTTTAACCCGGAGTTAACAAGACTGTTGCCATGGCACCTCTCACAGCTTATATTCAGGGTCAGGTTTTCCCCGGCTTTTGTGTGGCCGCTCACACCGGGTGCATTATAGTCTGTTGCAAAAAAATGGCACGAGGCGCATGATCTTGGCGCCATGTATTCTTCAGGATGGGTCGCAGGCATGGTGCCGTTGCCGTGGCATGCCCAGCACGCCCTGTTGACAGGGTCGATTACACCTGTGCTTTCTGTTATATTATTGAGGTTTGCGTGAACGCTTTTTTTTAAGGCATCAACATCTACCTGCTTTGCTGCAATTCCACCCAGGCGGTGACAGCCGCTGCATTCGGGGTTAAAACTCCCGTTTGTCAGGGCAGATTCGTGGAAAGTCCCCGGAACTTCACCAATTTTTATATACTGGCCCGGCACAAGTTCTGAACCAGTATAGTTCCCAACTGTTTCATTCTGCCCAACTACATCAGTCTCATTTGAGATGTGACGTGCATCTTCAATTACGATAATTGCATCCTGATTTGCAGCGGCGGATGATACATTGATCATCTGGACGGCAAGAACAATGAAAAACAGATGTTTTATCGATTCTTTCATACTTCTTCATCCATTTACGAACATACCTGCTATTTTCATGCTCAGCATCGTAATCTCGACGCCATTTGATGTCGTATTATATGTGAAATAATCCCCTTCCCTGACGAACTCCTCTTTGACAACAATACCATCTTTTTCAAGCGCAAGCAGCACATATGCGCGATCCGGGCCGAAATCCTTTATCTTCAGTTCATATCCGCTTCCAAGATCCCACGATTCACCTGAGTACATCGTTTTTTTATCAGAGGCTGAAAAATCGATGTCCAGCCGGTTTAATGTGATATTCTGCTCCTCGTTCTTGAGTACTAAATACCTGTACCCGTCCGGCCTGTCGGATCTGTAGTCCCTGACATGGCAGGTGTAGCACTGGACGCTGCTCGTTTCGGTATGTATATGTTTTGGAACGAATCCGCGAAAAGTCACAAGGCTCACTGTTCCGCCGTAGAATATATCAGATATCCCAAGGTCGATTATTGTTTTATTGGCGCCGTCCTCAACCAGTTTTGTGTCGTATTTGAAGCTGTCGCCTTGCGTAACCAGTTCTTTTTTGACTGGTTTCGCGTTGTAATAAAGTTCAATCCAGGCCGACTGGCCTTCTTTATCAGCTTCACTGATCGCTATGCTGTAGTTCTGGTCAAGCTTCCATATCTCATCCGAAACAAGCTTCTTTTCAACATTTGCAAGCCGGACGGTGTCTCTCGGATCAGGAGGGCTGCTCCATTTTTTCCCGATTTCTTTGTTCTGGTGGCAGCTCACGCAGTCTTTCGTATCTACCGCCGGGTATTTGGCGTAATGCGACACCGTGGAATTTATCGTTTTTCCAGAAGCCCGCACATCGTTGCTATGACAAAGGATGCAGGCTGCTGCTGCCTTTACCTGGCTGCTTTCGGCGGTGTGCCTTGTCAGGTGGTTTGGTTTTAATTTTTGTGTCAGGTTAAGAGTATCTTCAATGTGGCAGGTAGAGCAGGTTTCCGGCTGTTTTACAATGTCTGGATGATTTTCCGGTGCAGTAATAATATTTGAATGACATGTCCAGCATGCACCGTTAAGGATGGAACTCGCATTATTCAGATTTGCGTGAATACTCTTATTTATTGCATTTTCGTCTAATTTATTAATAGCAAAACCGCTTTTTCCGTGGCATGCAACGCAGTTTGAGAGATTATAGCCCTTCATGTTCACAAGGGTTGTATCATGAAGCCTGCCTGTGCCATGGCACGATGAACAGCTTATATTTCCATTGTGGGTTATGTTCGTCCTTGAGGTCTTATTGAAAACATCCGAGAACTCAGAAGCTGGATCCTGGTGACAGTAGGAGCAGATAGTACTGGTCTTATTTAAATCAAGCATATCAGTCCTTTTCTTGCCGTAGTGAGAAATTGTCGAATTTACAGTACTGCCATTGAAATTTATCATCTGTGATTTGCCGTGGCAGAGCTGGCAAGTGGCAATCACAGCGATGCTGGCAGGCTGCGGAGTGTGTTCCGTTACTAATGGAGATTTGAATTTTTCAGTACTGTTCACATGACAGGAAGCACATGTGAGCGCAGGCTTGTGCATGGGATGCTTTTTCGGCGGCGTTGTTGAGTTCAAATGACATGCCCAGCATGCTCGATTGAGGTTTGAGCTTGAATTATTTATATTGGCATGGATGCTCTGGCTCATGATATCCTGGTTTATTTTCGAAAAGTTCCCTCCCATCATTTCTTCGCCCGGTGCCTTACTATTGGTTCCGTGGCATCTCAGACAGTTTGATATTACTCCCATACCCATGCCGCCTGTCCCTGAAAGAGATGAAATTGCAAACAGGGATAACGAATCTACGTAGGACCTCAAAGTATTTTCTTTTTCATCGAAATCTGTGGGCAAAGTTATCCATGCTGAATCAGTATAATGAATGATCGAAAGGTCGCTCTCATTTGCTTCGGCGAATTCTGCGTCATTGTAAGCCACTTTGATATTTACCCCACTGTAAGAAAAGTTGCTTGCTGATATGCTGAAAAATTTAACAGGGCTCCCGGGCGGTGAAGAGTCGGGTATGTTATTACTGTTCATCTCAAGAGTAAACTCAGCCTTTTCTCTTCCAACAAATGAAGCTGATATGGTTTCGTCACCCATGTCTTTGTATTCGTGCGATTTCCCGGCCCGGGCAGTATCATTATGGATATGTTCAGAGGTATTTTCAGAATGTGAAGTGACTGCAAATAAAGATGGGGAATTGGCAGATGCATTCAATATGTTTTCTTCCTCATTTACATCCGTAGGCAGCATGATCCACGTGGAATTCTCATAAATGAAAAAAGTGAGTTTTCTCTCATCGATCCCATTTAGATCCATTTCACAATAGGCTGCACTGATGGAGATGGATTCATAAGATATGTTCTGCGCGCTTACCCTGAAAAACCTGACAGGCAAGCCGTGAGGCTGGACAGTTATTGGATTATTTTTTTCGAAGTCCTCGATATTAACTGTCACATCCCCGGTACCGTTCTGTATAATGGCGGCTGTCAGTGTCAGGTTCGCTTGAGCATATTCCGGTGAATTAGAAGAGTTTTCAGTTGTATTAGAGTGGGCGTGCTCAGTTAACGATGAATTAAAATCATAAGAAGAATTGTCCACTGCATATACCAGAGATGAAAAAATCAGCAGGGCCAACACTACAGTGGCTGTAATCAATATGACCGGCTTCATACTATCATCCTTCCACGATTTAAGTCGTTTATTATCTTTTTAAGATTTTCTTCTATTGTCATATTTATCTTTTGTAACTTGTAAAAGAACGTTCTACGAATGTAAATGTAAACCATCTATTGGAATACAGCTTCCATCGCTGATTTTTAACATTTTTCAGATTGTGAGTATTAGCTTAATGACTTTATTTCATGATTATAGAACTTATCATTTAATATGGTTTTTGCTTTAAAAAATAAACAACATCTACCGATTTTTTACTTAAAAACCAAAAAAATAAACAAATTTCTTTCAGATAAAAAATAATGATATGTTCGAATTTAGGAGGATGCACGAATAAGAGCGATACCACCACTCAGTGGCATCCTTTTTAATACTTTACTTCACCGTGTGATATCTGGATTATTTTATCCCCTATTTCGCCTATTTCAGGATTGTGTGTCACTATCACAATCGTTCTCCCTTCGCTGTGGAGTTTTCTGAATATATCAAGAACAGCTTCCTCATTAGTTTTATCCAGATTTCCTGTAGGCTCATCCGCTAATATTATCCGGGGCTGGTTGATAAGCGCCCTGGCTATGCATACCCGCTGCTGTTCTCCACCGGAAAGCTGGGAGGGGAGGTGATGCAGCCTGTGCTCCATCCCGACATGCACAAGCGCCTCTTTTGCTTCTTTCTCGTCCTCAATGCTGTGGAAATACTGCGCTATCATCACATTCTCAAGGGCGGTAAGATGGGGGATCATGTGGAATTGCTGGAAAACAAGACCAATGTTCTCGCGCCGAAAACGAGTTCTTTCCTTCTGGCTAAGCTTCGTTGTCTCAATTCCATTCACCAGCAAAGAGCCGCTTGTTGGTGAATCGAGGCATCCTATCAGGTTCAAAAGCGTGGTTTTTCCGCTCCCTGAAGGCCCCATTATATTAGCCCATTCTCCTTTTTCAATAGTGAAACTGGCATCTTTCAATGCACAGGTGGTATCGTATTTTTTGACAAGATTTTTTGCTATTATCATTTTTATCAGTCCTATTCCCCGCATTCAAATACGGGGTCTCATTCACCCCTTAGTATTATGACAGGATCGATTGAAATTGCACGCCTGATGGGCAGGAGACTTGAGACTGCTGCGACCAATACCGAGATTAAAACGGTGAGAACGAACACTTCAGGCTTTATCGACACCTGCATATCAAATATCTCTATTCCTATAAATTGAGAAAGTAAAAGCCCGACAAAATATCCGGGGATGCCGCCTGCTGCGCCCATCGCCCCTGCCTCGGCAAGAAACATGGCCGCAAGCCTGCCATTTCCGCAGCCAAGTGCTTTCATAAGCCCTATCTCACGGCTTCGCTCAAGCACGCTTGTTACCATTGTGCTAAAGAGGGTGAGGCTCGACGCTGAAAGGACAAAAAAGGCAACGAGGGAGATCAAAAGCTGGGTTTTATCAAGAAGAGCTTTCTCGCTCTGGGCCACCTGCCGGATCTTCTTTACTTTATAGCCTTCATTCTCAAGATACCTGATTACTTCATCGATATCCCCAAGAACACTCACCTGTACCAATGTAGCCCCACTCCTGTCTGATATCTGTTCCGCAGCCTCCATGGTGATGAAAATCCTGTTATCATCGGATGTGCCTGTATCCAGGATACCTGAGACTTTAAAAGATTTCTCCCCTACGATCAGAGGATCACCGATTTTAAGCCCAAGTTTTTTTGCAGCATTAATGCCTGGCAGCAGCTCTTGCTGTCCGGGAAGTGCTCCTTCAATATGCCACCACGGGTTCATTTTTCTGGCTGCTTCAAGGTCTGCCCCTGCAAAATCTATCTTTTTTGCATTAACGCCGGCTTTGAAATAAAGAAAAGAGACAGAACCTATAATAGAATTATGCGTGGCATTGAACTGGTTGATATATTCTCCTTCGCCTGGAAGAACAACCAGATTGGCTCCATAGCTTCTAAGCTCCTTACCCATCTGCTCCCTTATATCCAGGGAGATAGTCATCAATGAAGTCACCATGGCGGCACCCAGCATTACTGCAATTATAGATATCAACAGCCGCTCTCTTCTTACCCGGAGTGATTTTGTTACCAGGCGGGTGAACAAATTTAATCACCCCTGAGTATGACGGATGGTTCTATTTCAACAGCCTTTTTCACCGGCAGCATGCTGCCAAAAAGAGCAACAGCCAGCGATAGCAGCCCTGAGATCAATACAGGGAAAAGGGAGGGATTTATGATAGCGCCGAATACCCACATGCCCACCATCCTGGCCAGTGCAACGCCAATAAGAATTCCAATTGCTCCGCCTATGATGCCTGTAACAGCCGCCTCTGCAAAGAAAAGCCCTGCGATTTGATTTCCATCGGCACCTATCGCTTTCATCAACCCGATCTCTTTTTTCCTCTCGAAAATCGAGGTATTCATGGCGGCTGCGACACCGAGCGATGCTGTGGTCATAGCTATTCCTGTGATCAGGAACATAAGCCATTCAAATTTTTTAAGCAGCTTTCCTTCGTTGTCCGCCACCTGCCTGATGGGCCTGGCATTTGCATCAATAACCTCTTCGATCTGGAACATTATGGAGGAAATATACGGTGTGCAGTACCAGATTTCATATTGCTCAGGCGGGAGCCTGGACGGGTCTATCTCCTGTGCAGGCTCAGGTTTAGTTAATGCACTGACCACGACCCGGTCAGCCATGCCCTGCTTCCCGAAAAGCATCTGTGCATCCTTGAGGGATACTGTCACCTGCTCATCCTCATCCCCGCCAGTGGAGAGAATACCCGATACTTTGAAAGTTTCATTGTTATTGCCGGACTCTGCCATGAAAAGATCTCCCTGCTTTAACCCTAACTTTTCAGCAGCATTGACACCAACAAGCGCTTCCCCAACAAGCGCTTCCTTCTGTGCAAGCCATTCTCCATCCACCTTCCACCAGGGCGCGATTGTTTTTATTCCTGTCCTGATAGTTTCTTCTTTCTCTTGCGCTTTCCTGTTCCCGATAAATGTAGTGTTGATCCCCGGTATCCTGATCTCCTCGTCAAAATAGGCGCCGCTCAGTACTATTTCCGTATCTTTTATTTTTACAGTATCACTGAGATAGGGAGAATATCCTATTATGTTGTGCCTCCAGAAAATGGTCTTAATTTTGTAGAGTTCGCTCTCGTTTATGAATGCGCCTTCGGATGAAGGCTGCAAAAGAATGTTTGCGCCATAGCTTTTCAACTCCTTTCCCATTTTATCATTGATATCAAATGATACTGTAAGAAGGGTTGAGGCTATAGAGGCGCCCATGACAACAGCGAGTACTGCCAGGGCAATTCTCAGCTTTCTTCTCCGGATGGCGGAAGAAACAAGGTGATAGAACATGACTACTCCACGAAAATCCGGATTACCGGAGTTTTTGGGTCGTACTTGTAGAACTCATTCTGAATCTCTACATTTTTGGTTTTATTATTGCAATTTACGAGAGCGAGAATTTTACCAACGATGAATTCTGCATCTTTTTCGTTTTTGAGATTTATTCTTAATGCTTCTATCATGCCGTCACCCCATAGCAGGGGATATACCTAACCCTAAAAACAGTTCTAATAGATAGGATAGGATTTGGTTCGGGTTAGACATATCAATCAGTAATTGTTTTGTTAACATATAAATCATTCGGTATTGCGAATTTATTATTTAGGATAGCCTAATAAGGCATTTGTGTTAAAAATTTGTCCCTTATCCTTGCACTTATAAAGTCGATGATCAATACCACTGCCAGTGTTAGCAGAATTGCTGTTGTAAGTCGCTGGTACTGGAAAAGCTGGATGTAGTTCATCATGTAGAACCCTATGCCTCCGGCGCCTACAAAACCGAGTATGGCAGAAGACCTGACATTGTATTCGAACATGAAGAAAAGCTGGCTTAAGATATGGTTCATCGATTCAGGGATAATTACGAAGCGTATTTCCTTCAGGCGGGATATTCCCGTTGCCCTGACGGCCCCGATGACTTCCTGGTCAACTGCCTCAAACGCTTCGTAGTAGAGCTTGCTCAGGTAGCCAACGGAATATATCGCAAGACCTAATGTTCCGGGAAGAGGCCCAAGGCCGAAAGCTACGGCAAATATGATCGCCCACAGGAGAGCAGGTATGGTCCTTATAGCTCCAAGGACAAGCCTTACAAATGCGCTTATGCTTCTTCCCGATATGTTGCGGGCTCCAAGAAGTCCAAGAGGAAAAGCTGCAATAAATCCCAATACAGTGCCCATAAGAGCCATCTGGATGGTTTCGAATAATGAGTAAAATAACGTTCCAGCAACTCTGAAATCGGGCGGAAAGAGGTCGCCTGAAAAAACGATGAGATTTTTACTTCCCGAATAAATTTTCTCGATGTCGAAAAATCCTATAGAATAAGCCAGATATAATACAATTCCTGAAAAGATTATTGTACGAACTATGTTATGTGAAGACATCCTTTACCTTATCCTGGTCAAGATCCCCTGAACTTATCTCTCCGATCCTGGCTCCATTTTTCATGATCACGGTGGTTTCACTATAATCACGAGCCAGATTAATATCATGCGTTGCAATTATTAACGTAGTATCCTTTCCTTTTATTTTTATCATCATGTCCATTATCTCCCTGGCAGTTACAATGTCAAGGTTAGAAACAAATTCATCCGCAAGAATAATCTCCGGTTCCTGCATCAATGCCCTGGCAATCGCTACTCTTTGCCTCTCCCCGCCGCTTAAGGTATAGACTTTCATGTCAGCTTTGGGTGCAATGCCCACCATGTTCAAGTATTTCAGAGCAAGTTCCACTTCTTTTTTCGGGAATACTCCAAGCAAAGTACCCGTAAACCCTATTCTGGAGTGGGCGCCTATAAGGACGTTCTCAAGAGCTGTACGGCTTCGAACCAGGCCGAGCTGCTGCGGGATATAACCGACTTTATGTTTTTCAAGCTCGCCAATGCTCCCTTTGATACATACTGACCCGCTGCACGGTTTCAGGAGGCGGGTGATTATCTTGAAAAGAGTGGTCTTTCCGGAACCGCTTGGCCCGATTAGAGCAGTTCTCGCTCCGCGTTTTATCTTTAAGTCAATATTCTTTAGAGTGTGGTTGCCCCTGTCAGGGGAATACCACACATTGCGAAGCTCTACCGCATATTCTTCCATGTTATCCCAGTTTTTCTGTGAGTTTGTAACCCGTAGCATTCAGGGCGGCGGATAAACCTGCAAGATGCTCCTCATTGCTTGTTTTTTTGAATCCGACGAAAATCGCCGAAACCAATTTTCTCATCAGGTCATTGTTTTCAGGTTCATTCAATTCCATGAAGGCGTTTATCAGTTCTGACCTCAAAGGCTCTTTGAGGTTTTTGCCAAAAACCACGCCATGCGAAGGAATGGGACCCTGCGTCTCTATTACGCGAGTATTATCCATTATCTCCTTAAAAAGCGTCCCTGAGACATCGCCAGCTATCACGCCTACATCAGCCTGACCCCGCTTCAGCGTATCCCATGCGGGACCGTATCCTCCGGGCGTAGCAACCGTGCCAAAGAATTCTCTGGGATCGGCTTCTTTTCCCTGGGCTGGTTTTGATATTAAGCCTTTTTCAACAAGCTTTGCAACCGGGAACAGGTAACCTGAAGTAGAGGTCAGGCTTGCATATACGGCTCTTTTTCCTCTCAAATCTTCCAGTTTTGTGTAGCTGGAATTTTTCATGACAACATAGTACGAATAATAATAGGTCTGGTTTGTCTTTTCACCATCTATTATGACCTCTCTTACTTCAGAGAGCACAACATCGGTTCCTGCCAGCTTTGCCGAGGCAGCAATCGGCCACGCACTCATCAAGCCGACCTGCGCATGTCCGAATCTGAGAGATTCAACAACAGCAGAGTAGCTCATGGGTACATACACATCAATATCGGCATTTACCCTTGATTCCAGGAAATTTTCAAGCTCCTTTGCTTTTGGCATTATTTCTTCAGCTTGCTGCGTGGGCAGAATAGCTATGGTTATTTTTTGTCTGGTTACTTGCGTTGTTGTTTCGGGTTGTTTTTGTTCAGCTTGCTTTTCCTCTGGCGTAACGCAGCCAGATAAGAAGATTGCTGCTATGATTAATGCAGCAATTGTTATCGTTTTTTTCATTTTTAACTCCTTTAATTCTTGAAAAGGTCAGCCTTTTCTTTGATATCCCCGGTTTTTATCACAATCTGTTCACCCTCAAGTGTGGAATTAAGAGGGATGGGATTGCATCCTCCCCCCATTTCCAGACTATCGCGATTAATTGGTGCGCCGCATCGCTTGCATATCAATTCGTCTCCTTCCTGTACATACCCTGCAGCGCCGCACAGGGCACAGGCATCATAAGCTACGGCAGCGCTCCCATCGCTCTTTGTCATTGCCAGGATCCTCACATTTGCTTCGCCTGAACTGCCATGCATCGGGCAGGCTTCACCTGCCGCATGCTGCATATCGCAAACGTATTTATGCAGATTTCCGTCTGATGCGCTTGCTATGGGGATCTTTACCACGCCTCCTGCTGCGCTCACTTTTTCAGGCTTTGGGTCTACGCCCGCCGGCAGCGCCGATATCTGGGCGCTCACGAAAGCAAATATTAAAAATGCTGTTACTATGCCTACTGTGATTTTCCTGTTTCTCTCTTTACGCATGGCACCGAGCGCTTTTCTTTTTTCAATGCCTTCAATACCCTCAGTGCTGACCTGTTTCCACGGTACCATTACAAATAACAGCACAAGGAAACCAAGCATTATTCCCGTGAATAGAATGGATGCCGACTCTTTCACCAGAGGACCTATTATACTCATTCCGGTCTGGCTCAAGTTTATAATTCCCACTTCCGACCACTCATGAATACCGCCGATTATCAATTGGAAGATTATTACGGCAAGCATCACGCCTGTTATCTTGAAGAATCTTCCGAGGTCCATCTTAAGGCTGCCTTTAATGAACAGGTAACCGAATAGCCCAGCCAAACTTAAACCAGCGGCGCCCTCCAGTACAGAGAATATATTTGCCTCTTTTGCTGTTGCAGACAGGAACAATACTATTTCTGCTCCTTCCCTGTATATCATGAAAAATGTAAGCGCCAGGACTCCGAGCGCCTGCCACTTATTAAGGGCGCTTTCAATGCCCTGCTCTACATCCTGCCTGATGTGTTTCGAAGTTCGGTGCATCCATACAAGCATCGTTGCAAGGAAGATTGCAGCTATGAAGAACATCAAACCCTCCATAAATTCGCTCCATTCTGCCAGGAGCATCTGTATTGCAATGGCGGTTGCGATGCTTCCAACTACAGCCGCAATGATTCCAGCGTACACATATTTCTTCAGCGCCTCTTTATTGGTCTTGCCAAGATATGCAAGTATTATACCAATTACAAGCGCTGCTTCTATTCCTTCTCTTAAAGTAATTGTCAGTGTTTCAAACATTATCTCACCTTTATTAGGTTTACCTAATGTTTTATAATGCAATAGTAGTTATTAAATATTTCGGTTAACCGAATATTATGTTTCTGATGAGCTTAGTATTAAATAATCTTAGAGCGCAAAGGCCGCTCTGGATGAAAGGATGCTGATTTTATTCCAAAATCTATTTATAATAGAACGTATGAACATACATACATATGTTAAATGGAGATTTGACTACTGCAAAAAAATATTTCTTCAGCGCATTGAGCGATGAAACCAGGCTTTCAATACTCTATGCATTGAAAGAGAACGGCGGAATGTGCGTAAATGATATCTGCGAGGCGACAGGAAAAGACCAGAGTCTCATCTCGCACCATATGGCATGTCTGCGAAACTGTGGGCTTGTAAACACCGAAAAAGATGGAAAATTTGTGGTTTACTCGATAAAGAACGAGCTTATCTCACAAATTCTTGATCTTTCGGATAAGCATGTGAAGGAAATGTTTGAAGGAATTCTTTCTTGCGAGGTTGTAAAACAACACTCTCTAAAATCATAGCAGGTATTATGGAGAGAGACAGCGGAAAAGTGGATGTAAGGATCGGGGATATATGGGTTGATATGACCGAGAAAGGAACAGATTTCAGGGGGCGCGCAAAACCGCATATAGGTTATTTGCATCAGGAATATTCCCTTTATCCTCACAGGAATGTATTGTCTAATCTGACCGAGTCGATAGGTCTGAAACTTGAGCCTGAACTGGCAAGAACAAAAACGATTGCTGCATTGAAAGCAGTGGGCTTTGATGAAAATACAGCACATGAGATTTTAGAGAAGACATCATATGAGCTCAGCGTTGGAGAACGTCAGAGGGTGACAATGGCGCAGGTTCTCATAAGAGAACCGAGGATTGTTATTTTTGACGAACCAACAGGAACGATGGACCAGATCACAAAGAACGAAGTTGCAAACTCGATACTGACAGCAAGAAAAGAGACGGGGACGACATTTGTTATAGTTTCTCACGACATGGAATTTGTCAGGAATGTTTGCGACCACGCTGCGCATATGAAGCTTGGCAAAATAACAGCGATGGGAGATGTTGGTTCGGTGCTTGAAGAAATTATGATCGAAGAAAAAGCAGATAGGGAAAAGACCCTTGAAGACAGAAATAACGACCTGGAAAGATTTCTTAAAAGAGCTCAGCAGTGCGCAGATCTGAATGTTTTGAACGATGTTGACTTTTATGTATCAAAAGCAAAGGAGACTGCCGTAAAACTCAACAAGGATATCAGCATCGAGCTTGAAAGGCTAAAGCCAGCATATCGAAAAGGAATCTCTGAAATGCTTAAAGAAGCAGAAAGATATGCATCAGAAGGGCAAATCTATGAAATGCATGTGTATATAGAAAATGCAATAAATTATGCAGCTAAAGCAGGTATCGATATTTCAGGGGAACTTCCGAAATTTATGCATACATACGAGGAAGGCCTCAAAGAGGCTTTGCAGGAAGCAGAAAAGCATGAAGCTGAAGGTTTACTTGGCATGTCGTATCAATATATTCATAGAGCAGGCAATTATGCCGAAAAGCTTGGAAAAAACATAGAGGATATCTTAAAATCATTACCGTGGTATGAGAAATGGACGCTTACAGATATACACATGAAATTGAGGTGAAAAATATGTGCATGGTCGGAGATGTGCCCGAATTCGATATAGAAAAAATAGAAATGGATTTGAAAGAATACGTTTGCCTTGATTGCGAAAATAGATTTAAAGGACTTGGAAAAAGCATAATCTGTCCTGCCTGCAAATCCAGCAATTTTGAAACTGTGAGTGTAGAAAAATGAAGAGTTGCTGCTGTGAACTTGATGATGTTGCATATTATCAGGGTGAAACAAAGTCAGGCGAAAAGTGGACTCCAGCCTTTATAGAATATGTTGATAAAGAGAAATGCAACGGCTGCGGGATGTGCGTGAAGGTCTGCTCAAAGGGAGTTTACGAGATTAAGGAATTAAATGGCAGGAAAATCTCAGTCGTTGTAAACGCTGGTAACTGCGTGGGGGATGGGAGCTGCCACATGGTTTGCAAACCGAAAGCAATGGTGTGCGTACCAAGGAAAATAACATAATCAGTGGATATAGAAATGAGGTTATAACATGGACAAATTTGACTTAATAATCATCGGCAGCGGCTCTGCTGCTTTCGGGGCGGCGATAAAAGCCGTAGATTTAGGAGCAAAAGTGGCGATGGTTGAGAAAAGTACAATCGGCGGCACCTGCGTTAACGTTGGCTGCGTGCCAAGCAAGCACCTCCTCAGGGTCGGGGAAATCAACTATTACAGGAATCATGGTCACACTGGATTGGACGTTACCTCATCCCTTGACTTCGCTGGCACGATAAACGAGAAAAGAGAGATTGTGGAGGGCTTGAGGAAGAGCAGGTATATTGATGTAATTGATGCTTCAGGGATAACTCTTCTGAGAGGGCAGGCTGTTTTTGATTCCAAAAACGAAGTAAAAGTGAACGGCAGGACTCTACATGCCGATAAGTTCGTTATAGCCACAGGTTCCTCTCCACATATCCTTCCTATAGAAGGTATAGACAGCGTAGATTACCTGACCAACGTAGAGGCTATGGAGCTATCCGAACTCCCTGAATCAATGATAGTGCTGGGCGGAAGGGCTATTGGTCTGGAATTCGCCCAGATGTTCGCTCATTTTGGAACAAAAGTTACAGTGATCCAGAGAAGTCCCGGCATAATACCTGAAGAGGAAAGCATAATCTCAGATTATCTCAAAGCCTATCTTGAGGAGGAAGGCATAAATATTCAGACCGGGGCAAGTGTCAGAAGTGTCAGGAAAGAGAACTGTAATATCGTAGTAACTGCATTTTTTGGAGACGAAAAAAGAGAATTTAAGGCTGAAAAACTGCTGATGGCAACAGGCAGGAAGCCCAATACGAGGGATTTAGGTCTGGAAAGAGCAGGTGTTCAGGTTGATAAGAACAGCGCAGTAATCGTGGATGATGAGATGAGAACCACATCACCAAATATTTGGGCAGCAGGTGATGTTATAGGCGAACCAATGCTTGAGACTGTAGCAGGCAAAGAAGGCTCAATTGCGGCTGAGAACGCCCTGGCAGGTAAAGGGAAAAAGATGGACTTTTCAGCAGTTCCCCATGCCGTATTCACCATACCGCAAGTGGCAAGTGTCGGTCTGACAGAAAAGAAGGCAGAAGAAACAGGCATAACTTGCAGATGCAGCACTATCCCGATGGAACTTGTGCCAAGAGCAGTGCTGGCAAAGGATACACGGGGACTTGTAAAAATGGTGATCGATGCAGAAACAGAGCGCATACTCGGCGTGCATATAGTGGCATCCCTGGCGGCGGATATGATTCATGAAGGAGTGCTTGCTGTAAAATATGGAATGACGATTAATGACATTATAGACACGGTTCATGTTTTTCCCACAATGACAGAGGCGGTAAAACTTGTGGCACAGTCCTTTAGAAGGGATATCAGAAAGATGAGCTGCTGTGCTGAATAGAGCAGAAAGACGGCAATTAAACAGAAAACGAGGTGTAATATGGAAAAACTGATTCTTGATATCGCTGGAATGCGCTGCGGGGCATGTGCTATAGGCATTGAGCTTGCGCTTGGAAAAAAGAAAGGAGTCAGAAGTGCGAAAGTTTCTTTGAATGAAAGAATGGCAGTTGTGGAGTACGACCCGGCAATAGTGGGAGTATCAGACATTGCAAAGGCTGTAAGCGATCTTGGATACATTGCAACAACAAGAAGTTAAACAGGACATTGAAAGTAAGTGAGCGCTAAAATTTGAAAAATAACTATTTCAGGCAATCAAGCATCATAGAGTATTCATGGTAGTTATAAGCATATCACTCTCAGGCACAGAGCTAAAGGAATTCGACAATATCACGAATAAGCTGGGTTTCTCCAGCCGTTCGGATGCAGTCCGTGAGGCTCTTCATAGATTCGTTGCCCAGAATAAATGGATAGAGCATATTGACAGCGCTACTCCATTCATCGCTACTATTGTTTATGACGATAAGAGAGAGCAGCCGGTACACAACATCATCCATGATTTTAAAAATATTGTCAAATCTGCAACCCACACTAATTTTGGCGACAGGTGCGCTGAGTGGGTAATCCTTCAGGGAGATAATGACAGTATCAAACAGTTTGTAGAGCGCATATCTGCAATAAAGGATGTTACGGTCTGCCGCTGTTCCGTCTAATTTGCATATCCGTACTTCTCCCATAAAGGCAAGACTTTTGAGAGCAATAGCAGTACAGGGATTTCGATAAGCGGCGCAAGCACCAACGCCAGAGCAATCAGAGGTCTATCTGGAAATGCTGCTACTGCTATAGCTAAAGAAAGAGGGGAGTTTTTTGCAGTCGTCGTCATGACAAGACATACAATCCTGCGAAATTCAAAGCTCAAGATCTTTCCAATGATAAGCCCTAATGTAAATATGATCAGATAAAAAAGGAAAAGCGGAAGTAGAAATTTGATAAAAAGAGAGGGGGTTTTCAATAATATGCTCCCCTGCGAAGCAAACATGGAGAATATTGCAAACGCCAGCGCCCACATCTGCATGGAAGAACTCTTTGATATAAGTTTTTCCTTCAAATCTTCAGGTAGCGCCCATCTGGAAAAAGCAGCTCCGAGAATAGGAACTGTGAGAACAAGTCCCATAGCGTCTATGATCATTTTGAGTTCAATATTTATGAGTTCACCCACGAAGATTTTTAGATAAATAGGTAGTAAAGCCAACTGAAGTATAAGGTTCCATGGCAGCAGGGTTAGACAGGCTGGAACATCCCCCCTGGCAATCTTTGTATAAGTAAGATACCAGTCAGTACATGGTGTAACCAAAAGCATGATAAGCCCTATCCAAAGATCCGGAATGTCAGAGAGGAATATCCAGCCAATAACATAGGCCAGAACTGGCGTGAATATAAAATTAAGACCAAGAGAAGCGGATATAAGAGGGCGGTTTCTTGCAGCTTTTGAAACATCAGCAACTTTTACATCTACAAAAACAAAATACAGCATTACTATAAGTGATGGAATTATCAATATCGAAATATTCCCAACAGCCTCGATATTACTTGATGCAAGACCAATGAGTATGGCTGCAAAAAATACCAAAGGTTGGTTTCGGGCTTCCATTTCTTGGACTCATCTCTCTAAACCTTATTAACATTTACCCAATTTCTTAGCACAACCTACTTTTAAAAATATGAACTATAAGTCTCCATGGTCGAGCCAAATGAATGCGAATTGAAAGTAAAAGGCATGGACTGTCCTTCATGCGCTATGAATGTGGAGAACGCTGTGAAGAAATTAGACGGCGTATCTGATATAAGCGTGAATTTCATTACGAGAAAAGCAGCAATAAAGTACGATTCATCCCGCATTAACACATCGCAAATTATAGGTGCTATTGAGAATGCCGGATATAATGCAATTGAAGAGGGAAAAGAGATAAATCACGAAGAAAGCTGCTCATCATGTGCAACTGATATTTTTGAGGAAAAACCATCCATCTGGAAGCAAAGGAGCACGCTGATCATAGCACTTTCCTCTGTATTGCTGACTCTTGGGCTTTATATCGAATTTGTATTGGGAATGCAGCTTCAGGCTAACATCCTCTACCTGATGGTTACTGTAGTCTCCGGATACAGCATAATGAAAAAGGGGCTTTTAGCTCTTCTGAAAAAACGCCTTGATATGAATTTCCTTATGACCATTGCCGCGGTGGGTGCCTTTTCCATAGGTCACGGGGAAGAAGGAGCATCTGTGGTATATCTGTTTTTCATTGCCGAGTTCTTAGAGGATTATGCGGGCGAAAGAGCAAGAAAATCCATTGGGGCGTTGATTAAGCTTGCTCCTGAGACTGCTGTTGTAAAGAGAAATGGAAAGGAGGTAAACCTGCATGTTCACGATGCGAATATAAATGATATTGCGGTTGTAAGACCTGGCGAGAAAATACCACTTGACGGTATTGTAATTAATGGAGAGTCAAGCGTAAATCAGGCCGCTATCACCGGAGAATCAATGCCAGTTCACAAAAAGGAAGGGGATCAGGTCTATGCCGGGACTCTTAACGAACACGGCTATCTTGAAATAAAGGTCTCCAGGAGGTCAGAGGAAACTGTGCTCTCAAAGATCGTGAAAATGGTTGAAGAGGCTGAACGGAAAAAATCCCCGACTGAGAAATTTGTGGATAAATTTGCCCGATATTATACCCCTGCGGTAATATTTTTGGCAGTGGGCGTGGCTACAATTCCAAGCCTTGTTTTCGGTAAGCCTTTTGATGAATGGCTTTATAAAGCACTTGTCCTGCTGGTTATATCCTGTCCCTGTGCTCTTGCCATTTCCACGCCCGTTTCAATGGTTTCTGGAATAACAGGCGCTGCAAAGAACGGGGTCTTGATAAAAGGCGGAAATTACATAGAGGAGATGGCAAAGGCAAAAGTTTTTGTTTTTGACAAGACAGGCACCCTGACCGAGGGAAGACCGGTGGTGACAGATACGCTGGAGGTCAATAATTATCCGGCTAAGGAAATTCTGGAGATGGCTGCATCCATAGAGTCATTATCCGAGCATCCGCTTGCAAAGGCGGTGGTTGCAAAAGCTGAGTCTGAGAGCGTGAGTTTAAAACCTGCCAGCGAATTTAAGGCGATTCCAGGCAAGGGCTTAAAAGGAAACATAAACGGTAAGACCTATTATATCGGCAGTCCTGCAATGTTTTCTGAGCTATCGATCCCTTTCCCGCAGGCAAAAGTCAAGGAGCTTGAAGAGGAAGGGAAGACAACAATACTTGTAGGGAACCGGGAATGTATGGGAATTATTGCAATAATGGATAAAGTCAGGGACGCTGCGCCTGAAACCATACGCTTGTTAAAGAAAAAGGACATGCGTGTGGCGATGCTGACAGGAGACAATGATAGAATTGCAAAGACGATAGCTAACAAGCTTGAGATTGATGAATACCATTCAAATCTCCTTCCGGAAGATAAGGTCAGGATGATCGAGGAACTGAACCAGAAATACGGTAGGGTAGTTATGGTAGGCGATGGAGTGAACGATGCCCCTGCGCTGGCAAAGGCGACTGTTGGTATAGCAATGGGAGCAATCGGCAGCGATGTTGCACTTGAGACCGCCGACATAGCGCTAATGCATGATGATATATCAAAGCTTCCTTATTTATTTGAACTCAGCAAAAAGACATTTGGGATAGTTAAGCAGAATATCTTTACTTCAATTGCAGTAAAAGGAAGTTTTGCTGTTCTTGCTTTTCCTGGCATTGTAACTCTCTGGATGGCTGTTGCGTTTGGAGATATGGGCCTTTCTCTGCTTGTGATAGTGAATGCGATGCGGCTTGCGGTGTTTAAATGAATTTCTCTCCTGATCCTGGAATTCATCTTATATGTAGTAACCCTGCAATATTAGTGTTTATGCATTATCGGCTGCCCGAGCACCCAGAGGTTAAACACGAAAAAGATTAAAACAAATATGAGAACAGGGATATATGCGGAGTCCTTTCCGTAGAAAGTCCGTTTTGAAATATTCTTGCCAACCGATACTGAAAATACCAGCCCGATTAACATCAGCAGCAACTGGATGAGGAGAATGTTATTAATATCAAGAAGCGGGGACGGCATATACCCGGAAGTCCCGAATAAATCCCACCCAAATCCAAAAGGGTCCGAAAGAACAGGAATTATCCCTGCGCCTTCTTCCAGCAGATGGCGGATATTATGGGATAGATGCATCATCAATCCAAGAGGAATGATGGAATATGCATAGCTGGTGAAAAGGTCTTTAAAAATTATTTTCTGAATGAACAATTTTGAAATCGCGATAGCTGTTGAATAAATCAGAACAGGAAGAATCGCTGCTGTAATAAATAATATGAATCGAATGGTATCGTAACCTGCGCCCGTATAAATCATTAAATCACGGGTGAAACCCGCCCACGGTCTTATCATAATCAGTGTCTGAAATATTGTCACTCCCAGGAGCATCAAAATAAACAGTGCTTCATCCATTCTTGTTTTTGTTAACGTGAACAGATCTCCTGCAAAGGAACGAAGATTAAAGGAGATATTATTCCTGTGACAGGTTTTTACACACTCTGTACAGAGAATACAATTAGCATTTTTCTCCATTGTACCCGGATATTCAAATACCGGGCATGCGTATCCATTTTCATTTCCCGATATGCAGTATTTTTCTTTGCATATCTTACAGGTTTCCTTTTCTTTTGCCCTCAATTCAAAAGGAGCGAACATTGAATACAGGCCTATCAATCCTGTTATGGGGCATACATACCTGCAAAAAGAGCGGCGTTCGAAGATAATTGATATTATCACGATCAGACCGAGTAAAGCAACGATAAAATACGCTGTGTACATCGGGCTATTTACAAGATTGAACTGGAAATCTGCCCATGTAATGATTAGAAAAAATATTGCTGCAAAAGAGAGATTCCTGAATTTAGCAGGCCATCTCCTGTTTAAACTGAATGTATCATTAACCTTTTTATATAAAGTCTGGTGCTGAACCCAGTCTCCTGCAGCCCCGAAAGGGCATATCAGGCACCAGATCCTCCCAAACAGAGCCAGGCTTATTATGAGAAGAGACCACCAGATAACCCAGATTGAAATGGTTGCCAGGCTCTTATTGCTGTTCTGGATCCCGAAAAAGCCTGCAAATACGACCAGAACTAAAAGCAAAACTGCTGGCAGGTGGAATAGAAACCGGGTTTTGTGGTTTTTGAAGACGGATAGTATTGATCCATTCTCAAGCAGGTCGTATCTATCTGTTTTATCTTCGTTTTTCATTTCTCGTTTCTTATTTTTTATTTCTTATTCTTCCTCTTAAAAAAACTCACTATCAAAATGGAAAAAATAACAGAGCCCAGCACTGGACCCAGAAACACCATGCCTGGTTTTGTAAAAGAGTCTGTCAAATCATCATTTACTTTCACACTCCTGCTGAATTCCCAGTCCTTACCGTTGTATATTCCATTTGAAAAAAATATATCTCCGGCATCAGTCACATATTCCCCGGATACAGTGTTGTCATACAGGATCTTTTCTGCCTGCCATACAGTGTAGATATTGTCCTGCGATATCTCAATCTGCGGATCGTAATGTTTGCCGCTAACATCGTTTACTTTGATATTGTTATCAAACTCAAGACTGTCATTCCTTCTGATGCTTCTTGAAAAATAAATATTTGATGCGCCTTCCCTTTCATCCTCCCAGACAGCAAAAACCTCCCCGTTCCTGACTGCAATTGAGGGGTGCATTTGATCTTTATTTCCTGTATCGTCATTCATCCGTATGTTTTTATCAAATTTCCAGTTGTCCTCTAACCTGCCTGTTGAGAAGTATATATCAAAATCTTTATTTCTGTCATCGTACCAGGCGATATACACGCTTCCATTCTCAAATGCCAGTGAAGGAGTATAATGGGAAGCGTTTGTGGAATCATCATTTACCCTGACGTTCTGACTGAATTGCCAGATCCCATTTTCCTTTACTCCATGTGAAAAATAAATATCATAATTGCCATTTCTCGCATCAAGCCAGGCAACACATACATTTTTTTCATCATCCACAGCAAGCGACGGCGCATAGTGCCAGTTACCTGCGGGATCATCATTTACCCGCACCGGTTTATCAAATCTGTAAACACTGTTGGTAGAACGCCCGGTAGAACGCCCTTCTGTGAATTCTATATCCCAGGTATTCTTGTTCATCATTGCTGCATATACGGTTTCATTCAGGATTGCAATGGAGGGCAGCACCTGGCTTCCCGTCTCAGCTACAACCGGGAAATCTTTTTTGAACTTGATATTATTTTTTTCGGCCATTGAAAAATAGAGTTCTTCAAACCCGAATCTGTCATCTTCCCAGACTGCATAGATATTGCGGTTATCAACAGCTATCGAGGGAGAACCGTGCCCTGTAGTTCCTTTAATTTCATTTATCCTGATATTTTCATCAAAAACCCAGCCATTCTTGAAGCTTCCTTTTGAAAGATATATGTCCCCGGATTTATGGGGTATATTGTTCATTGTCCTTGTGTAATTGCCATTTCGCTCATCGGCCCAGGCAATATAAACTGTGCCATTATCAGCAGCTAAAGATGGGAACCACTGGAGGGAAGGAGCAGGTTCTTCAGAAGAGATGGCGTTTCCAGCAAAATTTATATTCAGGGCTGTAATTGCAGTTATAAAGATAAGGAATACGCATTTTTGTTTATTCATGTTTTTTTGCCCTGTACAGGGAAAGCGTACCAAAAAGCGACATAAATCTTGCAGTTTCTTCTACCTGTTCAAATCCGGCTTTCCGGAACATATCGGGCAGCAGCCCATCTATGTTCTCTTTTGTTTCCTCAAGATGCCGCAATACCAGTGATATCAAATACGCCAGTGCATTATGGGGTTTCCCGAAGTCTGCAACATGCAGTTCTCCCCCTTGTTTCAGAACCCTGAATATCTCTTTAAATGTGCGGGCTTTGTTCTCTGCTGTCAGATGATGAAAAACAAGGCTTGAAACTACACGGTCAAAAGAGCGGTCAGGATACGGTAATTCAAACGACATTCCCTGGTCAAGTTTGATGTCAATACCTTCATTTATTACTTTTTTCCTCGCAATCTTGAGAATTTCAGGATCTCCGTCAAGACCTGTCACTTTAGCATCCGGATTGGCTTTCTTTATGAGAATAGTTAGTGTGGCTGTACCGCAGCCGATATCAAGTACCTGATAACCCTTTTTTATATTAGCCTGCTCGATAAGGCCGCGCTTGAATGTGGATTCGCGCATGAACAACTGCATTAATGGATCATAAAAAGGTGTGAACCACCCATGGCGCAGTGCCGGAATATATTTATTGTTATTCGTGTCCATACTTTAAATCTTTTTCAGATAATTTGAAAATACAAATAATTCCGGCCTTAGAGCCATGATAATTCTCATTTTAGATCCTGGCTGCCATTTTAGTGTATTTCTTTTCAAACTCGCCCTGGCATGTAGTGCAGCAAAAGAAATAATCTTTGTTATCGAATTTCTTTTTTACTGCATCTCCTGTCACTTTCTTTTCGCAATAAGAACAGGTCAATGTTATGCTGGAGGACGCGAGCGGGATAGTTGAATCCTTCCCGTATGCATTTTTTACTGATAATATACGGATGTTATTCACATCAGTAAGACCTATTCTCTCCTGTATCGCAAGAATCCGCTGCATATCCCCTGCCACTCTTGATACGATGGCTGTATCAGAATCAGAGGTTACATACAGCTCCTTAACTTCTTCAATCCCCCGGAGCTCTTCAGTTATCCTCCTGACAGCGCCTGGCTTTGCATTTACAAGGAGTATCGCTTCTGTTATCCCCAGCTTGGCGTTATCGATATCTATTGTGAATTTATTGATAATCCCGAGTTCAAGCATCCTGTCCACACGGCTCTTGACCGTGGGAACGCTTGTAAGACACCGCTTTGCGATCTCCTGGAATGATTCCCTGCTATTGCTCTGCAAATGTGCCAATATCTTTACATCGAGATTGTCCAGTTCTATCATAATATGTTTACAAGGAGTGTAAACGTAAGTACTTTACGGTAATTCTTGAGGTCTCTTGTTTTACAGATTTTTCTGGCTCAGGAAATTTCTTGTTAAAAAAATGCTTAAATAATTTTTCAAATTTAAACCAAAAATTTCTTTAGCAATTAGATAGTTCTTACATATGCGATCTACCATGCAAGACAAAGATAAAGAAATGATGCTGGTATTTTTATTCATGTTCATATTTATTGCCATACTGGGACTCTCCTCTCTCTGGCTGAGGTATAAATAAAATTAAAATTAAATGCAGATCAATCGGAATTACCAATGGAGGTTTAAGGATGTCAGAAAGATGTATCTACTGCGGTATGGGAATTGAGGGAGAAGGAGTAAACAGGGAAATTGATGGAGAAAAAATTAAATTCTGCAGCCTGCATTGCTCAATTATGTTCGGAGGACTTGAGAAAAAAGGAAGAATGAAAGCAGCAATCATGGTAGAGCGGACTGAAATACTTTCTAAACTGGAGGAAGAAAGGGGGACTAAAGTAATAACATTGATCCACAGAAGGGAGCCGTGGGAAGAAAAAGATGAGAATTATATCAATATCGAGGATACAGAGCATGTTTTAATGAATATAAGGCAGACACCAGAGGATAAGGATGTGGATCTGATTCTGCACACTCCCGGCGGACTTGTCCTGGCTGCTGAGATGATCGCCATGGCAGTGAAGAATCATCCTGCAAAGGTCACGGTCATAGTTCCTTTTTATGCCATGTCTGGCGGTACACTTATCGCACTGGCTGCTGACGAAATTATTATGGAGAAGGACAGCGTGCTCGGGCCTGTTGACCCGCAGATAAAGGATATACCTGCAGGCTCTTTAATCTCTCTGCTCAATAAAAAGCCGATAGGGACCATCTCAGATGAGAACATCATGCTTTCGGATATAGCCAGGAAGAGTCTCGTAAGAGTAATAAAATTAGTAGAGTGGCTGCTGGAAGATAGAATGGAAAGAGAAAAGGCACAGGATGTGGCTGATTTTTTAACGGGAGGATACATAACCCACAGCACACCTATAACATTTGAAGTCGCTAAGGAATTCGGCCTGGAGGTCAAGAAAGGAGTCCCTGATCATGTATACGACCTGTTCAGGACGTTTGAGTTCGGCGCATGTCCAAGGCCGCAGTATGCGAAATATTGAATAATTATTCTGGAAATTCATTCAGTGTTTGTTATTTGTTTTTATTCCTTTAGCCTTTTCTCGATTACTCCAGGCCATATCGAAGCCGATACTATCATCGAAAGAATGAACGCATAAACCATCCCCGCATACACATCCGTATAACTGTATTGAGTGGATGGGCCAACTTTCTGGATAGCAAATATATAAAATAATATGACGATCAATATCGATGTTACCATACTTGCTGCAACGCTGTAAAATCCTGTTTTATTCTCCATATTTCACCTTTAAAGTTTTATCCTCTTCATCAAAAGAGTGTTCATTGTCACGGAAACAGAGCTTGTAGCCATTGCTGCTGCTGCAAGTGCGGGATTGAGCAAAAACGGCGGATTCGTGAACGGATAGAGAATTCCTGCAGCTATGGGTATTCCCACAATGTTATAGAAGAAAGCCCAGAACAGGTTCTGCTTTATCTTTTTCAATGTTAGCTTGCTTAAGCGTATCGCTTTTGCCACATCACGCACATCACTCTTTATCAGGACAATTTGTGCTGACTCGATCGCAACATCTGTACCGCTTCCGATAGCGATACCAACATCAGACTGCATGAGAGCTGGCGCGTCATTAATGCCATCGCCGACCATCGCCACTTTTTTACCTTCGGCCTGGAGTTTCTTGATCTGGGATGCTTTTTCCTCAGGCAGCACTTCTGATAATACAATATCGATACCTACCTGTTTTGCGATAGCATCAGCAGTACGCCTGTTATCTCCTGTGATCATGGCGACCGTAAATCCCATCTTATGAAGTTCACTCACTGCTTCTTTTGAATGCTCTTTCAGTGTATCCGCAACAGCGATCATTCCCACAATTTCATTATCAGATGACACAAGCATGGCAGTTTTCCCCTGGGTTTCGAGTTCTTCCATCCTGCTATTCAGGGGTGCGATATCCATATTGTTCTCAGTCATCAGTTTTCGCGTGCCAACAAGGACCCGCTTTCCACCGGATTTTACTTCTATTCCTCTTCCCGGAATTGCCTTAAAGCTCTCTGCATCAGGGATTTCAATACCACGTTCTTTTGCGCCTTTCAAAATAGCTTCACCAAGCGGATGCTCCGAGCCTTTTTCCGCAATAGCAGCAAGTTTCAGGATTTCAGCCTCTGTTCCTTTAATAGCTATTACATCGGTAAGTGAAGGCTCACCTTTTGTAAGCGTCCCTGTCTTATCAAATACAATAGTATCAAGTTTCTGCGCACGCTCAAGCGCCTCACCACCCTTTATAAGAATACCGTTCTCGGCTCCTTTTCCAGTGCCTACCATTATGGCAGTAGGCGTAGCAAGCCCCACAGCGCATGGGCATGAGATGATCAGGACTGTTATGGAGATCAATAGCGAGAAGAGAAAAGGTGAGGTCATTCCCATCCCGAATGTGGCCGGGACATTGAAATATTCAAATCCGATAAAGAACCAGAAAAAGAACGTTAGAAGCGCAAGCACATGGACTGCAAGAATGAAATGCCCTGCAACAATATCAGCAAGTTTCTGGATCGGTGCTTTCTGGGTCTGGGCGTTTTCCACTAATCTGATTATCTGGGCAAGCGCTGTATCTGCTCCAACTTTTGTGGCCGTGAATTTTATCATCCCGGTCTTGTTCATGGTGGCACCGATAACTTCTGAGCCTACCGTTTTCTCAACAGGTATGCTCTCACCTGTCAGCATTGATTCATCAATTGCAGTAAGACCCTCTATGACCCTGCCATCCACAGGTATTTTCTCTCCCGGTCTTACGATCACCACATCATTGACCATGACATTTTCCACAGGGATCTCTTTTTCTTCACCGTTCACAGAAATTCGGGCTGTCTTTGCACGTAGACCCATCAGCTTCCTTATTGCCTCGGAAGTTTTTCCTTTGGTTAGCGCCTCAAGGTATCGCCCAAGCACTATGAACATGATAAGAAGCGCAGCAGTATCGTAATAGGTATGTTTGTATGCCTCACCAAGGTCAAGGAAAGTTGCTGCGACGCTAATGATATACGCAGCCCCCGTCCCTGTTGCGATCAGCAGGTTCATATCGGTGACCCCGTGTTTTAGACCTCTGTATGTACCCTCGAAGAACTGACGTCCAGGGAACAGCATTACGATGGTGGCGAGAATAAATAGCAGATAATCATTTTTCAGTATGTCAGGAACAAAACCCCAGCCAAGGTTTCGTCCCATATCTCCAAGTGAAATGGGAATTGCAAGAACCAGAGCGATTATGAAATTGATCTTCTGTCTTTTTATCTCTGACTCTCTTGCTCTTTGCTCCCTGTCAGCCTCTGTCTTATCAATTTTTTCAGATGCTGTATAACCTACATTTTCAATGGCTTTTTTTATTTCCGGGATTGAGACTAATTCGGGATCATAATTGATCTTTGCCTGTTCAAGAGGAAAACTCACATCTGCCGAGGTTATCCCGTTTGTTTTCTTAAGGGCGGTTTCTATATTAAGAGCGCATGAAGCGCAGTGCATCCCGCCTATTTTTAACGTGATCTCCTGCTTTGCAACCCCGTATCCGATGCCTTTAATAGCGGTTTCAAAAGCTGCCGGGTTCACCTTTCCCGGATCATACTCGATCGTTGCTTTTTCAACCGAGAAATTGACTGTTGCTTTTTTTACCCCGTCTATTTTATTAAGAACTTTCTCGATATTCTGGGCACATGATGCGCATGTCATTCCTGTAAGTTTCAAAGTGATTTTTTGTATTCCGCCGGATTTAACTTCATTTTTCACAGGTGGTAAAGTGACAGCCTGTGCCTGCTTAACAGGTACAGGGCATGCTTCTTCTTCATCAATGACCTCATACCCGGATGCTATTATCGCCTTTTTTATGGCTTCAAGATCAGTAATAGAAGTATCATACGAAACCAAAACCTGTCCCTTTTTATAATCCGATGAAGCTTTTGTGACGCCTTTAACGCTCTTTGCTGCTTCACTGACCGTTTTTTCGCAGTGCCCGCACATCATGCCTTTGATTTTTATCAAAACGTCTTCCAATTTAATTCTCCTGGGGTTTTTTGAATTTATGCAATAATTATAATACTTTAATTATCTCTATCTTTTATGTTTCTTTTGGTTAAAATAATGAAACTTTTTAATGCAGATTGTTGTTTAATAATAAAATCAAAGCTTGAAGTCTTGCAGAACGTAAAATGAACCAGAAAAGAATAAATGTGAAAAATTTAAAGAAAAGTATGAGGAATCACTATAATTAAGAGGCTTCCTCCCCCTACTGTTTCCTCGATGGAAAATGTTCTATTTTCCAAATACCTTCTTGATCTGACCGGTCTTTTCTTGAAGTTTGCCTACAATTTTTTCTGCTGTTCCTTCGGCTTCCATTTCAGGATCATCGAGGAGCTGTCCTGCAGTTTCCTTGATTTCACCCTTTATTTTGTGAGCCTTGCCTTTTACCTGATCTTTTGTGCTGCTTTTCATAATATTCACCAGTTTCTTAATTTATAAGTGATGATTTAAACTCTCACGATTATCTCACGATTACTTTTCCGCGCGGCATGGTTGGATGGATTGTACAGCTATACTCAAATGTTCCGGCTTGATTAAATTTGTAACTGTATGTTTTACCCGCATCGATACTTCCTGAATCGAATGAGCCTGATACTGAAGTTACTGTGTGTGGAACATTATCATCATTAATCCATGTCACGGTTGTTCCCACCGGGACTTCTGCAGTAGCAGGAACGAAATTAAAGTCTTTAATATTTACCTGTTGTTCGGTGGATGTCTGTGCTGGAGTTGTTGGTCCAGGTGTTGTCGATGCGGGTGTTACCGTAGTCGTTGAAGTACACCCGCTTATTAACACAAACACCACTAACAATCCAATAATCAATGTCTTTTTCATAACTAACCTCCTTAATATAGAATATTTGTATTAAGTACATATAATCCTTTCGCTTGCTTCAGTATCTCCGAATGCTGAATTCCAAACAAAATATCATATACAAATAACCAATCTCCTGGCTTGTTTCAAAGATTTGTTCCGATTATATCATTCATCCAGGAAAATGCTGCAGCTGCTGTTGAGAAGCCGACAGTATCGACCAGGAGAGCAATCGTATGATAAATCTCTTCACTGGATGCCCCTGCTGCAATTGCCCTTCTTGCATGCGAATGGGCACCACCCTCTGACCGCAAAGCAACGCATGCTGCAAGCTGTATTAGATGTCCGGTCTTTACATCAATTGGGCCCACATTTCTGGCAAGGGTACCTGCATGCTCATGAGCCTGAATTAGTTCAGGGAACATTTCCTGAAATGTCAAATAATTCTCGGGATACTCTATCATAATACACTCCTCCTAATAATTCTTATTCAAACTATCTTGCCAAAACCATTTAAATCTATGTTTCAAATATTGCAGTAGGGTGAAAAGATACCCAAAGTTATATTGCCTTTGTTTCTTTTATTCGTATATAAACGAATGATTTTCAAAATTCGTTCTTAAAGGATGTAAATAAGCAATGAACAGCGAAAACGACCCCATGCTTTTAAAAGTAAATGATATGAAAGATTATATATATTGCTCCAATGCGTGCCCTTACTAACGAAAAAGAGTCGGAATGGAATGGAGTTCAACTTCTATGTTGAGCACAAGGAGAAAAGCACAGGAACCAGGGCATTTCAAATGCTCACGTATAAGTATACTGGCATGATGTTTCCAGTTGCGGGAAGAAAAAATAGATTAATGTCTAATTGAGATAATTGAGAGCCAAAAACAGCGAAAGGATTATAAACATTCATTTCAAATAATATCTATGTGGAGGTTAGATAATGGATTTAGTAGAAACATTAATTGTGATCCTATTGATTTTATGGCTCTTGGGGTCGCTCGGTTCAGTTGGTGCTTTAATCAATATATTGTTGGTCATTGCCATCATTATGATACTGATCAGAGTCATTGAAGGTCGTAGGCCGTTATAACAGGCTCAGCCATCCTAAAGTCGGTTATTACAAATCATTTTAGGACTTACACTTTTGATTGTAAATAATCAGCATTTGCATCTCGAATATTAGTCAATGTGGAGTATACAATCTTTGATTTCGCGTATGAATTCTTTTACCATAATTACTATTGTAATTTATTACAATAGTATAAGGGTTTTGCTAACATAATTTTTACTGCGCATATTGTAACTGTTACACTACAATTTACTTAATAATATAAAATTATGCATCGACGGTTTATATGTATATAGGAAATTATTGAGATTAAGGGTACGGAAGATGGGTTTAAGTACAAAGCTTCACTATTTATAGCCGTAGACAGTGAAGAGGACATTGAGGTATTCAAACGAGGGTGTGAAGTTGTAGCAGTTATCGACAAAAATGTTGGAATTGGAAGGGAGGACATACTTGCCCTTGCGTTTAGAATTGCGAAACTCTGCGCTTTTGAATAAATTAAATAAAAATTTAAAATTTTTTTCACCCGCTCAATTGATCAACCTCAGAACTAATTTCCCTTAATGTCTCGATAGCTGATGGAGGCGAGCCAGCTCCCTTATGGCAGCCAATGCAGGCATTATATGTTTCAGCCCATACATTTTCAAAACTCTTAGCATCCTTTTTGGAAGCTGCATCTTTTAATTTCGGAATATAAGTATTGCGGAAATCAGTAAGAGAAGAAGCCCTTTGGGAATCAAGGATAGCAGCATCTTGCAGCGTTTTATCCAATTCATCTATTTCAATTTTTGCAGTATCCCATCTTGCAAACTTTCCTGCATAATCAAGGGAGAGCATTCTGCGACCGATCTCCTGCATATCCCTGATGAACGAAACTTTATCTTTTTCTGCCAGAGATGTTTTTACATCCTTTACAGATGAATCAATTGCTTTTATTGAGGAGTCAATTTCTTTTACTGATGTCTCAAGTTTCTTGACATCAGAAGATACAACGTTTATTTCTCCAGATATTTTTTGCTCAAGGAATATTCCCAAAATTATGCCTATCACTACTGCGGCAAGCACAAGCAATGTTTTGTTTTCACCATTCATTTATCTCACCTCTACTCTTTGTTCATATTTTCAACATTAATAAAATCTTTTAATATCCCGGCAGCATGCCCGTAAAAGCCGATCATGTCATTCTGTTTAACATCTTCACAGAATATAGGGACCCATTTTGAGAAATGTTCCTTCATAAAAGAATCATGCTGGGCGTTGAACCCATTTTCTGTGAGATAATACAGGAATTCCAGTTCAACTGCCACATGATCCGGAAGATCGTGGAATTTTTCAATTACATTCAATCCGGCCTTGTTGTAAAAATCAAGCACAGATAATGTGGAATGTCCCATTATGACATCTTCCCTGTACATTGATTCATAAGGGGGGCATGGAACTTGCGGTATTGCAGTTGTAAAAAGCCTTGTGTACTCTACAGCAAGCATTTCATAGAATTTCTCATCATCCTTTTCCCTGTTTTCCTTTAAAAAAGTGGAAAAACCACTAATAGCGGCTTCATCAAGGAACTTAACATCCTCAATAAAGCCATCCCTCAAATATAAAGTGAATTCCCTGTCAGGTTTATGAAAGATAAGACTTAATATTTTATAATATTCTTTCTCCATAATTAAGGTTGAGAGGGGAGGAGTTTAATAAACCTCAACCCTATAATATATGCTATTCCTATTGCACCAACTACCCCGAGGATAATAGCGACCTCTGCTCCTGAAATTGAATATACGGCAGGTTCACCGTATAATCCCATCATAGTTCTTCCAACCACCTGCTGGGAAGGTACTGATTGACCTGGAATCACAAGGCTGAACCTTTCTGCAAACACGCCAATAACTGCTAGAAGGGATGCTATCTGCACCTTGATCATTGTCTTCTTTGAAGAGAGGATGATTATTGGTAACACTGTTCCGAAGATTATCTGTATCCCCCAGAACACGAAACTGTAAGGGCCTTCGAACAGGAATTTTGACATCTCACCTCCACCCATTCCCCCATAAGTGCGTACTATGTTTTCAATGAATACAAGGAACAACTGTAACAACAGAAAAGCTGTTAGATATTTTCCCAACCCTACAACGAGTTTCTCATCCATCTTATACCCTATCAACTTGAAAGTAACTGTGAGGATCAATATGAGCAACGCTACTCCGGATGTCAGGGCTGCAACAATGAAAAGTATTGGAAGAAGCGGCGAGAACCAGAGTTCTTTAGCTACTATGAAACCAAATATTGCGCCGGTACCTGTGTGTACGAATATCGCAAGAGTTGCTGCCATGGCTCCGAGGAGCTTTGTGATTTTCAATAGATCGTCTCTAAATGTAGTCCAGAGATATACAATTGAGAGAATAATATATCCCGTATATAAGAAAGAATTTACCGCGAACATCGATGAAAGGTTACCTGGCCCATACAGGAATAGATTCATGAACCTATCCGGGCGACCAAGTTCCCCTAATATGGTTGTCAGGGCTCCGATTATAAGGAGGATTGCAAGGAATATGGATACTCTTGAGACAGGCTTGTATTCTTCCTTCCCGAAAACATAGGTCAGGGATGAGAGCATAAGAGCGCCTGCACTTGCTCCTATGAAAAATATTACCGATGTTATAGGCAGGCCCCAGGGAACAATGTTGCTTGTGCCGAAACTTTCATGGCCCTGGATCATACCCTGGATAAATTCGTATAAACCTACAGCCACCATTATTGCCAGGATCCCGATCAAAACGTAAGACCCGGTAGATTTTCCATTAATTTTTGTGTATTCCATGTTTTTGCCTCCTAATCCAGATAATAGACCTGTGGTTCCGTACCAAGGTCAGCCCGAAGCTGGTAATTCCTTCTGCTGCGAAGCAGCCTGGAGACTTCGCTATCCGGGTCATCCAGATCACCGAAAGTCCTTGTCTTTGCAGGGCACGCCTGGGTACATGCGGGTTCAACGCCATCGGGTGAGCCGATTTTTTTCCCTTCAGCTATCGCTTTATCAATCCTGTGGCGGCAGAAAGTGCATTTCTCCACTATGCCTGATATCCTGGAAGGTACATCTGGATTGTGATACGGGATTTCCAAATAAGTTATCGGAACATTCTTGTTTTCTTTTTTGAGCTCCTCTGCTTCCTTTTCGAACCTCTCCACATATTTCTTTTTCTGATCATAGAAATTAAAGAACCTCTGCTGGTAAGGACATGCTACCATACAATATTTACATCCTATGCAGCGCTCATATCTTTGCAGCACAAGACCATCTTCTCTCTTATATGTGGCATCCACAGGGCACACCTTAACACAGGGAGGATGTTCGCAATGGTTACAGATAAGAGGCATGATGCTTGCACTCACATTAGGAAACTTTCCTTTAAAGACCGTGACAACACGGTTCCACTCCATCAGCCTTCTATTTTTGTAATCTTCAGGAGTGCTTGATGTTACACTGTTCTCTGCTTTGCAGGCTACAGCGCATGCAGCACATCCAACGCATCTATCAAGATCAATGACCATTCCATATCTTACCATAATTTCACGCCCTGTAAACTTTGACCATTGTTGCATTGGTAGCGCTCTGCGCCGAGATCACAGCTGAGAGGTTTGCTATTATCTCGTTGGGGTTAGCGCCCAGTCCTTTAGCATATTTTCCATAGTTCCAGTGCCCATGCTCGAACGGGAAAACAACCAACCATGGAGGATTTCCCGGATTTATCACAGCCATTACCTTGATCTTACCTATCGGGGATTCAACCCAGACTTCGTCCCCGTTCTTGATCCCAAGTTCTTCGGCTTTGTCAGGGTTAAGTTCTACCCAGCTTGTCCATGCTTTCCCGATCACTACCCCGAACCTTTCTTGCAGCCACTGTGCGTTTGCACCCCTGCCTTCTGCATGGTTTATCATTTTAGGCGAACTCATATGAAGAGGGAATCCTTCTTCTTTTCCTGCAAAATGCGGTTCTTCGTAATGGGGGTACGCATAAAGTTCAGGAGATTTCAACTCGCTCTTTAGTATTTCTTTTTGCTTATCTGTAAATCCCTCAAGCTTTGAACTTCTAAACTCGAACTTGCCAGATTTTGTTTTCAGGAGTTTGTCCTTTACCGGGTCCTTAACAGTTGTTGTTTTGACCTTTTTCCCATCCTTCATTTCTTCCTTTTCTTCTTCGGCCTTTTTCATCTCCTTATTGTATCCGGCGCCGTCCCATTCATAGAAGTTTCCATTCGAGAAGCGATATATGTAAGGTTTCTTATACCATGCTCCTTTTTCAGCCCATGAATCAAAGCCGTTAACTCCATTATCTCCCGGGGTTTTTTCAAAGCCTTTCGCTATTTCACGCAGCATGTTTTCATGGTTGCCAAGCAGGGTAAAATACTCTCCCATTTTTCCACCCATTCTCTTACCCAGGTCTATTATTACATCTATTGAATCCCGATTGTCATATATTGGTTTCACTGCCTGCTCTCTAAATCCAGTAACAGGATAACCTGAACTTGCATATACTGCCATATCCTGCTTTCTCTCAATGTAATAAGCATCCGGCAGTATATAATCCGCATAAAGCGCTGTTTCGCTCAAATAACTTGAGGTCTCGACCATGAAAACATCTTTAAAGCCTTCCCACGCCCGCTGGGGATTTGGATTCGAGAATAAAGGATTAGTATAATAGGTGAACATCATACTCAGTTTATAGGGATCCCCCTTTGCGTGATTATCCGGTACATTCTGGTATACATTGCTGGCAAGCGGCCATTCATCGCTCTTTGCTTCATCTATTCTCTCAAGAGTATGAGCTTTGAAATCTGCAGCGACCTTCTTGGCGATATCATCCAAATAATCGTCGTCCTTCAAAGAAGAACTTGCATAGGGAACACCCATCTGGTACATTACCCCACCTTGAGCGAACATGCTTCCGACAAGTGCGTTAAGACCGTGTATCACCATATGATTGTAAGTACCATTGGTGTGGGCGCCTGCGCCTCTTTCACCTGCTGCTATGGAAGGTTTTGCGGTTGCGAATTCCTTTGCTATCCTGATTATTTGCTCAGCGGGGATGCCTGTAATCTCACCTGCTTTTGCCGGTGTAAAATTGATAAGTACATTGTTCCAATAATCTATAAGCCCCAAAGTCCATTTTTCTTCAAAGTCATCATTTGCCACTGTTTCTCCGGAGATGAACTTTCGTCCTGGTGTCTTGAAATCACCTACAAAGCTTCTATCCCATAATCCTTCAGTGAGAATGACCTGTGAGATCCCCATAGCCAGTGCACCGTCTGTGCCAGGTTTTACAGGCAGCCATTCATCCGCCTTAATAGCCGTTGTTGAGAATCTCGTGTCTACCATGACCTGCTTTGCCCTGACAGGTCTTCCTCTTCGCATGTGCGCCCATTTCTGAAGCATCAGGTTTGTAGGTCTCCAGGCTTCGAGGGTGGCACCTCCAAAGTTGAGCACGTAATTACAGTTATCCCAGTCATAAGCACAGTAATCATCCGTTCCATCCATGCATAGCCTTGCTTTTTTACTTGCATCTGCGCATATCGAGCTATGACCAATGTTATTTGGGGTACCATAGAGCTTCGTGAAAGTTGTCCATACTGAGCCAGCTCTTCCCTGGTTCCTACCGCTGAGGAAAGCGACAGTATGTGATTTTCCTTCATTTCTTGTCTGATTCAATCGTGCGGCTATGTCATTGAGCGCCTCATCCCATGAGACTTCCATGAACTTTGGATCCTCGTTCTGACCTTTATTAGGATTCGTCCTTTTCATGGGGGATTTTATTCTATCAACATCATAAAGCAATTGAAGTCCAGCATACCCTTTTGGACAGAGCTTGCCATTGCTGTAAGGATGGTCAGGATTCCCTTCGATCTTCACAGCTTTCCCATTGACCACTCTTACTTTTGTCCCGCAACCTGCAGGACACTGGATACATACGCTTGAGACCCATTTTTCATCTCTGGCCGCATCAGTGCCCTGGGCAAGTGCTTTGATAATAGGTTCGCCAAAACCAAGCCCAAAGGTTGCAGCACCTGCTACACCAGCTATTTTTAAAAAATTTCTCCGGTTCAATTTTACATCCAATACCATTATAAGTCTCCTTTTTATAATTATTCCAATTATTTTATTATTAAATCGATTTTCTTTATTTCTTTTTCAGATTCTATCCTAGCTTTCTTGAATTCACCTGTTGCTTTTCCCATGGAGCGCGCCAGCTCAGGTAGCTTGCTTGCCCCGAAAAGCAAGAGAATCACAAAAAATAAAATTACCATTTCTTGAGTTCCTATCATATCATTTTTATGTCCGATCCAAAGCTAATTATTGATTATGTAAAGCAATATAAATATAAAAGATTTTTTAGAAAAAAATTTCTAATTAATTGATTTTACAGGAAGAAAAATTCCAGTCAATGACTTTTACCTGGAGAAAATTCAAAGTTCAGCACTTCTTAAAGCTTCAAACAACTTCTTTCCTGCAGGTGTCAGCGTATAAAATTTCTCCCTGTCCTGCTCTATTATTTTATGTTCCCTCATTACTCTCATATGAAAGTTTAACTTGGTAGCATCTTCAATACCAAGCCTGCGCTGGATCTCTGTAAACTTAAGCCTGCCTGCCTTATAAAGAAGTTTTACTGCATCCTTTCTTGTTTGATTTGAGATTGCCTTGATCAGATCGGAATCGAAGATTTGAGGCTTGTCAAATTCTGCCTCTGCAAGAACCTTTCGTATTTTTGTCTGGACTTCATCTATTCTGAATGGCTTTGTGATGTAATCTGATGCACCTGCTTTCATGGCTTCAACCGCATTATCAATAGTTGCAAAAGCGGTGATAAGGACCACACGGATCTGAGGTTTTATACGTTTTACTTCCCGCAATACTTCCATACCACCAACAACAGGCATGATGAGATCTGTCACAACGATATCAAAATCTTTTTTCCCGATTTTTTCAAGCCCTTGTCGGCCATTCTCGGCAGAATCCACCAGGAAACCTGCATCTTCCAGCAGCTCTACCAGCCCTTCCCGGATTTCTTTTTCATCCTCAATTATCAAGATATTCTTCATAACATCAAATCGGTAATCTTATTGTAAACGTTGTTCCAGTTCCAACTCTACTTTTAACATCGATTAAACCATTGTGCTTTTTAATGACCCCATAGCAGATCGAGAGTCCAAGTCCTGTTCCTTCACCTGACTTTTTAGTCGTAAAAAAGGGATCAAATACTCTACCAATGTTATCCTGTGAAATGCCACAACCATTATCTATTATGCTAATCTCGATGTGATCATTTTTTGCTGCTGTTTTAATAATTATTTCTCCGTCTGTTGTTATGGACTGTATTGAATTTGTCAGCATATTCATGATTACCTGTTGGATCTGTTCACCATCAGCCATTATAAGTGGAAGAGGCATAAGGTCAGTAGTTATCTTCGTACTATTTAATTGAGGTTCGAGGACATTTAGCACAATATCAATCTCGCTATTTATGTCTACCGAACCTATTTTGGGCTCTGACTGGTGCGCAAATTCAAGCAGTCTCTTCACAATACCCGCCGCTCTATTAGTTTCCTTATTTATGATTTTGAGCCTGCTGTCAGTTTTTTCATCCCACGTTTTCCTTAGCATTATCTGGGTGTGAAGGGATATAGCGGTCAGAGGATTGTTTATCTCATGAGCAACTCCTGCAGCCAATTTACCTAATGTAAAAAGCTTTTCAGACCGCATGAGCAATTTCTCAAGATTTGCTATCTCCTTCTGTTCTTTAATATCTTTGATAACCAGAACATTACCAGCATTGCGACTATCCTGCAATGGTTTATTACTTATAAGACCGGGGAAATTCGAGCCGTCTTTTCTCTTGAAAACATTCTCACCATCTGGTATTTCCAAATTATCAGCTTCATTCATCGAATAAAACAATATATTAATCTTACTGCCTGCAACTTCCTCTAAACAGTAGCCAAATATCTTTTGAGCTCCGCTATTCCAGGAAAGTATCTTTTTTTGTGAATCTATCAATATGACAGCATCACTTATACTGTCAACGAATCTTCTATATCTTTCTTCTGATTCACGCAGTTCGTTTATGCCGGTATTCAGATTATATGACATCTTGTTGAATGCATTTGAAAGAATATTTATCTCATCTGTTGAGTCAGTCTTTATTTGATATCCAAGATTCCCCCTGCCTATTTCTTCGGTTCCTTTTACCAGAGAGCGTATCGGTCTTGTCAAATAATTTCCAGCGATATATGCCATTAAAACACCCAGAGTCCCTACAAGAAGAGTGATTGTAATTATTGCACTGCTTGTCTGTTTTATCTTTTCGTGCATGGATGTTTCATCCATGCCGATATGGACAAAACCTGCCCTGCCGTCCAGAATTGGGGCAGTAAAATCAATGACAATGCCATCACCCGTATCGAGAAGATGGGAACTATTTTCCAAATATTTCTGAACAGTGAGAAGTTCGACCGGAAAACCGCCCTCAAAGGTATGCGCCAGCACTTTGCCCCTCGCATCAGTTATATAAATATATTTAACATCTTTTTCTATTTTTTTAGTATTTTCAACAAGCCTATGGACATATATTGTATCCTCGATCAATATGGATTCTACAATGCTTGTTGCCATATTCCTTGATATGACCTGTCCTCTCTCATGAAGCTCTTCTGTCAATGTCTTGTTGAGGCTAACCTGTACAAAAATAGTTGTCATGACTCCGAGAAGCATTATGATGAAAACTATCCAGATAACAAATTTCCTTACCAGTCCCCCACCAATGAAATCATTTATTTTAAGTATCTTTTCTTTTAGCATCGCTGACTACCTTTTTCATCTCTCTTACAGAATTATAGAGACTATCATTAGCTTCTGAGAACCGGTCTATCATGATGCGATCCAGTATCTCTATTCCCTTTTCGTCCTCATGCATTTGAAGAAGAATTTTGCCCAATTTCCCTTTCAAAGTTGGGTCAATGTCTTTTGAGACCACCAGAGGAGGAATGCCATATGGAGGAGACTTACTTATTATTTTAGTTCTTGAAGTAAATCCCGGGTCAGTTGCATTTTTGAAATCCCAGACCAGACTATCCACAGCAGCACCATCAACCATCTTTTCAGCTACAGCCTGAATGGATTTGTCGTGACTGTAAGTGAAAAATGTAAGCTTGAAAAAAGTTTCCGGGTTCTCACCCAACTGCGCTATCATATACTCTGGCGATAGCTTCCCTGAATTGGAGAGAGGGTCAGTGTAGGCAAATGTCTTTCCTTTCAATCCTTCAAGAGATTTGATGCTACTGTCATCCGGCACTATTATATATGAATAATAGCGAGGTTCTCCTCGCACTATGGGTACTGCAAGGATTTCCATGCCGAACTGGTCTTTGCCATCTATATATGCAAGACTGCATACAAAAGCAGCATCCACGCTATTTTTCCGAACGAGGTCGTTTACTTCCTGATAAGTCTTCCGCTGGACAAGCTTAACCGGAACACCCATTTTCAAAGACAGATAATCGAACATATCCTGATAATAAATCAGAGTTTCATCGGGCGAGATGATTGCAGATACTGCGATTCTCAGGCTCTCTGAATCTGAACTGCTATCAAAGTCATTGCTTCTGTTCGAGAGATTTACTTTTGTGGCTTCATTGCTCAAACATCCGCTTGTAATTACAAATAAGATAATCAATAATGGAACCACGTTTTTTTCAGGATGCATACAAACTCATTTAGATTTCAATCTTACTTTATCCATCCTTATAATTAAAAGGTATTGGAAGCTTTATATTAAAAAAGAAAAAAACTCTATATTAAAAAAAATATAAATTGTTCAATGTAAGAAGTAATTAAAAAAAGTTAAGGTTCCCCTGATATTTCTATTCAGGAGAGCCTTTGATTACATTAGATTATTTAACAGCCAGAATCTTTGTTTTCAACTTGTCAGCTATTCCTTCTCCAATAGTCAGCTTTGCACCCGTATATACCCATTTTGCCAATTCCTCCATATCTGAAGCTGTCAAAGCTCCGGGATCTTTATTAAGGTGGAATTTGCACTGCCGCTCCAGAAAAGGAGATGCTGACGGACCCATATCCTCAGCCAGTATCTTAACAATTTGATCATTTATTGCCATTCTTAATCACCCTCTGGGAGGAGTATTATCCTCTTTGCTCATTGCTTCCATCACCTTAAAGGCATTTATCATGCGCCTGAAGGAATCTGCCAGGTCTCCGATCTCATCTGAAGAAGACACTTCTACTTTCTCTGTCATGTCTCCTTTACTGACCTTGTTAGCAACGCTGGTAAGATTTTTCACCGGGTCTGTTATCATCTTTGCTGCTACGAATGAAACAACAAGAGCTATCAATAACGAAATCGCTATAGCATAGATCGTTATAGTTGTGGTTTTATCTCCGCTTTCCTGTGCCACTTTGAGGGATAACGACATGTCTTCCTGGGTCTTGTCCACGAAAGTCCCTAGCTTGAGGTTCAGCGCATCTACTCTTGCTTCCAGGAAATGCATATCCTGTTTAAGATGTTTTTCCTGTATACTTGCGTCTTTATCCGGATTTTTCACCCTGGCAACTACCTGGTCTGATGCCGCCAAAGCCAAGACTTCTATTCTTTCCAGTTCATTCAGCTCGTTTCTTGTCGCGTCATCTTTCAGGATATTTTTCAGATTGTCCCTATTTTGCGCCATGGCCTCTTTTCCTTCATCGATCAGTTGCTTGCCCATTGCCTGGCTGTCCTGGGCGTATAGAAACGTTCCAACCTGAACTTTTGTGGCTCCCCTTTCATAATTGGTAGCATACTGGTTGATCGAAAAGTCGCTTCCAACATCTGAATTAACAGCCTTGATTACATCCAGGTTTGATATGACTGTTGCTCCTGCTATTGCGAATATCAGGACAAGCAGTATAAATCCACTCATCAGCTTATACATTATTTTCATTGTTTATCGCCTCACGTCACGGGAATGAATCCTTCTTTCTGGACAATGTTCTGTCCTTTTTCGCTCAGAATAAAGCTTATGAACTCTCTTTCAAGTCCTACGGGTGCCCCGTCGGTTATCATATACATCTTTCTTGATAGCAAGTATGATGTATCCAGGATCGTTTGCTGTGTCGGAGCTACACCATTGACTTTGACGACCTTGACATCGCTATTGATCCAGTTCACAGGGGTATATGCGATACCGTCAGGATCATCCCTTATAGTGGGTATCATCAAAGGAGTGGGGTGTATTATTGTGGTACCTGCGACATATTGTTTATCAGCAGAACCGGCGATCTTAGTGTTAAAGAGCTCAGCCGTTCCTGATATCTTGGGGTCGGTATTATATATTTTTATCTTGCCCTTCTTTGTGCCATTTGTGATCTGGCTCCAGTCGGTTACTGTCCCATCAAAGTAGATGGCTTTTAGCTGTGCCGTGGTAAGGTCAGAAAGCGGGTTGCTCGGATGTACGATTACGCCTACGGCATCGTTGGATATAACGATCATATGAAGCTTCATCCCTTTCTGTTTCGCTTCAGCATACTCATTATCCTTGGGAGCACGAGTGGCATCCGAAATATCAGTTTCGCCTGCCAGGAATTTTACAAGCCCTTCACCTGTTGAGCTTTGCTGGACGTCAATTGTTACCGCCGGGTGGAGTTTCATAAATTCTTCCGAGGCAGTTTTTGCTATCGGATAGACGGTTGTTGATCCGTCAAGCTTCAGAACACCAGATAGTTCTGTTTGCTGTTTCGAATTCTCCGTGCTGTCTCCAATACATCCTGCCACAAGTACAGAGATGATGAAGAGCATCAAGAATACCATTTTGTTTTTCATCAATTATACCTCTTAGTTTTTTCCTAGTCTCAACTCGTTTTTCAATCAACTTTACGTGGACTTCACACATATTTATGTCAGGTTGTGAAGAAAAGCACACCTTTGACGGTCAGGAATCTGATAGATATTATTTCGCCTGGCTTGAGCATAGTGGCAATAGAAAAAATATTAATTTTGCTTTCGTAAAGAGGATATTCGGGACGATATGTAGTTTCAGCAGGTGCTTAGGGATATCGACATGGGTTGGAAATTAGAATTTTTATTGCAAATAATTGCTGTTAATAGAATTTTTCTTTAGAAAAATGATTTTATACAACTACATCTATACCTATTTTAATAAGCGGATAGATAAATTAAATTTGCTCTAATTGGAAAACGAATATTCATGAATAATATGCTTATGGATTCTTGTGGCCGTGTTATAACGAGTCTGCGCTCTCTTGACACTATTGTTAAAATTGTAACGGCGGCAACTGAATTTGGAGTTAAGAAAGTAAAATTCTCAGGTGGAGAGCCATATTATAAAAATAACCTCAAACAGATTATGTGCAAAATATGAAACCGCCAATATCACTTAAAGAAGCGCTTGAAAAAATAAACGAGTTAAAGAATAAATATTATTTCAGGCGTGGATCTGAACTGGTCGATCTTAATGACTCCATAAGCAGAGAACTCAGTGAAACTATTTTTGCAGATTCAATGTCTCCTGAATTCGATATAGCTGCAATGGACGGATTTGCTGTTCGTTGCGATGATGCGTATCCCCTGATAATATCAGGCAGTGTATATGCGGGTGATCGCATGGCAAAGTTCAATCAGGGCGAAGCTGTGGCAATAGCAACAGGTGCATTACTCCCGCAGGGCGCAGACGCTGTGCTGAAGATAGAGGATTCAGAGGTTAAAAAAGACCAACTTTTCGGTAAGAGATTAAAAAAATGGGAAAATGTGTTCCGTGCTGGCTCGGATTACAGAACAGGAGATAAGATATTTGAGAAAAATCACCGTATAATGCCCCAGAGCGCCGCGCTTTTATATAGCCTTGGTATCGAAAAAGTTCCGGTATTCAGAAAGGTTAGAACAGGCATAATTTCCACAGGTACGGAGATCCATAACGGAATGATAAAAAATACCAACGCAGTATTGATACAGGGCTTCATGAAGGAACTGGGCTGCGAATCCACGTTTATTGGCACGGTGCCCGATGACTACGATAAAACAAAGAACATGCTGTTGAAGGCGACAGATAACAATGATATTGTTTTCACCACAGGCGGCGTTTCAGTCGGGGAGCGCGATTATGTTGCAGATATCATTGCAAAAACCGGTGAAATCATATTCCACAGGGTTGCTATACGGCCCGGCAAGCCGATCGCGGTAGGAATAATAAATGACACTCCTGTATTCAGCCTTCCGGGCAAGCCCACAGGCGCTTTTGCAGCCCTTGAAATGGTGGTAAGAAGTTATTTCACAAAAATACCAAGAGCAACTTGCAAACTAACGATAAATGAGGATATATTGCTCCAGGAAGAAGGTTTTAGTTACATTCTGTTCGTGAAAATAGCACAGGACGTGGCAAACACTATGGGATATAAGAGTTCGGGTATGAAACTGTTTGAGAAGGAATACGAGACTGCGATCATCTCAGCATCACCCAGGTCTACCATAGTGGATGGATATGTAGTAACAGATAGGAACATGGAAAAAGGCGAATTAGTTGAAGTCCATCTATTCAGTTAGGAGATACATGGATAAAAAAATCGTAAATCTTGCAATAGACCTTCACGGCCATCTGGCGCCAGGCATTGCGCTTGGATTAAGAATGAGTGAACTTGCACTTGTTCGAATGAAGACTAAAAAGGGGGATAAATATCTCATCGGTATATCCGAAACAGCTCGATGCCTTGCAGATGCCATGCAGGCTGCGACCGGCTGCACACTTGGACATGGGAGCGCTTTTGTTGAAGATTATGGAAAGCTAGCTCTTACTCTTGGAGATGCCAGGACGAAAAAAGGTGTGCGCGTTGCGCTTAAGGATGAAGCGAATAAGCACTCAACGCTGATGAATAAATGGATGATGCGGCTTGGGAAACTCTCCCATGAAGAGGAGGAGGAGCTTGGAATGCAATTAGTGGATATGGATGAAAAACATTTTCTTATTCAGGATGTTGAGATAAATAAAGGTCAGAATTTCGAGAAATCCGGGATAGTAACATGCAAAGAATGCCGCGAGCTGGTCCCTGAAAGCCTGATAGAAAGAAAAGGAAATGAAATTTATTGTAAACCCTGCACAGGGACAGCATACTATAAATTATTGAGGACCTCGTAAAATCTCAGACTTTCTCCAACTTCACTTTCGTATCATAGAACACAGCGCTTCCGCCTGCAAGATCAGACAAGCATGTGTTTTTCAGGTACGGATCAAGAAGCATGGCTGCATTGGCATGAATACTCCTGCCCCTCCGCTCATCGCCTTTTATGACATTTCTATCAATCTCTATGCCCCTTGAACAGTTCGCCCAGTTGCCAAAACCAAGGATAAAGGTCACCACACCCGGTGACCAGCCGGGTAAAAATGATATCTATCATATGAGTAGAGACCTCCCCGTCCCAAATGGTATTATTACAACACCAACTATCTAACTGAATTTACAATGCGGCAATGAATAGCTTTCTGTATATAATCCCTGATGTAGTATGCGGAGGATGGGATTCGAACCCATGAACTCCTGCGAGACAGGACCCTAAATCCTGCGTAATTTATGACGCAAGATTTATAAGTGTATAAATTAATTTGGATATTGCATGCAACATCCACCCATATTTCCAGGAAAAAATGCTGAGATCTTGAAACAATATCAGACAACCCTTGAATTAAACCAACTAGGAAGGCTGACGATAGATGGTTATTTGTGGAAGATCTATGCTGCACTAAAACATTTTGGCTTCAAGCGTGGTAATGAATTAACCAGGCAGGATATTCGGGACTATATTATCTACAGGCGCAATAACAACAAGCAGAGGACGGTAAACAATGATATTATAGCCTTGCGGAAATTCTTTGATTGGTTAAAACCGGGGAACGATTTCTTTGATGATATTAAAGTCAAGCAGCCTAAGAACTATTTACCTGTAGAGCAACTAATAACACCAGAAGACGTCAAGAAATTGATTTCGGTATGCAAGAGCCAGCGGGATAGGGCGATTATCATGCTCCTGTGGGACTCAGGATGTAGATTGAATGAGGTATTGAGTCGGAATGTCAATCACATCCAAACTGATGAACATGGAGCCACCATGATAGTAGATGGCAAGACCGGCATGCGGAAGGTAAGGCTGATCGATTCTCTCCCAGATGTTCGACTTTGGCTTAACCAGCATCCAATAAAAAATAAAAACGATGCGCCACTTTTTGTTACTGAGAGACGATATAATCATAAGGAGAGTAAAGTAATGGAAGAATGTAGGATGGACCAGCGCACAGTCCAGAACATGCTCAAGACAGCGGGTAAATTGGCTAGCCTTGATAAGAACGTACATCCTCACGCGCTCAGACATGGGAGACTTACCTTATTCGTGAAACAGGGATTTTTTGAGTCTGAGCTGCGGATCCTCGCCGGTTGGGAAAAAGAGAGCGGTATGCCAGCAGTTTATGTTCATCTTGCAGGGGGCGATGTTGATAGGAAGCTCCTCGCCAAGAATGGATTGATTAGGGATGATGGAGAACTTCTGTTTAAGACCTTGAAACCCGGGAAGTGTCCTAGATGTGCTACCGACAACCCAATTGACGCGAAATATTGTGCGATCTGCGGGCTTATCCTAGATAAGAATGTTGCAAAACAAGTTGATGAAAAGACAAAGCTTATCCCCGAAATCCTCATGACGATGCAGGGAGATCCGGAATTTCAGAAATTATTCGCTGAAGCCATAATGAAAGCTGCAAAGAAATGAAGTTCGCTCAATAAAAACATCTTTTTTTTTACTGGTAATCTGGTACCTAAAATACTATAATAAAAAAACGGCATCTATAGCATTGTTTTCCACTCTATTATTACGGATGTAATATTACATGTGTAATATTTCAGGCGTTTATATGTTCGTGATTTCAAATATAACCTATAAAAATCCAAATTATACTAAAATAATACATCAGTAAGGTTCTTTTTATATACTTTTTGCTACTATATACCCCTAATGAAGGAAGCAAAAACTAAAATTCAGAAGTTCGGCGCCACGGGCATCCACATATACATTCCTAGTGATGTAAGAAAAGATTCGCAGAATCCTTTGAAAGCAGGGGATGAGGTCATGGTATCAGTTGATGGAAAAAAGATGACCATAACGCCGGTAGACGCGGCCAAGCAGAAAACCGGCGCGGCCACAGCCAAAATACACAGAGATGACTGGGTATGATGTATTACATCTCAGGTACCTTAATCCTTTCGGACGGGTGTCACCAATGTTGAAACTGACGCCCGACCAGATTGCGAAAATTGAATCTCTGATTAGTACAGATGATACGCTGCTTCCTCTGTTCCCTGTTCTTGAGAGGGCTGTAGTAGTTGCTTTGAGAAGTTACTTTGGGGCAACACAGAAATGATGAAAAAAGAAAGTGCGGAATTCGCCAGAAAACCGCAACGGTCAAAATATATGAATTTCAATATAGTTGTTGAAATATATAATACTTGTGTTCGGGGTGAATAGGATGGAATTTGATGACGATGAGAAGGAACATTTTAAAACTTCCTTCACGATCGAAACAATAAATCATGAACTGCCATTCACATATGAAAAATCAAAGGATGGAACCTACTATACTTGCGCCAGTGATCAACTTTTAGAGATGGAGAAAGGAGCGGGTCACATCAAAATTGTACAAAGGAATGTCCCCTATCTGCGAGAAAAGTTCAGGGGGCCTCCAGAAGTCGCAATAAATGGCTCATTGAAAATAGTTCAGCCCAGTTCTGATGAATCCTCCTTAATTGAGGAAAGAATTGGTTTTTTTCGAGTGTAAAAGATGTGGAGAAAAAACATATGTTCCACAAAATGGAAAATTGACTGAACCATTTGAGTGTGAAAATCTCGATTGTGGCCGTAAAGGCGCATTTAAACCTTCGTTTCCTGTTGAATTAGTTAAGCCGATATGGAAATTGCCGAATGGCTGCAGGGAATGTTCAGCGGTTGAAGTTTACAGAAATATATAACTTACAGAGGGAGACTCTAGGATTCCAACTGCTTTTGATGTGTATGGCTTCAAAGCTATCGCTTCTACCAGGGCGTTTCTCGCAACCTTAGAAAGTCGGTCCATCATCATAAATATGACGCAGGGGATTCCCGCGAATATCTTGATTGAAGAAAATAAGGCAGTATTGCTCAGATCAGAACTAATCTATTTCCGATATACGACACTTGGAAAATTAAAATTAAGTCAGCCGGTTTCCACTAGCGGGGCGTCTTATGGAAATGTTGACTCCTCCCTATACGGTAGCTCGGATTTTCAAGGGACTTGAAGGGATGAAAAACATTATCACTTATAATGAACTCATCAAAATCCTAGACGCGAAGTTGCGTGCACTAGAGGCCCGGAGATCGGAAGAAGAACAGGAGAGTACTGAAGCAATCATAATCAAAGCTGTTGATTTTCTTATTGATCAGGCATCCATTCCGAAAGATTTTGGAAGAATAAGGTCTATTCTGAGGAAGCGAGGGTTACCGCATGTGGTACTTGCACTTTCAGTGACGCAAAAATTTTCAAAATAATAATCTCTGGCAGGTTGTGAAAATATCCACTTGAAATTAAAGGGGGCAGGTTCAGACTTGAAATATTGAAAAAATAGAAAAACATCAAAAATAGAAAAGAATCTGAATAGCTCAGGCTATGATAATAAATAAGAAAGATATAGACTTTGCAGGAAGGCAAAAAGATGAACGGGAAACGCTGCACGAATGTACAATTGTTTCTCTTGAATTATTTATTATGTTTATAATAAAACCGAAGTGTTGAATCCTTTTTTGATGCAAAGGCATCGACATTTAACTCCTTTTTATTTAACCATTCATCCAACTTAAGAACGGTTGGCGGAGTCGGGTTATCATAATGAGGGTCAAAGACATTAATTTCATTGTTGATTTTTATTCCTGCTACCACATGGTCATGCATAAAAATAAAATAAAGTTCAGAATCAGGAAATAGATTACGGAGCAAAGATGCTGTGAGTCTTGCATAATCTCGGCATATTGCAAGTTTCCAGTCCAATATTTTTTTTACCGGCATATCTTTTTGAAATATCCCATATTTCGAAGCTTCTATTATAGATTGTATTAATTCTTTCAAATGAAACTTTTCCTTTTTCCATTTCATTTTTTTCCTAAATCTATCAACAGTGACCATTATTATGCCCAGTTGACAGAATATTAAAAATGTAATATAAATTATTAATAATGTTTGTGATGATACTGCTGGCACAAGACTAAGAATTACTAATAATCCAAATATAATTGAATATATAAATGCATCAAGGCAAACGGCTCTTTCATTAAAATAGGCTATATTCTCATTTTGATATTTTATTATATTATCTAAAGTATCTCTGCTAGAGTTTCCTTTTAATTTTTTTGCAAGATCTTCTGCTTCTTTTATATCTTCTGAGGTTGGAACAGGAGCCCTCTTCGTGTTTAGAAAGAACTGATATGTAGCATGGTCTATTTTATGTCCCTTACAAACAAAAAAATTTTCAATTCTTTTGCCTAAAGGCATTATTATATTTTCCATTTGTTTTATTATATGAAATGTACACCTCATAAAACAAAGTGTGACGATTTACCCACTGCAATATTCAATGATGCAGATCCTTTTGATATGGGACCCACATATTTTATAGAAATCGATTTGCAGAGATGACAGAATAAAATTTTAAGATGAAGTTAATTTCCCCTATATTTTCTTGCGCCAACTATTATGCCTGCTCCGACAATACCACTAATAATCCCTGTGATACCGTTGCCTTTCGCGAGTGAAACCAATGCGAAAAAAACCAAAAAAAAGCCGATAATCACTAATATAACTGCGACTATTCCTTGACCTATAGATTCTAAAATACCCATGACCATATAATATAATAAATATCTATTTAAATACAACCTCATATCATAATGCTCATGTGATTATATTATAATAGTATGTAAATAATTATTAATATAAGGCGCTTCGGCCGCGATTTGAACGCGGGGGTCCGCTAGAACCACAGAGAAGATCTATTCCTTTTCATATATCAAAAAACGATAAGCAGCGATAGCCTCCAGGATGCGATATGAGGCACGATCTCAGGGCGGTTAATGATCTATTCCCTATGAAATCGTTATACGCAGCCTAAAAAACCTAATTTTTTCGAGCAAAATTCAAAATTTTTTAAAAATCAGATCTCTTTTTCAAAAAGATTTTCCCTGGTAAATATGGATCTTCAAAATGTCGGGCTGGAATCAATATATTTATAATCATGCTATTATATTAACCCAAACCGATTAAGGTTTTTTAATATTTTTTCAAGCGATGGAGAGACTTATATAAGATGATGAAGATTTAAAGAATTTACCATTAATTCGATAGCGGTGGGCGTGTGTCTTTCCTAATACCAGACTTGATAACAAGATGAGAGCTGCATGCCTGGGATAATCGATACAATTATTACTATATTATAGAGTTATAAATTATCCGCTTCTCGTTTGTTCTTCTTCCTGGATAAGTTGATTCGATAACATTAGAACTTGCGCGCTATCGCGCCATTAACAAATTAAAAGACTTGGTATCTATTACCAAAACAATAACTGCCTTCAACAGAAGGCATACCCGGAAAGTTTGGCCTAAGCCTTTTCAAAGGCTGGCATGTTGGCATTCGGGAGAACTGCCAAATACCCCTATCTTCATGCGTTGTCGTTTGCTTTTCCATTCAAAGGCATACAGCACACTCACGGCTTTCCCACTACCGTTTTGCGTGGGTTCGCAACAGCGAATCCCACGCGGAGGCGAGCTTGCCGACAGTAGTTAAGATGGCTCACATCATGATACCGGGCATGTATCTTCAACTTCTCCCCATGCCCTGAATATTCAAACATAAACGCAATAATAAAAAAATTAACAAGTTCTCATAGCTCTCGCTCTGATATCTGCAAGACATCTGATCACTCGCTCGTATTCATATTCAGTCAAAGCATAATACGTCATGAGCTCCTGCTTGCTCACTCCCGCTTTGAGGTTCTGGGAAAAAGAAAGATCTCTGTTCATTGATGTGCCTCACGCCATTCGAGTGATTTTCGAATCGGATCATCCAAGGCCACATATCCGATACATGGATGTTCATCAAGGGATTCCTTCAAAAAGAAGAAGACCTTGCAGTCTTCACATTGAATCATGAAATCACCTGCCTTCCAAGGATGAAATCAGCTGCTTTCTGAGCTTTAGCTGCAGCCTGAATGAGCATCTGTTTATCATTTTTCAATGCTTTAATCCAGGAATTGATGTAAGCTGCTGATTGCTCCAATTGCGGATCATTGAAAATGCCACAATGCCCGGATAAAAACGAGGCTCCTATTTCTGCGACAAGTTCTTCTTTGGAATATTCTTCTTCACCGGATGCTGAATGACCTGTCAGGCCGCGATCTAACCTGGACGTATGGCCTGTGGAGTGAGTTAGCTCATGGAATAACGTTTTATAATAAAATTCGGGTTCATCATAGCTTCCAAGGATCGGCATATTGATATAATCCTGCCCGGGTGAATAATAAGCTCGCTGCTCCTTATGTTGGACTATTGGCGCGCCCTGATATCCTTTGATGATTGCTTCCGCTTCCGGGATCGGCTCATGATGTTTCAACTCGACTGAGAACTTCTCTGCAGGTAGTCCTTCAGTCTGATCGAAGTTAAAGACATTGTAATATCTCATTATCGCGCCTCTGGATTCTTCGAGTTCTCCCGCTTCGTTTTCAGAGATGTTCTTGACAGGTTTGACGAAGATCACTTTGCTTGCATGTTCTCCTTTCTTAACATGCCCGCCCATCTCGTTAATCTGCTTGAAAGTTAGCCAGTATGGATTAGATCGTGATTCACACAGAAGCATGATCGAGTTTATACCTCGGTAGTCTTTCTTGGATATCCCATTTTGCGGGAATCCTCCTGCATAGGCTTTTCTCCATGGTATGCATCCAGATTCGAGTTTCTTGATGATCTGGTCCGTGATGATATCATAGACGGAAAAAGAAGATGACATTTAAGTCACCTCCTTAAAGAGATTCAAGTCTCTAAGAACTGCTATTTCGTGTTTGCATTGATGGTTTTTTGCATCCGGACAATTACATGAAATGTCTTGACCATTGATATCAACTCGATACCGATGACCGTTTCTGGTATTTATCGCCTCAAAAAAGGAAAAGCGATTAAGAACCCGGATCTCGGATGCCCGGGCCAACCTTCCCAGTGTAGCAGGATCTTTGATACCAATGAAAACCTCAGATTTGGCGATCATAGTGGCACACCCATGCTGAATAATAGATTTTCGTAGGCTCTGCAGCTCTCTGTCCATTCCTGCCAAGCCTGAGCTCCTGCATGACTGAAAGGATCTGTCTGCGGTGGGTGTGCCGCAACATCGTGGAATTGTTTCATTAACGATTCTCGCTCGGATTGAGCGAATGTTTTAAGTGGTTTTAGTTCAGTATTCATATCTAACTGCCTCTTGTTCAGGCGGTAATCGCTTCCGTGGCTATTGCCGGTTGTAGCCGGCAGTTGCCTTGCGATTTCACTTTTAACAATTTCATTTAATATCCGCGAACACGGCAGGTTTCCGGATTAAAAGACCAAAAACAAAAAAAATAGCAACTTAACCTTAACACCCGATCGGTGCCAGGTTGTTCCGGATCTGTTCTTTCCAGATTGACAGCTGGATCGTGTTCACGACTTCCATAACGAATTCTTCTTTGCGCTCGTTAATCCTTCGTTCATATCCGATGATTTGCAATCTTCGCCTCTTTAGTCTGAGGTCTGTCGTTCTTACCATTATAATAACTCCTGAATTATATATTATACTAATTCGGAATTGACAAATTCATTTAATATGCGACCATGGACGATGACACCGGAGCCACAAGCGGCAATCCTACTACCGTGTGCTGTTGAGCGTAGCGAAACGCACGGAGGGGCAAGCCTGCCCCGACAATAATTAGACGGTAGGTCGCTGATCACAGCGCGCCGCCCTCTGAATATCCCAGGCCTGTAGTGTATGATTATTCCTGCGCGCTTTTGATCATGAATTACACGCCAATCGATTTATTAGAAAATCCTTATTTTGGAAACTAAGAATAGTTCTAAGCTATATCATTTATTTATTACAAGCGTAATAATTACCTCTTTAAGGTAAAAGAGGTGTAATATTTCTTTATATCGAAAAAAATACGTCAGTAAGGTTCTTTTTATATATTAGTCGGTACTATTAGTATTACTGTTATGATGCAAAAAACACACACAAAGTTTTCAATATCGTTAGATACTGGAGTATTAAAGAGAATCGAGAGCAAGCGGGGGCTTATACCCCGGAGTGCATACATCGAGAAAATACTGGAAGATGCTGAGGCAAAGTAATGGAGAAGAGATATGAAGGAATTGTCAAGAATATTCCAATTTCAAACAATTCCTGCAATGACTATAATGTGCCTAAAAATATAAAAGCCTTTGCCCTGCCCGGAATGGTGGTCTGAAATGGTAACATCTATAGATGGCATGAATACCATATCGCAGGAGAGTCCGACTAATATTGTTGATAGGTCGGAGGAAGGGAGAAAACTGCTTGCTGATCTCGAAGCTAAGCAGATAGTTGAGGAAAACGAAGCTGAAAACACACCTAGAGATAACAAAAAAATTGATATTAAAGAAATTCGGTATATTTTGGCTGAAAGATATCGTGTGAATTCTAGTATTGTTCAACTGAAATATGTCGATGGGGAGGTGAGTGAAGTCCTATTGTGTTATACTCCTATATTCGTGACGGCTCTCGGTTTCGATATGGATCGGGGAGAAAGCCATGTTCAACTAAATTATAAAGATGCTGGAGGAAGAGAACGGGAAATTCTAGTACCATACAAGACAGTCCTGACCAAATCCGGGATATTTGAACTGATGGCAATGGGAGTTAATGTACCGGAACCACTTGCTAAAGATCTAACATCATATTTTTCATATTCCATTAATAGGCTTGCGGAGTACCTTCCACAACTAAAAATAGTAAGCAAAAATGGCTGGAAAAATGATCATGAAATGTTCGTGCTTGGCGATGTTGGTTACACAGTACAAGGACCCCAAGTCGTTAAAAACTTAGGAAATCTCCAAAAATCCTACATTTCCGGATCTCTTGCATCCTGGATCGATGGAGTTTCACCTCTCTTTGATCACCAGATCGTTCGATTCAAATGCTATACCTCGTTATCAGCCGTATTGTTGCGGTTTTTGCATGTACAGTCATATGTTTTGGATCAATATTATGAAAGCACAGCGGCAAAAACAGCCTCCTCAAATGTCGCGAGCAGCATGATTGGCTCTCCGAGTGGTCTTCGCCAATCAGCAGATGGAACGAAAGTTGGAAGCGAGCGTGTAGCCGAGAATTATACTGACCTGCCTATTTATCTTGATGAGACGAGCTCCATGAAACCAGAGCAGCTGCAGGAGCTCATATATATGTGGGCCAATGGAAAAACTAAGAACCGAGGAACTAAAGACGGGAAGCTTCAAGAACCCGGTACCTGGAATACTGTTGTACATTTGACAGGTGAAGCGCCCATTACTTCAGACAATATGTACACCGGTGCTCAGGTTAGGACCCTGGAATATTACGGTGGGATCCTTGATAGAATTCCAAAGGAGCTGGAGAAAGCAAATCACTGTATAAACGTGAATTATGGGCATATTTTCCCATTATTCATCCAGAAGGTTTTTGAAAATTTCGGGTCTTTAGAAGGCGAATTTCTTAAAATCAAAGCATCATTCAACAGTTCGACATCAAATATAGATACGAGATTGGATGACACTTATGCAGCAATCGCCCTGGCCGGAACATTATTGGAGCAAATTTTCAAGGATATCGGGATTAAGGAGGTCGATGCTGTAGAATTCACCCGGGCTGTGAGAGAACAGATCTCTGAAAATAATGTGATTCAAAAATATAGCGATAGGGCCCTTGAATCCGTGGCGTCACTTGTGGAGAATAAGAGAAAGTTTTTCCTGACAGAGAGACACGCCCAACGTGATAATATAATATTCACTGACGATGATGGGGCTTATCATTACGAGATCCTCGGCTGGCTTGTAGTATATGAGGGTTTGGAAAATGGGAAAGAGTACAGCGAGCGGCGATATGTTGATTTTATTCCGGAGACCTTGAAAAAGTACCTTGAACAATCCGGGTATGATGTCAATCGCTGCTTTCAGGACTGGAGAGCATCAGGAATTATCACACCACAACCTGGGCGATTCACGACTGTTCAGAAACATGATGATGGAAATAAGAGGGTTATCCGCTTCCTGGCAAAATATCTGGCTAGACCTGAAAACCAGAATCCTGAAAAGGTGTTTGAATTTCTTAATGAGCGATATGGTAAGTTTCCCACACCTGCAAATAAAGAGGAGTTGGTACAGATCCGGGAAAGAATGAGAGAAGCACTATCAGTTTCTTTGGCACTTGAGAATGAACCGGCTATTGATGACTTCATTTTGAAGATGGGGTGGCCGAAATGAATAATATGTATATCTATAATAACACAATAACCACTAATAACCATATAATAACCAGTATAATAACCACTTGCATAGACACGATAACCACTATAACCACTATAACCACAGATTATTATATTGAACAACTTTTAAGGCCAAAATATATAAAACATATATTTTCAAGTGGTTATGGTGGTTATCTGGTTACTGCTAGCGATTCGAAGTGGTTATTGGGTGGTTATTGGGCGGTTATTGGATGGTTATTGGATCCTATTAGCTCAAATTCAGCCAGACAGGGGTTTAGGTCTGTTCCGGGGCGATCCTAGTGAATCTGAAGGCTGGCCTCTATTGCAACGATATCCAGAAAATCTACGTTTTCTGGTCAAAGAACAGGCCAGAACTCGCAAAAAAAGTAGATAAACTATCAAAATCCTACAGGGATGCTCTGGCACAATCTGGACAAAATTACTATAATTCACAAGTTTTAGAACTTTCAGTTCGCCAGGTCGGACTTATGGAACAAATGGGTGAAGTTTTGAATAGTGATTCATTCTGTAGAAAGAACGAGACCAGAATATGTGATCAATTCGCCATAATTTTCCAAAGGGAAGATGAAATCAGGAATATAATGATAGCCCTCGGTTTTATATCTGAACCTAAAGAAGAAAAAGAAGATATAAACAAGGGCAAAGAAGGCAAAAAATGAGTGACATACTTTCGGAAATTCGCAACATGGGATCCTCAAAAAGAAAAGAGGCATGGGAATATCTTAAAGTGTCGTTCACTCTCAATCAATTCTTGAGGGACCTAAAAAAACACCATAGATCCACACAAGCGATTCGAAAAAATCTCACACAACTATCAAAACTGCACGTTCGGATCTCTCAAGATCTTGACGAGTCACATACCCGGGATATCGTGCAGCTGATACAAAAATTACAGTCATCAAACATCAAAAATGACACAAAAAAATGAGGAACTAAAGATGTTAATGGAAAAACCAGAAAACAAGATGCGAGAACCGCAAATGTTCGCCGATAGAAATGGCGAATTGATAGAATTAAAAGCAAAAGAAAATAAGAAAGCAATAGAAGGAGAATTATAATATGACAAAAGACGAAAATATAAAAACCATACACGACGCGCTGCCACAATTTTATTCAATCGAAGAGCTTAAGACCTACGATGAGTTACGCCTTGAGGATCTTGCATCAAATGTCAGAGCACAGAACAGAACTGCCCTAATCGAATCAGCCTACATTAGAAATGAGAAGAGGAAATAATGCAGCTTGATAAAACCACGATCCAGAAGCTTGAAAAGCTGATCAGCGATGCAAAAGCAAAGATCGAGCGGAACCACACCGAAATTATGAAAAATATTACGGTCAGCTCTAAATTAGAGGTCATTGTCTCACCAGATGCCCGGGAACAAGTTAAAAACCTCCTTGACTCCTCGTCTGCAGCATCAGCCCAGGCGAAAGAGTACTCTGAATTGATCGAGCGGATAAAATCAGCAAGCTTAAGCCTCGAAATGAATGGCCGAGACTATGATTCCAGGAAGCAGAGCCTCAACTCGAAAATAACCCAAGCGGAATCCTTAATTTCCCAGGGTATAGCACAGGGAGTTATATCCAGAGACCGTGTAGATGTATTGGAATCCACAATCGCAGAGAGTAGAAGCTCCCTAAAGAAGATGGAGAAGATCCTTACTCCAATCGAAACGAAATTATCCGGGATCCCTGATATCCCCGGTGGCCTGTCAGCCCTTCAGCAGAAACCGGCAATTACTGAAGGATTCTGAATATGGGCGGTCATGCCCGAAACCGGAAGAAGATGAAAGAAAGAAAAACGCATGCCAAAGGTCATTCCGTCAATGAAAATGCGACTCTTTCTTTTCATCTCAAAAAGCGTGAAAAATTAAGCCGAGCTTGGTGAAAAAGGATATATCCTAAAGTATACTGTTAATGAGGCTGTGCATCCTGATAGCTCTCTGGGGATGCACAACCTTATTATTTCCTAACGTATATATAATTCACTATGAGATCCAACAGACGCGAACAACGAGAAGATATAACTCTTTCTAATGTGAACAAAGTTGAAACTCTCGCAGTTATCGAAGAAGAAATTCGACGCAGGAGAGCTTCAAATATTACGCCCGTAATGTCTGCGTAATATTTTATATAAATTATAAAATAAAAACGAAACTCTTAAATACTAACGAGCGTTAGTGATGTCTGATGAATATGTCATTCAATACAAACATACCAAAAAACGATAACGGTGACGTTATGTGTCTCGAACTTGATCAAAAAATAATTGATAAAATGGACAAGTGTATTGCAGAGGGATTATTTGAGGACAGAAATCAAATGATAACAACCGCATTATTTGATATTATTCTTCGCAGAAAGTTTTTCAAGAGTGTCTCTAAATCCGGCGTATAACATGATAGAATAATTGTTCCAGCAGAACAATAGAGAATATCATTGTCGAATTATTACTCTTTAGACCTAAAAGGAAGAAAATATGACTTAAATGATCAAGTCTGAAGCTTTGCCTGGCTCGGCTGGACAATTATACTTTTTTTGGTTAATTTCACAAAACAGCAAAGCATAGACGTCATCTAGGATGCGATATGAGTCACGATCACAAGGCGGGTAAGGTATTTGTATCCTCAGAAACCTTATAACAAGCCTAGCAGACCGAAAAATTCCGGTGGATGTGCTACGACTTCATGAAATTGGTTCAATATCGATTCTCGCTGAGATCCAGCAATACAGGAAGCACAGATACCAGGGCGGCCTCATTCTCATAATCGCAGCCCCGAAATATATCCCTATATTACCGTCACGGATATCGATGTGTGTCCAGAATGCTCATTACCCCATGAATTACATACTTAACATTCGATCAGGCATAAACTTTAAAAGTGATTTAAATTAAAGCAAATTCTTGGTAATTAGGTTAAATCTGAGAAAATTTTTTCCAAAGAACTTTAAACTCACCATGTTTACATGTATATTGTCTAGTGTTTTGCTTATAGAGCGAACAGATTGTGTCTTTATATAGGATAGGTGGATCAATGATGAGATATAAGATTTGGAGAGGAGTTGCCCTCAGAATAGCGTTTGGAATAACGATGCTGGTTATATTGCTTGCAGAGATGTCGAGTGCAGTTCCGGTTGAAGAATGGAACAAAACCTTTGGTGGGGAGCATGGAGAGAATGCCATTTATGTTTACCAGACTTCAGATCTAAACTATACTTTTATTGGCAGTAAAGAATCTCAAGTTGGTTTTAATACTTGGTTTGTCAAAACAGATTCAGAAGGTAATGAATTACATAATAAAACTCTGGTAGAAGGCATATACAACTACCCTTACTTTGCGAATAAAATATCTGATGGAGGATATTTAATTGTTGGTTCTTTGGGAAGCCCAATAAATGATAACGATGCATGGGTGATTAAGACAGATTCAGAAGGTAATGAAATTTGGAATAAAACATTTAAAGAAACAAGTGCAGATGAAAGATTTTATTTCTTTAAACAAATATCAAATGAAGAATATACATTTATAGGAATGAGTTATTCTGGAGGACCTACTAATAATTTAATACAAATAAAAACAGATTTAAATGGCAATGAATTGTGGAATAAATCATTATTGATTGGTTGTTATCAATTAACAAATATCCAAGATACATTAGATAATGCTTATGTTGTCTCTTTATTATCATGTACAGGGGCAGATACTAAAATAATTAAAATTGATTCTAATGGAAATGAATTATGGAACAGAACATTTGAATATAGTATAATACATTCTATCCAACAAACGTCAGATGATGGATTTGTTTTAGCAGGAAATAAGGAATTAGCAGGTACAATTGATTATGATGATGGTCTTTTGATTAAGACAGATTCTAATGGTAATGAACTCTGGAACAAGACCTATCAGGAGAGAAATAATTACTCTGAGATATTCGGGCCTATCCAAATTACTTCAGAAGGAGGTTTTATTATTGGGGGATATTCATATGATGCAAATGGAAGCCATCTAATCCGAGGAGGTTATGGTTGGCTGGTAAGAACTAATTCTAATGGCGTAGAGTTATGGAATATGACATTTGGAGGAATTGATTCCTTTAGACCAGACCTTATAAATTTTGTTCAAGAAACTTTGGATCGAGGATATATTCTCGCAGGCAGTACAGTCTCTTATGGAGCTGGAGATTATGATGCCTGGCTCACCAAGGTTTCCAGCGAAGGTTCTGTTCATAATATGAACAAAGGTATTACCTACACAACAATCCAATTAGCCATCGATGGTGCCAACCCAGGCGATGAAATACATGTGGACAGTGGTACATACCACGAGAATATAAAAGTGAATAAACAGATAACCTTAAGCTCAACATCTGGAAATCCTAATTATACAATTTTGGAATCTCCAATCAATAGCGAGGATGTAATAAATGTAAGTGTGGATTCCGTGAACATCAGTGGATTTACATTAAAAAATGCATTGAGTATGGCTGGAATCTATATTGGAAATGGTGGTAATAGCAATATTTCAAATAATATTTTGATGAGTAACTATTTTGGCATCAAGCTTGACTATTCCAGCAATAACACTTTAAGTGGTAATAAAGCATTTAATAACCGCCTAGGTATCGTTCTTGTACATTCTAATGATAATATTCTAAAAAGGAATAATGCTTCTGACAACAGCTATGGTATCAATGTGGCTGGGCTTTCCAGCAATAATATACTCGTTGCAAACATCGCTAGCTCTAACAACGGTTATGGTCTTGGTCGCGGCGACGGTATAGGAATAAACTCTTGGGGTAATAACAATACATTAAGTGGCAACACTGCAAACCTGAACAATGGCTCCGGGATCTTTTTGAGATCATCTACCAATATTCTAAGTGAGAATAGCGTATCTAAAAACAATCAGGGCATTTATATGGAATCTTCCGATAGTAACGCAGTTAATAGTAACAATGTCGCAAATAATAATATTGGAGTCTATCTCTGGAATTCTATCACCAACAATATTAATAATAATTATTTCAACAATACTAATAATTACATCCAAGAAGGGATAATTTCTGGCAACACTTGGAACACCACCAAAACACCAGGCATCAACATTATCGGCGCCCCATCCCTCGGTGGAAACTTCTGGGCATATCCCAATGGCACAGGCTTCAGCCAGATGTGCACAGATGCGAACAAAGATGGGATTTGCGACTCTCCATATGTTCTCGATGCGAACAATTCCGATTTACTACCATTGACAATACCATCTGGATATAGCTATATTTTCGGTACTGTGTTAAACAACAGCACAGGGATTGCAGGTGTTACTATTTCCACAAATACCAACATCACAACAAATACAGATGAATCAGGCAAATATTCAATACTTGTCCTTGCTGGAGCCTATAATCTCACTGCGACCAGCGAACCCAAGTTCTATACAAATAGCTCGGTTACTGTTACTATTGTATCTGGAACGACTGTATTGCAGGATATTGAACTTATAAAGAAGCCAACGGGCAATATAAACGGCTTGGTAACAAATGTCTAAAATTGGCAACCACTTCAAATTATGGTGATGGTAAGCGGCATAAAGACCATTATTTTAAAGCCAGCTACAGCAGGGCAGGCACAATATCCTTTCCACCTGCTGCCCCGTGAACGATATCTTCCTGCCCCTTATCACAGCATACTCCCGCGCGCCCATTCTCAGTTAACCGTTACAACCTGAAAAAATGACATGATCACCGATGCCGGCGACTCTCTGGAGCAAGAGCGCAAGAGTGTCGCCACAGCCAGCAGCGACAATTACCGCAAGGCGAGAGCCGTGCCTGAAATGCGCGAAGCAAGCGTTGAGCGCATTGAAGGATGCGGTGATTGGAGCGTAAGGACAACAATGCAGCAACCGCAAAAAGCGGCGCCCGTGAATAAGAGAAAACATTGGCAAACCCAGATGTACTTATTTGTTACCGTTGTGTCTCCACAAGCTCCCCTTTTTTTATCCAGATACGGTTGTTATCTTCATAAAATAATATGTACTCTCCTTCTCTTAACTTGCCTAATTTATCTATTACCTTTTTAGGAAGTGTGATCTGATTTCTACGGGTAATCTTTGATTGAGCAATGCGTTCTTCTTTCATGGAATTATTGTTAATATATTATCTTAAAAATTGAATACAATGAAATAGGATAAACGGAAAATAGGAATATTTAAATATCACCTCAAAATTGTGGTACTATGTTTAGGTGGTGTCAAAATTATTAGTATCATTGATACAAAATCCAAAGAGTACCGGGATGTTATGGAAGAATTTGAAAGTTCACGTGATCTCGAAGCACAACATCTTAAAAAAAGCAAAATAAAGTATTTTCTATTTGGATTTGTTGTATTAGCGATAGTTGTTATTGTTTTTTTTGGTAATTCTTTTCAAACAAAGTATGTTTGTTCCGATGGGCGGCAAGTTGATGACCCCGATATATGTTCCGGATCCAATCCGCAGGTTTTACCCCTGATCAAGACTGAATCAACAACCTGTTATAGTTTTAAAGAAGCAAGGTCACATATTGGTGAAACTGGATGTATAAAAGGAGAAGTTGTACAGGTGTTTACATCCGCTGCAGGCAATACCTTTCTAAATTATTGTTCCAATTATAAAACCTGTCCATTTTCGGCTGTAATATTTAGTTCTGACAGTGGTGAAATTCCAAACCCTCAGAAGTATTCTGGTAAAAATGTTGAAATTACTGGCCTTATTAGAGCATATCAAGGAAATGCCGAAATAATTATCAAATCGTCAGACCAGGTAAAAATAAAGTGATCAATATTCAACAAAATAGAAAATCTTTGTTTTTTATTGGGCTGATGTTTGTATCAGGACTTCTGGTGGGTTCTGTTCTTACATTTAATTTATTTCCAAAGGAACTGGCAGTTCCCCAGCTATATACAGTCTCCAGGGTTATAGATGGTGATACAATTGATGTTACATTAGGGCATACAACAGAGAGGGTCAGGCTCCTCGGTTTAGATACGCCGGAAACAGTCCATCCACAAAAGCCTGTGCAGTGTTATGGACCTGAATCTTCAGCGGAAACAAAGCGACTTCTTGATGGAAAGAAGGTATACCTGATACCGGATCCCATGAGTTCGGATAAAGATAAATATGGACGATTGCTAAGGTATGTTTTCTTATCCAATGGTGAATTTGTTAATGATTATTTGATCAAAAACGGATATGGCTATAATTATATTTATGAACCGTTCCAGTTCATGAAATGGTTTTCTTTTGAAGAAGAGTTTGCAAGAAATAACAGTATGGGTCTATGGGAGAAGTGTCGTGCCGATTAATTTTGAAGTCAGAGCAACTTATGCAGTTGATATCGTTAAAGTGTTGATAAAAAAACGTTCATTGGCGTGTCAATTTGATCTGAAAAGGAGAACTATATGAAATATATAAAAAAATTTTACGCGCAGGAGGGATTGAAAACGAATGGAATATACATTTTTATTTTATGTCTGATATTATTTGCAATATTTCCGTCATTAGTGGAAGCTAAAACCGTTGATGAATGGAACAAGGAAGGCAATTACTTGGTTAATGCAGGAAAATATGAAGAAGCAATCAAAGCCTATAATGAAGAATTAAATATTAACCCACAGTCTGTTAATGCGTGGTTGAACAAAGGTATAGCTTTTCATTATTCGGGCGAGTACATGAAGGCTATAGCAGCATATGATAGGGCAATAGCTGTAGATCCAAATAATAAGGAAGCTTGGTTTGGTAAAGGATTATCTTATTATAGGCAAAAAGACTATAAAACAGCAGTTGAAGCTTATGATGAAGCAATCATAATAGATAGAAATTACGAAGAGGCATGGTCCAATAAAGGACAAACATATTTTTATTTAGGTGAATATCTTAAAGCGATTGAAGCTTTTGATAGGGCATTAGCTTTAGACCCGAACGATAAAATTGCTTGGACTGGCAAAGGATATGCACTTGTAGAATTGGGACAATTCGAGAATGCTATAAACGCGTCTAATAAAGCAATTGCCATAGATAGAAATTTTAAGGACGCTTGGTACAATAAAGGTTTAGCATTTTCGAAATTGGGTGATTATAGAAAAGAGATTGAGTCATACAATGTGGCTATTGCCTTAGATACAAATTTTGAGAGCGCATGGTACAATAAAGGGATTGCATATTATTATTTAGGTGAATATGATAAATCTATTGAGTCATTTGATAACACAATTGCTATAAATCCAAAGCATAAAGGAGCTTGGTATAATAAGGGGCTTGTACTTGCTGAATTGGGAGAATATGTGGAGGAGATCGAGTCATACGATAGAGCAATTGCTATAGATCCGAATTTTAAGGAGGCTTGGTATAATAAGGGGCTTGCACTTGCTGGATTAGGGGAATATAACAAATCTATTAGATCATTTGACATGGCAATTGCCATAGATAGAAATTTAAAGGAGGCTTGGTACAATAAAGGTGTAGCATTTTCGAATTTGGGTGATTATAGAAAAGAGATTGAGTCCTACGATAGAGCAATTGCCATAGATCTAGATTATAAAGAGCCATGGAATAACAAAGGGGTTGCATTCAGAAATTTAGGTGAGTACGATAAAGCAATTGAAGCATATGATAGAGCAATTGCCATAGATCCAGATTATAAAGAGCCATGGAATAACAAAGGAGTTGCATTCGGAGATTTAGGTGAGTACGATAAAGCGATTGAAGCATATGATAGAGCTATATTTATAGATCCAGATTATAAAGAGCTATGGAATAACAAAGGAATTACCCTTGACAATCTTGAAAGATACGAAGAAGCAATCAAAGCCTTTGAAGAAGCAATAAAGATTAATCCAAAATATGCCGATGCGTGGTATAACAAAGGAACTTCTCTTAAGAATCTTGGACGAATTGAAGAAGCAAATAAAGCATTTGATAAGGCATCGAAGCTGCAAAAAGCACCGGGGTTTGAAATAATATTTGCAATCGCCGGGCTGGTCATGATAACACATTTATTGAAAAGAAAGAGATGAAGAAAGATTGTTTTTCAATAGCGATACTATTTTTTAAAAGCCAAATAACATAGATTTTTCTGATTGAAATTCAGGCGCAGGATGGGGAGTTGTGTTTTTCTACTATAGGTTATGATGGGATTATTCTGGGATATTTGTGGAAAAAATGATATTGAGTGCGAGGGATGGGATTCGAACCCACGAACTCCTTCGAGATTAGCCCCTAAAGCTAACGCCTTTGACCTGACTGGGCGACCCTCGCATATTGCGTAATATATTTCGTAAGATTTAAATCGGATAAATTCCTATTTTTAGATGCTATTTTTCGTTATGCATAGTCATAAATCTTACGTGATGATTGGTGGAAGACCCTAAATCCTGCGCCTTTGACCTGGCTGGGCGACCTCCGCGCGAGCCTTGAGATGATTCTTATTACATAAAGCTTTGATGTTTGGAATAATCGGAAAATTCTTAAAATAGATATAATTATGGTGTGCGCGGGCAGGTAACCGATTTTATTCTTAAACCACACTCCCCCAACCTGCCGGAGCACTACAATCATATTGTGTAGTAGCACCCACAAATAGATGATTATCATAAGAGTACTACTGGAACACTAAAACCTTTTTTAGACACAGGATGAAAACCAAAAAGTCTTATAAAGATTTATTAAATCCAGATTATTTTGAACCGTTGTCTCTTGACGATGATGGCAAGATCTTCACTTTCGGAGCCCTGATTATCGGGTACTCAAGCACTCTTTTCATAAAAATAATAAGTTTTACCAGGTGCAATCTGTATTTAATGAATGGTATTAACTTACTCCTGATAAATAAAACAGTCCTGCTCTCAAAAAATCTTATATATAAATATGGAATTAAAAAAGGCAGTATGAAAACAAAGATCCAAACGGTTATATCGACGACTGTTACGTTATTGGCGAATATCTCAGGATAGATCTTCTTAAGAGCATCGATATCATTTAATGTCATTTAATATTAATATGAGGCTTACTATCCGATAAATATTGCGGAAGGTTTCTGGACACGAAGCCTGATCTTGATCATGGGCTTACTCCTACAATCCACTCCCATCTTTGCTTTGTCACTATTTTATACTTAGTTTGATATTTCGTTTCATAATGGTCTATTACATCTTTCGACTTTGTTTCATAATGGTCTACCGCCGGATTTGTTTTCGTATCGTATCTTATAACTCCACGAGATTCTTTCAAATTACTAAACTCTATATCGTAATAGTATTGGCAGTCAGATAGACTCCAGCATATATAGACAGTATATTTTTTAGCTCCATGATTGGTTCCACTCTCATTCCATACTCCTGAAATTGCATTAGTAATTGTATACTCCTGTGCTTGTTTCACATCGCCAGAAGTATAATTCCATTTACCTATTGTTCCTGTATATAATGTTCCATATACAGGTTCCTGATAGGATACATTTCGATAGATGGGTTCGTCATAAGTATAGTTCTTATACACAGGATCTTGATACGATTCTTGATATGATTCGGTACCTGTAACAGAGGCTAATAGATATGCTCCCAATAAACTTCCTACAATTATCGCAAGTACCAGTAGAATTGCACTTGTGACTTTCGTGTTCATTCCATCTTTACTCATTTTTGTTTCAATCCTTATTTTAGTGGATGTTGCTCTCGAATATATAGATACTGGAATCAAACAAAAATACTCTAATCAATTTTTCGGAATTATATATAAATATAAACCGACCGTAAGGCTTATCAATCCATAAAGCTGTGCATAATTACGAAGACATTTAATTCGGGTTAGTAATATTAGAAATAGGGCATAAGGAAGTTATGCTCCCTAAAGCAACGCTCTAAATCTCAATCCAATCAACACTAACACGTAATTTAGAGGTCTCGTATAAGAAATGGGGGTAAATAAATGAAAAGAAAAATAAGTTTTATGCTATTGCTATTAGTATTTGTAACTCTTGTAAGCGTGCCGAATTCTTTAGCTAATAGCGATATTAATAACGATTTCAACGCAATATATGGCACAACGGGATCAAGGCTTGATACATGCAGTACATGCCATACAGGTCCTCCGTCCTTTAATGCGTACGGTACAGACCTGTCAAACAATGCAATAGACTTTACAGTGATAGAGTCCTTAGATTCAGATGGTGACGGATTTATCAACATCGACGAAATCAATAATCTGACTTTCCCAGGGAATTCAAGCGATCCACCTGTAGTTGTTGTAGGGGACAGTATCTCAGGCATGAAGTTCAACGACCTTAACAATAATTCAGCGAAGGATGGGAACGAACCCGGACTTGCGAATTGGACAATCACTCTAACAGATCAAAATGGCAGCACTGAAACTACTGCTACGGATAATGATGGTAACTATACCTTCACCGGTCTGACACCTGGCAATTATACTGTTGCAGAGGTTCTTAAGACGGATTGGATACAGACATTCCCAACGAATGGAACTTATAATGTAACAATCACAGGCAATGAGAGTATGACAGGTATGGACTTCGGCAATAATCTCACGATTGCAATACCATCGGTTGGTAATCTTACTTCTGTAAAAGTGGCAACAGCGCCAGTCATAGACGGCTTACCTGAAGCAATATGGGATCAGGCAACCGCCATGACTATCAATATATCCGGAGGGGCGAACACAGGAGCACATACGGTTACTTTAAAGAGCATTTATACTAATGATTCAGTATATTTCCTTGCAAAGTGGAACGATCCTACAGAAAGCTTAAGACGTATGCCCTGGCAGAAACAGCCTAACGGCACATGGGAGCAGCTTAGAACACCTAATGTTAAAGAGGGAGGAGAAGAAACTTATTATGAAGATAAGTTTTCACAGTTGTGGAATATAAATATCACTGACTTTGAAACCGGTGGTTGTTTTGCTACTTGCCATGCAGGTGAAAATTCTGATGTGAAAGCTTATGGTAATATGTACACAGCAAATCCCGGAGAAATAGGCGATCTGTGGCATATGAAAATAGTACGAACCAATACAACTGGCTTTGTGGATGACCAATATCTGGACTCTATACGTTATAGCAATGTTACAGCAGATGCAGGTAGACATAGCGACCCGGGGCTTGTGCCGTACTATAATAACATAGATGCGAACGAAACTGCACCGAATTTCACCTCAGCAGACCAGCCAGCTCCGCCTTATTGGATATTTGATGACCAGAAACAGCCATTCAATGACATATATAATGCTAGCGATGAAATTGCAGGCATTATAGTAAGACCCCCGACAGGGGATAGGGCAGATATCGGGGGCAAAACAGTTTACGAGGATGGCAATTGGACTCTGGAATATGGCAGAAAACTGATAACAGAAAGCCAGTATGATGTTCAATTCTCAGATATAACAAAGGAATATTTATTTGGGACTGCGGTCTTCGATAACGCGCAGACAAGGCACAGCTATGATAATGGAGCGAATAAACTTGTTTTTGCACCATCGACAGCAATAATCGGAAATGGCAGTATCTCAGGCATGAAGTTCAACAACCTCAACAATGATTCAGCGAAGGACGCGAACGAACCCGGACTTGCGAATTGGACAATCACTCTAACAGATCAAAATGGCAGCAATGAAACTACTGCTACGAACAATGATGGTAACTATACCTTCAGCGGTCTGATACCTGGCAATTACACTGTGGCAGAGGTTCTTAAGACGGGTTGGATACAGACATTCCCTACAAATGGAACTTATAATGTAACCATCACAGGCAATGAGAGTATAACAGGTATAGACTTCGGCAACAACTTGTCCATGGCACCATCACCAACGAATGTTACCGTTGCTGTACGTACAATCGAGAAAGAATCTCTACGCATAGGAGAATCAACCACTGTTACTGTTAATATCAGCAGTTCTACAAATCAAGCATTCTCCCTTCAGGAAATTATCCCGGCGGGATGGAATTTGACACAAATTTCTGACGATGCAGATGCTTTCAAGAATAGCACCAATGAATGGATATGGTTCAATGTGACGCCAGGAGTTAACAAGACAGTTGTCTATAGACTGACTGCCCCAGGCAATGCTACTATTGGAACATATCACATTGACGGAACAGTAATTACATCAAGTGAAGTGGTAGCAATTGTACAAGGAGATAAAACCATCACTCTTGATATTACAGCGTATTACGGCAGACTTGGCAGTGATCCTAATGTAATAGAGACTGCGGATGTGTTAACAGCCATAGATGATTGGGTAAGCAGCAGAGGGCCCGCTGGTTTTGAGCTTCCTATAACAACGCAGCAGCTGCTTTCCTTGATTGATGAATGGCTTAGAAGTTAAGCATAAACGATCCGGAAAAAATTCAAGGCTAATCCCGCCACCTGAGTGGTGGGATACTTTTTACTTTTTACAGTTCGGGTATAGCGTTTATGCTAATTAGTGTAGCACAAACCAATGTCTCAGATTTAATAACAATTTGAGTGCTGTCTCATATTGCAGGTCACAATCCAGCCAGAAAAGTAAATGTCGAATATTTGGAATAGTCCGGAATATTCTTAAAATAGAAATAATTATGATGTGCGCGGGCAGGTAACCGATTTTATTCTTAATCCCCACTCCCCAAACCTGCCGGAGCACTACAATCATATTGTGTAGTAGCACCCACAAATAGCTAATTATCATAAGAGTACTACTGGAACACTAAGACCTTTTTTAGACACCGGATGAAAACCAAAAACATCAACGCTTACGATTAAATAAAGGATCGTAACTATAAAGTTCAAAAATGAAAGGTACATATGTTCTTATCCTCAGGTTGAATCACAACATCGACCTGACCATAGGAAAGCTTGGAGATTTCCATTTCAAGTCCGGATATTACTATTACATCGGCTCAGCACTTGGAACCGGAGGATTCAAACGTGTCACAAGACATTTCAATGTGGCTTCAGGTTCGAACAGCACGAGAAAATGGCACATAGATCACCTTCTTCCCCGGTCGGAAGTGATATGCGCCGTACTATTGCCGACATGTGAAGCTCTTGAATGCAAAGCTGCACAAACGCTACTGGAATTTTCGCAATTCATCCCGGGCTTTGGGTGCAGTGACTGCACATGCAAATCGCATCTTTTTTTCCATGAATCGGATATCACGAACGATCTAATAAGGATCGCCAATAAGCTTGCAGGAAACGAAAGTATAATTATTTATCCCGGCATGTAGGGATTACATGGACATAGGAATTATCGGAGGCTCCGGATATACAGGCGGTGAATTGATGCGGCTTCTTTCCCAGCATCCGGAAGCAAACATCAAAGCAGTTACTTCACGCAGCAAAAAGGGACAAAAAATCAGTGATACACATGCCCATCTTCGAAAAATTGTTGACCTTGAATTTGAAGACCTGACACCCGTTGAAGTTGCCTCCCGTTGCGACATCGTTTTTACAGCCGTTCCTCATGGCACAGCTATGCAGGTTGTTCCTGCACTTATTAAGGCAGGTATCAAGGTCGTAGACCTTAGCGCCGATTACCGTCTCAAAACCGATGTTTTTGAAAAAACCTATAAACTCAAACACACAGATCCGCGCGAAGCGGTATACGGAATACCGGAACTCCACCCGGAAGTATCGTCACAGCAATTTATCGCAAATCCAGGCTGCTATCCCACCGGTGCCTCGCTTGCTGTCGCACCCCTTGCCAGTGCAGGACTGATAGAGCGCGTAGTGTTTGATTCAAAAAGCGGGATATCAGGCGCTGGAGTAGAACCAAGTGCAGTTTCCCATTATCCGAACATGGCCGAGAATATCCAGGCATACAAGCTCACAACACATCGCCACCGCGCCGAAATTGTACAGGAACTCACACGTCTTGATGGCAGCCTGAAAAGCATCAGCTTTACGCCGCATGTTATTCCTTCAGTGCGGGGGATTCTCACAACAGCGCATATTTTCGTGAAGAAACAATTAAGCCAGGAAGATGTCAGCGCGATATACAATGATTTTTACAATGATAAACCATTCATCAGGCTGATAAAAGGCATACCCATGCTGGGAAATGTACGCGGTTCCAATTTCTGCGACATAGGTTTTGAGGTTGAAAAAGGAAGCGACAGGATAGTTGCGATATCAGCAATTGACAACCTGGTAAAAGGAGCATCAGGCCAGGCTATCCAGAATATGAACCTGATGTCTGGCCTTCCTGAGACAACAGGTCTCTGGTCGCCAGGTTTTGCTCCGTGAGGTGTTATTATGAAAATAAAAGATGTTATGAATAAAGATGTTATCACATGTGCGCCTGGTGACTCATTAGGCTATATTTCGAACTTGTTCAAAGAGAACCATATAAGCGGATTGCCCGTTGTTAATAACGGAAAAGTAGTAGGACTTGTTTCCGAAACTGACCTCTTAAAGTTATTCAAGATGCCGGAATTTTCAAATGAGTTATGGCTTCCAAGTCCTTTTGAAATAATCGAGATACCCATACGGAATCTTGTCAGGATCGAAGAGACTAAGAAAGCCCTTGAAAATCTTAAGCTTCGGCCTGTAGAGGATATAATGACAAAGGATGTCCATGCAATTTCCCCGGAGGATGAACTGGAAGATGCTTCAAGTATTATGGTAAAATATAAAGTTAACCGGCTGCCAGTCATCGATAATGGAAAGCTCGTCGGAATAGTTGCCCGAAGTGATATATTAAGGGGCATGGCAGGATCGGCGCAATGACTATGACAATGGCAGTGACAATGAAAACGATCACAGGCGGCATATGCGCCGTAAAAGGCATAAGAGCTAATGGGATAAAGCAGGGAAAGAACGGGCTTGCGATCATGGTTGCAGATGCCCGGGAACTTGAAACCGCGGGTGTTTTTACGAGAAACAAAGTGATAGCTGCGCCGCTTATTGTAACAAAATCCTATCTTGAAAAGGGGAATCTAAAAGCGATAATTGCCAATAGCGGATGCGCAAATGCGTTCACAGGTGAAAAAGGCATAATAGATGCGAAATGGATGGCTGAGATACTTTCAAAAAAATTGAATTGCAAACCTTATGATATAGGAGTAGCCTCAACCGGCGTGATCGGGCGAAATCTTGACAGGGCATGGATCGGAGGGCATCTGGATGAGGTTTATAATCAGCTTTCAGATACTGAAGAATCAGCCAGAGCTGCCGCAAGAGCCATCATGACAACTGATCTTTCCATGAAAGAGATAGCCATAGAGCTAGATAATGGTGTGAGGATCGGGGGTATCGCGAAAGGTTCAGGGATGATCGAACCGAATATGGGTACGATGCTTGCTTTTATATTTACTGATGCCGCTTTATCTAAAGTTACTCTTGATGCCTGCCTTAGAAAGGCAGTTGATAAGAGTTTTAACATGCTGGTGGTTGATGGTGATACGAGCACAAATGATATGGCGCTGTTAACTGCAACGGGATTTAATGAATGCGAAGAAGATGTTTTCCAGGAAGGGCTTGACCATGTGTGTATCAGCCTTGCAAAAATGATAGCAAAAGACGGAGAGGGAGCAAGCAGGTTGATCGAGGTAAGAGTTACGGGAGCAAAAAGCGCAAAAGATGCACGTAAGGCCGCTAAGGCGATAGTGCGCTCACCGCTTGTGAAAACTGCGATATTCGGCAAAGATCCCAACTGGGGAAGGGTAGTCGCAGCCGCCGGATATTCAGGCGCCGATATCGACCAGGATAAGATATCGCTTAAGTTTTCTGATACTAAAAATGAGGTTGTGCTTGTTGATTCAGGAAAAATCGTAGAGGGAAAGCTCGATGAGCTAAAGGGAATTATGGAAAGCAAGGAAATCATCATTGAAGTGGATATTGGTATTGGGAATTTCGGCGCGATTGCCTGGGGCTGCGATCTGACCTATGATTATATAAAGATCAATGCGATGTATACGACTTAAACCATATGTTCAATGAAAACTGGGATTTCTTTATATCCATAGTAACTAAACAAGAGGATATAGATGAGATAGAAAGGAATGAATTGCTAAGAAATTGGGGATATCTTAGGAAATTTCTTGGAGAAGAATGGTTTAAAAAAGAAGAGAATAAGTCACATCCTTTAATGGATTATTTTTATAATAATGCCCCATGGTGTTTAAAATGGGTAGGAGAATTAGGTTTAGCTATTGAATCTCTGAATAAAAAAGAAAATTTTGATCAAATTAAAAAAAGGCTTTTTTTAAGTAATGATTTCGAAGAAACATATTCTGAACTTCGAATCGGATATTCGTTACTTAACTCAGGCTTTTCTTTTGAATTCTTGAAACCAAGTAAAATAAAGAAAAAGAAAACACCAGATATCGTGATAAATATGGATAACAGAGAAATTTTTTTGGAAATCACTACAAAAAATAATCCCGAAGATCCTTTAAAATCCTTACAAAATTTCCAGAAAATTAGCTGGTTTTTTTTATCAAAAGATTATACAATTACTAATAATTTATTATTCTATTTCGACATTCTTAGACCATTATCAACTCCTAGAACACACCAAATAATAAAAATATGTGGAGATTTATTGGAAAAAGCCAAAAAGAGTGGGTTTGAAGAGTATCATGAACCCAATATTATTGATATTTATATTTGTAAGAATGAAAATGTTGATAAAGTTCCTAAAGAAAAACGAGTAATGCAAGGCAGGACATCGGAATTTGATGAGTTTTCTAGAATCAAAGGTACAATTAAAAGCAAAGAAGCACAACTAATATCTGAAAATCCCAATGTATTACTGATATTTGATTCTTTTTTATGGCATTTAGATAATAAAGAACTTTTTTACGCAAATTTCATAAATAGCTTGGAGGAGACTGTAAATCAATTTACTAATATTAGTGCCGTGATAATCTATATTGAAAAATATTACCATCCAGATATTGAGTCGTCTGTAATAAAAGGAAGAAATTATTTGATAATACAGGAATACGATGCAAAGCTATTAAAATTAATAAATAAGTTGATAATATTAAATGAGTTTGCCAACCATCCTTTATTACCGCACGAAATAGAGAAATTGAAACAAATTTGAAAAATTTAGAATTTATATTAATGTTTACTCAAACTGTCTTTATCTGAAACCCTTCGAACATCTTTCTCATAACCACCAGGTTCTGGATCGAGCCAAAACCTGACGTGGCTATTGTCTTGCCGTCCATGTCTCAAAATAAATTACTGTCGCATCGCAGATTGGATAAATGAAGACAACTTTATCCGATTTACAAAATATCTTTTGAGATTGCATGGAAAAGTGGTGCTGATAGTAGATAGGGCAACACATCATGTAAAATCAAATAAGGTAAAGATGTTCGTTAAGAAATGTAAAGGCAACATCATCATATGGCCAATACCAAAGAGATTGCCTGAACTTAGTTCAATGGAGCAAGGCTGGAAGAGTTCCAGAGAAAACATCACCTACAGGCTCTTTGAGAACCAGAAAAAAATTAGGTTATGCAGTAAAGAAACACATAATAAAAGAATTTAAAATTAATTTTGCTAAATTTTGGAGCTAATTACTATAGCTTGGTATGGAAATATGCAATTTACTGTATCCAACATAGGATTGATCTGAGAACATTGCAATTGGGAGATAAAGACCAGGTAGCAGCGCTCAAGACAAAGGCGTGAGATGCTATCATAAAAAATGCTATAATATTTCCTTATTTACTTTAAATTATAAAAATATATTTTTTGTGTTCTGTTTCTATACAATTTTTCATCTATTTTTGTTTGATTGATGCAGAGTGTTTGTTTTGTCAGTAATTTATCTAATTCAACCAGTAGTGCTTCATATTGTTCATCATACGAATGATTTTTTGCTTGTTCATTGAGCTTATCTTCTGTTTCCTGGAGCTTTTTGGTTATATCAGTGTATACATCAATATTACATTCTAATGCATATATGTAGGCATATTCATCAGCATATTTTTCTCTGATTATGGAGGATTGGAAGCTGTCATTAAGGAATCCTACTTTTTTTGAATGGTCAACATGACCTATTTCATGATATAAAGTAAAATTAAATGAATAATAATCGTTAAATTCATCTAAATAGGCAAGATAAATATCAGCATGATCTAATTGATTTGAGAAAAAAGATCTATTAGAACATCCCACGCTTTCCATATAACCATTATTTTTTTGGGGACACATTGAATTCAAAATGTCTGATGGTACAACATTAATAGATTTAATGTATCTGGAAATGCTGAGATCAGTATTATTCAAGGCTGTGAATATCAAAGGAGCAGTATATTCATCGGCATTTATTGTAATTGAATGAATTTTTTCACCCTCATCTGGTGTTAGCGAAACACAACCTAAAGCACTGATAAATGATATAATGAGAATAAAAAAAATAATTTGATTATTAACTTCCCTATTCATAGTGTTACCATTGTGTTAAAAGATAATTAATCTTAATCGCTAATTCAAGTGCTATCAAACCCTGAGAAAACGCACAAAATCTGACTTTGAAGAATCCTGGGTATGGTACGGTTTTTGTTCCCTTTCTCTAAAAATGATGGGCCCGTTGCGATTTGAACGCAAGACCTCTCGGTTATCAGCCGAGCGCTCCACCTGGCTAAGCTACGGGCCCGAGACTACCGCCCATATTACGCCATCCAATTTAAACCTTATCTTTGTGAAACAAATATCGAGCCGCCAGAACTCAAAACTAATCGATACCTTTATCATTTATTAAGCACTATGCAACTCACCTTCTAGGGCCGGTAGCTCAGGGGTAGATCGCTCCCTTGGCATGGGAGAGGCCTCGGGTTCAATTCCCGACCGGTCCATATTTTGTAAAAAGGTAGTTATTCTACGCATGATTTTCATTCCCGGATGATATTGTCTGTCACCAATTCAAATGTTCCATTTACACCATTGACATCCACTGTGTATATTCCCGCTTTCAGTCCATAAACGTCAAGCGAAATCACTTCCTGGAAGGGTACAATAACCTCTGTGCAAAATGTATCCGCAGGTCGAACTGTTTTAATGCTGATTGAAAAAGTGTTATCCTTTTTTTCTTTCGTGATTTCGTCTATCTTTGTGCAGCCATCAGGCAGATAGCCTCTGGCATTGACTTTTATCTGAACAGGAAATGATTCAAGAACCATTATTTCAATACTCTCAACAGTGGCATTGCCATAATTAAATTTGCCAGTGTTATTATTCCCCTTGTTCGTAGAATCTGATTCATCGCCCGATAATAATGTTTCTGTTGTTTTTAATTGTCCGTTTTCCATCCAATCGAACTGGACCGATACGTTTACATCTGTTTTTGGTATGGTCTTCTCTCTTAAATATTCCGAATCAAATTCCATTACATTCCCTTTGTTCGCAAGTAAGTCCCCTCCGACCGGAACATTCTTCCTGACGATTTTATTGTGAGCAGCGTCTGCAAATATTATTGTGGCAGTCAAATTCTTAGCAATCAGACTCCCGTCATTCCAGAATGTCCCGTGTACCTTTATGCTTTCCATTTCTGCATTATTTTCTACTGTCTCCTTCGAAATACCGACTTCTCTAACAATATGTACATATTTACTTTTTTGCAGAGGAGCAAACCATACCAGTACAATTATTGCAAAGACTGCAAATGCGATGAAAAATATTGTTTTTTTCTTCATTTTTCTCCTCCATGGATTAATCTGACATAATTACTGTAATGCTGATTTTGAACATTATAAATAATTGGTTATGACCTTGAGTGTATATCGTTGGGAAGATGTTCATCGCTATTTTCCGTAAGAAGTTATTGGCTACAGAAATCCTTTAGAAGTTATGGCTACAAAAATATCAAATTTACCCCAGCAGGTCAGTGGACATTAACATTAGCCTATGCTCCTAATCTTTCAAGTAAAGGGTCTTTTGTACCGGAAATTTCAAAAGCACGTTTTCTCCTGAGACAGGATTCGCAAGTTCCGCATGGTTTTTCCGACCCATTGTAACATGACCATGACCATTCAAGAGGCGCTCCTATTTCAAGACCGCGCTTTACGATATCAGATTTATTCATGGATATTAAAGGGGCATAGACCGAAGTTTTGGTGAGGGTTCCCAATTCTAACATCTTATTGAAACGCTTAACAAATTCGATTGTATTATCCGGAAACGTTGCAGCTTCTTCGACATCAAAACCCGTGACAATTGTGTCATATTTAAAATTCTCGGCAAGTGCTGCTCCTATTGAAAGAAAAACAACATTGCGTGCCGGTACCCAGACATTTTCCGCTGATTTTTTCGTAATTTCCTTATCATCGAGTTCATGCTCTGATATTTCCGGCAAAGCGCTCCCTCCTGTCAGTGCGCCCCGGAACGTCCTGTACCATGGAAGTTCTATAACAATGTGCCCTGCTTTATATCGCTCACAAATCGTCTTTGCAAATGAGATCTCTCTCTCCCGTGCTTTCTGGCCATAATCAAAAGTCACACACAGGATTTCATCACTTATATCATATGCTTCTTTGAAGGCGACTGTGGAATCAAGACCAGATGAAAGTAAAACTATGGATTTCATATTGAACAATTGATTCTTTAAGCAGTAAATATTTATCGTTTGGTGGTTATTAATTGCCGATGCGACCCACACTGGATGAATATTTCATGGAAATAGCAACGATTGTTGCAAAACGCTCCACATGCCTCAGGAACCAGGTAGGGGCGGTAATAGTGAAAGATAAGAGGATACTTTCCACAGGTTATAATGGCGCACCAAGGAACCTTGAACACTGTCTTGATATAGGATGCATCAGACAGCAAAACAATATTGCGTCGGGGACGCGTCATGAACTGTGCCGCGCCGTCCATGCGGAACAGAATGCCATTATCCAGGCTGCGCTTCATGGTGTCAGCATAGAGAACGCTATTGTTTATTGTACTCACCAGCCATGCATCCTGTGTGCAAAGATGCTGATCAATTCAAGAATTGAAAAAGTGGTATTCGGGACCGTATATCCTGATAAGGAATCCCTGGTTTTTTTTGATAAAGCTGGTGTTAAGGTTGAGCAATTTACACCCATAACCCATGAGCAGTGAGGCTATGTTTGAAATTTTTGTAACTATTTTCGGGTTGATCCTGAAAGCTTCATGGTTGATGCTTCCTGCTTACATGGCAAATCCGACTGCTGTTGTTTTCGGAGGCGGGACACCCATTGATCTGGGGAAGAACTGGAAAGACGGCAGAAGAATATTCGGTGACGGCAAGACCTTTCGCGGCCTTATCGGGGGAACAATTTGCGGCGTTATCACAGGTCTTATCCAGATGCAGGTCACGCCACTGCACAATCTTGGGACGTTCACTTATATATCGATATTCACGCTTTCTTTTGGCGCTCTTCTTGGTGATATGACAAAAAGCTTTTTTAAAAGAAGGCTTGGGTATGAACGCGGCGCAAAATTTCCCATTGTTGACCAGCTTGATTTTGTGGCAGGCGCCTGGATATTAACATATGCCTTTGACCCGGTGTGGTTTTCAGATAACTTCCTTGCAGAGCCGTGGATAATGGTCACTGTTGTTTTTTTCACACCGCTTCTGCATCGGTTGACCAATATTATCGGATATTATGCCAGATTAAAAAAGGAGCCATGGTAATGACATCACTTACAGATTCCCTGAAAGAATGCGGGGCAATTAAATCCGGGGATTTTACCCTTTCCTCGGGAAAGAAGCCAAGGAATACGGGACAAAAGGGCAGATTGTAGGAGATTTTATAAAAAACAGCACTGCACTCATGGTCGAAGATGTTGCCACTACAGGAGGTTCTGTTTTGAAAGCGATCAAACTCCTAAAAGATGAAGGTGTTGAATTAATACCACTTGTGAGGATCGGCGAGTTGTTGCATGGAAACTGACATCAGTAAGATAAAGAAGATATCAAAACAAAAAGAAAAAGAGAACTGGGAATTCCGGTCGTTTTTGAAAAATTGCGATATAACGGATGAAAAAATAGATTCAATTGTTCATAGATTATATCGTGATATAGTCTCAGAAATAGATTGTCAAAAATGTGCCAATTGCTGTATAGAAATGGTACCAACCCTGGATAATGAAGATATTGATAAATTCTCAAAAGGTTCAGGGATTCCTGTTGCTGAATTGAAAAGCAAGTATCTTATAAAAAATCACGAATCAAACGATTATACTTTTGATAAGATGCCATGCCCTTTCCTCAAAAATAATTCGTGTTCATGCTATGCCTATCGGCCTAAAGATTGTGTGGCTTATCCTCATTTGCATAAGAATGATTTCACTTCAAGATTAATAAATGTAATTGTAAATTGTTCAATCTGCCCGATCGTATTCAATGTTTTTGAAGGTTTGAAATATAAGATTCTGGATTATGATCAGGAGGAAAAAGAAGATTTTTATTAATACGAATACCTTTCCTCTTTCCACGGGTCTGCGCTGTCGCTGTATCCCCTCTGTTCCCAGAAGCCCAGCTCCTTTTTTTCCGTAAATACAACTTTTCTCACCCATTTGGCGCTCTTGTAAGCGTATTTTTTCGGGACGACAAGCCGGAGCGGCCCGCCGTGCAATACTTCAAGGGGCTTTCCCTCAAAATTGTATGCAAGAATGACATCAGGCTCCATGAGTTCCATAAGTGCAAGGCTGGTTGTATAACCACCATCAGCCTCAATTGTAGCGAACCGGGCATTGCTTTTTGGTCTTACAAGTTTTGCCAGGTCACTGAATCGAATGCCCTCCCATTTATTATCAAACCTGCTCCATCCTGTCACAGTTTCATTTGCTCGCAACATCTTTATATTCGGACTACAATAACTTGCAGGAATGAAGGGCTTTGAAGTAATAATCGTTCCATCGTTTCAAAAAGAAATCGAAAGTATAAAAGAAAAAAGACAATTGGAACTGATTTGCAAATCAATAGAAAAGATAGAAAGAATGGGCAAAAATGCAATCAAGCTACTTCATGTGAGAGACAAATACGTTTTAGGCGAAATTAAATTCATGCGTCCACCTTACAGGCTTTACGTGATTTTCAATCAAGAAAATGAAAAATTTTACATTGTCAGATGGGAACACAAGGAAAAGCAGCAAAAAGTAATAAATCAGCTTATTGGAAAACTGGAATATGCATTTGAAGGTGGAATAAAGAATATAATGGAATTATTCAGCCATTGACTTTATTCTCTGTGCTATTTGTTTTTTAAAATCTTCAGTTTTTATCGGTACAACACTGCCTTTTTCTATTGATATAATTTCTGGAATATATCTTGCAAGTAGAAATTCATCATAAATTCTGTTTGCCACTTCACTAGCTATGCTCTTTGAGATGTCTTTTACTCTTTTCTCATCAAAGCTAAAATAAATTTCCTGTTGCATACTTATATTACCTATTTTGAAACTTAAATAGTTTTACTACCATCCACCGTTTATATTTTTGTATTTATGCATTCAGATCGCCAGCCAAAAGACGCGCCGCATATCTTCAACCGGGCATCCCAGGAATTGTTTAATTAATACGAATACCTTTCCTCTTTCCACGGGTCTGCGCTGTCGCTGTATCCCCTCTGTTCCCAGAAGCCCAACTCCTTTTTTTCCGTAAATACAACTTTTCTCACCCATTTGGCGCTCTTGTAAGCGTATTTTTTCGGGACGACAAGCCGGAGCGGCCCGCCGTGCAATGCTTCAAGGGGCTTTCCCTCAAAATTGTATGCAAGAATGACATCAGGCTCCATGAGTTCCGAAAGTGCAAGGCTGGTTGTATATCCACCGTCAGCCTCTATCGTAGCGAACCGGACATTGCTTTTTGGTCTTACGAGTTTTGCCAGGTCACTGAATCGAACCCCCTCCCATTTATTTTCAAACCTGCTCCATCCTGTCACACAATGAAAGTCGCTTACATCCACCGTTTTTTCAAGCGCAAGTAATTCATCGTATGTCAGCCTGACGGGATTTTCAACAAGCCCTTCAACACGGAAATCCCAGGTCTTGCTATCGAATTCCGGTACTTTTCCGAAATGAAGGACAGGGAAATCTGTTGTCAGGCGTTGGTGTGGGGGAAGACGGGGCATAAATTTTACTCCGGATGATTTTGATATATGGAGATATGTTAAGTGATATTATTTGAAATTACCGATTTTTTGAGACGGTTTAAATCAACACAAAAAGCTCTCGATATATTTGAGAAAATCGGACTAAAGAATGAAGCCCAAAAAGCAAAAGCTCAGATAGAGAAAATGCACCTGTAGTCATTGCCCCAACAAACATCAAAAATCCGCAGATTTTTGATGACAAACTTAAATTAACATCCCCTTCATATAGCCCCCTTACATGAAACAGGAAATGTCAAGCGTGGACGTTGCAGCGCTGGTAAGGGAATTGCATCCCCGTCTTCTTGATGCCAAGATCACAAAGATATACCAGCATTCACCGGATGAGATCAGGGTTGGGCTACATATTTTCAAAGAAGGAAGGACTAATCTTGTCATAGAGGCAGGAAAACGCTTTCATCTCACGAAAAATCCTGAGGTTGCCCCGAAATTCCCGCAGTCATTCCCGATGCTTCTTCGAAAACACCTGACAGGGGGCAGGATAACAGATGTTTCACAGTATGATTTTGACAGGATAATCGAGATGCATATCCAGCGCGGCGAGGATAAGACCATCCTTATCATAGAACTATTTTCAAGGGGGAATATCGTTTTATTGAACTCTGAAAAGCAGATAATACTGCCATTAAAATCCATAAGCTTCAGGGACAGGAAAGTCCGGGGAGGCGAGCCTTATGAGTTGCCGCAGGCACAGATCAGTCCCATTACTGCCACGCAGGATCAGCTAAAAGAAATGTTCGCACATTCTGATGCAGACATCGTCAGAACTGTGGCAACAAAAATGAATATTGGGGGCCAGTATGCAGAAGAGCTTTGCATCCGCGCCGGAATTGAGAAAAATACACCAGCGAAGGATATAAAGGATCTGTCTTCATTGCAAAATGCGCTACAGGATGTTTTTAAACCGCTAAGCACGGAACTGAAACCACAAATAACCCTGAAAGATGGGATAAAAATAGACGTGCTTCCTTTCCCTATTTCCCTTTACGAGAAAAATGAGAAGATATCTTTTAGCACTTTCAATGAGGCGCTTGATGAATATTTCAGCAGCGAGGCAAAAAAGAAAAATGAAGCCGTCAAAGTTGTAAAAGCAGCAAAGGAAGAAAAAACGAGTTCATACGAATACCGCCTCCAGAAACAGATCCTTGCGCTAGCAAAATTCAGGGAAGATGAGCAAAAGCTTGTTCATAAAGGAGAATTGATCTATTCGCATTACCAGACATGCGATGGGATCTTAAAGGTCATCAATAATGCCAGGGAGAAAGGATATTCATGGGACGATATCAAGAACATATTGAAAACATCAGAGATGCCTGAAGCAAAAGTGATCAAATCCATTAATCCCGGAAAAGGCCTGATCAATGTGCTGCTGGATAATGAGGAAGTAGAGCTCGATGTACGTCTCACGGTAACACAGAATTCCCAGGTCTATTATGACAGGTCAAAAAAATTATCGGGAAAGATAAAAGGTGCGCTTGCTGCGATAGAAGATACAAAGAAATTGACAGGGAAAAAAGAAGCTCCGAAAATAAGTAAGAAAATCCAGAAACCAAAACAAAAGTGGTTTGAGCAATTCCGGTGGTTTTTCTCATCTGATGGATTCCTTGTTATCGGGGGAAGGGATGCCCAGAGTAACGAGGATATCGTGAAAAAATACCTCCAGAAAAAAGATATTTTCTTCCATGCCCATGTATCAGGTTCTCCTGCTGTTGTAATCAAAACAGAAGGAAAAGAGGTGCCTGAAACCACGCTTCTTGAAGCTGCGCAGTTCACTGTTTCATATTCAGGCATCTGGAAATCAGGGCAGGTAAGCGGGGACGCTTACTGGGTGTTACCTGAGCAGGTCTCAAAAACCCCTGAATCAGGTGAATATGTGGCAAAAGGCGCTTTTGTGATAAGGGGAAAGCGAAATTACTTCAAGGATGTAATACTGGGCGCGGCGCTTGGTCTTGAGCTTGGTGAAGAGAAAAGGCTGATCGGAGGACCATTGAGTGCTGTAAAGAAAACAGCTCAGTTCATCCTGGAGGTTGAACCGGGTGAGTTCAACCAGAACGACATTTCAAAGAAGATATACCGTTTGCTGAATGAAAAATTCGAGGATAAAAAGCTCATAAAAACGATAGCTTCGCCGGACAGGATAGCGATGTTTTTACCGCCTGGGAGCTCACGGGTAAAAGAATGAGTTATCAGCGACAAAGTGGGCGAAACGACGGAATAATTCACTTCTGTCCGCCGCCCGAAAATCCATTTTCAGATATAGAGTCCTCCATTTATGTCAATAACCTGTCCTGTGATATAATCCCCTTCCTGAGATGCAAGAAAAGCAACGGTTCCTGCGACTTCGGAAGCTTTACCAAGCCTGCCGAGAGGAATTTTTGCGAGAATCTTATCCATTACATCACCAGGGACACCTTTTACCATATCGGTTTCAATAAATCCGGGTGCAATTGCATTCACGGTGACCCCCTTCCCTGCAAATTCCTTTGCAAGCGCCTTTGTGAGGCCAATCATTCCTGCTTTTGATGCAGTATAATTTGCCTGCCCGAAATTGCCCATTCTTCCGACGACTGAAGAAATATTTATAACCCTGCCATACTTTCTCTCAAGCATTCCTTCTATGAAAGCCTTGGTGCAATAGAAAGATCCATCCAGATTCACATGCATAACATCATCCCACATGTCAGAAGTCATTTTTACAAAAGATTTATCCCTTACTATTCCGGCATTATTGATCAGGATGTCCAGTTTCCCGAATTGTTTTATGACCTCTTCCTGCATCTTTTTTACCTGCTCAAAATTACTGACATTTGCCTGGCATATATAAGAGTGCTTTTCAATGGCATCCAGTTGTCTTGAGAACTCTTTTGCATGTTCTTTATTATCCATCTTGTGTATCTGTGAGGCAATTTTTTCAAGCTTGCCTGCCATGCCCATCATGTCAATGAGCTTTGAAACCGTCTCAGCATGCTCTTTCGTATTCTGGTAATTAATTACCACGTCTGCTCCTTCTTCCGCGAGGCGTAAAGAGATAGCTTTTCCGATACCTCTTGAGCCTCCGGTAACAAGGGCAACCTTACCGTCCAATCTGCCTTTCTTCCTGCAACCCATAATTTCACCTCTTTACAACAACGGCTATACCCTGCCCTCCTCCTATACAGAGGGTTGCAAGGCCATATGTGCCATTCCTTCTCTTTAATTCATGGAGAAGTGTAACAAGTATCCTTGCGCCGCTTGCCCCTATGGGATGTCCCAGGGCTATGGCGCCGCCGTTCACGTTAACCTTTTCAGGATCAAGACCAAGTTCCCTGTTGACCGCAATGCTTTGCGCCGCAAATGCTTCATTTGCCTCAATAAGGTCAAGCTGGCTCACGGAAAGATTCGCCCGCTGCAAAGCTTTTTTACTTGCATTGATCGGGCCTGTGCCCATAATATCGGGAGCCACCCCTGATAAACCATAGCTTTTGATGGTTGCAAGGGGAACAATTCCTTTTTCTTTTGCTTTCTCTTCGGACATTAAAAGCAAAGCAGCCGCACCATCATTAATCCCCGAAGAATTGCCTGCTGTCACAGTACCGTCCTTTTTAAATGCGCTTTTCAGTTTAGCAAGCGATTCTTTGGTTGTCCCGAACCTCGGGAATTCATCAGTATCAAAAAGAACAGGTTCGCCTTTTGGAACAGGGACTGGCACAGAAACGATCTCATCCCTGAATTTCCCGGCTTTTATGGCAGCCTCCGCTTTATTCTGGCTCTTTGCTGACAGATCATCCTGTTCATCCCTGGAAATTCCGAATTTTGCCGCTACATTCTCTGCTGTAACGCCCATATGATAATTATTGAAAATATCCCAGAGACCGTCATGAACCATCAGGTCCACAAGTTCGTCATTGCCCATTTTGGCTCCCCAGCGGGCCTTTCTTAAGGCATAAGGAGTGTTTGACATTGACTCCATGCCGCCTGCCAGTACAACATCAGCATCACCAAGCATTATAGCCTGTGCGCCAAGGACAACTGATTTTAAGCCTGAGCCGCATACTTTATTTACGCTGAATGAGGATACTTCGACCGGGATACCTGCGCTAATCGCTGCCTGGCGTGCAACATTCTGGCCATGCCCTGCAGAAAGTACATTTCCCATTATGACTTCATTAACTTCGGTTCCTGCTATATTTCCCCGCTTTAATGCTTCCTTCAATACCACAGAACCAAGTTGTGCCGGATTAAAATCTTTAAGACTTCCACCGAATTTTCCTATTGCGGTACGGGTCGCAGCAGCAATTACTACATTCTTCATAGTTGCCACCCGGATTACAGGAGGAGTCCGCCATCAACAGAAAGTACCGCGCCATTAACGAAATTTGCTTCATCCGAAGCAAGATATAACAGTGCATACGCGATATCATCAGGCCTGCCAAGCCTTTTTACCGGTGTTTTTTCCTTCATCATCTCAAGTATTTTTTCAGGTACGGTTGCTGTCATCGGAGTATATATAAATCCCGGAGCAACCGCATTGACCCTTATTCCTTTCCTTCCCAGTTCCTTGGCAAGAGTTTTTGTCAATCCGATCAGCCCTGCTTTGGCTGCTGAATAATTTGACTGGCCGATATTACCGTACAATCCTACAATTGAAGATACGTTGATGATCTCGCCAGTTCCATGTTTTGTCATTGCTTCTACAACTGCCTGGATGCAGTTAAAAGGCCCCTTCAGGTCTATAGTAATAACTTTGTCCCATTGGTCTTCAGTCATTTTAGAAATCAATGCATCCTGGATAATTCCTGCATTATTGATCAGGATATCGATCTTTCCATATCTTTCCAGTGTATCCTTTACAACTTCTTTTGACTGTTCCCTGTCGGATACATCAAGCTTTGCAAAGAATGCATCACTTCCGTTATTCCTTATTAATTCTGCTGTTTCCTGGCCTGCTTTTTCATTCACATCCGCCACTACGACTTTAGCGCCTTCTTTTCCAAACAATATTGCAGTCTCACGGCCAATACCGCTTCCTGATCCTGTTATTATTACGACCTTGTTTTCAACTCTCATTTCTTGATCTCCTTCGATTTGCGATTACTTTTCTTACTTTTGCTTTTCTTTACATCGGTTTTATTTTGATCTCTATCTGCATCTGTACTTTTGGGAGTTTCATCTTTACTGGTAATAGACCTTGGTTTTAACCATTGTGCAATTTTCGGGCAAACCTCATTCTGGGATTTTGAGCCAACGAACATACCGATATGACCTGTGGGGAAAACCATAGATTCTTTATCAGTACTCGATACAGCCTCTGTCAAGGGCTGGCTTGATTCATTTGGAACAAGATGATCAAATTGTGCCATAATATTAAGCAAGGGCATGGAAATTTTCTTCAAATTGATCCTCTTTCCTCCGATTTCCATTTTGTTTTTAATCAGGAGGTTTTTCTGGTAACAGTCTTTCATGAACTGCCTGTAAGCTTCACCTGCCTGGCCCGGGCTGTCAAATATCCATTTTTCCATGCGTAGAAAATTTTCTACGGTTTTCTTGTCATCGATCCGTTCTAAAAATCCCACATATTTATCGATCATAAGCCTGAAAGGATCAAGAAGAAGGAATCCCATGTTCAGGAAATCTCCGGGAACTATACCATAATAGTCCACTATTTTGTCCACGTCCATTTCTTTTGCCCAGATATTGAGCAGGGATTTATCGGTATCAAAGTTGATAGGTGCAACAAAACTTATCAGGTTTTTTACCTTTTCTGGGTGAAGTGAGGCATACATTGCGGATAAAGTTCCGCCCACACATACGCCTAATAAGGAAATTTTATCTGCTCCCGATTCTCTCCTGACATAATCCACAGCATTATTCAGATAGCCATTCACATAATCATCTATCGTGAGATATTTGTCCATCCCTGAGGGGTATCCCCAGTCAATTGCATAAACGTCAAAGCCCTTATCCAGGAGGTTCTTTATTACGCTCTTATCAGGCGAAAGATCAAGGATATAATATCGGTTTACAAGAGCGTATATCATAAGAACAGGAACCTGACAGGGATTTTCCACTGCTGGTTTATAGTGAAAAAGTTTCATTTTATCTTCACTATATACTATCTCATGAGGGGTTGTTCCCACTGAAATTTCAGTTAACTCTGAAATTACTTCACAACTTTTTGTAAATTTTATAAAAGGTTCTTCAATTAAATTAAGTCCATTCATTGTTTGAATCATAAAATAATCATTTTTCCTGTGATAATTCATTGATTTTCCGGGTCAATTCTCTTACTGTTTTTTTAAGAGAATACAGCTCCCTGTTCACTTCATCAATATCGGTACTTGTGGGTAGATTCATAGGTTTTAGTAAATTTTCCTCAAGCATTTCCCGATTGTATTTTTGAGCGTCGATCAAAAGTGAGGTGATTTTACCCATATCCCGGGCAAAATGACCTGTTCCCAGGAATTCTTTAAAGGTATCGCTGTAGGTCTCTATCCATATGTTATATATTTCTTTATTTTTCTCTGGACTGATCTCGTACCCTATATTTGCGGTTTTGTCATGCATCCTGTTCATTGCTTCAAGGGAGATATTCGAAAAATCAGAAATAGAGTCCATCCACACATTATAAAAATTCATAAAGAGAGGGAAAAACTTCATCATTTTTTCTGTTTTCTCTCTTGATGGGCCAACAGCAGGTATTTCGCCAATGTTCATGTTTAAACCTTGGGTCGTGCAGCGCGTGTATACGAATCCATCCACATTTTTGACATTTTTATGGACGCATTGGCATAGAGCTTACATGCATCCCTGATAGGTTCTATCATCTCTTTGACAGGAGATACCATGGGCATCCTATCAAAGACATCTTCGATAGCCTTTTCATGCATCTTTACCCATAGATTGAAAAATTCTTTGCAAGCTTCGGGGTCATTTGTGATCTTAGAATGGTCCTTGAATTTTTCATGCATTCCTTCCATGGCCGAAATCCATGATTTATATAGATTCAGGCTGACATTGCTGCTCTCTATGAAATTCTCGAACGCTTCTTTAGATGAGATCGCAGACCGCGGGTCAAACATTTTATAGTTTTCTTTATAAGTATTTGCCCACATATCAAAAAATTCCTTATAAGCCTCAGGGCTTGCATTGCCTTTTGAAATCTTTTCTATATTCCGGGAAAGCTTCTGCATGGATTCGACCCACGGACTATACAATTTATTAAAAGAATCCCTCCACATTGTTGACATTTTCAACAGGGTTTCCGAATAAAAATCGGGTATGCCGGTATAATTTACAAATATCTCTTTCTGGTATTTAACTGCGGGTTGTTCTATAAAATCATTCGACATTTTGTCATAGGACTTCATCCACATTTCAAAACACTCTTTGAATTTTGCAGGGTCAGCCCCATTTTTAAGTAGTTCAGAGGTCTTTTTCGTATTTTCTTCTGATTCTTCTATCCATGACCTGTAAAGTTTATTTGATTCACCGGATATTTTTATGAAGTTTTCAAGTGTTTCTTTGGGCGCAGGGATCGAAACAGGATAAAATTTCCCAAACGAATTCTCGTATGTTTTCATCCACTCATCATAAAATTCCTTATAATTTTTCGGCGCCGAATTTAAGGAGATCTCTTTTGTCTTATCAGACATTTCTCCCATTAATTCAACCCATGGTTTTAAAATTTTTGAGTGGGATTCGTCCCACATTTTTGAGACATCGCCATAGGTATCTGACCACATTTTATATGCATCTTTATTTACTTCAAATTCTGGGCTATTATCATGTTTCTTGACCATAACTACTCACTTCTCATTGTTTTGTTCATAATTCCGCGATCTGTGACCGCCACACTGATGCAATTTAATTCAAACCTGTAACATCATCCCGTTTTTTTTATTACAGGTCGATAACTGCATTATACTTATGATAGTAATCATATAAAAAGTTATCTCAGTTTGTTAATGCTTATAAAATAGATTGATTCAATTGAATTAACATGAATGCATAGCCTGTCTTTTTATAAAGCAGGCCAGTATACTGTATTATATTAACACTATACAAATATTTAGATCCAGAACGATCAATTATTTATAAACGTGAAATTTATTTCGCCCCAAATCCGCCGCGAAGGAATCTCAGAAGGTCTTCTTCATCGTCATTTTCCTGATATTTATATGTTTCTTCTTCATCCATTTTAAATTTCCAACCCCAAAAGATTATCCTCAATAGTAAAAGCACCCCTGCCACAGTCCACACATGAAACCATCGCAATTCCCTTAATGAAATCTGCGCTTCTTAACGGTATTGGCTGTTTACAATTAGGGCATACATATTGTTTTTCGATCATAACTACTCACATCTCATTGTTTTATTCATAATTCTGCGATAATGTGACGTAGTGCCACATTATTAATATAAATATCAACCCGCAATTACTTCCCGTTTTTCAATTACAGGGAGATAACAGGAATATCATAATGAGCATAATGATATAAAAAGTTATCGCTGCTCACAGTACATATTGAACGTATTGTTACCTGACGACTTCACACAAACATTTATCTCTCTACACCCTGAAATCAGTATGTAATGTTATTAAATTCCATTAGTATGCTCACAAATATTGAAATTGAAAGCCTTCTAAAGCGCCAGGATGAGTTACAGGAAGTAATGCCTTCTGTAACACTCATTCTGAACGATATAAAAGAGAATGGCGATACTGCTCTATTAAAATATACAATGCAATTTGATAAAGCAGCCTTAAAAGATATCGAAGTTTCCCATAAGGAAATACATGAAGCAGTTTTTTCACTTGACAAAAAGCTCCTGACACATCTTAAAAAAGCAGCGTCAAACATTCGTGCGTTCCATGATGCCCAGGCCACAAAGGACTGGATAAAGGAATTTGCACCCGGGATCAGGCTGGGACAGCGTATTTCACCTCTTGGGTCCGTAGGCGCTTATGTCCCTGGCGGAAGGGCATCTTATCCAAGTACTGCTCTTATGACAGTTATCCCTGCAAAAGTCGCAGGCGTAAGGCAGGTTATTGTATGCACTCCCCCGAACCCGGATGGAACAGTAAACCCACTGACACTGGCAGCCGCACATATCGCAGGCGCAGACCGTGTTTTTCGCGCAGGAGGCGTACAGGCAATAGCTGCTATGGCTTATGGGACAAAGACCATTCCAAAAGTAGATAAAATAGTTGGGCCTGGCAATGTATATGTCACAGCAGCCAAAATGGCCTGCGGAACTGCTATTGATTTTCCTGCGGGCCCAAGTGAAGTGCTGATAATTGCAGATGGATCGGCAAGAGCTGATTTCATAGCTTCTGATATGATAGCCCAGGCAGAGCATGACCCGAACGCTGTTTGCGTGCTTGTAACCCCATCAGAAAACCTGGCAAAACAAGTAATGCAGGAGATAGAGATCCAGATAAAAAATGTGGCACGTGCAGAAATTATCAAGACCTCGCTTGAGAATGCAGCCATACTCACTGGAACACTTGATGAATGCATTGATTTTTCAAATAAGTTTGCGCCTGAGCATCTTGAAATAATGACCGAGGAAGATATTCTTGGCAGGATCAGGCATGCAGGTTCGATTTTTGTCGGTTCTTATGCGCCTGTATCTGCTGGTGATTATGCATCAGGCACGAACCATGTCCTTCCAACAGCAGGATATGCACGGATGTTCTCAGGTTTGAATATTGACCATTTCGTAACGAAATCAAGCGTGCAGATCATTGAAAAGAAAGGTCTTGAGGGAATGAACGATACAATTATTGGGCTTGCCGAAGCTGAAGGGCTTTTTGCTCATGCAAATGCGGTAAGGATACGCAAGAGCTAAGGTTAAAACCCATCATATCGCTGGAAACTAAAGTTAAAAGAATTATTTTTTCCATTCCTGTTACGCAACAATATATGTGGGTTTTTGTGTTTTTTTTACCGCATCTGCAAGTTTTTCTCCCATCTCAATAGCGTTTGCTTTATCAGATTCTCCCGGCATACCTTTAACCGCCAGACCCGGTTTGATCCACCCGGGATTGAATACAGCCACCAGTTTTTCCATTGATGCAAGCGCAGCAGCCTGTTTACCCTGTCCTGTTGTAAAAAGTAATACAGGTTTGCCGCTCATTTTCTCTTTTACAGAAGAGAGTCCTTCAAAGAGATTTTTAATTTCTCCGTCCATATACTCAGAAGCAGAATGTGAGCCAAATGCGTAGCCATTAGCTGAAGCCACATCATCCGGTCTGATGTCTTTTGCCCTCTTCATTTCAAATGATACGCCGTCCACTTTTTTAATTCCCTCCGCGATTATCTGTGCAAGTTTTTCGGTACTGCCTGTTGAAGATGCATAAGTTATTAGAATTTTTTTGTCAACCACACTATCATCTCTTGTTATGATTTTGTCCTGAGTTATATTATAGGAACTATAAACGCTTTTTCTTTACCCTTCCATCCTTTCCCTTAACTCCCTTGCCATCTTGCTAATCTCCTTTTTCCCGAAAATCCCGCCTATCAATTCCACAGCCTCAAGGTTCCTTGCAGCCTGGTCAAGATAATTGAGGACATCGCCTGTGTATGCATAAACCCCGTACTGCTTCTCCAGTTCCTTAATAACCTCGTCAGGGGCGCGACCCCCGGCACATAATTCTATGACCCTTGCTGAGAATTTTCGCTCGGCGCAGCCGCAGTACGGTGAATCCTTACATATGCATGACATGAATTCCCGGGCAAAATCAAGCATGGTGCGGCGCAGGTTCTCTTTGAGTTTTGAAAAACCATCTGCCGAAAAAATGATATCAAGCCCTGCGCCGAAAACTCTTGTCGGGATATCTGTCCCGAGTGCATCCGATAATTGCGATGCATACCTGAAATAGACAGAATCCAGGGTTTCAAGGCCTGTAACAATATCTAGTGGCTTAATTCCTTTAAAAATTGCATTCTTTATCAAGAATGTCTGTTCCACGCTCAGGAAATGTGATGCGACAATAAATCCAAGTTTTGTGGGACGGTATTCACCATCTTTTTTCTCGATAAAACCATGTTCCTTCAGTTTATCCAGAAGGAACTCCAGGTTTCCTTTACCAAGCAGCATTTCATTTAATTTAGTGATGTCAGAAAGAGAATGCGCTACCACGATATTGGAAAGAGTCTCCTCAAGCTGTTCATCATCCCCGTAATCCACGCCAAAATGTTCAAGTACGCCGCGAAGCAGCCTGAAAGCGACTTCATCTTCCGAATCTCCCTTTCCGAACCTTCTTTCCGGGTCAGCAAGAAGCACAACGATGCCAAGGTCATGGTAATCCGGTCTTCCTGCGCGTCCCAGCATCTGCTGGAACTCACGCACGGTCAGCCATTCGATACCCATGGCAAGTGACTCAAATATGACCTGCGATGCGGGAAAATCCACACCTGCCGCAAGCGCCGCTGTTGTCACGACCACAGGCAGCTCTCCTTTCCCGAATTGCGTTTCCACTTTATTTCGTTCAGGATAGGATAGACCCGCATGGTACGGAAGCGCTTTTATTGAAAGCCCTTCTGCAAGCATATGGCAGTTACGCCGCGAATTGGTAAATACGATAGTCTGTCCCCGGAAACCCTTAGAGGATCTCTTATCAAATTCCTGCCTGGCAAGCCGTTCGATCATTCGCTTTTTTTCGTATTCGGGCGCGAATATCAGGTGCCTCTCTATCGGGACAGGCCTCTCTTCGAACTCTATTAATCCTGCGTTCAGTTTTTCCGAAAGCCAGCCAGGGTTGCCAACTGTTGCCGAGAGATAAACGTACTGGGCATCGGATGCAATGAATTTCAGGCGGGCAATAAGACCATCGAGCCTGTGCCCCCTTTCTTTATCCTCAAGCGTATGCACCTCGTCAATAACGACAGTTCCTATGTTGCCAAGCGTATGCGCATTTCCTGATCTCAGAATGAAATCAATTCCTTCATAAGTGCCTACGATGATATCAGATGAGAGGGTAGTGCGGATACCTTTAATTCCTTTGGTTATGCGGCTTGTTCCCACGCGCAGTGACGTGGTTGCAATCGAAGAATACCGGCGCGTGAATTGTTCATATTTCTGGTTGGCCAGAGCAACAAGGGGAACAAGGAACAGCATCCTGCCTTTCTTGTTCAAGATGTTGGAAAGTCCGGCAAGCTCACCGATAAGCGTTTTTCCTGTTGCTGTAGCCGAAATGATCAGCTGGTTCTTTCTTTCAAGAAGACCTGCTTCAATAGAAAGCGCCTGGACTGGCATGAGTTCTTCCATCTGTTTTAACAGGAGCTTTTTAAGTTCATCGTGCAGCGGCAGGTCCTTCACCTTTATCGTTTTATCAACTTTACATGCTGCCATGGTGTCAAATCTGGTCAATCCCGAATCCAGTTTCCCGGGGCTTAGCATTGCAAGCACCCTGTCAAGGTTCTTTGTTTTGAGCAGGATCTGGATGAGACGTTCCTGGCCAAGGCTTCCGAGTTTGATGGATTTTGCTTCCTTTATCAGTTCTTTTTTCGCACAATACTCGCACACCGATTCGTTGTGAAACCGGATGGAATTATCGCCCATTGTGGTATACTTGCCAGCCAGCAGGCAGAGGCGGCATGTTGCCGTATAACCATAATCGAGCTGGAAAGCCGTCAAAAGTTCCTTAAATTCTGCTTCAGATTTTTCATTTCCTTCGGCGATCAGGATTTTATCAGCAAGCCGCAAGAGTTCAATTACTTCTTCGGGCGCCCTGAAATCATCCTTTTCTCCCTGCCTGATTCTGAATTTTCCTACGCGCGCTCCACGCGGTGTTTTTTTCAAAGTAAGGATACCATAGAACGCAGGCTCAGTTGCATTATCTTTTATTGGCAAAACGATTATTTTGGAATCCTGCGGGTGGATGATAACAGAGAGCATTTGTGTTTCTGAATACTCGCCAGATATTAAAAATATGGATAAACTTATTTAAAGTCGTGAGTTCAATATAGCAAAATTTTTTGGCAAAATTCCTTGCTCCCCAAGGATTAAAAATACCTCCTGGTAAGATTCCGGCCGTTTCAGTTTTTCTCGTGAGATTATCATTTCACCAATGTCGATCGTACATTCTAATGCGACCTCTAAATATCTCTCAATTGCTCCCTTAAGGGTGTGATCTGTCTGCAGTTCTTCTATTTGATGATGTTGATAGCCTTTTAATATGGTCACATATTCCCTGAGGTGTTCAAGTTTAGATGCAATTTCGTCATTCATGCAAAACCAACCTCAGCAATCCGTTTCAAAGTTTCTTCCGTGTGCCTTTTTATGTAATATTTTTCATCCAGATACATGGAAAGGATCTTTGTTTCAAACTTTACTCTCTGTGTTTCACCGGATTTTAAAATAATTCCATCTTTAATAATATTATATGCCAGAAGCAAAGGCGCTTCGTTTAAAACAATCAGGTCTATTTTGTTTTTATTAATTAAAACGGCTATTTCACCCATCAATCTTAATTCCAACTCGAAGCGGTCTTTTTTGGATAAATTTTCATCCAGCAGGACTCCAATATCAACATCGCTCAACCTGCCTGCATCGCCCCTGACAGTTGAACCGAAAATGTAAGCAAGTATTACGCTATCTTTGCTGCTGAAATATTCTTTTAATTCTTTTTCATATAGTATCATGAATACTTTGTAATTTGTTTTTGATAATATATGTTCTTCGCTTATGTGACGTATCTTTAGATGGAAGTATAACAGATGCAGACGTCGTCAGTGTTTGTATTGTATGTTAATTATTAAAATCCTCGGCGCCGGGCAGGAGCGGCGGGCTGCCCTGAAAGCCAGACGCAGGCGCACCGGGGTATCCGAAAGTGTGTGCCTGCTGAGTGCGTTTTGTAAAGATGTTCCTTGGGGCGCGTGAATCAATGTTTTTGAAGCGATACAAGAATTCACTTTCGCCCCGCTTTCCGAACGTTTTTAACCAAGGATTATATCTTAGCCCTGTGATAAACTATGCCAGACTGGAAAAATATCAAGTTATTATATGGCGATAATACACTTGACCATATTGCACGACATAGAGTGAGTTTATCCGAAGTGCATAACGTTTTTGATGGATTTTTCATTCCGTACAGGATAAACGTGAATGGAGCCTTGAGGTATTTTGTTCTTGGTGAATCGTATGGCAGGGTGCTGGTGGTAATCTTGGAACCCTCTGGAACCAATGAAATGCTATTAATAACGGCTTTTGATGCGCCAGATAGCAAGAAGAAGTTATATAGAGGAAAGTTAAAAAGTGAATAAGATGAGAAGATACATAGCCAAAGATGAAGAGGATCTTATAAAACAAATTGAAAGTGACCCGGAACTTGATAAAGAATTAGAACGGGAAAAGCTCGTAAAAGGTCATGTGGTCGAGATAAGATATATAGGCAAGGCTCACAAAAAAGCAGGTGCGGCAAGGAAAAAATCGGCTGCATCACATGTGTAATACTACCCAAATTCACTTTAAAATTTCATCTTTGGTAATTAAATCATGCGCAGTATCGGCGGTCTGCCCTGAAAGCCGGATGCAGGCGCGCCATGGATGTTCTGTGCCTGCGCCTGTTTGTGTACGCGGGGGCAGGGGATGGAACACGGATTGCGCGGATGACGCGGATACGCGCGGATTTTTTCTCACAAACTTCTAATTATTCAATATTAAATTTGTGTTTGGTTCCAAGTTTGATATTTCTTTAATCATTAAACTTTTTAAATCATTAATTTTGGATTTATTTAATGGAACTCCAAGCAACCCAATTTTATTTATAACTTTATTATGCTGATTAGTATAATTTAAAAATTGAAAATCTACTTGATAAGAAGGATAGCATAAAATTCCGATTTTATTCTTATTTAGATCGAATGAGCAGTATGATAAGATCTGATGGATATCATGTCTGTGTTCTTCTTTTAGAAAATCGCTAATACTGGTAGTATTATACAAGTGAGACTTATATTTAGCATCAATAAAAATCATTAAATCATCTTTGATTAGCATTGCGTCTGGTTCTAAATGTTCTAAAGACCAAAGCGGTGAAAAATGGGATGATTTTTTTAATCGATAATTAGTTAATAAATGACCCCCAATTTCAGAAGAAATATTTTTGAAAATATATTGAACATACTTTTCAAAAACATCTGAAAAATCAACTCTCCAAGCTTTATTTATTTGTATATTATTTTGAAGAATTTTATTAGCTTGAATTTTAACATGCTTCACAATAATTGGGTCAGAATTTTTAATTTTGATTATTTTTGTTTCAATTGCATTAAAATTCTTTAATTTATTGTCTAAATAACTAATTAATGAATCTACAGATAGGCGAATTTTTTGGGGAGTATTTACTGAATTAATTTCATTTTTTGCGAATTCATACACATATTTTATTTCAAAATATTCAAGATGAAACTTGGATAAAATATTTTCTTTGCAAGGAAATTTAAGTTTATACGTCGGATCAAATTCGCGCTTTAAATAATTATTCCAATTAATCTGAGATTTTGGAAAATCATAGGTTTTTTCATTGGTTTGGAATTTTTTCCAGTTAGTTTTTACCAATTCATTCAATAATTTCAAGTATTTGACAGCTTCAAAATATAATGGCGGACTAAGGTTTCTGCCGGAAACGAGAGGAATAGTATCTTTAAATTCCGGTTCGATTTTCTTACTAATTAAATCTATTATTTCGATATAATCTGTAAATCTGTCTTTGCGAGCTAAAAATCTTGGAGATACAACAAAATCACCGATTTGTTTTCCCGTATCTGGTGATCTTAATGGAATAGTTCCAACAAATTTGTCGGATCTAAAGGATAATGTTGTATTTGCATCGCTACCAGAGATTATCGGAGTGACGTTTAGAAAAGCGAAATTAACTCGGTTATAATCAACAAATTTTTGTAATGCTTGCCCAATATATCTTTTATCAGAACCTTTGAACTTGTTATGAAGGTAACGACCAGAAATGTTTGTTGAACTTTCGGTTAAACAAGTCATTTCAAAAAATATATCTTTACTAAATATATCTTCACTAAATTTCATTTAAATAGCGTATCCTTGATTCTATCCGAAAAGTATTCGTTGAAATCTTCTTTAGCTTTTAACATAATTCCTTCTAAAAGATATTCTCTAATCAGAGGAAATAATTCATAGCGAATTCTTTGAGTCATTTCTTCTTTTGAATTTGCTATAAAATAAGCATGCCCTGGTTGTAAATTCAGTTCTTCACTACTTGCATACCAATAAAATATTTCTTGAAATGTTAAGAAATCATCTTTGAAAAATGCCTTCGTTTCAAGTATTCTGGGTTTTAATGTATACCATGCAAAACGTCTTCGTAAAGCGAAATCAACAACCGCAAGACTCCTATCAGCGGTATTCATCGTACCAATAACATAAAAGTTTTTGGGAATTTTTTTAACAGAGAAACCATTACAAATTTCAATATTTACAGAATTATCATCCATTTGATATTCAAATAAATAGAAAATTGGACCCAAAATGTTTGATAAATTTGCCCTATTTAGTTCATCAATAATAAGTAGAACATTCTTAAAAGGATTACTAATTGCAAATTGAAGAGCTTGTAAGAAAATCCCTTTTTGTTCTTGGTAGTTTAGGTTTGACTGATTTAGATTTGGTTTGATACCATAAATAAAATCTGAATAATTCGTTTCTGCATGGAATTGCGTGAAAAATATTTCTGCATTTAATTTTTCTCCGATTTTTTTTCCCAACATTGTTTTACCCGTACCAGGAGCGCCCTCTAGGACAACGTATTTTCTTGATAGTATTAAATTCAAAACGTCTTTTTCGTCATCAGGAGATTCCTCCTTCTTAACAGCTGAAATTGCTGTGGTTTTAGCTTTTCTATGTTCATTATTTGATGGCCATTTCCTTAATTCGGCATATCCTGCAACAAAAGCCGAAATAATTTTTTTGCCTTCAACACTTGTTGGATCCTCTACAATTTCACAAGCAGGTAATACCTTAGAGTATGTTTTTAATGTATTTTTCAAATGAGGTAATTTAGCCAAGAATGATCGTGGCAATCCATTTTCAATATCAATAAATGATGTTTTGCAATATCCCTTTGAACTAATTAATGAGAAAAATAATCTTCTTACTCCTGGGAAACTAGCTAACTCATAATCATTTTTGAATCCCAGTGAACCAATACCCAAACAAACTAACCATGGTTTATCATCTTTATCTGGTAAAATAGTAAGAGAAAAATCATGGTATGGTCCCGAATTATCTTCATCTGGAGAAATAAAACCAAAATAGGCTCCGCCTTGACTTAAAGCATCATTCCCGGTATTGTTTCTTTCAACATAATCTTTCTCATTATTTGCACCAAATTTTAATGCTTCTTCTTTTATGAATGTTCTTATTTCATCAATTTTTGACATAGTCTTTTGTGTATAGTTCACATAAGTATAAATATCTCTCGTCTTATATCTTTTAAAGTTACATAAAATCAGAAATCCTCTTCTTCTTCACGTATTGCTATTAAACAGCTACTCTATATTCGATACTAGAGTCTCTACTCAACGGAGAATCCCTTTTACTAATTCAACACCTCCACCTCAGCTTACTTAAAATCAACAACGACAGGCTGTGTGAAAAGTAGTAAAAAGTCATGTTTGTTTGAAAAACAGGCCTTATTAAGCCTTTAAATCGAAAATAAGCTTCCAATTTTGCAAAATTTTGAGTTTTTACACAATCTGACGAATTAGTACGAACTTGTAATAACTCTGGTCGTATGAGTTCGTTGTTAAATTCTCCAGAATATAGATAGTTCGCAAAGTAATATGACGAAGCAATGGGTTTTGCTGAAGCGCCACAAATTAAATTAATTGGATTTAGAAATGATACATTTTATGATTAAATCAATGCTCTATTGTTTCATCACTTCCTTTTTTTCTCAAAAAAAAGATTACTTATACTGTCTGGAAAAATTGAACTGCAAAATCACAAAAGTCTATGATTGTTTGTTTGTCTAAATCAAACTCTTTGCGATTTCCCAAATAATTTCTTGAACTCGGTGTAATTTGTTCTCCAGCTTCTAATTCCTCAACCGTTACACATTTAATATGTTTTTTTGATACAAGAATTATATAGGCATTTCTATAAGGATAATCTTTAGGCAAATCTTTCAGACTGAATTCTTCGCTTGCTCTAAATTTCACTTCAACAAAATATACGTCTCCGTTCTTTGGATTTTGAACCACAAAATCAGGCATTCTTCGTATTTCATTTGCTACGTCTGTTCTAACTCCCTTCAATAGTTCCATAATTCCCGGTATGGTATTTTCCATTCCATACCTGAAAACAGAATATCCTAAAGCCAAAAATAATTCTTGTACTAATGTTTCAGCAATTCTGCCTTTAATCATTCCGTATCGATAATTATAATCGCGATCAGTTAAGCCTCCATTATCTGCTCTTACATCGTTTTCTTTGGGATAATAGGATTTATCATTGGTTTTTTGTTTTTCAGCATAACATTTTGAACAAAGTCCACCATTGAATTTAGTAAATTCACCACATTTAATACATTCTGGCATTTTACAACTCCTTTTTTCTATTACTCACATAAAATCCGCCAGCCCCTTCTGCTTCACCTTATCGCTCTCAAACAGCGACTTCATCTCGATCTCAAGCAGCTCAAGCCTCTGCTTCGTATAATGCTGCACATTATACTCATCCGCAATTCGCAGGCTCGTCTCAAGATACTTCCTTACCGAGCCCTCATGCACCGTCAGCACGATATTCCCGCCACACCTGGGGCATGTCCCCTGCAGAGGCGGGCGCCTGTATTTGTATCTTCAGCCATTCACAACCTCAACCGACCTTATTTTTAAAAAATCCTTATCAAAAGTTGCTATCTTTCTGATTTTCCTTATCTCCATACAGGCAAGATTTGAAGCATCCACAAAACTCAAACCAGTATTCTCTTGATTCGAAAAAATCTCCCATGACCTTTCAAACACATCGCTTGCTTTCATTATTTCGATTTCCTTTGCCTCAAGCAGGACATTTCCCACTTCCTTTGCAGCATCCATACTTTTACGGAGTGCAAGCACTGTTGTGACTTCCGAGAACACGAATTCCGATATTACCCCGATTCCGTAATCCCCTGCACTAAGTTTTTGAAAGATATTTGAAGCCTTTTTGTGATTTATATCATCCGCATTCTTATAAGCGATGATCGCGCTGGAATCAAGGAATATCAAGCTTGCTCCTGTTTATATAAGACTTCATCTATCTCTTCACTCAGGTTCCGATATTGGTGTCCAAAATGCTCCGGTTTGATCTCAATGATGCTTCTCTTCTTATTCTTTGGAAGCCCTAACCATTCGCTGATTGCCTTTGTTACTGCTTCCCCGATGGAGATGCCCTCTTGCGCAGCTTTTGTTTTTAATTTTTTATAAACAAAAGGATCAATATTCCGTATCGTAGTATCCATATGTAACACATGTGTTACTATAGAATATATATTTATTGCATATCTTGAGGTTTTGCGAAGCGTCGAAAATTAATTCGGTTGTATTTATAAATTTCTGGAATGATATTCACATAAAATCCGCAAGTCCCTTCTGCTTCACCTTATCGCTCTCAAACAGCGACCTCATCTCTATCTCAAGCAGCTCAAGCCTCTGCTTCGTGTAATGCCGCACATTATACTCATCCGCGATGCGCAAGCTCGTCTCAAGATATTTTCGTACCGAGCCCTCATGCACCGTAAGCACGATATTCCCTCCGCACCTGGGGCATGTCCCCTGCAGGGGCGGGCGCCTGTATTTGGCATTGCATTTAGTGCATCTTACTTTCTGTTTCGAGAAGGAGCGCAGGTTCCCGATAAGGTCGGGCAGGAAATGAGAATTTATAACTCTTTCTGCGACATCAGTCGGGTCTACTGCTTTTATTTTCCTGGCAAGCCCAAGCTGTGCCTCCATTTTTTCGATCATCGTCCCCAGGGTCTTGTAAGCGCTGTTCCTCGGGCCTGCTGCTATATTTGCAGTATCATGGGTGAAACCGAAGCCCTCATACTGCCCTGGAGTGCCAAGCCGTCCGCTAACAGTATCCATGATCTTGACAAGGTCTTTGGCATTTGCGAACTTGAGCGTTGCCTCATAGAACGCAAGAGGATACTGGAAAAGCACATCCACATTATGCGCCTCCTTATCCACCTCATTCGGATCAATGCGCGAAGTCAGAACAAGAGGCGCATCCATCTGTCCGCCGCGCCTGTCGGGTAAGTATGAACGGGAGAAGTTCAGGAGGCCGTCCATCAAGAGCATCACGCAGTCTTCGTCACCGTCGCACTGAAATGTGGTAATTCCTGAGCAAATGAGGGTGTGATGGGTATCGACAGTCAGATTATACACATATTTATCATTAGACTTAATCTCTTTTTTTTCTACAACTTTATCAATGAACACATCTTCATCAAAATTGGTTCTTGTCTGACCTTCTTTAGCCAGCCATTTTTTGAGCAAATCTTGCGCATACTTTTGTTTTTCACCAAGGAAGCCTATGTCTTCAATGAATTTTCTTGCCTGACTTCCATAGATTCTTATTTTATACGAATGGATCAATTTCGGTTTTCCGTAGAATTTTAGAATGAGGTCACTTTTTACTTCCCGTTCTTCCTCATAAATTGAGTGCTTGATCCCGGAAAACATCAGGAGAAAAGACATCCCATCAATTAGCCATTTATTTACTGAAGTTACATTGACCTCTAAAGTGCTTTGCAGGGAACACGAGCCATCTCCTGTGAAATAACCTCCCAAAAATGCGCTTATTTTTTCCTCTGGCAGGGCATACACAAAGTCTGGAACCCTTTTTGTTTTGGCATCTTTGCCGATCTTCAGTTCTTCAAAAAGTTCAAGGACAAATCTTGAGCATATCGTTACATGATTTCCTGAAATACTGGGAGACAAACCAAAAACAGCATTTATTTTTTCTTCTAAGATGCATCGGGCCCATTCTTTAGTAGCGGTTATAGATACCTGATGACAATTATTTTGATTCTTTTTAATAAACCCTTCTGCTAAATAAAATCCTAACAGTGATAAGAAATCTTCGTTCACCGTTATGCTGGGCTTTATAGAAGCCTTGTCTCTTTTGCTCCCCAATAAATAATTGCCTGCATCGATCACTCCATGATTGAATCTATTGATTATCTCTAATGGATATGATTTCCTGTAAATGTAATTAGTAAATGTCTTATAACTCATTCCAAGATTATTGCTTATCTGCGAAAATTGTACGTCATCCTCGAAAACATCACAATCTGTTCTTATCATTACGTCCTGCGCGTCTGTTATCGAGAGCAGGTCAATATTCTCTTTACCTTCGATAAGAGGTCTTTTGATGTTCCAGGGGATCAATAATTCGTCTACATCCGGCGCCCTCACTTTTTCTCCTGAACTATCCGGGAAAGTATGATCCTTTGTCACCACTATCTTTCTGCCGCTTTTGGTTTTTATTTCGATCAGCTTTTCAGGGGCAATATGTTTTGAAACATGTGTTATATCTGCCAATTCGAACTTTTTCATTTTTATGTTAAAAGCAAATGTTCTCAGGCCGTTTATTTTCCTGTATTCAGTTCCAAAATTATCTGTTTCGATATCTTCGATAAGGTTGCTTTCAACAAGTTCGCGGATCGTTAAAAGTTCAAAACCCTCTCCTCTTTGAACCAATAATTTTTCATCTCCCTGGAAGCAGTTACGTCTCTTAGCAGCATGGAAGAACGGATGCCCATAACCAACAGACGCTGTAGTAAAGCCCACAAGACGGGCAAGAACTCCAGCCGAGGTGTGGGGAGCAAGACCTATCACCAATTTCCCGATCAGATCATCGATTCTTTCGATATTATAATAAGATTCAACTTTATAATATCTCGTTAAAAGGTCATCAATGAATCTCGCGGTTTTCAGAAGGTATTCAGCGCAATCCTTTGAAACAACAATATCCTGCACTTTAAGTTCGAGGATCTGGTTCTCATCAACAAGCGGATTTCCATATGTGTCATTAATATAACCAAGTTCTTTAAATTTCAAAACCGAAACACCGAGTTCTCCGGGTTTAATGTGTGTTAGAGGCATATCCGAGAGGTCATACCTCACAGTCCCGTCCTTGAACATCACGACATCATGCTTTGCCCTGAGCACCCCTTTTTCCAGTGGTTCAGGCGTCTTATTCTTTGAAGTAAGGCCAAGAACACCTTTTGGTTTGTAAACATCCCTTTCCCCAACATTATCAAGTGCTTTCTGGTATTCTGATATGAAATCAATATCCATTTCAGTGACAGAGGTAGTTTCTTTTTTGCATTTAGGACATGGCGGATTGGTATTAGTCCCCATAAACGGCGTCTTTATTTCAATTCCACATGACTCACATTTAAAAAGCGGATGGGTGAACTTTCCGCATGTGCACTTGTTCTTGAAAGTCCTGTTCTTACATGCCGGGCATATGCGGCTTCCAATCTGGACGTTTATTGTCCCGACTTTTCCTTTCTGGTATGTAAGTCCTGTCTGGAACTCGCTGTTCCTGAATTCATTATTCTTCTCTTTGTCCTCTTCATCATCCACGAAATCTTTCACATCTACAAGTGAGCGCCTCTTGCCTCCAGCTCCCCCGATGGGAAAAAGCACATGCGGCGCAGGTTTCATTTCGCGCTTATCAGATTTCTCAGGACGTCCCATCCGTGCCCCGATCCTGATAGGAGCACGGGCTCTGATAGTTATCCCGCTTGCTTTTGAGACCGTATCCAGGATATTGGATTCAGTATTTATCCAGTTCTTTTTAAGAGTCGTATCAAGCCCAAGACATCTCATCAGGGGAAGCGGTTCATCAATGAAAACCACCTTCTCACGGACTATATGAGGGACAAGCAGGACTTCAAGGATGGTTTTTATTTTGTCATCATTCGGAAATGTTAGTTTGTCAGAATATTTTCCATTTATCCTGATATATTCAGCAAGCCGGGAAAACTCATCAATTGAAATATCATGCCAGAGGTATGTATATTTAGGATGCAGCGGCACTTTATAAGTATCTGATAAAAAAAGCGCTTTTTCGGCATTGGGATTTTTCAGGTCGCCAGGTTCCTTTATTGATGTTTTTGCAGCAAGCTCCTGGAGCCACCATTCATAACAATAGGATGATGGCACAAGAGGATGGTTATTCTCAAGAAAATCCCCGAAATTGATCAGTATCTCCCCGATATCAAGGATTTGCTGCACGGATGGCCGTATTTTTTTTGCTTCCTCTTCAGTCTTGATACTCAGTACATCCCCATTGAACAGGCGCACGGTAGGACCATCAATGGTATCTACAGGGGCTATACCTGCGGCTTTTCCGGGGCGCTCGACTTTTATCTGGGTGCCAGCTGCAATAAAATCATCCATCAATGCCATCGTGGCTGGACTGATACCTGCGGCTGCAAAACTCGTGTTCCTGCCCCTGCCGTACCTTAGCCTGAAGCCGCCTGGTCTTGAAGGATATGAAAAAACGGGCCGGCCCGCGATCAGATCCTGCAGGTACTTATCCTTAGGCTTAAGCTGAGCCGATGCATCATCGGTTTTTACAGTGACCACGAATTTATCAAGCCAGTCCCAGCCTTCAAGTTTGAGCTTATCAACGTGCTTTTTCACTTTTGGTGCCTTGAGAGCAATGCCTTCAGCAATAACAAGTGCCATGCCGCCCCTGATCCTGTTCGTCTCTATACGCGCAAGGTCACGCCGTCCTTCAACTTCGGCTTCCTCCGTGGGTTCACCATCAATGCATATCGGGCAGTTCCTGACTATGAGGCGGATCTCATCATCTGACGGAAGATACTGTAAATTCGCTACGCGCCTGTATGCCGTGATCTCTTCAACATATCGCTCAACTTCCTCGGGCCGCGGGACAAAACGTGCGATTCCCAGGTTCGCGCGCACATAATCGGCAGCAAGCACCGACAACGCCTGCGCGGTGCCGCCAGCGCTCCTTATCGGGCCTGCATAATATATCCTGATATAATCGGTACCGTCGTCGTTTTTTGCCAGGTCGATCTTGGCAATGCCCTCGATAGGCGCAGCCACTACGCCTTCTGTCAGGACTGCCATTGCAACCCTCACAGCAGCTTCTATGGCATCCCTGTTCGATTCAAAGGTTTTGATCTCACCCTTGGCAACAGCAATTGCCACCTGGAGTGCTGCTTCCTCACGCGACATCGTGGTTTCAAGTTCCCTGAGCTTTTTTGCGACGCCCTCGATAGAAAGAAGTTTTTCGACCCTGTCTGCAAGGTCCTTTGCTATTGGTATTTCGATGCCTGGAGTCGGGTCGGCGCCGTTAACCCGTGCGCGATTGGCCAGCTCGATAGCGCGGTTAAGCTCTGTTTCCAGAGTACTAAAATAAGCAAGCATTGCTGCGCTTGCGGCGAATTTCATTTATAGTGTCTCCCTGAAAAAATCAAGCTGTTTGATGAACATTGCATGCTGATTTCAGGCTGGAATAAGATAAAGATTGTTGTTGTGACCGTGATACCGACAGAGGCAAGATCCTGCGGCTAGTTCCAAAAGAAAATCTCAATTTGCATTTCAATCACGCGTATCTCCCCCTTCCCTCAATATCCCTCACTCTGCTCAGAACCTCATCCGCACCCGCAAAAGTCCGTGCATATCCCTTTTTAAAAGCCTCAATAAGCTCTTCATGGAACTCATGTGTGCTCTCAAATGTCTGGAAAAGCACATGCACATCAACCCCCCGTGCTTCCACAGTTTTATCAAGATAAGCCAGCCCGAAATCGATCAGATAGAGTTTATCATCCCTGAATAAAATATTGGAAGTTGTAAGGTCGCCATGAATTATTCCATATGTGTGCAGGCGCCCTATCAGTTCTCCTGTCTGTTCGCTCAGCGAAGGCGTAATTACTTTTTTCAGGGCTATCCCGTCTATGTATTCCATTTTTATTTCAAAATCAGAAATGTCCCTGATGATGGGTGTTGGAACACCGCACCGCCGCGCCTCTGAAATAAGTCTTGCTTCATTTCGTGTTCTTTCCCTGCGTAAGGTTTCATCTATATCCCTGAGGCGGTAGCGTTTCGATATCCTTGTCTTGGCGATCGTATTCCCGGAAAGTGTGATCACAGCTTCGGCGCCGCTTGCGATTTTTCCCTGCTGGCCAGGCTTTTCTTCTTTGAAAACATCAACGGCGTTCGGATTCCACCCCACCACTGCTTCATCTGGCCTGAAGCTGGGATTGACCTTAGATTCCGCGATCGATGTCCTGTATCCCGATTTATACATCAGGAGACCAAGATAAGCGATCATTGCGCCGTTATCGCCCATGAACCTCTTTTCCGGCACATAAAAATCAATATTCCTGTCCTCACACATGATAGTGAGCATCTCACGAAGGCGTGAATTCGCCCCCACGCCGCCTGCAAGCAGGACTTCACATTTTCCTGTATGTGCAACAGCACGTTCCGTTACTTCCACAAGCATTGCAAAAGCAGTTTCCTGGAATGAACGGCAAACATCAGGCAGAGGGTATTTTTTGGCTGATTCCTGGGCAGCTGTTGTCAATCCCGAGAATGAGAAATCCATGCCTTTTACAGTATACGGCAGCTGGATATACTGTGAAGCCTTCTTTGCAAGTTCTTCTACTTTTGGTCCTCCGGGATGCGCCAACCCGACCGATCTTGCGAACTTGTCAAGGGCGTTACCGATTCCGATATCAAGCGTCTCCCCGAATACTCTGTAATGGCTTTTCCTGTATGCAAGCACCTGTGAGTTCGCGCCACTCACGTATAATGTCACCGGGTCTAAAGCTTGCGTTTTCCATCTCCCTACCTCAATATGCGCAATGCAGTGGTTCACCCCGATCAGTGGAACATCAAGCGATAATGCAAGTGCTCTTGCCGCTGTTGCAACTGTACGAAGACAAGGCCCAAGTCCGGGGCCCTGGGAAAATGCCACTGCATCTACTTTTCGTCCTCCTTTTTCCATGGTTTCACTTACCACTTTTGTAATATGATCTGCATGATGCTGCGCAGCTTCACGGGGATGGATGCCACCAGCAGCGGGGCGATATGTGGCCGTAGTTTCTACAATAACATCTTTTTCATCAACAATTGCTGCGCTCAGGTTCCATGCCGTCCCTTCAATTCCAAGAATAGAGATTTCAGACATTTTTATAAGACTTCATTAAATTAGTTTCTAAAATAAGTATCGGATAATTTTAAATATTTTTTATATATTATTTTTATTTATTATATTGTCAGTAACCTTTACATACAGCCAAGACAATAAAGTGTATGAATGAAGAGGTGTTAAACTGAATAGGCGAGACAATAACAGCCAGCAACCAGAAGAATTTACAAGAGTTCGGGTGCCGCAAAAAAAAGCGGGCGAAGTGCTGGGCACTGTTGAAAGTCTGTTGGGGGCTAATAAACTGCGCGTAAGGTGTATGGATGGCGTAGTAAGGATCACCCGCATTCCCGGAAAAATGAAAAAAAGTACCTGGATAAGGGAAGGGGATGTTGTTATAGTTGTGCCATGGTCTTTCCAGACCGAAAAAGCTGATATAATCTGGAAATACAGCGGACCACAGGTAAACTGGCTTGAGAGAAAGGGATTTTTGAAAAGTTAAATTAAGCCTATGGCCAGTGATAAGAAGCTTTCCCGCATGGATGAGAAAGTCGATGAATTCCGCATGCGGTTAAAAGATTCCGATCTGAAACAAGTATTTGACGATGTTTTTGACACAGCCACATTGATGGCTCTCTATGACCTTTCAAAAAAAGGTTATATTGATGCGCTTGGAGGTTGTTTCAGTACAGGGAAAGAAGCAAATCTTTTCCATGCCATAGCAAAAAAAGATGATATCTCCGAAGTCGCAGTAAAGATTTACATGATATCCACTGCTAATTTTAATTCCATGAAAGACTACATTCTGGGAGACCCCAGGTTCCAGGGGATCAGGCATGCCAGGAAAGATATCATTCTTGCATGGACGAAAAAAGAATTCAAAAACCTGAAACGTGCAGAAGAGGCCGGGGTAAGGGTGCCAAAACCCTATATCACACAGAGGAACATATTGTTAATGGAATTTATTGGGAACGATGGTGTTCCGATGCCTCAACTGAAAGATGTTAAACTGACAACAGAGGAAGCATCGCATATTTTTAACTTGCTGGTCGATTATATGAACAGGTTGTATTCAAAGGCAAAGCTTGTCCATGCAGACCTTAGTGAATACAATATATTGGTCGACATGAATAAAATGGAACCGGTAATAATTGATATGGGACAGTCTGTCCTGACCAGTCATTTCAATGCAGAAACTTACCTGCGGCGCGATGTTGCAAACATTGCTCGCTTTTTCGGAAAATTAAATATTCCTGTAAATGAAGATGATATTATTTCAATTATAAAGAAAAATAAAGAGGAAGACAATGACAGAGCATATTAAAATACCACTTGAAAGAATAGCGGTCCTTGTTGGCCCGAAAGGCCAGACTAAAGAACTCATTGAAAAAAAATCAACCGCAACATTAAATATTGATAGTGAAAGCGGGGATGTGGAAATTGCAAACCCGACTGACCCTCTTATGGGAATGCGCGCAAAGGAAGTCGTACAGGCTATAGCAAGGGGTTTTAGCCCTGAAAAGGCTTTGAAATTGTTTGACCATGACCTACTTATGTTTGAAACAATAGACCTTTCAAATATCGCAAGGACAGAAAAAGACCTCATGAGGATAAGGGGTAGACTAATCGGGAAGGATGGCAAAACAAGGGAGATATTTGAGACCCTGACTAACGCATATATCTCCGTTTATGGGAAAACAATAAGCTTGATCGGGTATCCGGAGCAGAATACCGTAGCAAGAACGGGTATCAATATGCTTCTTGAAGGGTCAGCCCATGGCCCTGTTTATTCGTTCCTTGAGAAGAAAAAGAGCGATTTGAAGAGAGCAGAATTGGGATTGTAGGATTTCAAACATCTGTTATTATTTTTCATATCGAAAGATTAAAATAATATCGGAACATAATATATTTCTGGAGTAAATATGAAAGCCCTTAAGATTAAACAGCTTGATGAAAAAGACGAAGAGATCGCAGATATACTTATTTCCCTTGGAATGAGCCGAAATGTCGCAATGAGCCTTACCTATCTTCAGAATATGAATTCTGCAACCTCGGTAGATCTCGAAAGAGTAGCCAGGTTACGCCAGCCCGAAGTCAGTATTGCCATGAGGCAGTTAAAAGAACGCGACTGGATAGATGAACGGGAAGAGAAGACGCCTGGAAAAGGAAGACCATACAAGATATATTCGCTCAAAGTTGGTTTTAAGGATATTGTTACCCAGCTTGAAAAACAGCAGAAAAAAGCTGTTGATGAGGCAAAGGCAAACCTTGAGCGATTGAAGGAATTGGGGAAATAGTAAGTCTAATTGCTGATTGCAGGTTGCTTTATATCAAATTTAGCTTAGCAACCTGCACAGTTATTTTTTTAAATTTTATATAACTATAAATCATAGCATCGGTTACATTAATGCGAGAATGAATCTGATCATAAAATCATGATAATACTAAAACTCGGCGGAAGCCTGATCCATAGCGCAAAAAGAATTATAAAAGACCTGATTGAATACACCAGTTCAACCGGGGAAACTATTCTCATCGTCCCGGGTGGCTCAATATTCGCGGACACCGTGCGCAAGGTCAATCCATCGCAAGAAGCTGCGCACTGGATGGCAATACTTGCTATGGAGCAATATGGATATTATCTGGCTGATGGAACGGATGCAAAACGAATCGACAACCTGAAAATTCCAGGAAGCGGCACTTACGTTCTACTTCCATACAACCTCCTTAAGAGCAATGATGAACTTTCCCACACATGGGATGTGACCTCAGATACAATTGCTGCATGGGTCGCGTTCAAGCTCAGGGCAAGATATATCAAGGTCACAGATGTTGATGGTATTTACCTGAAAGGTGCACTTCAAAATGAACTCAAAGCAGAGGAACTCATTGGTATCAAGACCTGTGTGGATGCGGAACTTCCGGATTTTCTCATGAAGAATAACATGAATTGCGAGATCATTAATGGAAACTGTCCGGGAAGGGTGGTAAATGCATTAAAAGGCAATATTACAGGAACTCTTATTAAAGGATAAATTTAATAGCTTTAGGATGTGTATTGAAGTCCCAACATAAGGAGAATATTATGCCAAGAAAAGAAAAAGCAACAATTTGTGTTTCATGCGGAGTTAATCTTATTGAACGTGGTTATGCACGATTTCCATGCCCGCAATGCGGTAATGAGATCGGAAGATGCACAGCTTGCAGGCACCAGAGCAATTCATATAAATGCCCTGTATGCGGATTTGAAGGGCCGTGAGTATAATGGGAGAAGTAGCAGCAAAAATAAGAGTAATGCCTTCGGGCATGGATGTTGATCTTAATACGCTCAAAGACGCCCTGACAAAAGCTGTCCCAAAAGGAGCGCGAATTCACGGATTCTCAGAAGAACCTGTCGCATTCGGCTTGAAAGCCTTAATGGTAGTTGTAAAAGTCGGCGATATCGAAGGCGGAACTGAGAAAGTCGAAGAAGTATTCAGCAAAGTCAACGGTGTAGAAAGCGTTTCAGTTGAAGAACTGGGCAGGATGTAGAAAAAGAATAAACCCATTTCTCTATTTTTCGGGCCTGTAGATCAGGGGTAGATCGTTGCGTTCGCAACGCAAAGGCCGCGGGTTCGAATCCCGCCGGGTCCATTACACCTCTCGTAAGAGTCCTATACCTTTTACCATTCTAATCCCTCTCTCTTGAAGATGATTTCCCCGTTTTTTATTTCCCTGAAAATTGATCTGGTTTTCAAGTCTTGAAGTTCTTCCTTGTATTTTATCATCAGTGATACAGGATTGCCGAATTTATTTTGAGAAATATTTGTCAGATCTGTCAGTTTATCATCTAATTTTGACTTTTCTCCTTTGCAGACTATAAAAATATCTTCTATCATATTTGTTCAGTGAATATAGATTTGCTTTACCGATTCGCTTTCTGTCGAGCAATCCATTGTCCATGAGAGATTTTACGTTCCTGTGAACGCTTGCCTGCGGTATTCCCGCTATCCTTTCAAGTTCACTTTCTGTGAATCCCTTTTCAGGATATGTGAAGAATGCCCTTCACCGGGCTGTGTGCAGCGCAAAATGAGGTTGCAGAGAATGTATGGAGAGTTGCCTGTGTAGTTCCAAACAACCGTTGCGCCAGTTGACGTCGCATCCAAGTATGGCAGGCGTGCCATACGTGTGTACCTGGTAATTTGGAAAAAACACCTTAGGCTGGATATGCCTCAATTATGCTTCTACCTTCAAAGCCTCAGAAACAATATTTGATATCCTTAAATCTTCTTTTGGAAGTAAAATCTCTATACCTATTGCTTTTCCATTTTTATCAATATCGACGATGACATTGTCTGCTAATGGCTCAGATTTATCCACTTTACCCTTTTTAAAGCGAATGTACATTGCATTTACTTCAGAGTCAAATTCTACTGAAACCATATCTATTTAATCTCACTTCATCTACTTTCAATACTGTTACTATAACTATTTCATCCTTCTGCTCTTCAAAAATTACAACCAAATAATGATCATCAAGTTTTCTGCAAGCTGCTTTTCGTCCAAACTTGACATCGACGACTTCAAGAGGCTCTTGAATGACTTGCTCAATAAGTTCAAGATCGATATACCGCTCTTTTATTCTCTTCAATGCATGCTCTGATACCCGAATAATGCTTTTCACCATCTGCAAAAACTTACTTTATCCTCGTATGCCGAATGGCCTTTTAAATATTTCCAAGATTTAGGGGCTTCTTTGGTTGAGAGAGCCTTCATCAAAGTCCTTATTATCAATCCGAATACCATATTCATCATTTATCCATTGGCTGGTTATTTGACATAAAATTACGTCTTTCCCTGTCAACTCTGCAATGACCAGGGCCGGGCGTCTTTTTGATTGTGATAGATCTGAAAATGGAAAAGGAACGACAACTACATCCCCTTTTACAAATCTTGCCATGCATTATCCTCTTCTTCCCTCAACCAATCTTTTTTCAGGGAAGATTCACTGGCAATTGCTGTTTCCAGTTTCTCCTTCAATGCCTTTGTTTTGAGAAAATAGATAAAATCCAGTATTTCATTGAAAAGAGGCTCTGGAATATGTTCCATTTCACGCATTATTAATTCTTTTTTTGCCAGATTTGCCATGGTATTATATTTCTATATCATTATTCTGTTATAATTGTTATGCTGCAATTCCCGCAGTGTGCAGTCCTGCAGTATCTTTTCCCGCAGTACATTTTTTTCAACATCGAACTCATGCGAACTTAAACGAACTCGCCGCAAGAGTTCGTTTTGAGTTCGTTTCGGTTAGTTGTTTTTTGTCACAAGTTCGGCAGATAATTATAATATCTGCCCCCACGCCGACCGAGAAGTTTGCATTCCACAAGCATCGTGTCCGAATCCATCATCTGGTCAAGTACAGGCTCACCGGGCGCAGTGTAGCGCAAAATGAGGTTGCACGGGATGTATGGCGACCAGTTGCCCCTGAAATTTCCAACGTGTTTAGCCCGGTCGCCGCGGTCGAGGAATCTCCAGACGATTGTGATTTCGGGAGGGGAGAGGGAGGGGGCGAATTCAGATATCTTCTAAGAAAAAGAGCTCAATATCAAAGGCTTTTTTTTGAGTTCTTTACTTATTTCGTCTTCCTCTTTAAACAGTGCAGGATAACCCATATTTTTCGAAACGGCTATTGTGAAACAATCCGAAAGTGAAATTGCACGTTCACACTTATATTTTCCAGCGATCATTTGAATCTCTCTGCTCTCGATAACTTCAGCCCCGTCTAAAACCATATCAAGCTTCCTTTTTGCTTCTTGAGACCCTTTCTGCCTGCATAAAACATAAAATATCTCAGAAACTACGGTTTCACTTATGTATATCGAAATTCGGCCTTCAACTATTTTTTCTTTGAATTTTTTACCGAGTGTTGTTTCTATGAAATATTCTATCCAGACGCCGGTATCAACTACGACTCCGGGATAATCGCTCAAATCTTTTTTCATCCAGTAATTTCAACTCCTCCAGATCTTTATAAGCCTGTTCTTTCTCAATGCACCCAAAAAGAGGTAATAGGCTTTTTTTATTTTTTTGTTTTCCCCTTGTAAGTAAATATTTTATAGTCTCATCATAGGAGACTCTTTTTTTCTCTTTGGGTCGGATTTCTGCCATAAATTTCATTAAAAGTTCTTTTGTATCGTCTTTTATATGTATAACAGTCATATCTAACACTTTGGATTTTATATTATCTAAAGTTTTCGAATGATTTAATGTACTGCCGCCTACCACCATTTCATACTCTCCTTAAATTTCGTCGTCCTCTCCCCCGCATCTGGTTTCCTGAGCACGTACAGGTGCTCATGCCTTATCAGGTAAAAATCGTACTTCTTCCCGAACCACTTCTCCCGTGTGCTTTTCATCTTCCACTGCATCTTGATGATATCCTCCCTGAGAATGAAACCCGCCTCAAGGAAACTCATCAGCACCCGTGGCGTTATTAGGATAAAATGCTTGTTCCTGCGTGAATCACCCATGAGGGTGGCGCAGTGCTTTCCCGGACTGAGGACGCGCATGCACTCCCCTGCGACCTTACCCATCTTTGCGGCGAATTCAGCAATGTTATGAACGCTTGACAGGTCGCCCTCATGGTCATGGCAATAGGGGATGATGCTGGCATAAGGAGGATGCGTGGCGATGAGGTCGATGGATTCAGGCTCGACCAGGTCAAGTGAGCGCGCATCCCCAACATACGTTTTAATCAGGCGCCACATAATCAGCATCCAGCGGCGCATAAGAAAAATCCCGTTTCTTACCCTATATTCTTTATGATCCTCTTCAGGAAAAACTGGAACTCGCTGAGAAAGGAGTAGAAATCCGTCTCATCTATCTCTGACAAAAGCAAGTCCCGCTCTTTGCCCCAATCAAAGATCTTTCCTGATTGTAAGAGGGCATTTTTCTCTTTGAGATTGAACCGGTACTTGTCATAGAGCTCAATTGCAAAGTTCGTCTTGCTGACTATGCACTCCCCCACACCCTCCAATTTGATCCCTAAGCGCCTGCAAATAAAATAAACATCCAGGAAATCCCTTGCCTTCGTTCCCTCCCTTGTAAGAAGTGCCCTGACTTTTTCGCTCAGTATCTCGCGAATGTCGTAAATGCTGAAAGTTATCTTTCTGGTATAGTCTGCATATTCAGTGAACAGCGCCTCAAGCTCCTCGTGCTCGCCTGTAAGCAACCCGCTCAGTTCTGCTTCCCCGGGAGGAAAGCACATGCTTTCGACAAAGTCGATCTGCACTTTAAGGAAGCTGCGGCGCTTGAGTACTTCAGCCATGTACCAGATTTTGAATGTGCATGTTTTGTTGCTCCCGCCGAACTCGATATAATCGGGATTGCTTTTTTCACATTTAAAATCCAACCCTCTTTTTTTGGCAATTTCCTCAAAAATTTCACCTATATTGTCAATTACTCTGGATAAGTAAGCCCGGATAGCCTTCTGCGACATTCCTTCGAACACGCCCTGGTCTTTCCATGTGAAGTCTATGTCCTCGGAGAATCTCAGATAGCCGAAATACGACTTTATGAGGCAAGTGCCCCCCTTTGAAGAGTACGTTTACAGTGAAAAACCTGTCACCTGAGAGGTCGAGTAATATCTGGTGGAGGATAAGGTCCTTCTCGATCAAATCCTTCCTCTTGATGTCGAGGATCCTGGCAACTTCATTTACAAAATCAGCCCTCACCCGATCACTCTCCCCACTATTTCAGTCACTGTTTTCGGATACTTCTTTGCGTAGTTCATCAATTTCTCTTTTGAACCCTGCTTAGCCCATTCGGATATATCAAGGACTATCTTGTCGTTGGGGACTCCGTTATACCTCCAAATGTATATGAAGTCAAGAACAGTCTTCTCAGGGTCTGAATATCTGATCATCTCATCTTTTTTATTTATTCCAAAGCCAACCATCGAAGGCGATAGCCTGGTGAACTTGAATTTGTAGCCAGCTATGTTTATTGGTTTTGCCCTGAACAGCGCATCATTGATAACATCCTCCACTGCAAAATATTCATGGGTCATATTATTAAGTTTCAGTGCGGTGTGCAGCCCAAAATACCAGTTTCTCACATTCTTTAATTCCAGCCCCTTTGCTACGAGTTCCAGATGGCTGTATTTGCTCCTTCCAAGCTTCATTTCATCAAGGGTATTTATATAGAATATTCCTCTGAATATCCTTGTCAGATAGCCCTGTGCAATGAAATATCGGATCACTGTGGTATAGTCCAATTTCATTGATTTGCAGTATAGTTCCAACTCATTTGACGTGACAAACTCTTTATTTTCTATACGAAGTTTTTTGAGCAGGATACTCATTCTCATTTATATCACAATATTACATATAGTATGATATTATGATATATATCACTATGTATGATCAAGCCTCGAATATCTTGAAGTCGCCGGGAACTTTGCATCTGCCGGCATGATCCTTGATAAGCTCGGTGCAGAAATGAGTGAAAGTCTAAACGAGCATCCAGCGGCGCGTAAGAAAAGTCCAGCCTGTTTCGCGCCACAATGACCGCATCCGTGTTTATGCCCACGCCCACAGCGCGCCGTCCAAGAAGTTTGCATTCTACAAGCTTTGTGCCTGAACCCACCATCCCGAGTCGCGCCTCGGGAGGGGGAGCGGATTGCGAGATCTTCCAGTTGGGGCGGAGCTTTATATTTATTTCCCCAAATAACTACTTTTTGATATTAACAACCAAAATATATTAAAAAATATTGTGATACAACAGAAATATATAATAATTATGCTTATTAGTATCTCGGTACTAAAAAAATACAAATCCCAAAAATTAGGTATTAGAGAAGGTGAGTTAAATTGAAAAAAAATGAGGTGAATAATGAGACGATAAATTTAGATGGACTTGTTTCAGGAAAAGATTTAATTCAAGCTTTTAAAAAGAATAATGTTAAATATATCTATAAAACAATTGTTCCACAGGACATTCAGCCGTTCTTAGATGAAGGGTGGGCAAAAATCGGACGCGGCAGCAAGAAATCTCTTAGATTAAGAAAATTAAAAGATATCCCTGTAGGGTTTGAAGATGAAGTATGGTGTATTTTTTATAAAATGGGATTCGATGAAATGAATAAGGATCATGATTTTTCTATATCAAGAAAAGGATCGACTCTTACTAAACAAATTGATGTATTCGCAAGGGATGAACAATGTATTTGTATTATTGAATGTAAATCTGCGGAAAAACCTCACACTAAGCGATCTTTAGATAAAGATATTGATCAGATAGCAGGTATACGCCACGATTTAGAATTATCAATTTTCTCACATTATAAGAATCTAGGATATGAGAATAAATTCAAATTAGTATGGATTCTTGCACTTAAAAATATTGATATAAGTGAAAATGACCAAGAACGTGCAAATTCAGCAAATATCAGAGTGATGGACGAGTCAATGATTGAATATTATTTAGACCTTTCAAACCATTTTGGTCGTTCATCAAAATATCAATTTCTATCAGATATGTTTCCGGGTAGAGATATTCCTGATCTGATTGAACCCATCCCTGCAATTAAGGGTAAGATGGCTAAGACCGATTTTTATTCTTTTGTGATTGAACCGGAAAAATTATTAAAAATTGCTTATATAGCTCACAGGGGTAAATCAAATGAAGAGTCCCTCAGAACCTATCAAAGGATGGCAAAAAAGAACCGATTAGAAAAAATAGCTGATTACATTAGAAAAAAAGAGGGGATCTTTCCTACAAATATCGTAATAAATATTCAAACAGATAGACCTTTAAGATTTGAACCTGCCTCTGAAATGGCTGGAAAAAATGCAATACTTGGGACTCTTTATATACCCAACAAATACAAGACAGCTTGGATTATTGATGGACAACATAGATTATTTGCGTATTCTAATTTAGAAGAAGCAAAGACGGCTACCCTGCCTGTATTAGCATTTGAAAATCTAGAGCCCAATATTCAAGCAAAACTATTTATCGATATTAATGGTGAACAAGTTAAAGTTTCAAAAAATCTACTTAGTGATCTTTGGGCAACAATCCATTGGAATTCTGAAAATCCGGGCGAACAGCTAAAAGCTTTAACTTCGCGATTAGTAAAGGATTTAAATGAAAATTCGGATTCACCTTTAAGAGATAGGATAATAAATATTGAAGGAAGGAAAACTAAATTAAGGAATATAACACCGACCGCTTTAATTGAAGAGATCTATAAAAGAAACCTTATAGGCAGCATTGGCTCTAGAAGTGCAAAAGTTATCACTCCCGGGCCTTTGTTTGTGGATGATTTAGAAAAAACACTAGTTAATTCAAGAAAGATTATATCCGGCTATCTCTCCAATTATATTAATTTTAATGAATCTCTAAGCAAACAATGGGATGTTGGAAGTGGAGAGGGTGGCTATATTTGTACAAATAGTGGTCTTATCGCTTTACTTCGTATTCTTTATGCAGTTTTAAATCATATAGAACATGTCGATCATCAGGATATTCAAAAAATGAAGCCCTCTGAAGTAATTGAAGAAATCTGGAAATATCAAAAGCCAGTTTGCCAATATTTAGGTACTGCATCCCCAAAAATCATTCAAGATTTTCGTAGCAATTATGGAGAAGCAGGCTTTAGAGCATGTACATTTGAATTGATGGGAGAAATAAATAAAGTTCATAAGAACTTTGAACCTCAAGGTCTTCAACAGTGGATCCAAAGTAAAAGCAATTTAAATAATCCCCGTGCTTATGAAATGATTTCTAATATTGAAACAGAGATTATGAACCATGTCACTTTTCGCTTAAAAGATGAATTTGGCAAAGATATAGAACAATGGTGGCATAAAGGGGTCCCTGAAAAAATAAGAGTGCCATCTATGCAAAGAGCGCAAAATGCAGGTGAATATCGTCATCCTGAGAAGTTCGTAGATCTAATAGATTGGCAAGAGATTATCTCCCACAATTTAGATTTATTCGGAGAAATTTTTACAATTAATGCAAAACAAAATGATGGCAAAAAGAAAAAATTGGCGTGGTTAGTAGAATTAAATGAAATCAGAAAAATTGTTGCGCACCCACCTAGAGGGGGCATAAGTAATTCACAACTTGATTACTTAACAAGTGTATATGACGAATTGATACCAAGGTTGAAAAAGGGTGTAGAATAATTTGGAAGAAATTGATGCGGAATCAAGTCGTCAAAAGACTAAACCGTTTCTACGCTGGGCAGGCGGAAAGATTCGGACAGCTAATTTTTTAGAAGAACATCTACCCCAAAGTTTTACAAATGGTAACAGGTATTATGAGCCCTTCTTAGGAGCTGGAAGTTTATTTTTTCGTATGAACACTTCGAAAGCAACTTTATCAGATAATAACAAAGATCTAATAGAATGTTATAAAGCTATTAAAAAACGCCCGGATTTAATTGCAAGGTATCTTAAACAACATCTATCGAACAATTGTAAAGATTATTATTATAAAATGAGAGAAAAATATAATGTTTCTAATCCATCAATCACAAAAGCTGCTCTTTTTATTTATTTAAATAAAACGAGTTTCAATGGAATTTGGAGGGTTAATAAAGAAGGTTTTTACAATGTCCCATATGGATACAAAGAGCCCCCTTCACTACCTACAAAAGATGATTTATTAAATTTGTCAAATATATTATCTAAAGCAAAAATAATTCATAAGAATTATAAAGAAGCAGTTAAGGATGCGAAAGAAGGAGATTTCATCTATTTTGATCCCCCATATCCTCCATTAAACGGAACATCTTATTTCACACATTATACAAAAGAAGGCTTTGATAAAAAAAATCATGCTGAATTAGCTTCCGTAGCCAAAATGCTAAATAGAAAGGGATGTTATATTATGATTTCTAATGCCGATGTTCCATATATTAGATATTTATATAAAGATGATTTTTATATTCACGAACTTGAAGTTGTACGATTAATAAGGGCTGATGGAAAGAGATACAAAGTTCAAGAACTTGTAATTACAAACTATGAGGTCTGAATTAGACTCATATATGAATGATACATCTTGTTGTTTAAAACAGCTATTTATATTTATTTTTGATTAAATAAAGGGGAAAAAACAAATATCATGAGTGTCAACAACATGTTGTAAAATTCCCCACTTTCGCGTATCGACTCGATTACCTCCAGGCGCGTCACAGAGGACGTAGCCCTGGGGCGGCTATGGGGACGTGGGGGGCGCGCCGCCTTTGGGATTTCATGAAAGCGGCGGTTTGAACCATTAAAAACCTATTTCCAGTAAAAATTATTTAATTACCATAAGAATTATACCCTCCAATGCTTATAATATAACAGTGATTTGAAATGGAAGATGTTATTGGCTATGAGTTAACCAAAAAGGGTTTAACAATACACCACAGCCTGTTAGAAAGAGCCGGATTGGAATCTGATCTGGATGTATTTGCGAAAGACCATACAATTATCATTAAATCCAGGTCAATGACCGATAGGGTTCGGGGAATCGTTAAGAAAACGCCTCTGACCGTCGAAAAACTGGATGAATTGTATCATACTTCTAAAGGTGTATAGTTGCTTCTCTCCAATTTTGTCGGCGATGAACGCATATTTATTGATGCGAACATCTTCATATATAATGCGCTGGATGATCCAATTTATGCGGACTCCTGCACTGATTTCCTGAGGAAAGTCGAAACCAATAAGATAAAGGCAGTGATCACTCCTCACCTGATGGATGAAGTCTTATTCAAGATACTCATAGCGCAAGCGTCGCAGCACCTTGAAAAATTCACTCTGCCAAATCTGAAAAAGGAAATGAAAAAATCCAGTTTTTCGTCAAAGGTCTATAAACCAGTAAGAGAATACAGTGATTATCTGACAGAACTCACTTACAGCGGTTTGAAGATATTGATCGTTGATGCAGGAGTTATATCGAAATCAATAGACCTTGGATCGCGATATGGCTTGCTGACTACAGATGCGATACATCTTTCCACAATAATGCAATATGGGATAAACAATATCGCAACAAATGATTCCGATTTTGAACGAGTGGATTCCATAACCTTGTATAAGCCAGAAAAATCAAAAGCCTGATTGAATAATATCAATCTATGATTCTGGGCAGGTTATTTTGGACTAAACCCTTGGCGCGTATCGACTCTGATGAATTCCAGCGCGCTTATTCTTGCTGGATTTTCGGCGCGTAACAGCGGACGTAACCCGGACGGCTATGGGGACATGGGGAGCGCGCCGCCCTTGGGATTTCATGAAAGCTGAGGTTCGAATCCAGTCAATCCTGTAATCCTGTCGAAATGTACACTTGTTCTGTTTTTTTTTCAAATCGACTGCATCGGGAACCTATTGCGCCGAGAAATTAATATTTATATTCTCATAAATATCCGGCGCCCGTCTAAGGAGAATCAACCACAGAGGACACGGAGAGCACAGAGAATTGTGGTTTTTTCTCTGTGCCCTCTGAGAACTCTGTGGTTTTTTAATTTCGATTTATAGCAGTTATTCGGCGTCGTGAGTTTAATATTCATAAAGTGATAAACACTGGCGCCTTACACCGCAAAGTTTGCAAAGCTGGGGCTTCTTTAGATACTCGGCGCGCACCGAACGGATCCGATTCCCGCGCGTCACAGCGGACGTAGCCCCGGGGCGGCTATGGGGACAGGGGGAGCGCGCCGCCCTTGGGATTTCATGAATATCTGGGTTCATCAGCGATCTATGATTGCCAGAGCGTGTCATTATAACGGAAGCATCGGCGCTCATCATATCTGTTGATTCCCGGCGCGTCACAGCGGACGTAATCCCGGGGCAGCTATGGGGACAGGGGGAGCGCGCCGCCCTTGGAATTTCATGAAAGCGGCGGTTCGAATCCTGTCAATCCTGTCCATCCTGTCGAAATAAGCTCTTGTTCTGGTTTTGATTCATCTCGGCTGCATCGGAAAAATGTCTGCGCCCGAAAAAATTATATTAAAATTTGCATAAATATGCAGCGCTTTTCACCGCAAAGTTCGCAAATAACGCAAAGCGTGAGTGCTTATTATTCCAAATATTCGCGCCGCAATGGGATTTCACATCTGCGTTCATCAGCGTTAATCCGCGGTTTCAAATTGCCAAGATGCGTTATTTTGACTGAAACCCCGGCGCGCATCGACTCATTGACCCCCGGCGCGTCACAATCGGACGTAACCACGGGGCGGCTATGGGGACATGGGGAGTGCGCTGCTTGGGGATTTCATGAAAGCTGCGGTTCGAATCCTGTTGATCCTGTTATCCTGTCGAAATGTGCTCTTGCCCTGGTTGTGGTTCATGTCGGCTGCATCGGGAACCTATCGCGCCAAGAAATTAAGATTTAAATTTTAATAAATACCCTGCGCCCGTGTAAGGAGAATAACCACGGAGGACACGGTGAGTACAGAGAGTTGTGGTTTTTTCTCTGTGCCCTCTGAGGACTCTGTGGTTTTTTAATTTCGATTTATGGCAGTTATTCGGCGTCGTGAGTTTAATATTCATAAAGTGATAAATACGGGCTCCTTATACCGCGAGTTTGCAAAGCTGGAGCTTCTTTAGATACTCGGCGCGCACCGAACGGATCGATTCCCGCGCGTCACAGCGGACGTAACCACGGGGCGGCTATGAGGACAAGGGGAGGGCGCAGCATGGTAATTTTATCATAGCTTAATTGTTTCAGAATTGAAATATCTGAGAAACCCCTTGCATTAAAGCCAAACCATGTCAAAATAATCACACAAAACTATAATAGATTTGAATTCAACTATTATGAATATGGAAGAAAGAATAGTAGTAAATCCTAAAATAATGGTTGGAAAACCTATTATTAGAGGTACCAGGATTCCTGTAGATGCCATACTTAATAGACTGGCGGATGGGATGACCATAAGCGATATCCTGGAAGAATATCCGAATATTACAGAAGAAGATATCAAGGCAGCATTGATTTATGTTTCACATGTCATAGCAGGAGAACAAATTATACCGATGGTGGAAGTTGCTTGAAAGTCAAATTTCTGGTAGATGAGTGCACAGGCAAGAGACTTTCAAATCTATTGAATGTTGCAGGATATGATACTATTTTTGTGGGTGATTGGAAACCGTCTGCACCTGATGATGAAGTTCTGGACAAAGCAAACATAGAAGGAAGAGTTTTGATTACCGACGATAAGGATTTTGGTGAACTTGTTTTCAGATTAGAAAAACCATCAAGCGGAGTAATATTGATTAGGACTTCCACCACAAATAGTGCTATAAGGATGCATTTACTTGAAACATTGTTGAAATCGACCAACGTCTATAAAAAATTTATTGTTTTGAAAGATAAGGTTTTTAAGATAAGGGACGCCTGAAAGTACATATACTTCTCCTGGAAATCTGTGGTTTGGGCGCGTTATTTTAACTAAAATCTCGGCGCCCATCACTCGCTTGCTTCCCGGCGCATCACAGCGGACGTAACCCGGGGCGGCTATGGGGACATGGGGAGTGCGCTGCTTGGGGATTTCATGAAAGCTGTGGTTCGAATCCTGTTGATCCTGTTATCCTGTCGAATGTGCTCTTGCTCTGTTTTTTATTCAGGTCGGCTGCATCGGGAACCTATCGCGCCGAGAAATTAATATTTAAATTTTAATAAATATCCTGCGCCCGTGTAAGGAGAATAACCACGGAGGACACGGTGAGTACAGAGAGTTGTGGTTTTTACTCTGTGCCCTCTGAGGACTCTGTGGTTTTTTAATTTCGATTTATAGCAGTTACCCGGCGCCGTGTGTTTAATATTCCAAAATTGATAATACGGGCTCCTTATACCGCAAAGTTTGCAAAGCTGAGGCTTCTTTATATGCTCGGCGCGCACTGACTCTATTGATTCCCGGCGCGTAACAGCGGACGTAGCCCCAGGGCAGCTATGGGGACAGGGGGAGCACGCCGCGTAATGATTTTAACTGATTTTTATTGTCAGATCTTTAGTCGTATAAACTAAAACCTTATCTTATTGTTTAAAATGCCCATCATTGCTCCAAATTGAGCAACTCAAAGCCATAGCAAGAGCTAAGAACGGCGAGTCCGTTATATCTATATTCCTTAAAATATCCTCAGCAATAGCCATCTTTTCGTTGTATTTATCTTTTGATAAAAGGTGAATATGTTTCTGCAATAACAAAAGAAGGGCATCAAAATCCCCTCTGTCCAGTTTGGATTTATTTAATAGGAGTTCCTTATGCTTTGTTATTTCGTTGAAAATGTATTCAGGAGCATAAAGTTCAAATAAATCGCTCAGGATTATATCTCTTGTTTTTGATTTTTTTATTAAGGCAGAAAATATGATATTTGAATCCAAAACTAATTTCATCATTCAGCCCGTATCATATTGTAGAGAGAGCGTTTAGTTATATGATCAATTTCGTCTACATCTTCATCCTGCAACTCGCTTTTTTCGGCAAGCAGATTTCCAATTTTAATATCTGTTAGCCTATTTATGACAGCTGCCTCTACCCATTTTAACCCTTCTTTATTATTTATTATCCAGCTTAGATCATCAGGGAGTTTCAAAATAACATTTACCATTTTTCACCGTATGCAGATTTATATTTAATACTATATTTGTTTAGAAGTCTTTAAATCTTTTCATTTATGACTGAAACCTCGGCGCTCATTATATCTGTTGATTCCCGCGCGTCACACCGGACGTACCCAGTGGCAGGCTATGGGGCATTGAAAAATTGATATATTTGTGAGATTTAAAACACAAATTCTGCAATGAAAAGGGTTCATGTATGACAATGTAAAAATATAAAGAAAAACAACGAACTAATACGAACACGTACGAACTCCGATTGCGTGAGTTCGTATCAGTTCGTTCAGTTAGTTGTTTATTTGTTCATATAAGAACGCAGAGCGCTTTTTATGACAAATATTAGCGCTGTAATGCGATTTCATATCAGGTCTTTCTTTTTCTCTTCGAATTCTTCCTTGCTTATCTCTCCTCTTGCGTACCTTTTCTTCAGGACTTCAAGCGCTGATTCAGGGCCTCCTCTCATTCCGGCGCCCTGCCACAGGTATTTAATGAGCAATACGAGTCCTACGAGAATCAATATCCAGAATATGAGTCCAACTATCAACATACCTCCACCCATCATTCCATAACCCCAATTATCCATCATGTTAAATGCCATAATTTTACCTCCATTAAATTATTGGATGTGGCAGTATAAAAAGATAATCGTAAGAGGAAAAAACAAAGAAAAATGTTTGGGCTTTCGCCCAAATTATATTTATTCGGTCACAAGGACATCAGGCGCACGGTTGCTGATCTTTATTTCCTTTCCCATGCCCTTTACCCTTACGCCCCTGATTTTATCATACGCAAGCTCTGCTGCTTTCTTTCCTGCAAGGAGCATTCCGCCAAATATCGGTCCCATGCGCGGAGCGCCGTATGTTGAGGTTGCTGACATTCCTGCCACGATAAGACCAGGATATATCTCATGAGTGAGTTCCACCGTCTTTTTCTCTGCTTCATCCACCCAGAGTGAACCGCAGCCCGGAGGTTTAGGGATGCCTGATCTCTGTTCGCTTAAGCGTTTTACAAGGAACGAATCATGCCCTGTTGCATCAATTACTACTTTTGACCTGATCGCGATCGGGTCCATACATGTAATGAATTTAGGCATTTGTTGTACCGGATACCACTGGATGACCACGCCATCAACATGATCTTCTTTGAGTACCAGGTCTTCAACATTCGTAGAGTTGAGCAATTTCACACCTGCATTACATGCACTTACCAGCATCTTTGAGACCATCTCAAATGAATCGCAAACAAAAAGTCCATTTCCAGCGTCTTTTAGATTTACACCGCACTCTTCAAGCAGTTTGTTCGCGGGGGCACCGACAGTATTTTTTGGCAATAGAAAGCCGCCCTGCCACATACCTCCGCCGCCATAGATGTTCCTCTCGATCATAACAGTCTTAAGACCTTTTTCTGCACAGTACTTTGCGGCCGTGACACCGCATGGTCCTGAGCCCACGACAACAACATCGCTGTCAAGAATATTCTCTATGAAATCATCCATGAATTCATTAACTATCGTTTTTGTAACATGTATCTCGCTGATATTTGTCATATTTTCACCCTAGTGGTAATAGGGCATCTGCTGACTATAAACTTTTCTGATAACGCATAATTATTAACGTATAACTACGATCGTAGAAGTTCCAACTTCAAGGACGTCCACTGCTTTCCCCTTCAAAAGCCTTTCTTTTTCAAGAGTAAAATATGATGCATCAAGAGTTATTTCCTCACCATCTACCTGTAGTGTAATATTTCCAGACCCTGCAAGATTCATGTCAGCATTTACAAGCGCTTCTGCAATTGATTTTGCCCTGTTCCTGTAGGCTTTGCCAAGGACCTTCATATTCGGTTTTATCGCCTTTGGCACAAGCTCGAAATCCGGAGTTCCTTGTTTGAGTTTTATCGCGGAATTGGCAGCGCCGGCGATATCAGATGCATCAGGTATGCTGGAATATATCTCAATTTCTTTAAGCGGGGCATTTAATGGCATACCATGTTCTGCTTTATAACGCCTTATCGCAGAAGTCATCTCTTTTATCAATTCACCTCTTGCTTCAGCATCGGGATCGATAAGCTCTTCAAAAACTATTGGCCACGGCGATAGATGCACACTTTCCTTTTTTATGTGTGAATAAATCTCTTCGGAAAAATAAGGCAAAAATGGTGCAAGAAGCCGTGAAATGGTCTCAATTGCAACATGAAGCGTATACTGAGCAGCCTGTTTTCCCTCCCCTTCTCCATAAAGCCTTGATTTTGCAAGCTCAATATAATTATCAGCAAGCACATCCCATGCAAATCCTCTTATTGCTTTAAAAGTCTCATCGAACTGGTATGCATCCATCTTTTCCGTGGTTTCTTTAACAAGCCTGTTCAATTTGCTAAGAAGCCACAGGTCTATAGGCGTAAGGTTTGCAGGCTTTTCTGAAATATGCGGTAATGAGAACCTCACGATGCTCCATAGTTTCTGCAAAAAGCGCGAGCCTGCTACAACATCTTTCCATGAGAAAATAATGTCCGAACCCGTCGTTCCGCCAATAGCTGCCCACTGCCTGAAGGCATCTGCGCCATGCTTCTTGATAACTTCTTCAGGTATAACGAAGTTATTGCGGGATTTACTCATCTTGTGGCCGTCTTCACCCAGCACCATGCCATTTAGCAGGATAGTATCCCATGGCCTTTTATTAAGCAGCGCTTTAGCCCTTAATATTGTATAAAAAGACCATGTACGGATAATATCATACCCCTGCGGGCGAAGCTGTGCAGGCAGAAGGAGCGGATGGTCGCTGAGCCAGCCGGATACATGAAGGGCAGAAATTGAGGAATCCATCCATGTATCAAGGACATCCACTTCTCCCTTAAATTCCTTTGACCCGCATTCACAGGCTTCAGGAGGTTGCGCCTGTGTAGGGTCAAGAGGCAGCCATTCCTCTTTTGCTACTTTTGTCTTCCCGCATCTGGAACAATACCATGCCGGTATCGGAGTTGCAAAAATCCTCTGTCTTGATATGCACCAGTCCCATTCCATTGTACCTGTCCAGTTCTCAAGCCTGACTTTCATGTAATCGGGAATCCAGGTGACCTCGTTTGCGGTATTCAGGATATCATCATGTATTATTTTCACGAACCACTGCCTTTCGGACAGTATTTCTATCGCTGTCTTGCAGCGCCAGCACAACCCCACATTCTGTGGAAGTTCTTCCTGTTTGTATAATATCCCGCCCTTTTCCATGTCTTCAATTATGGCTTTCTTGCATTCCGATGTGCTCATTCCAGCATATTTCCCGGCAAGTTCAGTCATCTTTCCCGTTTTGTCGATCGCTTTTCGAAGCGGAAGCTTATGTTCGACCCACCACCTAACGTCCTGCTTGTCACCGAAAGTGCATATCATGACAACGCCTGTACCAAACGAGGGATCGACGCTCTTATCAGAAATAACTATTACATTATGTCCGAAAACAGGCACTTTTACTTCTGTGTTCACAAATTCCCGGTACCTTTCATCATCAGGATTAACAGCAACGGCAACGCATGCAGCCAGGAGTTCAGGCCGTGTTGTTGCTATTTTCAGCTTATCAAAATTAAGATAATTCAGGAGCGTGGTCCGGGAATCGTATTCGACTTCAGCAAAAGCAATGGCAGTTTCACAGCGCGGACACCAGTTCACAGGATGGTTCTGCTGGTATATCATGCCGCTTTTGTACATCTGAACAAAGGATCGCTGGGTTTTTCCGAAATAAGCAGGCTCCATCGTTATATATTCGTTGCTCCAGTCTATGGAAAACCCGAGACGCCGCAGGCTCTTCCTCATGCGCCCGATATTAGTTTCGGTCAGTTCCACACACATGCGCCTGAATTCTTCCCTTGAAACCTGGCTTTTAGTGATGCCGTGTTTTTCTTCGACTTTTACTTCAGTGGGAAGACCGTGGCAGTCCCAGCCTTCGGGGAACATCACATTAAAACCGCGCATTCTTTTGTAGCGGGCAACAAAATCGATATAACACCAGTTAAGAGCATTGCCGATATGGAAATTCCCGGTTGGATAAGGAGGCGGTGTGTCGATTATGAACCGGGGTTTTGTCGAGTCCCAGTCAAAATAGTACATGGAATCCTGCCATGTATCCAGCCATTTTTCTTCAATAGTGTTATAATCGTATTCTTTCGGAAGTTCCATGTTCCGCTTTGATTAATTGCATGATTAATAGAATTATCGGTTTTAGGCTTTTTTTCCTTCCTTAATAAACTTCTTTTTCAAATGCATTCCTTGCTTCTTCAAGCGTAAGTTCAGCGCGGTCGATATAATCCAGCGCAAGCTCATCAGTCCTCATATTACCACAACCTCTCCCATTTTATAATCCGGTTTAAGATCCCAGAAATATCTTTTGTTATCAAGAAATATCTTTTTAGACCCCATTTTTTTGAGTTTTTTTCTCAAGTTTTTCATTTTATTTTCTATGAAATCATCTACATCATAAAGGATTATTCCATCTGTAACCATATCCAGAAGGATGGAAGGATTGTTTTTAACTTCAGAAGGTGTAAGTGGAACAGGGCTGATAAGTGTACCGAGTTTATTATCTTTTAGTTCCTGGTACTCCTCAGAAGCTTTCAGGTCTTTCTCAATCGCATTAAAAACCTCAAACCGCCCTTCGCTTCCGAATTTTTCAGTAACTATCAGAATATCGATGTCGCTGCCCTCTTCCGCTTCCCCTCTTGCAGCGCTGCCAAAGAGGAGGACTGAAATGAGGGCATTCTGTAAGGTTTCTTCTAATTTATCTGTAATAAGGCTGGCGTAATTGAGGTAGAGGTTTCGGATTTCTTCTTCATTACTTTCTATACATTTCACAATTTCTTCACCAATTATCATCATTTCATACTCCTTCGGTTTCCGTTAACATTTGGACTCATTTGATCTTTACTCACTTTTCCCTTCAAAATCGCCTTCTATTTCATCGCCATCAAAATCTCAGCATACAATTCTGTCGAACATCTCCAACCGTGATGTATCATCTCATTCAGGCTTTCCAGCGTCTTTTTTCTGGTTATAAGCTTCATTTTCATCATACGAAGGAGCAAATAGATAGTTCCATGATGCCCTATTCCTTCCATCTGTGCCATTCCTCTTGCTTCTTCGTCATCCAATAACGCGATTCCATCCAATTCAGAAGCGAGAGCAAGTGTATCCACATCACCCGGATGGATTTTTGGATTGTCTGTAAGGTGATGTATGTATTTTTTATTGTGAGGGTTCTTTATTTTTATTATACCAGCCTCGATAATTTTTTCAATCATGAAGGCTTCCGGTTCTCCGATTTCTTTGCCTCTTTCCACCACTTCCCTGAAAATGGATTTAGTGATATATTTATCTTCAGGGAAATGCGCCACTTTATCTAAAATTTTTATCTTCCCCAGATATATCAAAGGCGTGGCGTCAAATACCAGTGGTTTCATCGCAGCGCATCATCCATATCCTGTTGTATGAATTTTTGGGATTTTATCCATACTATTCCTTTTTCCCTCACGGCATCAGCAAAATCCCATACTGTCATTCCAGACATTTCCGCCGCCTTAAGGAAGGTCACTTTTCCGTCCTCAAGGAACCTCAAAGCCTTCTCTACTTTCCATTTCTGTAGCCCATCCGAAAGCAGTTTCCTGATAGAAGCTGATTTTTCAAGTGATTCCTCTTTCATAAATTTCTCAAGTTCAGAGAATATTTCTTCAGGAATCCTTGCAGAAATGCTTATTTCTGTCATGTATGTAATGTATGCATTGCATACATAAATGCTTTATGTTTTTTCAATTCACTCCCTCTCCTCCACAAGCACTTCCACAACAGACGGATCAGCAAGCGTAGTGATATCCCCCAGGTCATGGACATCGCCAGATGCGATCTTCCTCAATATGCGTCTCATTATCTTTCCAGAGCGCGTCTTGGGAAGCGCATCTGCAAATTGCAGCTTCTCAGGCTTTGCGATTGGACCAATAGAATTCCTGACATGGGTGACAAGATCGGCTTTCAGGTCAGAGTTCTTTGTCACTCCTTCTTTAAGTGTGACAAAGGCGTAGATGGCTTCTCCTTTAATATCATGCGGATAACCCACAACAGCGGCTTCAGCAACTGCATTGTGGGACACAAGTGAACTCTCTATCTCCGCAGTTCCCAGCCTGTGCCCTGAAACCTTTATCACGTCGTCGATCCTTCCCATGATCCAGAAATATCCATCCTCGTCCTTTCGTGCGCTGTCCCCGGTCTGGTACACTCCCGGGAACTGGGCAAAATACTTCTCGATAAAGCGCTCATGGCTGCCGAAAACAGTTCTCATCATCCCGGGCCAGGGCTTCTTTATCACAAGCTGCCCGCCTTCATTAATGCCCGCTTCAGTTCCATCCGCTTTCACGACCATAGGCTCAATTCCTGGAAAAGGAAATGTCGCAGAACCGGGTTTGAGAGGTGTAGCTCCCGGAAGTGGTGTTATCAGTATTCCCCCGGTCTCAGTCTGCCACCATGTATCCACTATGGGACAGCGCCTGTTCCCGATCACGTTATAATACCACATCCATGCCTCGGGATTTATTGGCTCTCCCACGGTTCCAAGAAGCCGAAGGCTTGAGAGGTCTCGTCCTTTTGGCCATTCATCCCCGCTTCGCTCCAGAGCCCTGATAGCTGTCGGAGCTGTGTAGAAAATCGTCACCTTATATTTCTCAATAAGTTCCCAGAACCTGTCAGGCTCTGGATAATTCGGAACACCTTCAAACATCAGGCTTGTTGCGCCGCTTGCAAGCGGCCCATACACAATGTAACTGTGACCTGTTATCCATCCTATGTCAGCAGTGCACCAGAATAAATCCTCATCCCTGTAATCAAATATCCATTTGAAAGTCTGCATAGCATACAATAAATATCCGCCAGTGGTATGAAGCACACCTTTTGGCTTGCCGGTGCTTCCGCTTGTGTAAAGAATAAATAGCGGATCTTCAGCATCCATCACTTCCGGTTTGCATTCAGTGCTTGCGTTCTTAACCTCCTCATTCCACCAGAAGTCTCTCCCCTGCTTCATATTCACTTTTGTGCCTGTGCGATCGTAAACAATAACTGTGTTCACAGAATTTTTTTCATTGCCGCTTATCGCCCGGTCGACACTTTCCTTGAGCGGGACGATTTTCCCTCCCCTTAAACCAGCATCAGCCGTGATTACAAATGAACATGAACTATCATGAATGCGATCTACTAATGAATCAGCGCTAAAACCTGCAAATACAACGTTGTGAATGGCTCCGATCCTTGCGCATGCCAGCATTGAGATCACAAGCTGGGGGATCATGGGGAGGTAAATCGCTATTCTATCCCCTTTTTTTGCACCTTTGTTCTTCAGCACGTTCGCGAATTTGCAGACTTCCGTATATAATTGTTCATATGTGAATAGTTGTGTTTCACCGCCATCACCCTCCCAGCGTATAGCGATCCTGTCCCTATGTTGGGATAGGTGCCTGTCAAGACAATTATATGATGCATTCAGCTTTCCACCCTCGAACCAGCGGCAAATGGCTTTTTCAGGATCCCAGAAATTGGCCTTTTCCCACTTCTTGAACCAGTCAAGCTGCTGTGCTTTCTCTGCCCAGAATGATGCGGGGTCGCTGATCGATTGTTTATAAATTTCTTTATATTCATCAAAACTTTTTATATATGCTTTTTTGCTAAATTCAGAAGGCGGATAAAAGATACGTTTTTCATCCTGTAAAGATTCTATTGTGTTTTCAGCCATGCCGGTTCACCTGTCTTAATTTAGTGTTATTATTAAAATAGATTGTCCAGTTTTTCTGTATGAATATAGACATTATTAAACAATATTTTTCAAAAAAATTTGTGAAGAGGTGTGTTAAGCTAAAATAATACGTACCCCTTTGTTTCCACTGGAAAAATAATTTAAACATAATTGAAGGTTTAAATCAAATATTAAATAATATTAAACAATATTGTTATTCAAATTGATAAAAAAATGCATAATAATCCATATTTATTTAAAATACCCTTTAATTTTGTTATATTTAACATATATATCCATTTACCTTTATTTCAATTGAAAAGTATATATACCAATAATTACATCTATTTACAAAGTCGTTCACAAAACGAACACTATTTAAAACGAAGGAAACATCGGAGGGGAAATCCGGATGTAAAACTGTCTGTCTCGATGGGGCGGGCAGTCCTCCAATTTTTTGAGGTTTATGAAAATAAGGCTTGAAATCGAAGGAACAAACGCTTGCAGCATAAATTATAAAGGTCCTGAATGCATTGACCTTGCAGTTGCTTACCTTAATTCAATCGAGGCTGATGAAGTTGAAGTGCAAGTGCATATTGTCAAAGATGACGGAACAAAGGCAGATGCCGAATTCGAAGGTGAATTCCCGGTATTATCAGCTATGAAATTCATTCTTGCTGCTTCAAAAACAAGAAATGAAATTCCACCCCGGACCTCGATTATGAACAACATAAGTGAATCAAAAACATTGACATTAAAAGAAAGATTGGAAATGTTCTTAAGATTTGAATACCCAAGGGTATGGTTCACATCTCTTGACGTAAAAAAACAATACGAGTCGGTTTACGGAAAAATCGGCCTCAGCACGGTATCAACATATCTTGCAAGGATGTCCCGCGAGAATATACTTATTCGAAGAGGAAATCGAAGCCAGCGAGAATATCAGTTTAAAGACAAAAATAATATCATTAGTAATATGGAATTCGGCCTTGTAAAATAATAGGGAAATGACATTAAATAATGAGTGGGTTGATGAGCTGACCCCCGGATGATTTCCGCAGGGCCTGCAGCACCCTTGCAACACGAACATTTGTGATTGCTTGCCGCAAATTGCGCTCCATACGCTTTCTCATTGCACCCCCATCGGGTGAAATCCCAGTCGAGCCACTTCCTTTTAGACCATGTATGGCCACAGGACCTTTACGCCCGGGAAACTTGGAAATTCTCTTTCTATTTCCAATATGGCTTTTCTGCCGATTTCATACTAGCTCATCATAGCGTGCACCATATTCACACACATTCATGATATATGGTAATTGATTATTCTGTTTTGTCATAATTAATAGTTTTTGGTAACAAATATGATACAAAATGTGGTATAATTCAAATTTCAACATAACCCAGGTATGTTAAGAGCTTGCGCGCAATATCAATTGATTCTTCCCTTGTTTTTGCTTTTATAAGCATCCTGCCGCTTGGATACATTGAGACGTCCACTCCCTCATATGTCAACAATAATATATGTTTTGTTGAAATCTTCGGATCAAGAACGCAACTTGCCCTGGCCAGATCGATCTTAATATTGGTGCTCACCTCAAAAGCTGTCCTTCCTGAGCATACCCTGACTGAAATAACCATATTTTGTTTTGTGTGAGATGTAAAGCAAATATATAAGCATGTGTATAAAGTCAATGAAAACAAATGGGAAAAAATGTATTGGCTTTGGCGGTATCTTTAATTATTCTTGCACTTTCAGGGTCAGCAGCAAATGATACTATCCTGAATGGAACTGATTTCTATCTTTCTACGGGAGATTCATATGGCCTTCCCCAGGGGTATGTAGTAAAATTAAAAAGCGTGAGCAATGAGGATTCCATCTGGCTTGAATTAGAATCAAACGACACGGTCGTGAAGAGTGAAATTATACACATTAAAGACTACTTCACATACAATAAGACGAACAGGACAATATTATCCCTGCGAGTGGATAATATATATTCGGGTTCAAAAGATACTAATCTTGTTTCTTTTTTTCCTGTGTACCAATACACTGATCCTGATATGCCCGCGCCAAAAATCATTGGAATAACACCTGTTAAGACCCCGGAACAGGCTAACTACAGCGTCCCACCCCCGGAACAGCCCATTCCTGAATTTATGATCTGGATAACCGGAATTATTTTTATAATTGCGTTATTTTATATTGGCCGGAAACTATGGTGATTGGATGAAACTGTTAAAAAAAGACCTGCGGGGAAATGATGGTGAGATCTCGCTCATGGTGGAATCATTAGATGACATGTGGCATTTAAAATACATACTTGAGCCCCAGGACATTGTTTTTGCAGTTACGAAAAGACGTATTGAGGGAGCTACGGATAAACTGAGACCTGAAAAAGCTGATAAGAAAACGATGCGGCTCGGGATATGTGTCGAGAAAGTGGAATTCCATAAGTTCGCAAACCGCCTGCGTGTTCATGGCACTATAGTTGATGGAATTGATACCGGCGCATACCACACTATAAACATCGAAGAGGGAACTGATATATCCATAATCAAAACGTGGAAAAGCGACCAGCTCGAAAGAATAAAAGAAGCGCAAATCGCATCCATGCGCCCAAAAGTGATTATCGCAACAATAGAAGAAGGAGAGGCATCCATAGGAATGGTAAGACAGTTCGGCGTTGAAGAATCATCATCGCTTCGGCAATCACTTGGAAAAGGCGAGGGCAATACACGTAATGAATTCTTCGGGGAACTGGCTTCGCAGTTAAAATGGGCGGCAGAGAAAGTAGATGCTGTCATACTTGCAGGACCGGGATTTACAAAAGAGGATTTTCTTGAGTTCATAAGAACAAGGGAACCTGAACTCGCAAAAAAAGCGGTTCTTGAAGATACAACTTCAATCGGTATATCCGGATTCCAGGAGGTGCTTCGAAGGGGCGCAGTTGACAGGATAATGGAAGAATCAAGGATCGGAAGGGAAGCAAAACTTATTGAAGAATTGATGAAAGAGATATCCATAAACGGGAAAGTATCCTATGGAATGGCAGATGTCAGGAACGCACAGAACCTTGGAGCCATCCATACTCTTTTGATTACTGATGAATTGCTTCGTACAGAACGTGAAGGCAAATCAATCGATGAATTCTTAAAAGAAGTTGAGCATTCACAGGGAAGAATTGTAGTATTTAGCACAGAGTTTGAGCCCGGAAAGAAGCTTGAAGCACTGGGAGGTATAGCCGCACTTTTGCGGTTCAGGGTGAACCCATGAGTATTGAGGATGCAGCTATTGACATTAGATATCTTCTTAACAGGGGATTTCCCCAAAAAAGCGCTGTGGGATTTGTATGCGATCACTACAGGATGGATTCTGATTCAAGGCATATTCTTTCAAGGGCAGTTATCGCAAGGTCGATTTGTGAAAAAAGGCGCCTGAAATTCCTGCCATGTGATAAAATACGGGGAAATAAGGTCATAATTGACGGGTATAACATCATTATCGGAATGGAAAGTATCCTTGAGAAAAAAGCAATTCTTTGCGATGATAGGGTTATCAGGGACATAAAGGGCATATCCAGGAATTTCAATACTTCAGGGAATACACATCATGCCATCGAATTGATATTATCATTCTTAAAAGAGAAAGGCCCTTCACAAGTATGTTTTCTCTTTGATTCACAAATCAGTAAAAGTGGTTTACTGGCAGGATTGCTCCGGGAAAAAATCGATCAGGCAGGTTTAATTGGCGATGCTCGTACTTCAAGACATGCGGATCATGATTTAAAGTGCTCCCATGATATTGTAGCATCAAGTGATGGCGTGATAATAGATAACGCTGAAAGAACAATTAATTTTCTTTTTTGTATGATATGCGAAATCCCGCACCTTGAAGCCGGTATTTCAAGAATAAACGAATTTACGGGATGACAAAATGAAAAAGATAGGTATTTCAGTAACAGACCCGGCAGACTGGACTGGAATTGCACTCCATAATTCCGTTATGCAATGCGGAATGGAAGCACTGGCTTTTAGCTTCAATGAAGCGACTTCAAACATCCCATCAGGTAAGTTATACTCAGGGGAGATCGATCTTACAACTCTTGATGCTATTATTGTAAGAGACCTTGGACCTTCAACAAGAAATGATGTTTCTTTCAGGTTCGATATCCTCTGCCAGCTGGAAGACCTTGGTATAGCGGTCATCAATTCGCCGGATTCAATTGCAAGGTCTGCCAATAAATATGTTTCAAGTTATATGTTCCGAAATAATGGGATCAATACACCCGTTACCCTGGTGACAAATTCCCGGGAGGAAGCGCTTGACGCATTGGCATCTTTTGGGCGCGCTGTGGTGAAGCCTGTGTTCGGATATAAAGGAATTGGCGTAGAATGCGTAAAAAACAATGAAATGGGAAGGCAGAAACTCAAAGTACTGCTTGAAAAAAACGGCCTTGTGTATATACAGGAATTTATTCCCAATCCAGGAAGGGACATCAGGGTATTTGTTGTGAATAATAAAGTAATGGGCTCGATTTACAGGATAGCACCAGAAGGAAGCTGGATCAATAACCTGAGCCAGGGAGGTAGCGCAAAACCCTGCATATTGACAGGCGAACAGGAAAAATTGAGCTTGAAAGCCTCGGAAGTTATCGGAACGACTTACGCTGGCGTGGATATTATCGAAGGCGATAAACCTTATGTTATTGAGATCAATGGAACGCCTTCTGGCAAAGGTATATTCGAGGCGTGCGGGGTGGATGTCACGATCGATATCATCGAATATCTAAAGGATTTAATTAAGTGACACCACAAAGTTTATAATCATCATAATCATAATATGGGTTGCATTAAGAGGATAGGAAAATATGCATAATTCCAATGAAATTATGATTTATAAAATTATTGATTCTTTAACATATACTTTGTATTTATTTTTTATTTTCCTTTCAATTCAAATATTTTTCTTATGGAAAGAAATCGATAAAAAATTGGTACAGTCAATAATAACAGGACCTTTCTTAAGAAAAAATTGTTTATATCTTTTATTTGGCATATTTTTCATTTTTTCCGATCTATCAGAGGGGATCAAACAGTTCGATGCATCTTCCGGGGTATTGGAAGTGCTGACGCCTTTAACTCTTGTTTTAGTTTCTTATGAATGGTACAGTAAATTAAGACCAATGGTATGCAAATTACTGCCAGAAGAACTTACGAATTTCAAAGAATGTTCTCCCTTTACTTAGGGTTGGTGCCCGGTGACCTTGCGCAGTAAGTTCTATTTAAATCATCTGGTTATTTGTATCTAAATATCAATATACTTGAAAGACAAACCTTCAAATCCCAAAAATCCAGATTGGAAGATTCCTACCAGATAGGCATAAAGCAAACAATATATACAGTAGTCAATCTATCTACCCAGAGATTATGATAGGATTATCTGAGGGATTAATTACTAATGCTTTATACGATGTTGCTAAGAAGATATTAAAAAAAGACCCCATCAGGTCTGCATTAGACCAAACTATCGATGAAATAACACGGGAAAAACACGATGGTTGGTATGAATTACGGGAAATAGATAGAAATCAAAAAGAAATTTTTAACAATATAAATATAATCGAAAAGGCTACTTTCCTAAAGATAGTAATTGATAATGGCGTATCACCCGAAATTGCTTTACGATTGTATATGAAATTTTCTGAGAAATTTAAAGAAAATATAAAGGAAGCGGCAAAGAAAGAACCAGAGGTATTTTTTCATTATGCAATTAGGGAATTTGAAAATATCAAAACAAATAATGAAGAATTATTAAAACTTCTTATAGGATTTGCCAATAAAAATGAGATTTATCTTGATAGAATTATAAAGCATTTCAAGGAATTGGAAAAACAAATCAATAACCCCATAAATCAACAGAATAAACATAAAATAACTGATATATTAATACGTGGAAGAGAACATTTTTTTAAATATGACAACAAATATATATGTGGAATTCTCAAGAGAGAAGATGGCGTTATTGCTCTAAGTTATTATCGACAATTTAATGACGTAAAAGATATAAAACATTGTCTTCTAACGGGGAATAATTGTATAACCTTCTCCTCTGATAAATTTGAAGAGTGTGAGTTAATATCCTTTAAAGACTTGTATAAATTTATCGTTGAAGAAAAAAAAGAATTGGATTCTACAAAAATTTTAGATGATATTATAAGTAATTAGGTTAAAAATTTAAATATATAATCAGTAATAGTTTAAAATCTTGATAAAATATACAATAATAAAATAAACATGCGAACTAATCTCCTATCAAAACATATAGATAAGCATGTAGTTATACTGCCAGCAATAATTTTATAACATCTGAGTTAAATATGACTAATAGAAAAATTACAAGAAAAATATACAGTACATAGTGAGAAATATGATTAAAAATATATTAACTATAAAATCCATGATTATAAATAAACATAAAATAACTGATATATTAATACATGGAAGAGAACACTTTTTCAGATACGACAATAAATATGTATGGGGAATTCTCAAGAGAGAAGATGGCGTTATTGCTCTAAGTTGTTATCCACAATTTAATGACGTAAGAGATATAGAGCATTGTCTTCTAACGGGGGATAATTGTATAACCTTCTCCTCTAATGAATTTGAAGCGCACGAGTCAATATCTTTTAAAGACTTGTATACAATAATTATAAGTGGAGGAAAAAAAATAGATTATACAAGAATTTTAGATGATATTATTGGTGCACATGTTTAATCAATAATTATGGTTTTTGTATAGACTGTATCTTTTGTCATTATATCCTGTATATGTTTCTATTGGCACCAGCAAAATTAAGACACAGATGAGAAGTTTCATCCAGTTTTTGAAAAAAAAAAATAATATAAAAATGTGAATAAATTTATACCAAAAACTATTTTTATGTTGAGTATAATTATAGACTGCTATTATTTTAGGGTAGCTTTTATAATAATCATGCAATCATTAAAAACATGGATGTGAAAAATATTGTTCGAAGATAAAGAAATAGGAAATGTTCCTTTGAGATTAAGCGAATACGTCAGGGTGCTCAAGCTCACAAGGAAACCATCAAGAGAAGAATTTTCAGTGATTGCAAAAGTAGCCGGTGCAGGTATACTTTTAGTAGGATTCATAGGTTTTATCATTTATATATTAGTAACGGTAATGCCGGGATGGCTTAAATGAACGATGAAGCTGCCGCCATATATGTCATCAAGACAACAGCGAACCAGGAAAGGACGGTAGCGAATTTGATAGAGAAAGTTACCAAGAAAGAGCATCTGGGCATATATGCAGTGCTTGCCCCTGATGAACTGAAAGGCTATGTTCTTGTCGAAGCGGAAAGTCCTGAAGCAGTGGATGAGGTCATTCAGAATGTTCCCCACGCCAGGGCAATGATTAAAGGCCAGTCAAATTTCGATGAAATATCCCATTTCCTCACGCCCAAACTTTCAGTTACCGGAATTACAGAAGGAAGCATAGTGGAACTGATATCAGGTCCATTCAAGGGAGAAAAAGCAAGAGTAAAAAGGATTGATTCAACTCATGAAGAGATTACAGTTGAATTGTTCGAGGCGATGGTCCCCATCCCCGTAACAGTTCGCGGTGATAATGTTCGAATATTGAAACGAGAAGAAGAAGAGAAATAATATTAACAGGAGATATTAACATGGTGAGCGTTGTAGAAGCATTGGTTTCCGGCGGTTCAGCGTCCGCAGGTCCGCCATTGGGCCCATCACTTGGCCCGCTTGGCGTAAATGTAAAGGCAATAATAGAAAAAATAAATGAACAGACAGCAGCTTTTAAGGGAATGCAGGTCCCGGTCAAAGTAATTATTGATGATAAGAAACAATTCACAATAACGGTGGGAACACCCCCGACATCAGCACTCATAATAAAAGAGGCTGGAGTAGAAAAGGGCTCAGGAACACCGAATACCGTGACCGTTGGAAATATAACGGCCAAACAGGCTGTCAAGATAGCCAAAATGAAAAAGAGCGACACTCTTGCAAAATCATTGAAAAATACAGTAAAAGAAGTCGTTGGTTCATGCGTTCCCCTTGGTATAACCTTTGAAGGATTAAAACCCAAGGAAGCAATAGCGGCAATCAACAGCGGTAAATTCGACTCGGAATTCTCCGAGGCGAATTAATTTTTTTGGCAACAGATATATTTTTAACTAACTTATCCCCACATCAGCCCTGTTCTCCGTGACGTGCAGGAAAGTGAGAGCGCCAGGGCCGGGATCATAGTCAAGTGTTAACTGCGATTTTGAATAATCTACTTTTTTGTTTTCATCTGTGTTAAAAGTGACATCAGATCCCATCAAACTGAGATAATGCTGGAAAATATCATAAACACTACGACTATTTCCTGAGCCCGGCCACGTATTTAAAGTATCATCTGTCGTAAGATTCATGCTTTGATTAAGGAAATCAACATTTATAGAGTTTGGCCAATTACTAACTCCCCCGCACAACAGGCATCCTTCCCATTCTTCCTCCCCACCGGGTGAATCGAATTCGATTTTGATAATTAAATCATTCCCATCTTTTTCTACTTCCAATTCCAGTTCTGTAGTACCATTTCTTGCTTCAATCTCCCAATCCAGATTATTAAGTTTATTCATCTGGCTATCGAAAAGATTAACTGAAAAATTATTTATTGGGGTCGGATTGCTTGTGTTAATATTCCTGATTGTGATCTGACCTGCGGGTAAGGAAAAAGTCCCCATCGGCGATAAAACTTCAAGAACAATAATAGCTGTCTTATTCTTATCATTAACTGAAACATTTGTATAACTTAAGGTTCTCGCATAATCAGCCCATGATTTATAATAATCGCTTGTGATATTGACATTTACTATTCCATTATTAGTGCCATTTACCGGATTCATCCTTCCTGCGCTTGCATTTGGATACTTTATCATGGCTTCCATTTTCTTGATAGAAACCACAGTAGTTCCTTTTCCAGCGACAGACGCATTGCCGCTTACATTAATTACAGGAAGTGTTAATGTCCAGCCATTATAATGGAATTCTGGAGGAGAAAGCATAACTGTGCCTCCTCCTGCATATTGCGCCCATACACCGCCGCCCTCATAAGACACTATCCTGTCGCCAAGAGTATATTTTATCTTTCCCATCGGAATTGTGAAATTAAAATCACTGCTATTTACAAAAATATAACCCGGATTCTTGGAGCTGTTCGGCTCGACTGTCAGTGTGCCTCCTCCAAGTTCAAAATTTGTTATCTGAAGCGGTGAATCACCCAATGTTACCCTGCTCGCACGAGAGTCCAGGACAGTAAATGCCTGTTCCACATTCTTGGAATTTGCCATATCTTCTAAGTTGTAAATCGCAGGTACGCCGAACAGGGTTATCATGCTTATTCCAAGAATAGTAATGGATAGGATAATTACGTGGCCTATAACTTCTGCTTCCGCTCTTTCAGAACTAAAAAGCTTCATTCTACCTCCGTATCCAGCTGGATATTTATTATATACACATCAATATTTTCCATTTCAAGTTTTGCAGTGCATTCATCCGGATCACAGGGACTCCAGCCCTTAACATTAATGAAATAATTCTCCCAACCATTTGAATAAGTGCTATTTATCCTTACACTGATATTTCTCATATTTTTATAAAAATCTATATTTGGTATACCTTTAGCTGTAACCCTGCTCATACCGCTGCCGCCTATAGACGAAGTACCGCCTATTGCCACAACAGGAATAACAAGCATTTTGCTCTGATTGGAAATGAGCGGTTTTGAAACTATTATTGTATTGCCGTTGGGATACCTGGCCCATACACCCGTTCCTTCATAAGCGATGATAGTTTCCCCCACAACACTTTCAATACTTCGCATCTGCCTGTCTACCAGAGTGACGTTTTGGTTCGTCGAGTTTATTGCTGTAATATTGATGGAACTATTTCCCGTAACGCTTAGCGACCCGCCGTACATTTTCAACTCTACATTCTGAGAAGGCGCCTGCCCCATCGCTACTTTATTGACGTTATTTGCAAGTACAATAAAACTCTGTTTTGTATTTTCTATATGGTTTGCTTCCTGGGCATTTTTCACGATCGGATATCCTGCCATTCCTATGAGCCCAATGGATAGCACCAGTAAACCGAGGATTGTCACAAAGTCAACTACTTCAGAGACTGCATCTTCCGAGGAAAGAAATTTTATGTTATTCATTGTTTTATTTTAATAGTATTATTGTTGTTATCGTACCACAGTGTATAGTCCTGGGCATTGCTGTATATCTCTTCATTTATAATATCTGAAGAATTAAATGGTATCCAGGCCTTTGCATCATTTTCAGCATCCAGGAATATCTTTTCGCGGGTTACATTGATACTATAGCTCTCACCTGCAATGGATGCAGGAATTGAAAAATCGTATTCGAGCTCGTTTACAGTACCCTCGTATGATCCTGTTATATTTGCCAGGGTATCCATGGAAGTTACCCTCGCTGCAAATCCGCTTCCCAGGATATCAAAACTTGCCCTCATTGCTGTTTCTCTGGATTGATCTAAGAGTGTATAAAAAGAAAGAATGATCCCGGAAAAAACCAGCACTGTAATTGAAAACATAAGAATAAAGCCAATTGTGACGGATACTGCATCCTCATTTGTTAATAATTTCTTTATTTTCATATTATCACCACGGTACAGATACAGGAATAGTGATATTGGCGCGTGTATCGCTGGTGGAAAAAAGTATTGTGGCGTTCAAGATGTAATCGCGAGCACGAATAAAGGATTTATTATTGCTTGTATTACCTGTGATATTGAATCTGCCAGATACATTTGCGCCATTTATAAATGATATTGTATATGGAGTGACGCTTACATTTGCAATGATTTGAGCACTATTAATAGTAATATTTTGAGGAGCGGTGAAGTTTATTTGCCATGATTTTGTTGAACTATTAATACTTATATTAAAAGGAGGAGATATTGTTGTTACATTCACTGTTATATTTGAATCTTTTACATTTTCAATTACAGTCCAGTTCCTTGCGCCATTTGCAGTCCCGTTCTCTGTGAAATTCGCGTAGCGAGTGGTGTTCCAGTTGCTTATATCCCAGCTCAAGTTCACACATTCGCCATGCAGCGCATAGATTATTGATAAGTTTTCATTGAAATTTTGCATTTGTTTAGTGAAATTGCTAAACTTCAGAGCAGGATTTTGCCCTGGTGCTGTTACATTCCTGTATGCGCTTTTTATTTCATCCCCACTTATACGCATGAGGTTCACCAGATCATATTTTATGGGATCTCCTCCTGCTTCCCCGGCCATATTGCTCTCAAATATGATATTATTGAGCATAACCGTGGCAATAACAAGACCAATCGCAATGATAAAACCCGCAAGAAGCATAAACTGGGCGCGCTCGTTTTCTATTATTCCCATCACATCCTCCATAAAATAAGTTTGACATCCACAATATTATAAAGGTTGGTTGAGGGATCGATATCCGTTAATTGAATATTAGTCGCATTTGGATTATCACTGTTATGTATTGCGATTTTCCTTGAAACTATCACGGCATTGTCTGAAGGATTCCCATTGTAAATCATTTTCTGGGTTACTAAAAAAGTCCCATCGTTTCTAAGAAAAGTCAGTTCCACACTATGCGCGATGCCCTGCTTTATAAGGGTATATTTAAGATTGTTCGTTAGATTATTTGTAAGATTATTTTGAGAGTACGAAGCATTCCCCTTTTCCATATAATTTGTTCCATCCCAGATGTATTCTTTGCCATTCCATCTCAGTATATCATTCGTTAGATTTGAATTATATCCGGGTTCAGCATAATCAAGCGCCCCTAAAATATCCTGGCCGAGCACCTGAAGTTCGGTTTCCACATGCACGTTGGCTGTTGAAGAAGTAAGGGGTGTCATCGAAGTAGCATCTATTGCATATACGATAACAAGAAGCATTATTGTGGCTGCTGCCACTCCTTCCATTGTATGCATCTGGCCTTTTTCATCGAACACGATTACCACACCCTCACGGAAAGAATAGCTGCTTCATTATAACCAGTAGAGGAATTTATGATCAATACTATACGTTTAATTTGCCCGATATCAGTTGCTTTTGGAAGAGCAGGGCCGCTCTGGTTCATCGGTCTGTTCGGATCAGTAAGGTTTGCAACTGTCATATTCATATTAAACGCAGATTCACTGCTGGATAAACCAATTTCCAGAAGTGCGGCATTATAGTTAGCCATGTTTGAATAATTTAATCTCGTATCATTTAAATAATATAATTTACCCTGGTCTATAACATTTAATTCACTTGATTTATCTGCATGAAGCATACGTTCGACAAGTACGGTTCCTGCCCTGTCCGCAGCAAGCGTAACCTGATCGGAGCTTGATTGAAAGGGAGTAAATATACTATTAATGAACTGGAAAACAAAAAAAACTGACAGGAGAAATATTCCTATCCCTGCTATATAATCTATATTTACCTGGGCATTATCGTTTTTTAAAAAGTTAATTATTCTCATTGATAGCCCTGACTGTCCGCAATTAAGCACGTTCATTCTATATCATCACTATACTTATCATAATACTATACATATACAAAAGGCTTATGGCGACAAAAATGTCCCTGTGATGGATAAATTACAGAAAATCTGCAATAAAAATCAAATTATAATAATATATTAAAAAAAGACTGTAAAAAAATTAACTGGTGAGAACAATCTCAATACTGATATCTTTGGGAACCTGTATGCGCATTAACTGCCGCAGTGCCCTTTCATCAGCATCAAGGTCGATAAGTCTCTTATGGACTCTCATTTCCCAGTGATCCCATGTCGCACTTCCTTCGCCATCAGGGCTTTTCCTGCATGGCACTACTAATTTCTTGGTTGGGAGGGGAACCGGGCCGCAAATGCTTACTCCTGTCTTAACTGCGATATCTTTTACCTGTGAACATATTCCGTCAAGAGTAATAGGACTTGTCCCGGATAAACGTATTCTTGCTTTCTGTACCATAAATAACACCGTTTTATTGAGAAAAAGTGAGAATATTATATTCTCGCTTTGATGTCCTGTACCATTCCTGCGGCAATTGTCATTCCCATATCCCGGATCGCAAAGCGACCGAGCTGCGGGATATCTTTTACCTTTTCGATACATAGCGGTTTTGCAGGTTTGATCGTCACGATAGCTGCATCCCCGGCTTTTATGAAGTCGGGATTTTCAGCTGCGGTCTGACCTGTCTTTGGATCAAGTTTCTTTAATATTGCTGTGATCGTTCCTGCAACCTGTGCAGTATGACAATGCAGAACCGGTGTATAACCAATAGAAATTGCTGACGGGTGCTGCAATACAACAATTTGTGCTGTGAATTCTTCAGCAACAGTTGGAGGTTTGGCAACAGATCCGCAAACGTCTCCACGTCTGATATCTTTCTTCTCAACACCCCTTACGTTCCATCCGATGTTATCGCCAGGAACCGCTTCTTTTATTTCCTGGTGATGCATTTCAATGGATTTGACTTCGCCGACTGCTTTGGCTGGCATGAATATTATTTTATCGCCAGGTCTCATCACTCCGGTTTCAACCCTGCCCACTGGAACTGTTCCGATACCGGAAATTGTGTAAGCATCCTGGACCGGAATGCGAAGTGGTAATGTTGTGGGTTTGTCTGGCATTTTCAACATATCAAGAGCTGCAAGCAAAGTCGGTCCTGTATACCATTTTGTATTCTCACTTGGCTTTGCAAGGTTATCGCCTTTGAAAGCTGATGTCGGGATAAAGTTTATTTCATCCGGCTTATAACCCACCATTTTGAGAAGTGTGCTTATATCGGCTTTTACTGCATCATATCGAGCCTTATCATAGTTGACTTCGTCCATTTTGTTGATTGCTATGATCAACTGGTTAATACCCAGGGTTCTTGAAAGGAATACATGTTCTTTTGTCTGTGACTGGACGCCTTCTTTGCCTGCGACTACAAGAATTGCAGCATCAGCCTGTGAAGCGCCTGTGATCATGTTCTTTACGAAATCCCTGTGGCCAGGGCAGTCCACGACTGTGAAATAATATTTTGCGGTATCAAATCGCTGGTGAGCAACGTCTATTGTGATACCCCTGTCCCTCTCTTCCTTAAGGGAGTCCATGACCCATGCGAAAACGAAGGATTCTTTACCTTTCGCTTTTGCTTCTTCTCTGTATTTTTCTATAATATGCGGCGGCACGGCGCCGGTATCATACATTAATCGCCCTGTAAGGGTTGATTTTCCATGGTCTATATGCCCTATAATTGCTAAATTTAAATGTGGTTTCTCTGCCATAATATTTCTCCTTTATATTTATTGAAGATTGTTTTCTGTCCGTATTGTTGTTTTTGTTTTTAAACCTTCCGTTCATCACGGACTTATGAAATCACTCGGTTTAGGCATTTCGAGTTTAAGTCCTTTCCTCTGCCTTATGCCCATCACTATCTCATTAAGCATGTTCCCCGGTATCGGTTCAAATCCGACAAATTCCGTGCTCCACATAGCTCTGCCTTCAGTAGCCGAGCGGATATCCCCGGAGAATCCGAACAATTGTGCAACGGGTGCTTTGGACTCGATAATGGTCATGTCGCCTTCTGATTGCATATCTAATATAGAACCGCGTCGGCCCTGCATCTCACGCATCGCGCCTCCCATCTGGTCATGCGGAACATGGATGAATACTTTCTGGAAAGGTTCAAGAAGTGTGGCACCGGCCATAAGCATTGCTGCCTGGATTGCCTGTCTTGATGCAGGAATGACCTGCGCAGGTCCCCTGTGGACTGCATCTTCATGGAGTTTTGCATCCATTAATTTTACTTTAACGCCCATTACTGGTTCACGGGACAAAGGTCCGGCTTTCATGACCTCTTCAAATCCTTCAAGGATCAGTTCCATTGTTTCATGCAGGTACTGGATACCTTTGGTCATATCTATGTACATATTTGTTTCATAAATATGGGCAATACTCTTGGCTTCGTCCTTACTCATTCCTGCTTTCATCAGTATGTCCCTGCGCTCCACTTCTCCCTGCCTCATTGAGATTTCATTATTCTTGATAAGTTCAATTATAGCCGGGGACAGAGGCTCAACTTCCACATAGAACCTGTTGTGGCGGTTCGGGGATTTCCCTTCAACAGGACCCACATGACCCGAAATTGTTTCCCTGTATACAACAAGCGGTTTGGATGTGGTGATATCGACATGTTTGTCGCGCTTGATCCTGCCTGCGACTACCTCAAGATGAAGTTCACCCATTCCTGCAAGCAAATGTTCTCCAGTTTCCTGGTTTATCATTACTTTGAGCGTCGGGTCTTCTTTTGCGACCTGTCTTAATACTTCAACAAGTTTTGGCAGGTCCTTCATGTGTTTAGCTTCAACAGCCACAGTCATCACAGGCTCGCTGACATGCCTTATGCTCTCAAACGGGGTCATGCTTTTATCGCTTGATGCTGTAGAACCTACTATCGCATCAGTTAAACCTGTTACTGCTACGATATTTCCGGCAGGAATCTTCTCGCACTCAATTCTCTCAGGACCCATGAAAAGGCCTACTGACTGGATCCTGTTCGCATTTGGCATTCCTGAAATGAAAACTTCCTTGCCCCTTTCAAGAGTACCTGAGAAAAGCCTTCCGCTTGCTACCTCACCTGCATGCGGGTCAGTGGTAATATCTGTTATCATTAAAGCTATCTTGCCGTTCCTGTCCACGTTTATCATGGACTTCCCGATATCACTTTCCTTATCGCCATGCCATATGACTTTTATTCGTTCCTGCTGTGCCCTGACAGGGCTTGGAAGGAATTTTATGATCATATCATTCATTACTACATGAAGCGGACATTTTATAGCAAGTTCATTCTGCTTTTCAGCCTGGCACAATTCGATAATTTCCTTAAATCCGATGCCGGTCTTTTTCATATAGGGAATGCTTATCGCCCAGTTATTTAAGGCTGATCCGAATGCAACTTTGCCAACTGCGGGGTCAAGCTTCAGTCTATCATATTCGTTGGGTTTCAGGCCTTTAACGATCTTATTGACTTTATCAATAACAAGCCCCAGCCGCATTTGCATATCAGCGGGTGTAAGCTTTATCTCATTAATCAGTCTGTCAACCTTGTTTATGAAAAGAATTGGTGTTACGTTTTCACGAAGCGCCTGACGCAGCACTGTTTCAGTCTGCGGCATCGGACCTTCGACAGCATCAACAAGAACGACCGCCCCGTCCACAGCCCTCATGGCGCGAGTTACGTCGCCGCCAAAGTCAACGTGACCCGGTGTATCTATAAGGTTGATGAGATATTCCTGGCCTTCATACTGATGTACCATAGAAACAGTTGCAGAATCGATGGTAATTCCACGTCTTTGTTCTTCTTCATCAAAATCCATGAATAATTGTTCGCCAGCCAGTTCTGATGAGATCATGCCTGCACCGGCAAGTAGATTATCTGAAAATGTTGTTTTTCCATGGTCTATATGTGCAACTGTACCGATGTTTCGGATAAACTCGGGTTTATCCATCAGTTCAGTGACATGTTCAACCATTTTCTTTCGTCTGCCCATTTGATTTACCTCTTATATTTAAAATTTTTATTGCTCTATTATTCTATCCTATATAAACACTTTGAAAATCCAAAAACCACTTATGGAAACTACAAAATTACGGATACAATACTTCAGCATGCGATTATAACTGAAAAAATACAAATATAGTCATAAACAATTGAAAATAATTATCATAGGTATATTTAATTACCTTAATAACCATTTTCCAACCGCACAGTGGTATTTGCATCTGTGATCCTTGATGGTATTTCGTGGGTTCATTAATGTCTATTATGAAAAGCAAAAGTCAAATTCCAGGGTGGGCAATCCTTGTTCTTGCATTAGCAGTTGCATTGTTAGCTGCTGCTACTATTGCTATGCTCCACCAGTATGCTAATGAGAGTCGCCAGGCAGAATTGTTATTGTCTCGCCTTAAAGGGCAATCATACCATCTGGACGCCCTGGAATGGCAATTCGAGAGGAGACCTGGTCCTGAATTACTGGAAGAAGTCCAGCAGGTCGAGAGCCAGATAGCACAAACATTCGATGAATTAATGCTGCTTGATCCGGGCGAAGAGAGGTTGCAGCAACTTCATAAAACCCAGCTCGAATTCCAAAACAATATGCATGAAATGTTCAGGTTGATAACAGCGGGAGATCTTGAAAAAGCAGATATCCTTGATAAGGAGCGGGTCGATCCGGGTTTCAATGCGCTCAGTGATATGATCACCAATACCAGCGCTATCTATAGTGAAAGAGCGGATCAGGCACAGAGGAAAGCTGGTATAGATACTACCCTGGTTATTATCGCAGCCGGGATAATGGTCGGATCCCTGATATTACGGTTCCAGAAGATGCAACTGAGGGCTAAACTGATAACCATCGAGCAAAAAGTGCTGCGCCAGAGCGAAGAACGCTACCGCACAATCATCGAAACTGCGCATGATCTCATCTGGACATTAAATAACGATGGTAACTTCACTTTTTTTAACATGCGGAGTGAAGAAACCAGTGGATACAAACTTTCTGAATTGATCGGTAAAAGCTTTGCCCCTCTGATTTTCCCGGAAGATTTACCAAAAGTACATGAAATATTCCTTAAAACTCTCCAGGGTAATCCACAAAGTTATGATGTAAGGGTATATAACAAAGATGGCAAGATATTCATCCTTTCGGTTAATACCGTCCCTTTATATGAAAATGATAAAATCATTGGAACTGTTAGCTTCGGAAGGGATATCACTGAGCATAAGCAGGTTGAGGAAGCACTACAACAATCTGAGGAAAAATATCGCACGTTAATTGATAATATCCAGGATGGCGTCTTTATTATTCAGGATGCTAAAATCCAATTTGCAAATGAGTCGTTTGCCAGGATAGGCGGGTACACTGTGGAGGAAGTTATTGGAAAGGATTTACAGGAATTTGTTGCGCCAGAAGATTCAAAAATGGTCACAGATCGCTACTATCGAAGACAGGCAGGAGAGGACGTACCTAAAGAATATGAATTCCATGTGCTGCATAAAGATGGAGTAACCAGGATACTGATCAATGCAAATGTTGGACTTAGTACTTTTCGCAGCAGGGTGGCACTTGTAGGGACTGTGAAGGACATAACCGAGCGCAGGCGGGCTGAGGAGGAGCTACGGTTATTTCGTAATCTGATTGATCGATCAAACGACGCTATATTTGTTGCTGACCCTGAAACCGGTCATATCCTGGATGCCAATGGTAAAGCATGCACCAGCCTGGGATATAAACGCGAGGAACTCCTTAACATGCATGTTTTTGACTTTGCAACCGTCCTGCCAGATCATTCTTCCTGGAAAGAGCATGTGCAAGAAGTCAAGAAAAAAGGATATATGATTTTTGAAGGTCAGCAGAGGCGTAAAGACGGCGCTATATTTCCTGTAGAGGTAAATATCAGTTATATTTCTCTTGAAAAAAATAATTACATATTATCTGTAGCCCGTGATATTACTGAGCGTAAGCGTATGGAAAATACGCTAAGAGAGTCAGAGGACAGATACAGGACTGTATTCGAGACTACCGGAACAGTGATGGCGATTATCGAAGAGGATACTAAAATATCCCTGGTGAACGAAGAGTTTGAAAAACTCACAGGTTATCCCGGAGAGGAAGTGGAAGGTAAAAAAAGCTTGACAGAATTTATTGTAAAAGAAGACCTGGAAAGGATGAAAAAGTACCACCGTGAGCGGAGAGTTGACCCGAAGCTGGCTCCAAATAAATACGAGATCCGGTTAATTGACAGGAACGGCAGTATAAAGGATATTTTCCTGAACATCGCTATGATCCCTGGAACAAAAAAGAGTATAGTGTCTCTTATGGATATCACCGAGCACAAAAGATCCGAAGAGCAAGTACGGGAGCAGGCTGCTCTTCTTGAAAAGGCACAGGATGCTATTTTAGTCCGGAATTTAGAAGACAGCATCACTTACTGGAATAAAAGCGCACAACGCCTGTACGGCTGGACTGCACAGGAAGCTATAGGCAAAAATGCCAGCGAGCTTCTGTATAAAGATATAGAAGATTCATCCCGCCATATCGAAGCCCGAAAGAGCGTAGTTGAGAGGGGTGAGTGGAACGGTGATCTGTACCATGTAACAAAAGACGGCAGGGAAATCATTGTCGAAAGCCGCTGGACGCTGATGCATGATAATAAGGGAAAACCAAAATCAATACTTGCCATAAATACGGATATAACTGAGAAAAAGAAGCTTGAAGAACAGTTCCTGCGGGCACAGCGCATGGAGAGCGTGGGCACGCTTGCAGGAGGTATAGCACATGACATCAACAATGTTCTGACGCCGATAATGCTGTCATTGGAACTGTTAAAGGAAAAATTCACGGATAATAAAAGCCAGCAATTGATTGATATTCTTGACCGGAGCGCCAAACGCGGAGCCAGCCTGATAAAGCAGGTCCAGTCATTTGCGCGAGGTGTAGAGGGTGAACGCATGCCTCTTCAAACAGCGCATCTTATATCGGAAATAAGGCAGATAGCACAAGAGACATTTCCGAGATCGATTGAGATCATGACCGATATACAGAAAGACCTCTGGACAATCTCCGGAGATGCAACACAGCTACACCAGGTCCTGATGAATCTGTGCGTGAACGCCCGCGATGCTATGCCTGACGGCGGTATCCTGACTATATCTGCCAGGAATATTTTCATTGATGAGGACTACACTCATATTGATATTGAAGCCAGGGTTGGTCATTATATCGTAATTGCTGTCACGGATACCGGAGCCGGTATTCCTCCTAAAATAATGGACAGGATGTTCGAACCGTTTTTCACAACAAAAGAGAATGGTAAAGGCACAGGTCTTGGTCTTTCTACCGCTCTTGGAATTGTGAAAAGTCACGGCGGGTTTATAAATGTATATAGCGAAGCTGGAAAAGGAACGACATTCAAGGTTCATTTGCCTGCAATTACAACGACCGAAACACAGAAAGCGGAGGAGCCAGCGCATGAACGTTTCAGGGGATCTGGAGAATTGATTCTTATTGTTGATGATGAAGCCCAGATCCGTGATATCACCAGTTCAGTATTACAAACAAACGGATACAGAGTGCTCACAGCCAATAACGGGCTGGAGGCAATAGCTTTGTACGAGCAAAACAGAGAAGAAATCAAAATTGTTCTTATGGATATGATGATGCCGGTTATGGACGGGCTGGCAAGCATTCAAGAACTGCGTAAAATCAATCCGCAGCTAAAGATTATTGCAGCAAGCGGATTAACAGAGAAAGACAAACTAACAAAAGCTGCAGGCACAGTGAACGCTTTTTTACCAAAGCCTTACACGGCTGAGAAATTATTGAGAACCATACATGAGGTTCTAAGCGCAGAGTGAACATAGCATTATGTAACAGAGCATTGGAATTTAATCAGAATCCTCGAATTTTCTAATCCGATGTCCGTGACTGGTGTTAGTCAAACTATTTAAAAAAAAAAATAAAAAGTAATCACACAACCGCAGTTATGCGATTATCTTGCCGCTTTTGCGACCCTTTCAATATTGTCTTTCTTGCCCATGGCATATCCTTTTACGTCATGGTTGGCTGCAGCGATGATCTCTTCTGCAAGCGCATTTGCAAGGGTTTTCTTTGTGCCGAAAGATGCCTTCTGGGCTCCTTCAGCGATAAGGCGTAGAGCAGTATCTACGCGGCGCTGCGGAGCAGTATCTACAGATTTCGGAACAGCAATACCACCATATTGTAACCTGACTGTTTCCTCCCTTGGGCCTGCATTTGTAATAGCATTTGCAAGAACCTGTATCGGATTCTGACCGGTTCTCTTGTTAACTGTTTCAAATGCTTCCATCATTATCGTGGTAACAGTTATCTTGGCGCCCGTATTGTGCTCTTCACGCATGACTTTATTTATGAGCCTCTCCACAATGTTCAGGTTCGTCTTGGCGAACTGCTTTTTTGAATTCTTGCCACCCGAATGCGGGACAACTGTAGGTGTAAGATTAATATAACTCCTGACACTCGGGTCTTTGACCTCAACTTCTGTAAAATCCCATTTTCCGAATAATTTTTGCATATTATCTCACCGGTTTTGCCTTTTTGCCAAGCACCATTTGTCTTAGATCAACATTATTTACAGATATTACTTTCCAGCGAACTCCAGGAATATCTCCCATGGCTCCCCCCATTTTTCCGCCGATCCGTTCAACGACCACTTCATCATGTTCGTCTATGAAATTAATAGCCCCATCCAGGGGACAGAAAGCTGTTATCTGTTTGCCGTTCTTGATAAGCTGAAGCCGGATGCATTTCCTGATCCCTGAGTTTGGCTGTTTTGCCTCGATACCGACTTTCTCAAGAGCAATACCCCTTGCCTGCGGGGAGCCTCCGAGAGGGTCAGCCTTTACATCCAAATTAAGGGCTCGTCTTGCGAAATCTCCATCGCTCCATCTATTACTTTTGTCGACGCTCTCTAGTTTACGAGCCGCGTATAATCCTTTTCCCATGTAGTTTTTTCCTCCAATATGTATATAATTTTAATCACTGAATTATTACGTCGTTTATATTATGATGCCTTAAGGAGAGCTTTTTTACTTTTTCAATATTTTTGCCGTCTCTCCCGATGGCAAGCCCCTTCTCTTTAGTTGGAACTTCTACATAAGCTATACGCTTGCCATCATTAATTTTAATATTAATATTTTTTAAAGTTATTGGATGAAATGCATTTTTAATGAACAATACAGGATCATCGGAATGCTCGATTATTTCTACCGATTTACCAATTGCCTTTTTCACGTTGTTGATATGTTCCCCGCCTTTTCCTATAGCAAGCCCCATATCACCACTCCTGACTACAAAAAGAAGCCTGTTGTTCTCGGTATCCTCATAGCAATCTCTTGCTTGCGCCCCCGTGATTTTTTCAAATAACGCGATGTACCTTATTCCATCCATGCTTAACTTAACTTCACTCATTCATTCTCCTTTAAAGTGAGTATTCCGGAATCACCTGGCTCCAGAACCGCAAAAGCTGTAATTGAGAATGGCTTTCCACACGCAATCCCAAGATCAAACCCGTTTCCTGGATAATTTATTGCAGGTACTCCTTTTAATTCATTTCTTGTTTTTTCAAGACAATTCGATGATAAAACAACACTCTGCGCCTTTCCATTTTTTACAGCATCAATGGTCTGACGCGTGCCTATGACAACTTTTCCTGTTGATAAAACGCTTCTGAATACTTTATTTAAATCAGTTTCCATACTTATTCTCCATTATTTAGCTTTTCGTGCAATTAATTTAACGTTTCCGGTGCCCAATCTTATGGGTTGTCCGACTATTACGTTTTCGGTGACGCCTCTTAGCTCATCAACATCACCCCTCATTCCGGAATCCAGCAGGTGATTGACCGTTACTTCAAACGCAGCCCTTGCGAGCACACTGGCCTTTTCACCGGAAATACCATGCCTGCCTATGGGTTTTACATCCCCGTCAACAGTCATGATATCTGATACGAGCATTATATGCCTGACATCCACATTAAGACCCTGTTCTTTAAGGGTGTCTGTGGCCTCATTGATCAATGCCTGCCTTGCGGCCTCGATTCCCATTACTTCAAAGATCTCGTTTACATTATTTGTCCTTGTCCGGGTTGCATCAACACCCTCTATTGCCAGGACTTCTTTGAGCACAGAACCTTCGGTGTATAATACATATTCACCAGTATCTTCCTTCCTGATAACGACCCTTTTTATACCCTTAATACCTTTCAAAATTACCGAATGTAAACTTTTTACAAGCTGCAAAAGTTCCCTGTATGAGGGTTTGCCGGGCTCTAATACAAGCGTATCTCCTTTTATTTCGCATGATACCCCAAGTTCCTCTTCGATCCTATCTGCGATTTCCTTCGAAGTCATGTTCCTCTGGGTCAGCGCTTTTTTGTTCAGGTCAATCAGTACCTTCATTTCTGTAATATCGGTTGATATGCTGCCCAGGACATTTATATAAGTGGCCTCTATTTTCCAGGCAAGTTCACGTGCTTTATCCCTGTCATGGGAATAATTCTTTTCAAGAAAAATGGTCATCATCGGAGTACTGGGATTCTTCCTGGCATCCACTATTTCGATCAACCTGGGCAAACCAAGAGTAACGTTAATTTCGGCTACACCTGCGTAGTGGAATGTTCTCATTGTCATCTGCGTACCAGGTTCTCCGATTGATTGAGCAGAAACTACACCAGCCGCTTCACCAGCCTCAATTTTGGCATTGTCATATCCGGAATGAAGGCGTTTTACGATCTCTTCCATCTGTTTCTTTGTGACTTTGCGCTCTTTAAGTTCCCTGTTAAGGTTATCAATTACATTCTGGGGCAACTTGATATCTGCGATCATCTCATCAATGTTTTTCTGAGTTGCGCTCATTCCTTCACTCCTGTTACTGAATCAATTATCCGCTTTACTGCATCGGTTTTACTGAAATCACTGTTCATTGGATTGATACCGTCTTCTCCGAATTTGAACTGGATTATCATGTTCCTTGTATCCCTCACCGTGCCATCATATTGTACTTCAAGGTCCTGGAGAGCATTCACAAGCCTGCGCTGCAAGTACCCGGACTGTGATGTTCTTACAGCTGTATCCACAAGACCTTCTCTTCCTCCAATAGCATGGAAGAAATATTCAGTGGGCGATAATCCACCCTTGTAACTTGCTTTTACAAATCCGTGGGCTTGCGCTCCCAGATCACCTTTATCGAAGTGGGATAATGTCCGTCCTGCGTATCCTCTCTGGATCCTCTCACCCCGGACTGCCTGCTGTCCCACGCATGCCGCCATCTGTGTAAGGTTAAGCATCGAACCCCTGGCGCCTGACTTTGCCATTATCACCGCAGAATTATCCATTCCAAGATGCCGTCCTGCAATTTCACCGGTAGCATCTCTTGCCTTGCTTAATTCCTTCATTATTTCCATTTCAAGCGTTTCCCGGATGGTTCGCCCGGGCAACTGTTCAAGCTCGCCGGCTTCGTAAGCCTGGATCAGTTTTTCCACCTTATCAGTAGCCGAGTTCAAAGTCTCATTTATCTGGTTTTGTGCTTCAGGGGGCACATATTCGTCGTTTATCCCGAAACTGAACCCGCTTCGCATAATGCCCCTGATAGAAAGACGGGTGGAATCATCAATAAATTTACAGGCTGTCGCAGTATTGAATTCTTTTATTAATTTGTCAATGATCACACTTTTGAAAGCGCCTACTGCTTTTTCATCAATTGAGCCTTTTTCCAGCACACCATCTTTGATCACTACATAAGCGTCATGTTCACAATCAACACCTTTGCAGTTATCACATTGTTCACATATTTCGGCCTTGAATTCCAGGTCAAGACCTTTTGGAAGTATCTGGCTGAAAATCTGTTTTCCATTCCAGTATGGTTCCCCATCTTCTTTTCCTGCAGGTTCCGGCAATTCCCAGATCTCGGATTTTGCAAGTAATTCCAGTGCATCATCTTTATTAATCTTATCTTTACTATTTGTAAGTAGGAAAAGACCTGAAATGTGGTCATGGATACCGCCAATAATAGGACCTCCGAATCTCGGGGAGATGATATTCTCCCGGATATTCATCAGTATTTTTGCTTCTGCACGCGCATCTTCTGTTTGCGGTACATGCATGTTCATTTCATCACCGTCAAAGTCAGCGTTATATGGCGGGCATACGGCTGGATTTAACCTGAAAGTCTTATGCGGCAACACTTTTACTTCATGAGACATTATACTCATCCTGTGAAGTGAAGGCTGCCTGTTGAATAAAACTACGTCGCCATCTTTCATCTGCCTGTCAACTTTCCATCCCAGTTCAACAAGGTCTGCAAGTTCAGCGCCGTTCTTATCAGTGATCCTTAGCCTTCTTCCGTCCGCCCTGACGATATAATTGGCGCCAGGATGGTTATCAGGACCGCGCCTGACATATTCCTTTACTTCATTAATATTTCTTGGTGTTACATACAATGTTATAGTGAGTTCCTTGGCAATTGCAAGGGGAACTCCCACTTCATGCATACCAAGATTAGGATCAGGCGAGATCACTGTTCTTGCAGAGAAATTAACACGTTTACCGGATAAGCTTCCCCTGAACCTTCCTTCTTTACCTTTTAATCTCTGGGATAAGGTCTTAAGCGGCCTGCCTGATCTGTGGCGGGCCGGGGGCACTCCTGAAACTGCATTATCGATAAATGTGGTTATGTGGTATTGTAATAATTCCCACAGATCCTCTATGATCAACTGGGGGGCTCCAGCTTCCCGGTTTTCCTGGAATCTCTGGTTAATACGGATTATGTCTACAAGTTTATGAGTAAGGTCATCTTCGCTTCTCTGCCCTGATTCAAGAGTAATTGACGGCCTCATAGTAACAGGAGGAACCGCAAGCACGGTCAGAATTATCCATTCCGGACGTGCATTCCTGGAATCCATGCCGATCACTTCAATATCCTCATCAGTCATTTTTTCAAGACGTGAACGAATGTCCGTTGGCATCAGCTTGTGGCCGTCTTCCACAAATGTTGTGGGTTTCTCAAATTTGATCTCTTTTTGCTCTTCATTACAATACTGGCACTTTCCGGCTTTACGCGCTTCCTTGAAAACGTCATTTACAACATCTTCTATGGATTGTCCCATTTTCTTAAGCGTGCGTATCTTTTCTACGGTTTCTTTTTTCTGGTTGGGATCCAGAAGCAGCGCACCGCAATTCCTGCATGTTGCTCTTAATATTTTGCGTATCAGCTTGGCAAAACCCACATGCATCACAGGCGCTACAAGTTCAATATGCCCGAAATGACCCGGACACTCGCCCGCCCTTCCGCCGCATGTCTTGCATCTAAGACCGGGGTCTATTACACCAAGTCTTGTATCCATTAATCCCATTTCAATGGGAAAACCGTCATCATCGTATGTATCAGCAGTTATGATTCTTGTTACACTCATTTTCCTGAATTCTTTAGGTGAAATAAGTCCGAATCTGATCTGTTTTATTCTTTTGGGGGTTGCAATTACCATAATTTTCACCTACACAGCATCTTCCAATTCAAGCCTTGGCGCTACGCCAAGAGAGATTATTTCATCAAGGAGCAGTTTAAAGGCATAGCTCATCTCAACAGGGTGTATATCAGTTTCTGCGCCGCAGTCATGGCAGATAGTAGTATTCCTTCTTTTATCGAGGGTTGCTATCATGCCGCAGTTAGAACATACATATTCCATGACCCTGTCTGATTCGTCAAGCAATCTTTCCTTAAGGGCCATTGCAGCGCCATGCCCGATAAGAACATCTCGTTCCATTTCTCCAAACCTCAAGCCTCCTTCTCTTGCCCTGCCTTCAGTTGGCTGTCTGGTCAATACCTGTACAGGTCCGCGTGACCTGGCATGCATTTTTGATGAAACCATGTGGTACAGCTTCTGGTAAAGGATAACTCCAACAAAGATATCAGCCTGGATCTTATTGCCTGTTATTCCATCATAAAAAACTTCCTTTCCGGTATTTGAAAATCCGAATTTTGCAAGTGAGGATGTTAAATTCTCTTCTGATTCGCCTGAGAAAGCTGTTCCATCGATCCTGCGTCCTTCAAGTCCTCCTACTTTACCACCTATCATCTCAAGAACGTGACCTACGGTCATTCTTGAAGGGATGGCATGCGGGTTAATTATAAGGTCAGGAACCATACCATTCTCTGTAAATGGCATATCCTCATAAGGTACTATCAGGCCAATTACGCCTTTCTGGCCATGCCGTGAGGCGAATTTATCCCCGATCTCAGGTACCCTGTAATCCCGTGTCCTTACTTTTGCAAGTCTTGAACCGTTTTCAGATTCGGTAAGGATTACGGTATCTACAATACCTTTTTCATTTGAACGCATCGTTACAGAACTCTCCCTGCGCTGCACAGGGCTCAAACCTAATTCTGTCGGCTCTTCCAGGAACCTTGGCGGGCTTGTCTTTCCGATCAGGACATCATTTGGCCCGACTGGAATTTCAGGATTAACAAGACCGTCGCTATCCAGTTGATTATAAACTTCCGCAGTTCTGGCACCCCTTACTTCCGTATCAGGGATCTCGAATTTATCTTCCTGGCCTCCCGGGTATTTTCTTTCTTCTCCTTCGTTCGTCCTGAAGAAATGACTTCTTCCAAGACCGCGTTCGATCGCACCTTTGTTTATAACAAGGGCATCTTCAATATTATATCCTTCGTAAGATAATACCGCAACAACGAAATTCTGACCTGCGGGGCGCGTGTCAAAACCGATCGCTTCTGCGGTCTGGGTCGAAGTAAGCGCTTTCTGGGGATAATGCAATACGTGGGCTCTTGTATCAGGTCTTAATTTCATGTTCGGGGTTGACATACCAAGACACTGTTTGACCATGCCCGCACCCATTGTGTTCCTTGGCGATGCATTATGTTCCGGGAAAGGAACCATGCCTGTACATATTCCAAGGATCAAAGAGGGGTCCATCTCAAGATGACTATGCTTGGGATTCAAATTCTTTTCATCGATCGCAATGAACGCATTTTCTTCTTCTTCAGCATCTAGGTACTCGATTAAACCTGCATCCACAAGACTATCAAAAGTAACCTCCTTCTTCTTCAGGCGTTCAATATGTTCTGGTGTCACAAGAGGTTTGCCGTTTTCAACAATTATTGCCGGGCGTCTTGCCCTGCCCTGGTCCGAGTTGATGATTATCTCGTTTGTATCCTCATAGAATATGATATTCACCTGTTTCTTGATCTCACCCATTCTCCGTCTTTTTCTCAAATCATGGACGAGTTCTTTTGGATTTGCAATAGTACCAATAAGTTCACCGTTTAAAAAAACTCTTGCCTTACTCAAATGATTCAGCCTCCTCTTCCGGCATATTTATTTTTATTTCTTCAGCTTCTTCAAGCGCTTCTAATTCCGTGGCATATGTTGTGGGAACTTCTTCCATTCCAAGAAGCTGGGGTATGATCGGCGCCGTACCCATGTCCAGGAGCATTTTCTTAAGCTGTACTTCATTACCTGCAGCTGTTGATATCTCCACAAGCTGCGCAAAGTTTTTCACAAGTCCGCAGTTGGGGCCTTCCGGTGTTTCCGAAGGGCATATTCTCCCCCACTGGGTGGGATGCAAGTCCCTTGCTTCAAAATGCGGTTGTGCTCTTGATAAAGGTGAAATGACCCTTCTTAAATGGGACAAGGTCGCAATATAATCAGTTCTGTCAAGCAATTGTGACACTCCTGTCCTGCCCCCTACCCAGTTACCTGTAGCCAGGGCATGTACAAGCCGTTCGGTTAAAACATCTGACCTGACAATTGTCGTGACATTCAGATCCCTGTTCCTCATGCTTGCCCTTTCAAGCTGGTATTTGATATCACGTGTAAGCCTGTTGAAAGATACCCTGAACAGGTCTTCGATCAATTCGCCAGACAGTTTTAGCCTCTTATTTGCATAGTGGTCTTTATCATCGCTGCCTCTTTTGGTAAGCGCCAGTTCAAAACATGCCTGTGCCATGCGGCCGATAAACTGTGCTTTTACGATCCTGTGAATTTCATCATTCCCAAGATGGGGTAATAAATACCTGTCAATAACATAATTCGCCCTTTTGACCTGGTAATCCCTGGATTGGCCTGAAGCCACCCTTAACCCTATTTTTTCCATTGCTTCGGTCTTATTGGCAGCCTCAGCTTCTTCAAGGTTCTCAAGCATGAATTTGATGATCTCAGGATCATCAGATACGGTATTGACAATGTCCTGATCGGTCTCGATTCCAAGAGCCCTCATAAGAGTGACGAAATTGATCCTGCCCGATATGGATGGGAATGAAACTTCAAGGATCGATTTCTTGTTTCTCTCAACAACAACAAGGGCGCGATAACCCCTGCGCTGCGAGAATACTTTGGCAACTTCAATATTCTCACCATAGCGTTCTTCCATTTCCACAAGGATCTTATTCGGGGCAAGATCTTCAAGTGTAGTTATGACGCGTTCCGTACCGTTCACTATGAAATATCCACCGGGATCCTGCGGGTCTTCTCCCAGTTCGATCATTTCCTTCTGGGACAATCCCACAAGGTTACACGCTTTTGACCAGATCATTATCGGGAGTAAGCCGATCTCTGCTTCTTTTTCTTCCTTTTCTCCCTCAGGCGTGACGATCGCCATACTCAGGAAAAGCGGTGCAGCGTAAGTAATATTTCGAAGCCGCGCTTCAGTGGGATGGAGTTTATCAACAGCACCATCCGCCTCCCTCACAACAGGGAAACCGACTCTTATCTTTTTGAGTTTGACGTATGTTCCCTCAATTTCAGTTTCAATTATTCTCTGCTCTTCAATGACTTTCTGAAGACCATGGTCCAGGAAATCATTAAAAGAATCTACATGATGTCTAACAATTTTGTCACTTGTAAAATACGCTTTTGATAGTACCCTTCTGTCCAACATATTACCTCGATTTACAGCTCACGCGATTACCATGCGATAATAATAAGCTATACCTGCCGTTTTGCTTTCCCGGGTGATCCGTATTACATCTCCGACTTTTGCTTTTGCTGCCACTACGGTAGGATCTATTATTCGGATTTTAGGCAATTGCTCTCTTTCTACTTTGAATTCGGTTAATACTTTTTCAACTTCATCCTCACTTAATATTTCGTGATTCGGTACCATTCTATGTTTTAGGGGATTGAACTCCCTGCCGGTATTCTCTTTCTCTTTCACACAATTACCTCCCGGGCAGACGGGCTCGGAGGGATTTGAACCCTCGACCATCGGGTTTCTTCTCATTTGAATAAAAGCCCGGTGCTCTGCCTGACTGAGCTACGAGCCCAACCGTATCATCCACGAATCTTAAATAAACGCTACCAATCACGGATGAAAAATATTCCTCAATAAATGGCAATTCTCTTAAAACCTCGCAGACGTGCGCCCCTTGTACGGCACTATTAACCTTAAATGTTTCCCTTGAAGTTATGCGTTGGACAAGTCCTCAAATATCACATTTTATCTAAAACGTCTCAAAACAAAAACGACCACTAATATAGCTAACGTGTCTGCCAATGTGAGCATACTTGTATTTTTCGTCTCCGGGGCTTTCAAACTCCCGCCCTCTATTATGAACTCAACTGAAGATGGAACTCCCCAATTGTTGTTTCTCTCCATGGCTTCAACATACACCACATGTTTGCCTGGCGATAATTTTGATATATCCATCCGGGCAAATACATCCTCTGCCTGTGAATCAAAAACCCCATCTGCCGGGGACATCCGTGATTTATTAAGCGGTGTATCAATGTAATACCTGGCATCTCTTACTTTCATTTTATATCCCGCAGTTACCGATGCTCTCAATATGGTCATGTTATTTTCTTTTGTAATTACTGTTTTTTTAACCGAAGGCGTCATGTGCAGCCCTGTAATTTCATGGATATTTGATACATGACAGGTTTCACATTTTTCGTTCTTATGCTCCTCGTCGCCTATGTACACGGCGTTATAATTATTATTTGTAGCCGCATGACAGCTCAGGCAGTTCCTGGGGTTCTTGTAACCAGCCGGATGTGCCTGTATATCCGCAGTCCCGCCATGACATGCGCGGCAGGCATTGTCCCCTCCGCCATTCAGTGTATCATGCTTTCCGAGTGAGAATACTTTTTTCTGTGAAAAGCCCTCCCTCCCGTGACAGGAAAGACAGTTTCCCCCGCCGTTTCCGCCGTCATAGATCTGGGGAGAGTGGAAATTGTCAGGTATTTTCCCGACATTAATGGTTGAATTTTCCCACAGCCAGCTTGTATTATAACCAGCAAGCGTCTGATTTGCATTTATTTTCCTGATATCAGGCGACAGGGAAACCACATCCTCAATAACTACCATATTTTTCGGCCTTGCCTGGATTATTCCCGACACCCTTGCCCTGAAAACCGTGATATTTTTTGGCTGGTTCCCAAGATAATTAATTTGCGGATTGAATTCAAATATACCACCCCTGTTTACGATATCCTCATAAAAATAATTGCCAGTACGCAGCTGGAGAATAACAACTTCGCTTTTTGTATCCACGCCTCTTACTACAAGGCTTGTTCCTTCCGAGATATTCCAGACTTGTCCTTCATACAGCGACCTGCGTTTTTCCGGCTGTATGGTCACATGCTTGTCTTCGTCAGTAAGTACTCCTAATAATTGAAGAACAACATTTTCATCGAATATTTTATTATCTGTAAAATTGGCCGTTTCCTTAGTGTAATAGATCTCATCTTTCTCACCACTGACCCTTTCGATGACTCTATACTTTGCTTTTGGCATTGCTTTCACATGGCATGAATAACATGACGTGATTTTTTTCTCAGGATGGACTCTTTTTAGCCTGAAACCTTCATACTGGATAAAGCCAGTATCACTTCCTTTAAAAATGCCTGTGACATTAATTACAATCGCAGGCACTTTTACACTACCATTATCGATAGTGAGGTACTCCTCATATGTATAATTTCCAGTTCCTATAAGTCTCTTATCAACAATTAGATTTTCTTTTCTAAGTTCTATCAACACGCTGCTCCTGACCGATGAGACTTCAATTACTTTGAGGATGAAACCGAAACCCAGGTCTATATATTCCCCCTCCCTGGCGGTGAATCTGTTATTTTCCCTGTTGAGTTCTATAAGTGCGGTCCTGTTCTCGTATATCAACGTAGCGTTCCCCCACTCTTTGGAATTATCCTCATTAAGATGGCAGTATATGCAATTTATACTGTCAAAGAGATCACCCGAGGCAAAATGGGATACTGTTGAATTTATGTTCCTGCCCTGTGAATTTACGCTGTTTGCATGGCATCCCTGACAGTCATTATTGGTTGTGACATTGGAATTAAAAGCGTTCGTGGGATTGTCAATCAGGCTTGCGTTCCTGAAATGTGAATATATCATGGGAGCGCGGAATTTCTGGTCCAGGGAATGGCATGTATCATTGCTGCACTTCTTCGGTGACTTATATTCCGGAGGATGTCCCAGAGGCTGGGTTCCGTTGCCGTGGCATGCCCAGCAGGCACCGTTCCCGCCTCCGTTCATGCCATAATGTACGCTCAAATTAAATGAAACGATATCTATTCTCTTATCAGCAGGCGCACCTCCGCCTCTGCTATCATGGCAGGAGATGCAATCCGGCCCTCCTCCGCCTGCGCCAACATTGTGAATGAATAAAGCACTTGTTGCAGGAGCATTTGGTGCATGACACGTCCTGCATGCAAGATCGGAATATTCAGCCAGCGAGTGGTTGTAGAAAGTAGTCCCATCTGTTGCTGTTGCAGGAACAAGCCCGGACTTGTTCTGCATTTCAGGCGGTATGGGAGTATAGGACGTGGCATTATAGGAATAATTTCCAGAGGGGTCACTGCCATTGTAATGGCAGTTGGCGCACCAGAAACTTGTATTTGTAATGCTCTGGTTCAGGGCGTTTCCCGCAGTGATATTCGAGACATTTCCAGGCGCATTAGTATCATGAAGTGTTTTCCCATGGCAATAATAGCAGGCGTTAACCTGGCTGTCCCAGTAAGCGGCCTGTGTGCCGTTCCACAATCCTCCGGAAGCAGGATTAGAACTGTGCATCAATGGCGAGGGAAAGCGCGGCGCGCCTGCAAATTTTACCAGGCCGTTCCCCAGGTGGCAGGTAGTGCAGTTCGCTGCCTGGAACTGGAGCCTGAAGTAAGGCGCTGGAAGTCCGAAATCATGACAATCCCCGCAGCCGGTAGCGTTCACGCTGCGGTATGTTCCATCCGGAAGCAAATATTTTATATTATGGATATCCGAATCCGTATCTGCATGACACAGTATGCATTCCACACTTCCTGCATGCCTGTCCTTTTGCAGCCTGTCGCTCTGATGACAGTTATTGCAGAATCCTGAATTCGGAACCGGCTTTGTCAGGTTTGTGCCGTGTATCCTGTCAGTCCCGTGGCAGGTCGTGCAATAGGGACGCCCTGCGGGATGGGTGGAATTGATTATGCCGGATGTGTGGTTTCCTCTCATACTATTGTCCTGGTTTTGCATGACATCACTGTAAACAGTTGAGGAATTCTGATGGCAAAAAGCACAGTACGACTCGCCAGGAGCCAGGCCGAAGCTTGCGTTCCTTCCATAATGGGCTGCGCTTGCGTTGGCGCTGTATCTGAAAAGGTTTGAGGTCTTATTATGGCAATCAGCGCATGACGCTATCACGGACACATTGCCTGTCCTGTTATGATTAGAAACCCTGGGGGCAGCCGGAACTGTTCCATTAATGTGGCAGTCCTCGCAGCTGTATGTGGATATTGGAAAACTATGGAAAACCAATGTATTGGCCGAATAATGACATGCTATGCAGTCCCCACTTGTAATATTTCCTGCCCCATCTGTAGAATTGACATCCGCATGAACACCAAAAAGAGACAGGTTAATTAAAGGGAATTCGTTCGCATTAGAGCTGTGGCATACCATGCATTCAAGCGCACTGCCTGCTGGGCTGAGGAATATAAGATAGGCCAACAATGCCAGTATGATAGGGATTTTTTTCATATAATACTCAATACAATTAATACGATAAATCGGTTCTTATTATTATCATCATTATGATATGGATTTGATGATATATTAACTTTAGTATTGCAGATTCCCCTATTATGTTATGGCAGTGATTATCAATAAATGTGTTGGAGACTTTTGAGTTTTTTAATGCTTAAATCAAAAAAATTGATATATAAAAAAGTAAAAAAAGAGACAGCTACTTGCTTCTCTTTCTTAAAACTACAGCCATCAAACCCGCTATGGCAAGAACGAACTCTAACCCTGGCGCTTTTTTAGTAGCCGCAGGTGCGGGAGTTTGCGTCTGGTTAGTTACTTTAACCCCGGCCGCAGGCGCTGTTATCTCTTTAACGCCTGAAATGGCAAACGGTGAGAATGCGTTGGTCTTTGCCTCATAGTACGTGAACTTCTCATCACTGTTCTTTTTCTCAGTAGCAAGCGAGGTCCATTGTGTCCCGTCCCATCTGTGCATTGAGATATCCGATTCCTTTAAACCTTTTGATGTTAGCCAGGAATTCTCAAGTTTGAATTTGATAACAGCTTCTTTTATGTTCTTTGGCACTGCAAAACCTGATGTGCCAACCCAGATATTGACGTATTTATAAACATCTCCCGGAGCATCATCTTTCACCAGTGTTGACCTGCTCTTAAGAAGCTCGACCTGGACATTTATAAGACCGGCATTTATACTGCTCGTTATCGTTATCTCGGAAACGGGCAGTTCCGGGGTCGTGAAACTAAATGACCTGAGAACATTTATGGATAAGACTTCCTCCCTGGTTTCTTTCTTCAGGACATTCTCAAAGGCTTCTGCAGAAATACTTGCTCCGCCTCCTCCTCCGCCTCCATTGACGCCGCTATCTCCTCCGGCAGTACAGGTATTTGTTGAAGAACTTAATACTGCCAGGTCCAGCCTGTTGTTTGTTCCTTTGGCGCCAACTGTTTGTTTTGTTGCGGTCTTGCCGTCTACATTGAAAGTCAGGGTCTCGCCGGAAACTATGCCTCTATCCAGGGGTACTTTTACCAGGTACGTAGAATTCTGTGTACTTATTGTGCTTACAGCTACATTGCATGATGAATCAAGCACTGTAACCGATGCATTTGGCTTTGTGATGCCATCTACTGTCACATAACCCCAATAAGAAGTCACAAGCGGTTCGGTTATTGCCTGGCCTATAGGGACCAAAAACAATAGTATTATTAATAAAATATTTTTTTTCATTCTGTCACTCCAAAATAATAAAAAGTGTGGACTTATACAGTCCACACGCAGTCTCTTATTGCATATATCCAGTACCCTTCTCCCGCAACGATCTGTGTCAGATCGTTAAGAGATGAGGGCATGGCAGGGTCATACAATTCCCATGGATCTGCCGGGTTGCTGGTGTTATAACCCCAGACTACGGTTATATTGCTCGCCACCGATGACATTACCGAGACCGGCGATGTAACCGCTGATGCATTCTGGAGAGCCTTCAGGTTCCATCCTGCGGTCAGGTTGACCGTGGATACTAATGCCTGCCCGAGAGAGGCATTTGAAGCATCCGCATAAGCTACAGCTTCATCAAGCAGTGTAATCGCCTTATCGGGGTTATGTACACCCCAGCTGTCGTCTGATTCCACAAGCTTGAGATTCCAGTATGCCCTGGCGATCTTATCCGCGCTCAGGTTCTTCACGCCTGTATAGTTCTTATATTCTGCCAGTGCACCCCTAACTGTTGAGTTAGCGGAATTCCACTTCGCCTGGGTAGCGGCTTGTACAGTGTCAATCCTGTCTGGAATTGTAGAATATATTGTTCCGCCATGATTTAATCCGTCATGACAACCGTTGCATCTTGAAGTATTCTGAAGACCGGTTTCATTCACTCTGAAGGTATGTCCCGTTATCTTATCGGTATCGCTCGCTAATCCTGTGGCATTGGTCTTGTTGACATACATGTGGCAATCAATACATTCGAAGCCCTGACCTGATTCCTTCGGAGAGGTAAGGAAAAGATCCTTCGCTGGCCAGCCGTGCGGTGAAATTGGATAAACTGTGGCGCTGGTACTGGTAGCGTCTGTTCCGTTCCAGCCAGGCCCTGCCCTGTATATTCTGGGATTATCATTCGAATGGCAGTTACCGCACAGTTCTGTGGTATTTGCCATCAGTGTGTAGTTAGCTTTGTATCTTCCGCTTGCATAGCTTGCATCCCTGTTGTACCAGCTATACTTCAGACCTGATTCGTTTATCGAGTCGCCCATATCGTGTACATTATGACAAATCGCGCATGTTATACCCCTGAAATCAGATACGTTTCTAACTATATATGAAGGGTTCCATTCAAATGGTGAATGGCATTTCATGCATTCGCTATTATTGCGCTTGGGGGCGCCGCTGCTGCTAAAGCCAGTCTGGTTTGCAAAGTAGGAATCATTTTTGTAAAATTGGGTTTTGTTATGCCTGCTTGCAGCCCATTCGGTTTCCACAGGAACTATTGAAATATTGCTTAAATTCAAGTTCTCAGCGCTTGTCACATGGCAATTCGTACCCTTTGAACATGTGTACTGCGGATAGTTCGTTGCCTCCTGCGCATCAAAGGAATGATCCTTCTTTCCGCCTGCATTGGACATGTGGCAGTCAACGCATGTTGCAGTTTCGTTAGCGTTAGTTACATTATTCCTGCCATGGCTAAGGTTTAAGCCAGGTATATGTTCCAATCCATGCCTGTAGTGACACTGTGAGCACAGGACTTCAGATTCAGGACGGCCTGTCAGATCAATGCCTGTAGTACCATAGCTGTCATCTATTACCTGGGTATTATAGATTTTTGACGTGCTTCCAAGGAATGGGTATAATACGGTGATAAGGCTCAGGTTATCAAATATATCATTTCCCGCCACCAATGAAGCATTGGTACCTGTGAACACGCTGGTATTGTTGAACTTGCTGACATTGCTCGCGGTTCCGTTAAAGAAGCTCAATTTCGCATCTTTCAGATTCGCCATTATGGTGGCATTGAAACTATTGTTCGCTAATATCTGCCCGTACTGGCTATCAGTCGTACTGTGGGGATTGTGGCATACTGAGCATGTTATATTTGTACCATCACCAGTTGACGCCGGAGCTCCTATATACCTGTTATACGGCGAATGGCACTGGGTACAGCTGGGGTTAGTGGATTCTTCAGCAGGGCCAAGTGCATGTTTGTTTGTCATTGCCGGTCCCTGTCTGGTATCGCCATAATGGCATCTTATACAATCCTCGCCCTTGGTGTAAACGGTCACATTATGGCCGTTGCCGCCAGGTCCATGACAGTTCTCGCATGTAATTCCTTCTTCTTCCCATGTTCCTATTATTCCGGATAAATTGCTCTCGTTACCGCCAGTCGCATTATAGCCTGTGGTGTGGCAGGTTCCACATGAGTATTGGGGTCTATTTTCCGGATCAGTTGTGTTATAAGGCGTAAATTCCCCTGTTAAAACGTTATATTTCCTGAATAAATATCCTGTGGCATTAAGGTATCTAAAAGAAGTTTTACCTACTATCATATATGAGACGTTCGTATTAGTCCAGTTCAACCCATCAAAGTCAGGAAGACTGAGGTTCATCGCCGCACCTGAAGTGTTCTTGGTCAACATGACGCGGTGCATCGTGTTCGTCCAGTTATCGTACTTCGCTTTGTGGCAGTCTTCGCATACCGAAGAATTCAGGTATGTTGGAGTGCCTGTTAGCAGAGTGAAATTGTTCCCATTGGCATTCACATGGCAGTTACCACATGCTGGCGCTGCAAACAATTTAGAAGCCAGCATGGTACTATTGAATCTATGAGTGCTGTTGTAAGATGAACCATTCGAGGTTAGCGGGAAAAATGTTGTAGCCAAATTTGTATGACATGTGGAACAACTACTAACATTTGTTGGCACCGCATTACCGTTAAATTTATGAATATCTTTAAAATTATTGCCCTGGCTTGTTAGTGTGGAGTCGATATTGAGATCTACATGACAATAGCTACAGTTTCCTGCTGTAAAGCCAGATTTAGCGCTTCCAGTTCCTGCCAGCGCCAGCAGTATTATCAAAATTCCTATACCTAATATAATTCCTTTTCTCATAATTTTAGCCTCCTTCATTTCATTTAATCTCCTTTTTAGTCAGCATGATTTCATGACAATAAAATAAGGGGCATAAAGCCCCCGAATTCTTACTCATTCTTCTTCACCACCAGGAAATAGTATGCTGCAGCCCCGATGATCACAAGGATTATCAATCCGATGATCCATGACGGGATACCTCCCGCATCTCCACCCGGCTTTGCTGTTGATCCGGGTGTGGGTGTTCCGGCTGGAGTGGATGTTACTGTGGCAGTTGGTTGTGCGCCGCCTGCCTTTGCAACTATTGCAAAGGGCGAGAAGGAATTTGTCCTGCCCTCAAAGTATGAGTAGGTATCATCCTTTGACACGAACTTTGTCTCAAGCTGTATCCAGTTGCTACCATCCCATTTCTCAAGAACCATAGCGCTGTTTTGAACGCGGTTCTCACTCATCCAGGAGTTTGCAACCCTGAATTTGATGAGAGCATCCTTGATGTTCTTTGATGTTGCAAAGCCCGTAGTTCCGACCCAGATATTGGCGTTCTTATACACAAGTCCCTCAGGCGGGAAGCTCACGAGGGTCGATGTATTCTTCAATACTTCTACAGATGCGGTGATAATCCCCAGAGTGGTATTGCCTGTTATATTGACATACATTATGGGGTTCTTTTTATCGGTGAACCTGTAGGATGTGAGAGCATCCTTTGATATCTGCAGATCATATTTCTCGATCACTTCGATATTTGATACGTTCTCAGCTGATTTGCCTCCTCCGCCACCTCCACCGCTACCGCTGTCGCCGCCGCCACCACAACTGCTACATGGTGTAGTGGTTGGGGTTGTTGTTCCAAGCAATGCGAATGTGCTGAAGTGGTTGGGTGCTGCTTCGAGATACCACCTGCCGCTTTCATTACCGCTTGCAGTTGTTGTCAAAGCTTCCCATGCTGGTGTTGCTGCTGTCGTATTGAAATAATATATCTTGACGCCTCCAGTATAATTTGCCGGATTGACATCCAGATATAATCTCAAGGTATGGTTCGTGACATTCGATGCATTTGTGTCATTGCTCCGGATGACCAGGTAGTTCCCGATCTTTCCTGAACCCAATCCGACACCATCCGGGCTTATTAAAGTTTCTGAGACGTTTATGTCCATACTCCTGCTGGCAGTGACATTCATACTGATGTTCCTGGAAACTCCCCGGGTGACATTTATGGCAGTAGATATATTTGCTGGAATAATTATATCTCCACTCTGCTCAATAACCAGCTGGGAAATACGGACAGCTTCGTAAACCGTCGTGAAATTTATTGTCTGGTAGGTTACCCAGCCGGTTGTAGTGGCCGAGATCATACCTTCATAGTCATAAGCTGCCTGTCCGATGATGGTCACGCCTCCCATGGTTATATTGTCAAGGCCTGCAACATTTGTTATCGAACTTTCACCGCTTACAGTCACATTGGTTAATGTCGAGTTGGCAACTGTTGCGCCTGTCAATGTAGAATTCGTGATCGATGCATTATCGCTTATAGTTGAACGGGTAAGGTTCGAACTATCTACAGTTGCATTTCCAATTGTAGAGTTGTCGATGTTTGAGTCAGCATAGGTACCTGTGATAACTGAGCCATCAGTGATTGTTGTACCCGGGCCTGTTATGGTTGAATTCGTTATCAACGTCGAGTTACCTGAGATGGTTGCATTGTCCCGTACAGTTGCATCTATCAATGTTGCATTTGCGACTGTTGCATTATCAACAGTCGTATTTTCCAGATATGCACCGCCTGTAACATTTGAATTGTTAACCGTACTGTTGATTGTGGTGTTAGCTACGCTTGAATTCCTCATGATCGCATTCAGTGTGATTCTTGCGGTCTTTGACTGTGTACCATTGCTGATGATTACTGTGACAGGCCAGCCTCCAAGGTTGCTGTTGTTCACTTCCACAATTACGTTTCCTGTGGATGTAATGGTATTAAGAAGCAGCGGAGATGGTGTTGTAGTGTTTGTCACTGTCGTTGTGTCATTTGCAGGTGAGGTTACTACAGTGAACGTTGCATTGTCACCTGTATTAACCACTGTCAGGTTGAAAGTGACTTTCTGTCCTGCATTTGCTGATCCCACTGTTCTGTTTGCGGTTACTGTGACTGTATTGGGGGACAGCAAAATAGCAGGCACTGGTGTGCTGGTATTTGCAGTAACAATCTTGCCTGTTGTAGTATTATTGCTCAAATATCCTGTTTTTGTAACATTTATCGAATATGTTGCAGGGAAAACCGGAGCTGAATATGACCCTAATGGATCGGTTGTCGTGGTTACCGACAGGCCAAGTGTGGCATTTGTGATGGTAACTGTAGCGCCGTCTATTCCAAGGCCCGTACTTGCTTTAAGAACGCTGCCGATTATGGTTCCATTGTACAGTCCCAGATCCAGCCTGGTATTATTTCCACTATTGACTACAGCTATGGTTCTTGATAGCACTGATATATTGTTCACATTGAAAGTTATGGTTTCTCCTGAAACCACACCCTCATCAGCGGGTGTATAGATATCGTCCCATGGCACTGCTACCTGGTATGTGCCATTAGAGGCGCTGGTCGTATTCGCAACTTCAGCACCGTTTGATCCGTGTACACTAATATAACCTGAGCTTAAAACGCCATTAATGGCGACATAACCCCAGTAAGAGGCTGCCACATCAGGTTGATCCAGAATCACAGACGTTGTGGTATTGACAGAAGCATTCGTAATAAGGTCTGATGAAGTCGCTGTCAAATTTATGTGGAATACTCCCTGCGTTGTATTTGTCACATTGAGAAGGAATATTCTTGAAGCTCCTGCTGCAAGGTCGTTGATTGAAGTAATATTTGTGGCATTCACTGAGGCCGTTGTATCCCCATCCAGTACCAGCGTATATGAGTCTACCATATTTCCTGTATTTGTCAGGTTAATGGTATAGGTCGCGTTTATTGCGGGCCTGGTTGAGGCTGCAGCTGACACCGGATCGATCGTGAGGATGACATTTCTTACGGGTGCCGCAGTAATGGTTGTGATTGTATTGATAGAACCTGCTCTGGTCGAATCGTTTAACGACCGTGCAGTAACATTGACATAAGCAGTTCCTTCTGCGGCATTTGTCACGCTCAGAAGTATTGTCCGGGTCTCCATTGATCCTAAAGTAATATTTTCGCTTACATTCAGGGCTGCTGTGGACGCATTGGTTGAATTTACGGTCAGGTTGTATGTATCTGTAGCAGAACCATTATTTTGCAGGAGAAGGGTGTATGTCTTATTTACTGTTGCATTGGTTGTCCCTGTTGCAATGCCTGAAACTGACAGGTTAACGCCGTATGTTGCAACCGTATAATTCAACGTAACAATTAATTCGTTACTTGTTGTAACGTTAATCGTTTTAATTCCTGTCGATCCCGGCAATGTGATGTTGCTGATATTGATATATTGGACCTCACTAATATTCGCCAGACCAGTGCTTGATGATACATTCACGAAGAGTGTACCATTGGTCTTTTCCCAATCCAACGGATCTGCTGAGCCATTGATGCTTATATTAACTATAGCTGCACTTGCATCAAAGCCGTCCGGGAATGTGATGTTGTACCATGAAGTAGTGTTTACGGTATCATTCATCGTGAAATTCATGGCTACATTTCTCCCTGCGATCCCTGTGCTGTTGGTAAGATTTGCAGTGAAATTTCCAGCAGTTCCTGAAACAGTAGGTCCTACTCCTGAGAAATGAGGGATGGTGAGCCAGACCATTCTCCTTGTTAGATCCAAATAACAGGGTGATGTTATATTGGTAGTGCACGGCATGCCTGTAGCGTTATTAAACCATGTTGTATTGAAAGCGCTATAATCTGACGGAATTTGAGATGTATCATTTACACTCATATTCCATGCTTCGTTCCAGCTATTATCATACAGTTTCCCGAGTTTAACTGAAACATTGTTTGGATTTACACTACCAAGAGGAATACCTATGAGAACTTCATCATATATCTCCGGTCCCATGCTTCCAAACCGCCATACCTGTTCTAATAATGTCCCGTTCTGGGATGTTTGATTTGCACTGGGATCAAACACTGCATCCGGCGGTCCTGATGCCAGCATATCCACATTCTTGTAATGCACTGTGATGTTATTGCTGACAAGCTTCATCCTCATGCTTATTTTGCCGCCGCCGATAACTACCTTGAACGGGTTAAAATCAGCCATGTTCTTTTCGCCGCCGGCGTCATTGAATAAATTGCAGCCCGGTGCCGGCTGTGGAACATCACACTGTGGATTGCTTTTCAGCATCTTTATCTTAATATCTGGTGGCGGTCCACTGCGATTTATTGCTCCGGGTTCAAATGATGTAAGATTAATAACTACAGGCTCAGTCGCCAATTGGGCTGATGTCTTTGAAGTCTTAAGAGGCGCAAAATCCTGTGTGAATATGTTTATTTTGTTTATATCCGCATTGATTACAGGGATGCTGAATGAACCATTGCTGGCTTGCGAAACATCTGTCATCCAGTTAAAAGTTGAGCCATTATAAGCAGAGTAATTAACCTTCACTTCAACATGTGCAAAACCGCTTATATTGTTCCCTGAAGATTCATTCTTCAACCGGAAGGATAACTTTTTGGTCGTTATATTGGTTGTACCCGGCGGCCCTCCCGGTCCTCCACTTGCGTTATTCAACTGAATGATTGTTGTGGTGCCCAGAAGTGTCTCCAGTGTAAAGTTAAAGTTAGGTACCGATGTATTCGAATAATCCAGGGATATATTCCTAAACGCTCCATAATAATTCTCACCCTGATTTGCAGTTGCAAACAACAATATGTTCGCCGTCATCTGTGCCCCTGGCAGTGTTATATTAAAAGTACCATTTGCCGGGTCATAAATATCACTCTGGCAATCCCCACCATCGCAATTCCATGCGCTCATGTTGTAAGGCATTGGATGATCCTGGAATATCATGCTTCCAGGTTCCATCAGGTAAGCTATTATATTCAGGTTTGTGAAGTTAGATGAGCCATTGGATAAATTTGCATAGCCAGTGACTCTTCTTAATAAGTTGGAAGTATTAAATGAAATATTTGCATAATTATCTGTATATGTTGTGAGGTTATTCAGGTCATAGCTAACAGGAAAACTCTGGTTCGGATATATCATGATAGAATAACTTCTGTTTGCAGGAACATAGACCAGGGCATTTGATATTTCGCTATTAAAGTTTGAAGCTATTGGATATCCAAGTCTTGTGTCCTTTATCTGATACCTGAAAGTTGTAACGGCACCAGTCACATTTACTGCCGAAATATTTATTGTGCCGCCGGGTCTCAGATAAAAATCGATCGGGGAGCCCATCGTAAGTTGTAATATTTGCGGATATGGAAACTCTGGTAATGACTGGCCGATGTAATCAATGGTATTATTTGTTGCATTAAAGTGCCTCAATACTATTTTATAAAAATATAATGGGTTATCCGTAACACCGCTGACATTAAAATACCCTGATGTATTACTCAAATTAGAGTGAGTTGTTTGTAATTGGGGACCCTGTGGACCAAATGAGTACACCTCTATACTTGCATTAGTACCGTTCAGACCGCCTTTTGTTTCATCATAAGCATATCCTTGAAAATTAAAAGCGCTCGCTGTCCCTGCTATAAACACTAAAAACAGCATTGTGGTCACAACAATTCTTAAAAAATCTAATATATTACCCTCAGTTCTTTTCATTAATACCATTTCCTCCGTAGTTTTAAATGACACCATAATTATAAATTTCATGGCCTGCCCACAAAATTTACATTTGGATTATCATTGTTATGATGATATATATAGTTTCTCAAGCAAGGTAAAAATTTTAGAATGTGACCAAATTTGAATTTTATTGGTGTTAAAGAAAAAATATGAAAACAAATGCGTTACGGGATTTGGCCGCAATTGCCTCCTCGAAGATTAAGCCATTAAGAGCCTATCCGAAAAATCAATCAATATTATATTTCCGAATGAACCACAGAGATCACAGAGAACACAGAGACATGTTTAAAAATCTCTGCGCTCTCTGTGTTCTTTGTGGTTTCAACTTTTCGGATAGGTTCTAAGTTAAGGCCTTAGTGAAACGAGCAACAAAGATATGATTAAGAAAAAAACGAACTTATTTGATAAACGTACCATTGCGGTATTCCTCAAAAGCTATATACAGTTCCTCCTGCGTATTCATAACAATAGGCCCGGCCCATGCTACAGGCTCGCCAAGAGGTTTGCCCGATACAAGTAGGAAACGCAGGCTCTTTTCGCCTGCTGTGATTTTCACATTATCCCCATCTTTGAAAATTACCAGATGTTCGATGCCTGTTGATTTTTTCTTATCAGCATCAAAAAATCCGCTTCCTTCGATCACATAAGCGAATGCCCTGTACCCCCTCTTGATACCATGCTCAAATTCCGAGCCAGGAGCCATCGTAATATCAAGATACTCAGGATCGACCACGATATCCTGTACCGGTCCTTTTGTGTTCCCGAATTCCCCACAAATGATCCTGATGCTAACGTTTTTATCTATCATGACTTCTGGTATCTGTGACTTTTTTACTTCCCTGTACCTTGGTTCCATCATTTTATGAGTGGATGGAAGATTCACCCATAACTGAAGACCCCACATATGCCCATTATGTCCTTCTGGCATTTCCTGGTGGATGATCCCTCTTCCGGCAGTCATCCATTGCACATCACCTGGCTGGATCACACCTTTATTTCCCATGCTGTCACCATGTTCCACCGCGCCTTCCAGCACATATGTCACTGTTTCAATACCCCTGTGCGGATGCCAGGGAAATCCGGCGATATAGTCAGCAGGGTTATCGGAATGGAAATCATCAAGAAGCAGGAAAGGATCCAATAAAGGCACTTCATTGAAACCGAATGACCTTTTCAGGTGTACTCCCGCGCCTTCCAGTGTTGGTTTGCCTTTTAATATGCTTTCAATCTTCCGGTTCATTTATTTTATTGTCACTCCTTTTCGATAGTTTATATTTGGCTCAGGAGCTTATCTTTTTTTCCCTATAACATCTTGCTTTTTTCCCACATTATGCAGGACTTAAATACTGATACTGAAGTTGCTTTTGCTGGAATTTGTATAAACTGGATTACTCGTGCTGCTAATCCTGATCTTATAGTCTGCTCCGCTTGCTTGAGTCGCTGGAATTGTCCAGGTTTGTGAACCGTCATTAAGAGTTCTCCACACAATCGTTCTGCTCAGGATGCCTGATTTCAGGAGTTCGATCTTCACATAACCTTTTGGATTCTCGGTTGAATTCCACTTTATTGTTTGAATCGTTCCCCTTGTCCAGTTCTCTCCCCCATTCGGAGAAACTACAGTGAAGGATGGGATAGGGATAGTAAAGTTGGTATCACTGGTGTCACTGTTAGAAGCGTTAATGGTACTTGTAATTTTCACTTTGTAGTCGGCTCCTGGCACCTGTGCAGCCGGGATCAGCCACGGATGTGAACCATCATTTAAGGTTGCCGATATGATCAATTGGTTCAGCTTACCGGGTTTCAGCAGTTCTATCTTCACGTAACTTTTCGGATTCTCGGTTGATGTCCAGTTTATAATATTAATAGCTCCCCTTGTCCAGTTCTCTCCTCCATTTGGAGAGACTACATTGAAAGATGGGACAGGGATAGTAAAGTTGGTATCACTGGTGTCATTGTTAGAAGCGTTAATGGTGCTTGTGATCTTTACTTTGTAATCACTTCCCGGCGCCTGCGCAGGAGGGATCAGCCATGGATGTGAACCATCGTTTAAGGTTGCTGCTATGATCAATTGGTTCCGCTTACCAGGTCTTAGGAGTTCTATTTTCACATAAGTTCCAGGACTCTCGGTTGAATTCCACCTTATTGTTTGAATCGTTCCCCTTGTCCAGGATTCTGAACCATTGGGAGAAATTACCTTGAATGACGGAACAGGGATGGTGAAATTGCTATCGCCGGTATCATTGTAAGCAGTATTGGCAGTGCTTGTGATCCTTACCTTATAATCACTTCCTTGCGCCTGTGCCGCTGGGATCAGCCATGGATGCGAGCCGTCATTCAGGGTTGCTGATATGATCAATTGGTTCAACTTACCAGGTTTCAGGAGTTCTATCTTTACATACGCCCCTGGACTTCCGGTTGAATTCCATTTAATAGTTTTCGTTGTGCCTCGAGTCCAGTTTTCTCCACCGTTTGGAGATACGACAGTGATTCCTGTAGCAGATTTGTATTTAAGCGGCAGGTAGTCCGCATTGGTAGTATTGAGCGAATATTTTAAATCACATAATCCATCAATATTACTATCCGAACAGGTCTGGCTGAAACCATTCCCTGATGGATTTGCCCAGAAGTTCCCTCCAAGATAAGGGCCTCCAATTATGTTCGTTTCTGAATTTTTAGTGACGTTCCAGGTGTTCTTTAAAATCGAGCCACTGAACAGAAAATTGTTAGTATTGTTGAAATAATTGTTGTAGATAGTGTTTCTGGTGGAAGAAAAGAGCTCTATTCCATAATTATTCAAAATAAAAGTGTTATTTGTCAGAGTATTGTCATCTGAAGAATAAATCGTGACACCTCTTTCAGAATAATCTTGTAGATTGTTGGTTGATAATTTGCTGTCCCTGATCGAGTTATTGGAAGAATTTCTAATGAAGATCCCCCACCCACTTTGCTTAACCGTTATATTTTGGAGTCGAGAGTTGTTGGTTCCCCAGAAATATACTCCTTTGTCCATATTGGACATTTCCAGGTCTTTGATAGTCACGTTATTGCATAAAATACAGTAGAATGTGCTTGCTTTTGTTGAAACACCATAGATTGTGTTTTTTGCATATTTTACATAATATACCGGTCTTCCGTCAGCGAGATTTGTTGTATAGATATTATTTCCTTCAAAATGAGATCTGAGATTGCCGCCCACTCCAAAGTTGAAGAGGTTGTTTTCCATGATGTTATTGGTGGCGGTTGTGTTAAAGGCGTAGACGAAGAATATTCCAGAATTACCATTAGTAACTTTGTTGCCGCTGATGGTATTATTTGTGGAAGTGTCATAGACTTTGATTCCAACTGAAGTGCTATTGGAGATGTTGTTGCTGGTTATGTTATTGTAGTTAGAGGAGTCGAGGAAAATCCCAAGACTGTTCGAGTTTGCATTATTGCCGCTGAGCGTGTTATTATTTGAAATGATCTTGATCCCTGCCTCCAGATAAGAGGCTCCCCCGGTCACTGTAAATCCTTCAAGAATAATTCCGTCCGCAGAAAGCTTGATCGCACTTCCACTACCCCTGGCATCCACAACAGGACTACCAAATCCACGGAGGATCAACTGCTTGGAAATATTTACATTCTCATAGTATGTCCCACTTCTCACGATAATTGTGTTTCCTGGATTTGCTGCATCGATAGCTGCCTGAATACTTGTGTAATCACAGCCAATAGGACAGACTGTGGTGTATGTTAGAGCGAAAGTGAGAGCTTTTTGAACATTCAAACGTCCTCCAGTCACAGTCTTTCCATACAAAGAGGGGAGAGGATCAACACTTTTCATTAAGATATTCTTGATTCCAAGATGAGTAAGTGATGGGTTGAATGCTTTTAATAGTGCAGCTGCTCCTGAAACATGAGGTGCGGCCATAGAAGTTCCGCTATATAAAGAATACGAATTACCTGGGACTGAACTGAGAATATCAACACCTGGCGCCCCGAGATCGACGGTCAGAACTCCATAATTCGAAAAATCGGCAAGATGATCATTTTTATCTGTTGCTGCTATTGATATGACATTCGGGACATCGTAGCCAGAAGGATAATTTGGATATTGGTCTGTGTCTTTTGCCCAATTTCCTGCAGCTGCCACAAAAAGAATTCCTGCCTCATCCGCAGCTCTGATAGCTGCTTCTAATGCTGATGAGTATTCTCCTCCTCCCCAGCTGTTGCTCATTATATCAGCGCCCATCATGGTTGCATAGTTAATTGCTTCAATTGCATCTGATGTGTAACCCCAACCATCGTCGCCTATAAATTTTACAGCCATAATGCTTACATCCCATGATACACCTGCCACACCTTTGCCATTGTTCCCGGCTCCTCCTATAGTCCCTGAGACATGTGTGCCATGAAAATATACATCCATGGGGTTATTATCGTCATATGCAAAGTCCCAGCCATAATAATCATCCACAAAACCGTTATTATCATCGTCTATTCCATTACCCTGAATTTCTCCAGGATTTGTCCACATATTGCCTGCAAGGTCTTCGTGAGTATAATCAACACCAGTGTCAATTACTGCAACAATTACTTCTTTAGATCCTGTGGAAATGTCCCATGCTTGCAGTGCATCTATATCTGCATCAGGTATGCCTCCGGTCTGGCCAGTATTATTCATCGCCCAGAGTTTATTAAAACGTGGATCGTTTGGAGTTTTGAGCGCTTTTACTATATAATTTGGCTCTGTATTCTCGAATTTATTAGATCTGGAGAGAGATTCTATAGTATTTTCAAGTCTTGACTCATCAACTCTAATTAGATGATATCCGATTTTAGGATAGTCCTTTATTAGCGTGATATTCTGCGACTTATAGAAATTCTCAAAATCTTTTTTTGGTAATTTCTTAGTATATTTAACGAGCAATTCTCCAGGCCTATGTTCCGATTTTAATGAAGTGATATCAAATCTATTTCTTGATGATTGGTTATTATTTCTTGAGAAAAGACCAGCTTGTGCCGGTTCATCCATAAAATTTTTGTAAATGTTGAGTTTGTTATTGTTCATCCTCACAATGAATTCATCGGTTCTATTGTCATTGATCGTTAAATTTACCTTTGTTTTTTCATCATTAAGTTTTAGGGAAAGAGAGTTTATTTCAGTGGAGACCAAAATAGTCTTACCACCATCGATTTTTTCAATTTTTGCGGTTTTCGCCCACCCTGCAGGACTATCAATATGACTTATATTCCGTAATATTGGATCATGTGAGGAATTAAGAGTTACAGGAGACTCCTGAGCTATAGAGGGATTTATAATAACTACCGCAAGAATACAAAATAAAAATATACTTCCAATTCTAATATTATTATTTCTCAGATAAGTCATACTATCTCTCCCCCGCCGCCAATGCAAACGCCGTTATTCCAACCGCGATTCGAAGGGTGTACCCTTTCAAAATGTGATTATCAAATATCATATTACCACCTATCCATTGAAAATGGCCCCCCAACATCTTTTAAATGAAGCAGCCAAAAGATTTTGATGCTATGATTCTATTTAAAACTATTGATTTAATTTTTTAATTGAAATAAAAATGAGCATCATGATAATCAGAGCAGGCGGATTGTACGCCTTCCGGAAAGCTCGCACCCTTAAATCATACCCGATAATCGGAAATAGCAACCGTGGTTGGTGATATTTATATACATCAAATCCGAATCTAAGAATATATGGTTCACAATATTTATTTTTCAATATGTGGGGAAGGTTATGGTCATTCAAGCAGGGATATGGCAATAGCTGCGAAACTTAAAAGCTCCGGGGCCAATGTTCTCATGGGGAGTTATGGTTATGCACTGGATCGCCTGAAAAAGAGTTTTGATTGCATTAAAATTGAAAAAGAATTCGAAATGACGGCAAAAGATGGAGCCTTTGACCTCAAAGCTACAATTTCACAAAGCACAAATTCAGTACTTCATTATTCAAGAATAATATCCCGGGAAAAAAAGATCATGGAGGATTTTTCTGCAACATGCATGGTTGCAGATGGCAGGGGCGCCTCAGTTTTTGCAGCCTTCAAACTCGGGTTGCCCTGCATTATAATATCCAACCAGACAAGCATTGAGTCTTTTTTCAAGGAAAGCAAATTCCTGTTGAACCTTATCGGGCTTATATTTGCCAAATTCAAAAGCGACAATATACCAAAAAACACAACCGTTGTGGGGTTCTGTGAAGATCCATCTCCGTATATAGCAGCAGCAGAGCTTGTTATTGCACAGGCAGGTCACAGCACCGCCATGGAAATCCTGACACTTGGAAAACCAGCCCTTATTATTCCGATAAAAGATCATGTCGAGCAGGAATATAATGCAAAAAGGATGAAAGAATTAGGGATGTGCGAAACCCTGGATTACGAATCCTTTAACGGCGAAATTCTCTATGAAAAGATAAAACTTCTTTTGAATGAAAATAGATTCAAGGAAAAAGCGAAGTTATTTTCTGACAATGCACGGGAAATGAAAGGATCGCAGAGAGCAGCAGATATTATTCTTGAGTTATCGAATCGGATACAGTCTTATTAGCACTTTAAAAGCAATTTATTTAAACACGAATGATAAATACGATTTCAATGAGAACAATAGACTGGAATAAAAATAACAACAATATTACGATGATAGACCAGACCCTTCTGCCTGCGGAATATAAAGTCATCGAATGCTCTACAATAGATACATTATGCGAAGCAATAAAATCCCTTCGCGTCCGCGGCGCGCCTGCACTCGGGGCTGCCGGAGGTTTTGGTGTTGCTCTTGCTGCATTTCGAAGCAATGCCAGCTCATTGGACAGATCAATAGATGACATCCAGGATGCCGCAAATACTATAATCGCCACAAGACCCACAGCAGTAAACCTTTCATGGGGAGTAAAACGCGTATTGGGGGCTTTAGAGGATGCAAAGAATATCAAAGAAGTAAGGATGTTCGCGCTTGATGAGGCAAAAGCAATAGCTGATGAGGATGTGGAAAAGAACATGCAGCTTGGGGAGCATGGCGCTACGCTCCTTGAAGATGGGGATACTGTCATGACACACTGCAACGCGGGAAGGCTTGCCTGTGTGGACTGGGGAACTGCCCTTGGAGTTATCCGTTCTGCCCGCGCCCAGGGAAAAGATATAAAAGTTATTTCCTGCGAGACACGACCTCTAAACCAGGGAAGCCGGATAACAACATGGGAATTAATGGAGGACAAAATTCCGGTAACGCTAATCACAGACAGCATGTCAGGTCATGTGATGAGAAAAGGAATGGTTGATAAAGTCATTGTGGGCGCAGACAGGATCACCCAGGATGCCGTGTTCAATAAGATCGGAACATATACACATTCGGTCATTGCAAAAGAGCACCAGGTGCCATTTTATGTTGCAGCGCCTGTTTCAACATTTGATTTTGAACGGTTTGAAGATGAAATCGAGATCGAATTAAGAAAACCTGAAGAACTGAAATATTTTGGGAATCACCAGATAGCTCCACTCGGGGTAAATGTTTATAATCCGGCCTTTGACGCAACTCCAATGGAGAATGTGACTGCTCTTATCACAGAAAATGGGGTTTTTTATCCTCCATTCCTCCTTAATGAGGTCAAGGTACATACCTGATTATTTTTGTGACATACCATGTCTCAAGAAATAGATTTTGAAAAACGGATATTTTTAGACATACCCGAAAGAATTATAATATCACACGTGCATGCTTTATTAGTGTAATATATGATAGGTGTAATATATGACAGAAAAAAAAATGTCGGATGTATATAATAAGGTTCTATTAGACCTGAAGAAAATGAATGGTGTGAAAATGATCGCATTAGCAGGTCGTGATGGTTATCTTATCGGTGAACATGCAACCGAAGGATCGGAAATGCTTACCCTGATGTCAGCAAACATGCTGCGTGCTGCTGAAACGGCCACTAATAAGCTTGAAAAAGTCAATCCCAATCGTGTGATAGTAGATTATAATGGCGGAAAGCTGATCACAACATCAGCAGGTTCAAAAGCGTTAATATCAGTTATGGCGACGAATAACGCAAATCTTGATCCCATCATAAAAGAAATTGAAAAGACAGCAGGAAAAATTAAGGAAATCCTTTAAATATACATAAAAGTTAAGTTCAAAAGATATGTATTAGCAGCATGTCCATTTCAATAGCTCTTGCCGGGAAACCAAACTCAGGAAAATCAACATTTTTTAAAGCTGCAACCCTTGCGAATGTTGAGATAGCGAACTATCCTTTTACCACTATCGATGCGAATCATGGCGTGGCATATGTGAGGACTGTATGCCCATGCAGGGAATTGAAACTTGATTGCGGTAATTGCAGGGAAGGTGCGAGGTTCGTGCCGGTTGAAATGATCGATGTGGCGGGTCTTGTGCCTGATGCCCATAAAGGACGGGGACTTGGCAATGAATTTCTTGATAATCTCAGGCAGGCAAAGGCCATAATCCATGTAATAGATGCATCCGGCGGCACTGATATCGAAGGTAATCCCGTTACAGTGGGTTCGCATGACCCGCTTGGAGATATAGAATTCCTTCCGCATGAGATAACCATGTGGATGGCAGGCATCCTGAAGCGCAACTGGGAGAGGCTTTCAAGAAAGGTAAATGCAGAAGGACTAAAGATCGAAGAGACTATCGCATCACAGCTTGAAGGCGCAGGAATAACAGAAGCACATGTCAGGACCATTCTTTCAAGGATGAGACTGCCGCGCGATAAGCCCCAGGTCTGGACAGAAGAGCAGATAATCGAGCTATCAGATATGCTCCGGGCTGAAAGTAAGCCATTTATAATTGCAGCCAATAAAATAGATATCGCTTCACAGGAAAATATCGAGCGCCTTTTGAAAAAGGGAGCTATCCCGGTAAGCGGAGCAACAGAAGTTGTGCTGCGCCTTGCAGATAAGAGCGGCGCCATAAAATACATTCCCGGAGATGCTGATTTTGTTGAATCACCAAACCTAACCAGCGCCCAGAAAGAAGCGTTATCAAAAATCCGGCTGCTTTTGAAGAAGAATGGCGGCACAGGTATCCAGAAATGCATCAATGAAACGGTTTTTAAGCTTCTTGAACTGATCGTTGTTTATCCGGTTGAAGATGAGAACAGGTTCACAGATAAGAAAGGAACAATACTTCCCGATGCATTCATTATGAAAAAAGGCAGTACGCCAAAAGACCTTGCCTTCATGATACATACGGACATCGGAAAGAGTTTCCTCCATGCAGTCGATGCGCGCACCAAGATGAGGCTTGGGGAGAAACACGAGCTGAAGAATGGGGATATTGTGAAGATAGTGTCTGTGAAATAGTTGAAACACGATTATACTAATCACGATTCAACTATTTATTATAGTTAAAAACCAAACAATTCAAATTATCTTTGCGATCTGATATGAAAAAAATTAACAGCCATGTTAATGCTCACCTTCTAACCTTGGCTGGGCAAATACCAATATGATGCCGCTAGCTAATATATTTTATCGTCTGTATACACATACCCACTGCAGCGAAGCTGCGGCGCTGAAGCTATTTTTGATGGAAAATAGCCTCTTTTTATAAGCGTGGTTAATTTAAATTCAAGTGGTTCTTTCTGCTATTTTCTTCATCCGTTTGATCTTTTTTCAGTCTTTATCTTATCACCATAGAGTGAAGGATTTCTGGAGGAAAGTACAGCATATATTATCTTCACAAGTTTTCGGGCAACTGCCACAACTGCTTTATTATCGCTTCTTCTTTTGGCGATTTTGCTATAGAATTCATTGATTTTAGAATTGCTTCTTACAGAAATGTGAGCACACTGCACAAGTATCCATCTGTATGAGAACAGCGCTATAATAATCAATCCCTGGAATTGACATGAGCAGTTTGACATCCTCACTATCCTTATTTGCTATCTGGCTGTTCATCAACTCGATCTGGGTATTCAGGGTTTTCAATGTCTCCAGATAGCTCTTGATAGCAGACATATCGACAGGTCTAAGCTCCAGAGTGTTGAGAAACTCAATTCCAGCTTTCTGATATAATTGAAGCTCTGAGCCTGACTGTTTCTCGCTCATCCCGCACATCGCGAGGAGGAAAATAAGAGCATACCAACATATCACCTCTTAACAATTTTGCAAGCATTTTTGCATCAAGTTTGTCGTTTTTTAGTTTGTTCGATGCTATAGCTTTTGTCTTGAGGGGATGGACTAGATGAAGATCAGATTCATTCTCTTCAAGTTTGTCCCAAAATACGATCCACATGTTCCCGGTGGATTCAACTGCAATATGCGTTTTTCTTCCACCTAACTTATCTTTGACTTTGTTTATTCCTTCTATATCGTTTCCAAACCGAAACTCATCGACTATCTTTCCTTTGATATCCTGGACACAAGCTACTCCATAGTCTCTATGGATATCGATCCCTACATATTTTTCCTCCATTGTATTGCCTCCTTTGTGGTGTATCGCAGCATACAGCCATTCGCACGTTCCTTTTGCATAACGACAGCTGCGCGGAAGTGGTCCAGTCAACGAATCGGCCGTTATTGGCCATGTTAATTCTCGGACCGTACCACGCCACCCAAAAAAGGATAGTAGAGAGGCATTAACATGTCGTCAACGAACTCGAGAACAACCTACAACTAAACCAGAGTTCGTTTCGAGTTCGTATCAGTTCGCTGTTTATCTCAAACGCTTTATCCTCTCAAATAACTGTTTCATCGTATCCTCATTACTCTGCGTGAACCCGAAAGGCGATTTCGTGAACGGCTGGAAATACACAGGCACATCATCCAGCCTGTAGAATGTACCGTCGCATTCCATGGCATCGATAACGCCGGGCAATACGACATCAGAAGCAAGCGTGGTCGGGCATGGAGCAATATCAAGGCATGCCATGGGTATCTCCTTCAAGTATTCGGCGCATGTAGCAGGGAAGTGAGAAACAAGGTCAGCAGACTAGGGATTTTATTTCCTGCATCCATTTTGAAAGGATTGCCATAATTTGAATGAATACAAATATCGGGTGCAGCCTGGTTCAAACCTGTCACTTTGTCCTCCGGGGTTCAGGGGTAGCGGATGCCCCGGAATTCATTCCGGGGAGGAAGCGTACCCCGCCTTTAGATAATACTTTCACACCGCTAACATCAAGAATATATCTGATAATGCTGA
>NZ_NTMG01000029.1 GCF_002487355.1 Candidatus Methanoperedens sp. BLZ2 | reverse complement strand
AAAGCCATAACAGGAATTGAGATGAAGCATAGTTACAAGCCCCCGGTTTCAACCGGGGGTAATTGACCGATGCTCCGTACACGACTTCGTGATTTTATCGTAACAAAAGACGACTGGATATTTGCAGTCGCAGATTACTGCCATGAAGACGGGATTCGCTCGATCCTGAGATATGTTCCTGACCCACAGGGCACAAGGGGAACCGGGAAAAAATATCGCAAAATGGATTTTGATGATGCATTCATATTCATGAGGAAAGCCCGCCCGGAATGGGTGAGCGATGTGCATATCGTGCCATGGGATTCGGTCAAAGAGATACTTGCACCTGATAAAAGACTGCCGCAGATAACAGAGAAGAACGAAAAAGTAAAGGCAATTGTAAAATCGCTTGAAAAACATGTGCCTCTTGAAAATATGGGTGTTACCGGGTCTCTTCTTCCCGGTCTTGAAATAGGATCATCGGACATTGATTTTATCGTTTATGGAAGCTCATGGTTCACTGCGCGTGATATTATCCGGCGGGAAAAACAAAAGAAAAACCCTATCACAGAAATCAGTGATGATATGTGGCAGGATATTTATAAGAAGCGCAGGCCTGATATCTCGTTTGATGAATTCCTGCTCCATGAGATCAGGAAAGGTAACAGGGGAATGGTGGGAGGAACGTATTTTGACCTGCTTTATGTTCGTGACTGGAAGGATATAGAGCCATGTTTACGCGGAACCGATGCTGGCAATAAGACCATTGAAGCGACAGTCACAAATGCTGACTTTGCATTCGACAGCCCTGCGATCTATAAAATTGACCATCCTGAAATTAGTTATGTGCTGTCATATACACATACCTATGCAGGGCAAGCGTTAGTGGGCGAGCGAATTGAAGCGCGCGGCATGGTTGAGATCGTGGGAAATGTGAAACGGCTTATCGTGGGGACAACGAGGGAACCTAAAGGGGAATGGATAAGGTCATTGACGCTGCTTGATGGAAAATGAAAATATTACGATAAAATAACTGCAAATATTACCTGAACTTCACCACAGGACATGACCATGTGCATTTCCCGCAACGGGTGCACTTCTCACTTATTCTTGCAGTCCCGTTGACGCTTACCGCCCGCACCGCACACTTGCCCACACATACGCCGCACCCGGTGCATAATACTGCCCGCCTTATTGATATTTGCGCAAGTTGTACTAATTCCCTGGCTTCATCCTCATTCCCGCCTCTTGCAACCACTGTCCCGCTTGCATATACATGGACATTATTCTCATTTTGCGAAACAAGTATCACGCCGTCAATTGAATTTGTTTCACCTATCAGGGTCATGAAACCTGATTCTTCAATAAGTGAAAGATTCAAAGGAGTCCCAAAACTTCCTTCTGCCGTGATGCCTCCTGCTTTGCATGGGCGGTATCCAGCAGTCAATGTGAATTGGGCGGGTTTCTTTTCATTTTTCGGTACAATGTTTATTCCCAGCTTTTGCGCGATCATACCTATTGATTTAGGGAGTGCCTGCCATCGCCAGAAGCCGTATTTTACCCATTCATCGGACAGTCCGTTACGGGAAGCATAACTTTTAAGGTATTTTTCAAGCTTTTCACTCAATTCAGGATGGATCTGGGACAATCTTGAAAAATCAGCCATGCTTGCCGAAGGGCAAAGCCAGCATCCGATCCTGTCAAATCCCTCTTCATACAACGGATTGTATTTTGCTTTTTTCCAGAAAAGGTACAGCCATACATGAAGCGCAGTCCAGTTCTGGATCGGGGTGGCACCGATCTGGTTTCCAACAGAGGGGTTTTTCCAGATATGCTCGCTGTTGGCCCTTATCTGGCTTTCATATTTTCGCTGACCGATAAATGTGAGGCAACCGTTCTCATAGTTTTGTTCTATGACCTGTGTGATCGCCCCGAGCTTGCAGACTTTGCAGCACCATCTTGCTTCCACAGTCGGAGGCCCGAAATTATCTATGGACTGCCAGAATGAATCACCTGATGAATGGATTTTCAATGGTAAAGAAAGCTCCTTTGCTGTTTGTTTGACATTTTCTACGGTTTCAGTGAACTCCAGACCCGTATCAGCAAACAGGATATCAAATTCCGTTGAGGTGTCACGCACAAGAAGCAGCGTGACAAGACTGTCTTTCCCGCCTGAATATGAAACAGTCACAGGTCTTTTCTGGGTTTCAACCACATTTTTTATAAAACTATGAGCTTTTTCTTCACGTGTTCGAAGAATATGGATATTTGCCTGCACTGCATCATCCCAGGTTTTTGCCTGTTCTGTGGGTTGCTGTTGTTCCAGAGCACGCGGTTTATCGTGCCATCGTGTTTTTACAGCCATGCCCTTTTCATGAGTGAGCATCCTTTGGGCGCTCATCCTTGCCCTGCCCGTAGCTATCACTTCATGTTCAGGCGTCAGGATAATTACCTCATCTTCCTCCACAATACCGGGATTGGCCTCGTTAACACCGGGCGCAAGCACAGATGCACCTTTCATAATAAAATTAACAGCGCCTTTATCGATAACTATGCATTTTGTCCCATTCACAAGACGCCTTGCTCCCTCAAGCCTTGGAATGAATACCCAGTCCATTTTTTCAAGTTCGAATCGGATAGAACCCATGATCGCGCCGTCAAAAATCACTTCATCCATCCTGTCTTCATAAGGGGCCTTGTTCAGGACTACAAGATGGCCTTCGGGGATGAGTTTGAGGCCGAATTGTTTCTCTGTTGTGCTGTTGATGAGATTTATATCGTATGGAAAAGCTGGCCTGATGTCACCCGGGGGTGTTACTTCAATTTTTTTTGTGGACAGGCCGCAAGCGCAGGTTTTTCCGAGTACCGGAAGATTGCAGGAAGGACACCAGTATAGCAGTAGTTCTCCAAGATAATGGGGCATGGTTCCTGACTTGGTGATGGTAGTATATATATGGTGACACAGGCAACAATTTTTATAAGTGGTCAACTATAAAATAAAAACTTTCACTGCTTTTCTCCCCGTATCGTTATCACTGTCTGTCTGATAGGCATGATCTTCCCTGACTTACCTACAGCTTCCTCAACAATTCGCTGGAGCCCGAAACAGCAGGGAACTTCCATATTAACAAGTGTAATACTTTTAATATTGTTTTTCTTGATAAGCTCTGTCAGCTTTTCTACATAATATTGTGCATCATCAAGCTTTGGACATCCGATTATTAACGATTTTCCTTTGAGGAAATCCGAATGAAAATTGGGATATGCGAAAGGTACGCAGTCAGCAGCTATGAGCAGGTCAGCGTCCTTAAAATACGATGCATCGGGTGAAACAAGCATAAGCTGCACAGGCCACTGTCTCAGTTCTGCATTTTGCCGTCCCCGGACTACAGGAGCCTTTTTCTCGCTTCTCAAATCCATTGCCATACTTCCCGGACAGCCGCATGGGATATTCTTTTCAGTTTTTTTCTCAAAGATTCCAGGTTCGGCCAGAAGGTGTTTTTTTACTGCTTCTTCATCAAATTCGGGTGCGTTCCTTTTTGTTATAGTGATCGCACCCTGCGGGCAGTGCCCCAGGCAAGCACCGAGACCATCGCAAAACCTGTCATCGACCAGTTTTGCTTTTCCATTGATCAGCTTTATTGCTCCTTCGGCACAATTGGGAATACACATACCACAGCCGTTACACTTTTCTTCATCTATAAATACAATATCTCTATTCATATATTATCATATAATAAACGATTTTATAACTTATAAGGATTTTGGTTATAAATAATAAGAATATAGAGGTATTTTATAGTAAATTATAGAAAACTATATAATATTCTATGTAAATATGAGAACTAATGAAAGAATTCCTTGACCTTGACAAAAGAGACCGGGAAATATTATCTCTTCTTGAAAAATATCCTGAAATGTCCCAGAGCGAAATGGCAGAAAAACTCAAGATATCCCAGCCCTCCGTTAGCGCAAGGATTCACAAATTAAAACAAAAGGGCGCTCTTTCACATATCGTAGGAATGAACCTGAAAGAAGTGAACCTGTATATGGCAAAGGTAGATGTAATAGCAAATAACACTTCGTCTGTTCTTGATATTTTTAAGGATTGCCCATATTTCTTAAACGGCCTTATCGTTTCAGGAAAACACAACTTATGTCTTTTCTTCGTTGGCGAGGATATCGCCACCCTGGAAGCGATAGTTGACGGCCACCTCAGGAGCAATCCTCTGGTCAGGGCTGCTGAGGTCAGTATCGTTATAGCAGCGATGAAAGACTTTGTAATGCCAATAAAAATGAATTTTGAGTTCAGCGATACACCTCCATGCGGTAACGGATGCAACTGCAAAGACTGTAATCATCATATATCGAACCGCTGCATGGGGTGCCCTGTGACAAATAGTTATAATGGAAAGATCTGGAAGTAAATGTTTTAGGAGGCGGGGCTGTTAACTTAGTTAACACCTTCCTCCTGCTTACCGGTAGTTTAATATATGATTGATTCAAGGTAGTTTAATATATGATTGATTCAAATTTTAATAAACACTGGTAGGTGAAACAATGGGTGGAAAAGATATTGGCATTTCTTCTGAAACATCTGAGGATATCAGGGAAGAAGGCCGGAATTTAGAGGATAATTTTGATAATATTCCTGAGAACAAAAGAGATGAGCTGCTGCTCAGGCTCTCTGAAAAGAATGAGGTTGCCGGGACTTTGGGGCGTATTCTCCTCATTAAATTCAACATGATTTCTAAAGATGTAAGAAATGATGTGTTGCTCAGGCTCTCGGAAAAAGAGGAAGCGGTTATTTTTGTGATTAATATTTTAGATGCATACTTCGACAAGTTGCCCGAAAATTTAAGAAATGAATTATTGCTAAAATTTTCTAAAAATGATAAGTTCGTATCCCGTATTGAACAGATTGTATCAACCTATTTCGATAAAATCCCTGAGGATATACAGAGTTTGATTTCAGAAAATATCCGAACTCTCTTTCCATTACAAGCTATGGCCAGAAAGCCCGCCTTAAAAAGAGCCAAACCGTCAGAGCGGGGAGTATATGTGGAACCACAATTAGACCTGCCAGAAGTGGAACCGCCAAAGTTAGAGCAGAAAAAACCCGGAGTACGTGCATCAGTAACCAGGCCAAGATTCAAGAAATCAATGGAAACAAAGTACGTAAAAGAGTGGGAATCCAAAAAGAGTGATCTTGGCATGGATCGGATAGATGTGCCTGTCGATAGAAAGATAGACATGCGCAAACCAATCAGCGAGGTTTCTCTCGTCGAACCTTCGCCGCGATACGCCGATTTTACCTTTATTTACGCTGAAGGAAGCAAACAGGGCCAGGAAGTACTGAAGGGGCACACGCTGCAAACAGGGCAGGAATATCAACTGAAAGTAGCGGTGCGGACCAAGATAAAAGGTATCCCTTTTAAAGGGGATAAAAGGGCTCCTATTCAGGAACCCGGACAGGAGCAAAATGTAACTCTCATGGTAACAGCAACAACGGAACACGAAGATTACATTACGATTAAAGATCCAACCCAGACACTGATTCTCCCGCCTCACGGTGACTCCATAGAGAATGCCATTTTCCATGTCACACCATTAAAGGAGTCTAACAGTAAGGACGACTTAACCCAGATCAGAATCCGCCTTTATTATGAATTCAATCTCATCGAGGTTGTTATGATATATGCCGAAGTCGTTGGCGGGTTTGATGATCCAATCCGGCCACGATTGGGGTTGGAAGAACCTTTTTGGCTTGAACAGGAAAGACGGGAGCTTGATTACCGGGACTTTGATAAGATCATGCCCAGGGATTTGCATATTGACATAAACAAAAAGGGAGAGAGCTTTTCATTCACCTTTGCCTTCTTCAAATCCCCGGATCAAAAAATGGTTTTAACAGCTACGGCTTACCTCCCGGCACCAGACCTGGAAGACCTCCTGTTAAACATCCGAAATATCTGGTACGACATTGCGATGAGTAATACTTTTACCTCGGGACTGAAAGGGGAAAAGGATGATTTCATTGCGAGCGTTCGCATGCTTGCCAGAGCAGGTCAAACGCTCTGGACAAAACTGTTCATGCTTGAAAAGGACACCTCAATATACAGGATAGGTGAGTGGTTAAAAAACCATACTGTCAGGCAGGGAGGGATCGTTCAAATTTCCCTTCATCAGAATGCTGCAAGCTTTGTGTTCCCATGGGCATTGCTCTATGACAGAGATATATCGCGTAAGGATTATGAACTCCCGGATCTTGAGGGATTCTGGGGACTCAGATATTGCATTGAACAGCAGTTGCCCAACAGAAATAAAGGGACAGATGAGCCTGTTAAGATTGCAGACAGGCTCAAGCTCGGGTTCATGTTGTGGGAAGCCTTCAGGAATGCAGACAAAGAAATATCGTTTTTGGAAAACTTAAAGGCAAGAAGCGCAGGTAGCCTTGAAGTCACTCCTCCCATCACAGACGCAGATGATTGTATAAAGCTATTGAGCAAATGCGATGCTCATATTCTCTACTTCTACACTCATGGCTATACCCGGCACCGCCGGGCTGACATCGGTGGCGGATTGAACCTTGATTTATTTATCAGGCGGTATGAGAGTCTGGATGAGAACTCACCCTTGCTTGAGACCTACAGACTATTGTATGAAAGCATAAAGAAAAAAAAATTCGAACCGGATAGTTCCTGGATCGAGCTATCCAATGGAAAGCTGTATCTTGAAGAGCTTTACAAGATTAAAGATCTCCATTTCCAGTCCCATCCTTTCGTTATATTGAACATGTGCGAATCCGCACAGGTAACTCCCTCTTTGTCGGACAGCTTTATTCATTTTTTCCTTACGAGCGGCGCTAGTGGCGTAATAGGGACGGAATGTCCTATGACTGTAGAATTTGCACATCCGTTTGCAGAAAAATTTCTGGGGGACTTTCTCGCCGGGGGACAGGCTGGCAGCGTTTTGCTGAACGCCCGGCGACATTTCATGGAACTCAATAACCCTCTCGGTCTGGCATATACGCTATTCGGCCCGGCGACCGTGCGCTTTGAGCCGCCAAGATTTTGACGTATGGAAAACTATAAATTGAGGGCAGTATTAGTTGTTTCTGGGGTAAATTATGGCAGATCTAACAAAACAAGCCGAGCCGGCAGTTCAGAAATTGTTGAAATCCGATGAGAAACAGCTATACGAAAAACTCGGGATGCGCGCAAAAGCCATAGCGCAGGACCCAACAAAGGGCAGTTCGTTCGAACCTCAGGTCACCTATGACAAGGCACAAATGGGGCTTAAGGAAGATGTGATGGAGTTCGGGCAGCGACTATTCAACCGCCTGGAATTGGAGGCATACAAGCTCATCTGTGACTCTGAGACAGAAGATACGAGAGACAGAAATGATCTGATAAAGGCTTTCAGTACCAACGATGAAGCGACTATAGCAGCAGCCCTATCTGCGCTTCTAGTGACAAATCTGGGATTGGCTCCTGCCATTGCCGCTGTGGTAGCTGTAATACTTGTCAAGCGATTTTTCCGCCCGGTATATGAAGAATTCTGCCAGACATGGAAAAAAAATCTTCCGGCAGTATGACATTGCCGGCGTTAGCAATATAATATATACGAAGCCAATTTGATGAAGGGATGGAGCCATTTATTATTGAATTATTTGGTATGTATTACTATCCATGTTTTCGATGACCATGCCCAGAATATAATGAAAATAACACACGTATACTCCTGAGAACTGCTATATATAGGCCCCGCCATTGTAAGGGATACACCATGGCTTCTACATACGATACATTTTTTATGCTCCCATAAAGGGTAGAATCCTGGACAACCTTTTGAAACCTGAAATTTAAGCGCCAAAAACCAATAAAAGCAAACTATATTGCTTATTGAATACATGTTTTATTTGGAGCCGTTGGTACGATTGCTACGAAAATCAGGATAACATTTGACAATCGTACTTGGGGTGAAGTGATACTATGGCAATAAACAGATTAACATGGAAAATAGGCGGAAAAGCAGGAGAAGGAATTATGGCTACAGGTATGATATTTTCACAATCATGCTCTCGCGGCGGTCTTCATGTGTATGATATCAGTGAATATCCTTCACTTATAAAGGGCGGACATAATAACTTGCAGGTGAGAGTCGAAGACCGGGAGATATTTTCCCAGGTAAAAGGAGTAAATATACTAATTGCCCTGAATAAAGAAACGATATTATTGCATAAAGGTGAGCTTGTAAACGGTGCGGGAATTATTTATGATAGCTCTGAAGTCATAGAACCGAAGGAAATAAATGATAATATCAGGCTTTATCCGATCCCGTTTAATAATATAATCAAGGAGATTGGGGTACAGGGGATAATGAAAAATAATGTTGCCCTGGGGGCATCTATAGCACTTATAGATTATGATTTTGGAATTGTTGGGGAAGTTATAAAGGATAACTTCAAAAGAAAAGGTGATAAGATAATCGATGAAAATACGAGAGCAGCAAAAGCGGGTTATGATTATATCAAGAATAATTTCAAGAACGATTTTGAATACAAGCTTGAAAAGACAGGAAAACCGGGGCGTATGGTCCTTACGGGCAATGATGCAATATGCATGGGCGCTATAAATGCAGGATGCAAGTTCTACGCTGCATATCCTATGACTCCTGCATCTTCTATTTTGCATTTCATGGCAGCCCAGGAGCGAAGGTTCAATATCGTTGTCAAGCACACAGAAGATGAGATATCTGCAATTAACATGGCAATAGGTGCTGGCTTTACGGGTGTAAGGGCAATGACCGGTACATCAGGCGGAGGTTTCTGTCTCATGACCGAAGGATACGGGCTTGCAGGAATGCTTGAAGTTCCAGTAGTAATAATCCTCTCAATGCGCCCTGGACCAAGCACTGGATTGCCCACATGGTCCGAGCAGGGCGATCTGAAATTCGCGCTGAATGCTTCTCAGGGTGATTTCCCGCGCCCCGTACTTGTTCCCGGGGATATCGAGGAAAGTTTCTATTTGACGCAAGTTGCATTCAACATAGCAGAAAAGTACCAGACCCCTGTAATTGTTTTAAGCGATAAGAACCTTGCAGAGAACCATAAGTCAACAGATAAGTTTGATCCAAAAAAAGTAACTATTGACCGCGGAAGTTATGCCGACCCGGCTGATCTGGCCGCATCTTTGGATACCACTTTTTTTAAGAGATATAAATATACGGAAAATGGTATCTCCCCGAGAACAATTCCCGGTATGAAAAAGGGAATATACACAGCTTCAAGTGATGAACATGACGAAGAAGGAAGCATCAGCGAAGACATTGATGTCAGGATAAAAATGATGCAAAAAAGAGCACGAAAAATGGATACTCTTGCAAAAGAACTAAAACAACCCGAATTGGTCGGATCACAGGATACAGACGCAAATGCAGATGCGGACATCACGATAATTGCAGCAGGTTCCACAAAAGGCCCGATAAAAGAGGCTATGATCCTGCTTGAAAAGGAAGGCATCAAAGTGAATTTTCTCCAGATAGTATATTTAAATCCGTTCCCGTCTGAAAAAGTTGCAGAGGTTTTAGGATCGGCAAAAAAGACAGCGGTAGTGGAAAACAATTTCTCAGGACAACTTGCTGATATTATCAAAGAGAAAACGGGTAAAGATGTGGATAAAAGGGTCCTGAAATATGACGGGCGGCCTTTTTATCCTGAAGAAATATTTACTGCAATAAAAGAGGTGGTAACACATGGTTAAAATGACTGACCTGAACGTTATTGACAGGCCCAACTGGTGTCCGGGATGCGGTAATTTTGGGATATTAATTGCGCTAAAAGGGGCTATTGTTGAACTCAACATAGAGCCGGAAAACGTAGCAATGATCTCTGGTATAGGCTGCTCGGGAAAAGTACCTCACTGGATACGAACATACGGTCTTCACGGGATACATGGAAGGGCATTGCCTGTGGCGACAGCAGTGAAGCTTTCAAACAATGGATTGACAGTGTTCACAGTGGGAGGAGACGGCGATGGATACGGGATTGGCATGTGTCATTTTATCCATACAATGCGAAGGAATATCGATATGACATATATCGTCCACAATAATATGATATATGGCCTTACCACAGGGCAGACCTCACCAACAAGTGAAAAGGGAGTGAGAACGAAATCTACACCTTCAGGCGTAATTGAAGTACCTGTTAACCCGATAGCTCTTGCTATTTCCGCCGGGGCGACTTTTGTTGCGCGAAGTTTTGGGGGCGATGTCAAACATCTCCAGAAAACCATCGTTGCTGCTGTCAAGCACAGGGGTCTGTCTTTCGTGGATGTATTCCAGCCCTGTGTGAGCTTCAACAATGTCAATACTTACGACTGGTACAAGCAGCGGGTCTATGATCTCCAGGCTGCCGGACATGATACGACAGATAAAATCAAGGCTTTTACGAAGTCACAGGAATGGGGCGAGCATATACCCATCGGGATATTTTATGAAGTTTTGTCTCCAACATACGAGGATGAGCTGCCGCAGATAAAGGATACACCGCTTGTGAAGCAGCTTATCGATAATATCGATATAAGCGGGCTTATGGATGATTTTACGTAAAGGTTTAAATCGTAAAATCGTTACTCAATAAAAAATAATCCGATCTATTTCACAAGCGGCGCCCCGAATGTGAAATCCTCAAGTTCAACCACTTTTTTCCATAACTCTTTGCAATCACAATCAAGATTCTTAAAAACCGCAGTATCCTGCGTCACCGAGAAAATCCTTATTGCTTCAGCCACATCATCATCGCATTTCCCGCAATTATGGGGGCCGCGCATTGAACCGGCGCCCACCGGGTCTGACATTATGACAGTTCCAGGAGCCAATTCCTTTCCCACCTTGAGCGCTTCAACAGCGCTCCATAACCACGGCGGCCTGTAATCACCGCGCTCGAACATTTCATCCACAAGTGTTCCTTTCTGGACATTGCACAGGTTCATGGATATTGTCCGGGCAAAGGGCGCCGCGTCATTAATGGAATTGATCATGTCATTCATGGCAATCCCTTCTGAAAGAAAGGGTGGTTTTTGCATAAGATACGCTTTTACGGTTACGTTATTCCTTCTTGCAACCTCGCTTGCCCCTGTAAAATCAGAAAATGAAAAACCTTTATTGATGCAGTCCTTTCTGATCATGTCATTACTGGTTTCAAGACCAATTGCCACTTCAAACCTCTTGCCAAGAGCTTCTCTTACTTCGGATAATTTCTCATCAGTCACGTATTCCGGTCTTGTCTCTGCGATCACTTTTTTTACCCGGTCATTTTCTCTTAACCGTGAAAGCATCTCGATACGCGTTGAGGGTCCGATCTCGCTATCGTCAAGAAAACTGCCAGAAGTGAATATCTTCAGGATGAATTCTTCGTCCTTGCAGCGCGCCATTGCATGCTCGAATTGCTTCATAAGATCTTCATGCGAGGGGGGCAAGCGCGCGCTGTCATAAACATACCCGCACATGGTGCAGTTGTTCCAGCGGCAGCCTGAAGTCTGGAAAATAATGGTTAATGCGGTTACAGGCTTTCCATCAAGCAGGTCTTTCCCTGTCCAGACAGCGGTAGGCCTGTCAGGGGGATTGAATTTGATCTTTTGCTTTGTGCGGATATTTCGTATAACTGTTGTAAGTGACATAATTTTATGGTTTTAACATCTCTGCTGGTGTTTTTACTGGAATATCAGTGCGACCTTTAAAGTGTTTAACATTCCACGTCACAAATTTAGAGCAATAATTCTCTTCTGCGACGCTAAGTATCAAGGCATCAGAAAAACTCATTTTCAGGGATATTTTTTCAAATACATTATGGAATAACTGCTCTATAAAGGCATCTGGAGATTCGTATGAAGTTTCAGGAAAGAGGATCTTTATATCGTAAACTTCAGAAAATCCTTTAAGCAATTTTTTCAATTCAGCTATATTCAGATTAAAAGATGCTATACCAAGAAGTTCAAATAAATTGAAAATTGAAGTGCATTTATCCGCTAAATCGTTGTTTAGAAACTCATTTGTGATTATATATCTTTCATCGTTTGGAAATAACCTTTCAATTACAAAGATATCCGTATCGATGAATATCATCGACTTCTCCTGAGTTCTTCCATGACGCTATCGGCATCCGTTCCAAAGCGCTCTTTCCAGTCCTTTCCGCGTCTTATTTTTTCCCAGATAGCATCGAATTCTTTTTTTGAATAATCACGCTTTATTTGTCTTCCATGCATTTCATCCCTGATGAATATCGCTATATCACTTTTTGGCTTTCCAAAACCCACAAAATGACGTACAGCATCGATAATTGCCTCGCTTTTGTTTTTATAAAATCCCTGCTTTACCAGTTCGTCTATACTTTTAAGTAGTACGGCTGGCATTCTTATTTGTACAGCATTTGTTGTCATACACATTTAGATACATCTAGATATACATAAACTTTGACTGATGATTCCAGGGATATTCGGCCCAGGCAAGAAGTGTTTGGTCATTATTGAATTTTACTCAAATTCAATCGTCGCAGGAGGCTTCGGTGTCAGGTCATAAAGAACCCTTGAAACATTGGGTATCTCGCTTGTAATTCTGGACTCGATCTTTCGAAGGACACTCCAGGGCAATTCCATAGACTCTGCCGTCATCCCGTCCCTTGAACTTACAGCGCGCACTGCGATTATCCATCCATGGACCCTCACATCTCCTTTAACGCCGGTCCCTTTTTCAATAAGCGCCGCAAATGTCTGCCAGGGTGCGAATTGCTCCACAAGTTCTTCTTCAACTATTGCATTTGCTTCCCTTACCACATCCAGCTTTTCCTCGGTTACTTCTCCTATTATCCTGACCGAAAGGCCAGGTCCGGGGAATGGCATCCTGTCTGAGATCTCTTTCGGAAGGCCAAGCGCTCTTGCAACCTCCCTCACTTCATCTTTGTATAGGTCTGCTATTGGTTCGACAATACCTTCAAAATCGATAACAGATGGCAGGCCGCCAACATTATGGTGACTCTTTATCCCGCCTTCGGACTCTATCCTGTCAGGATAAATTGTTCCCTGGATAAGATATCGTGCTCCGAGTTTCCTGGCATCCTTTTCAAATTCCCTGATAAACGCCTCACCCACTGCTTTTCTTTTTTTCTCAGGATCGGTTTGCCCTTTTAGCGCTGTTAGGAAATTTACTTTTGCATCCACGACCTTAAGGTTCATATCTGAAAATATTGTTTTGATTCTTTCAGTTTCACCCTTTCGCATAAGGCCCGTGTCAATATAAATGGGTGTTAGCATATCTCCTATTGCCCTGTGAGCCAGTACGGCACAGACAGAGCTGTCAACTCCCCCGGAAAGAGCGATTATTGCCCGGCCTTTAATATCTTTTCTAATTTTTTCAATGCTATCATGGATGAATTTATCGACTTTGACCATTAGTCTCTAGATTATTATTACTGCTTTAAATGGTTTTACTCTTTTTCTTAATTAGAAATATCACAAAGATTTACCATCTCAGGACATATCGATCAGGCGTATTCAACTGCTTCTACGTAATTCCACATCTTCTTATTTTGTGTATCATTAATTTCAATTAACTCGAAAAATACAGGCGTATTAACAAGTCTGAAATTATTTCCTTCAATATACAGTTCCTCTATTTGTTTTTGCGTAAAACCTGTTCTTAACAGTTTTACTCTTTCCTCAAGTGTCTCTAACATTTTTTTATCCTTCCACATACGTTTTTAGAATATTTATCTTATGTAAATATACATGATGATTATGATAATATAAATGCTTTGGTAACAAAGTTGATAACTAATTAGATCAAATATATTAAAGCATATAATTATAGTCATGTAAAATGATGATGAAACCGTTATGCCCTTATATCCAATTGTCCGCCTGGACAACGTATCGTTCATCAGGAATGGAATAGCGATCCTGCAAAATATATCATTGCGTATAGAGCCGGGACAGCACTGGGTGATAATCGGACAAAACGGTTCGGGTAAAACAAGCCTTATAAGTATAATCAATGGTTATCATCAGCCATCGGAAGGAAAAGCCCGGGTTCTGGGTAAAAAATTTGGTTCTGCTGATCTGCGTGAACTCCGCTTAAAGATAGGAGAATGCAGTTCCGAGATACGGGATATGATCCATAACTGGGAAACGGTAAGAGATATTGTACTTTCAGGTAGATTTGCAAGTATTGGCCTGTATGAAAAACCGGATTCAAAAGATCAGGAACATGCGGCTTATTTACTTGATTCACTGGGAATGTCTGATATGGCAGGCCGCAAATATAATACACTTTCGGACGGCGAGAAGCAAAAAACCCTTCTTGCAAGGGCACTGATGCCTGAACCGGAATTACTTGTCCTTGATGAGCCCTGTGCAGGACTTGACCTTAAGGCAAGGGAAGAGTTACTGGATGCCGTACAGGAAATGTGCACGACAGAAGGAGGACCGACTCTAATTTACATCACACATCATATAGAGGAGATCATTCCCTCAATTACCCATGCGCTGACTTTGCGAAATGGCAGGATGATAGCAAAAGGTAAAAGAGAAAATGTCCTTACAAATGCAGTCCTCAGTGAGACTTTTGAAGTGCCGATCGAATTGCATGACAGATCAGGTCGTTTGTGGCCGATGATAATGAAAATGAAAAGTTAAACATTCAGCCTTGCCGCTTTTATCAATTCTCTCGTAATCTCAGGCAGCCTCTCACCAAGCTTCTTGTGTTTTCTGGGTTTGCAGTTCTCAAGAGCATACGCAAAGATTATGGGGACACCCACAGTCGCATCAAGATAGGGGATCACATTTCCTTCTCCAGCCTTCGGTATTTTACCCCATGATTTGCCTTCATTTATGGTGGCTCCTGAAAGCCCGCCTGTGTCCGGGCGGTCAACAGTTACCTGGATGACATAATTCTCGCCAGGACATTCCATCCCGATGATCTGGGAGATCATTGGGCCTGTCTGCTGCAGGAAATTCTTTGGAACGCCGCCTCCCACTTCAAGGACCCCGCGGGGAATATTATGTATCATGCTGTCATGCACGATAGCAGCACTTTCAAGGACATCCATTGTGGGGCTCGGATCTACGAAATCCTTTGGATCCAGGTCAAATGAACCGGATTTTTCATTTGCAAGGATAGGTAAGTAGCTGGTTCCCATGCCTATAGATGAATCAGCGAAACCGGGAACGAAAACAGGAACTTTATTTTTTGAAGCAGACGCGATAAATGATCTCTCCGGGTTCTTTGCAGTCTCCAATACGCCTTCGCCAAGTGTTTTATAATAATATGCGGTTGAAAATTTTTCAGGGAACTTATTATCTTCAACAGCTTTACTTGTAAGCGTCTGGATGATCTTATCCTGGGCAATAAGAGTTCTTTGCATATCAATATAAACATCATAGATGCGCACAACATCATGCTCGGCAAGATCATTATCGTCAGCGCATTGATCTCCCTGGTGCACAGGAAGTTTATATGCAAAATGAAGATCATGATATGTGTTTGCGCCTGTTGTGACGATCCAGTCCACAAACCCCTTCTCAATCATTTTAATAATACCCCCGCCCATTCCAACCGGGGTCATTGCACCCGCAAGTGTTAAGCACACAGTTGAGTTCTCATCCAGCATGGACTTGAAAAGGTGGCACGCTTCTGCCAATCGCTTTGAATTATATCCCATGCCGTCGAATACGTCATCAACAAGCTGCGTTATCGTCATTTTTTCATCAAGAGCGATTGGCGAGATGGTTTTTCCTTCCCAGTAATTATGTTTATTCTGATCCATTTTCAGTCATTCCCTGTCGCGGCTATATATTAGCATTCCCTGTCGTGCTATATATTAGTATTAATTCAAATACATTGGTAGATATTTAAGAATTACTAATATTGCGATAGAATTATTTTGACATTGTCACATTTGAAATAATTTCAAATAAAATGAATTATTCAAGACGGCTGGGGCAAAAGTTGGGTAAAATCATATAAGCTTAGCAACCATGAAGAAAACTCGGTGGTATCGTGATGAATAAGCGGGTTGGGGTGTGGTGGGTATTTGATAAAAAGAAATTATCTTTAAGAAATTACCTTGATAGTCATCTGATAAACCCAAGTTATTTTATTAATCCATTGACATATCTTTATTATCAGAAACCGTCATTCTGGTTCCCATGCATGGCTGGACGGGAAAAAACGTAATAATCGATTTAACCGACGGGAAGATTATAGAAAATAACAGCGATTTGAATGAATTACGTTCTTATATCGGCGGAAGAGGTCTTGGTGTAAAGCTATATTATGACCTGGTGACAGCGGATATTGATCCGCTATCGCCTGAAAATATCCTTATTTTCACGACAGGCCCGCTCACAGGGACCCGGGCGCCTCTGTCGGGCAGGCATGTCATGGTTTCAAAATCACCTCTTACAGGCACTATATTTGATTCAAGCAGCGGCGGGTTTTTTGGTAAGGAATTGAAATTCGCCAGTGTCGATGCCCTCATTATAAAAGGCGCGGCTGATGAGCCGGTTTATATTTCCATACAGGACGATGACATCCGGATAAACAATGCAAATGATCTCTGGGGAAAAAATGTCCGGCAATGCACTGACCAGCTTTCAGGAAAAGGACACGTGGCATGCATAGGGCGCGCAGGTGAGAGGCTTGTTCCCATTGCAAATGTTATGAATGATTATTTCCACGCATGCGGGCGGGGCGGACTTGGTGCGGTCATGGGTTCAAAAAAACTGAAGGCGATCGTTGTAAAAGGAACACGAAAAACCGTAATTGCAGATGAGGAAAGATTTGAAAAAGGGTGCAAAGAGGCTTCAAATCTAATAAAAAAAGGATCCAGCGGTCTTTCGACTTATGGAACATCAGCACTCCTAAACCTTATGAATTACCAGAAAATCCTGCCAGCAGGGAATTTCAGGAAAAACGAATTCAACAATGCTTCCATGGTATCAGGTGAATTCATCAAAGAAAATTATGATATTAAAGGCCATGCCTGTTATAATTGCACCATTGCCTGCAAGCACATAATAAAAAGCGGGGCATTCGAAGGTTATGAGGTGCCTGAATATGAAACTTTATGGTCATTCGGGCCTGATAACAATAATTCGGATATAGGATCGATAATCAAGGTAAATCGCATGTGCAACGATTACGGGATCGATACCATATCAGCAGGCTCGACAATTGCTGCTTATGCTGAGATAATGGGTGAGGATGTAAAAGAATTCACTGAATTAGTGAAAAAAATAGGTGATAATGCCGGGGTGGGAAAGGAGCTTGGGAACGGTTCAAAAGCTCTCTCAAATTCCAGGGGAAAAGATGTTTCCATGCAATGCAAGGGCCTTGAGCTTCCGGGTTATGACCCGCGGGGTCTTATGGGCATGGCTCTTGCGTATGCAACTTCAAATCGCGGCGGATGTCACATGAGGGCTTATATGGCAGGACCGGAGGTTCTTGGCAAACCAAAAAAGGTTGATCGCTTAACATTTTCCGGAAAAGCACAGCTTGTGAAAATAGAGCAGGATGAAACTGCCTCTATTGATTCGCTTGTGCTGTGTAAATTCGCATCATTTTCAGTTCCGAAAGAGATATTCGCAGAACTATTAAGTGCAGCTACTGGTGTGGATTATTCAATTGAGGAGTACCTGAAATGCGGCGAAAGGGTATGGAATCTTGAAAGACTGTTCAATAATAAAGCTGGTTTTTCAAGAAAGGATGATACTTTGCCTGAAAGGTTTTTCGAGAATGGTGGGATCGATAGGAATGAGTTTGACAAAAGTCTTGATGAATATTGCCTGCAAAGGGGCTGGGATGAGTCCGGGGCGCCGACTGAAAGGAAGTTGAGGGAATTGGGGATAATATAAGTTAAGTTAATGCTCAATTGTCCCATCCCTGAAGTGTATAATCCTGTCTGTCATCCCGCCGATCTCAGGACTGTGCGTTACCATTACGATCGTCTGGCCTTGCTCCTGGTTCAATTTCCTGAAAAGTTCGATGATCTCTATAGAAGACGCTGTATCCAGGTTACCTGTGGGTTCATCAGCAAGGAGAATTTTCGGGTCATTGGCAAGACTTCTTGCAATTGTGACGCGCTGCTGCTGCCCGCCTGATAATTCAGATGGGAGGTGGTTCAATCTATCACCAAGACCCACAAGGTTGAGCAGCTCCTTTGCCCGTTCCTTATAATTTGACCGCTTATTCAGCATCATAGGGAACATTACATTTTCCATGACCGTAAGCTCATTAAAGAGATTGAAGAACTGAAAAACGAAACCCATATATTTCAGTCTGTACTCTGCCCTCATATTGCTATTCATATTTGTCACATCCTTACCCTCCAGGTATATTTCACCGGAAGTCGGGGTGTCAAGCATGCCAGTCAAATTGAGAAAAGTTGACTTGCCGCAGCCTGACGGGCCCATAATGGCAACAAATTCACCCTGTTCTATAGAAGTATCCACGCCATTAAGCGCTTTAACCTCGACATTGCCAAGCATATAGCTCTTTTTAAGATTACTAGTTTTAATTATTTCCATTTTATTCGCCCCATATTGCTTTTATGATGTTCGTTCTGCTTGCCATAAGTGCAGGAATTGCTGCTGCAAGGATTATAATAAGCATTGTTACAAGCGAGGCATCATAGATGAGAGATAAATGAAATCTTGGACCTAAAGAACCAAGTGTCGGGTCAGGAAAAGGATGTGCTTCCAGATATTTAGTACCTGCATATCCCAGTGCATCTCCGATCAGGATACCTATTATTCCGAGAAACACTGCCTGGAGAATATATACAAACAATACCTGCGAGTCCTTCATTCCAATTGCTTTCAATATACCTATCTGCCTTCTTCTATGTAATATATTTATATAAAGTACTATACCTACGGATACTGCTCCTGTAAATAATCCAATTGCATTCATAAAATTACTGATATCCCTGAATGTTTTAAATGAACTCAGTACGGATTCGATCTCTTGTTCCCATTCTTTGATTTTTTGGATGCCAAGTTCCCCGGATATTTTGTTTTTATATTGCCCTGAAAGAGTTCCATCCTGCAATTTGACAAGAATAATAGATGCTTTATTAAACAGGTTGAGCTGTTCTGATGCATCTTCAAAATTTATTATTATCGTGTTTGTATCCATTGCCAGGCCTGTATGTAGTATCCCTCTGATTTTGAAGACTCTGATTTTTCCGTTTTCGAATACTATGGTCGCTTCATCACCGATTTTTACCTTTAAATCATCTGCCAGCCGGTATGATATCAAAATTCCGTCCCGGTCATTAGCTGCAAGTGTTTTACCCGAATCAATCTTACTTAACAGGATCGTAACTTCGTTTTCTTTCGAGGGATCTAAGGCTAAAATTTTTATAGTTTTGAATTTTTCCTTATAATGTAAAGTTCCACCTGCCGTGATTCTTGGAGAATAAGCAACCACTCCATCCAGGCCATCAAGTTTTTTTTCCTTTATGCCCAGCCCTTCTATATATTTATCCTGCTCATTTGGATAGATATTAATATGTCCGGAAGAAGTGTCCATGGTTTTTTCTAAGAAACCATCAGTCAAGCCATCCATAAAACCATTTATGATAATAATATTTGCAGTAGAAATGGCAATTGCCATTATTACAAAAACGAACATTTTCCAATTTTTCTTTGCATCTTTTCGTGCATAGAAGAATACTGAGGACATCTTATGTACCCCATATGGCTTTAATAATTTCCACCCTGCTTGCTTTAATAGCTGGATATACTCCTGCCAGTATCGTTACTCCAAAAGAAAAAATTGTTGCAATATAGAACAGTTGAGGTTCGAACCTTGCACTTATCCAGGTCTGCGATATCGCATCTAAGAAAGGGTTTGCTTCAAAGTACTTGATCGCAAGATATCCGACAGAATCCCCGATAAAAACACCTATTACTCCAAAAATTGCAGCTTCCATTAAAAATACTGTGAAGATGAAGGCATTACTCGTTCCTATGGCTTTCATTATACCGATTTGTCTTTTTTTATGAATTATATTTATATATATTACAATTCCAACCGAAATCGCTGCGGCGATTAAACCCACTCCTGATATTATACTTGAAATACTCCGCCATGAATTAGCGAAATTTGACACGAATTCTGTCTCTTCTTCCCATGTTCTTATATTATTCACATCCAGATTCTGCATAATCATCGGCTTGTATATTTCTGACATGCTCTTATCTGAAAGCTTAACCAGGATAATAGAAGCCATATTATCAATAGCAAGCTGCCTGTAGGCTTCATCCATGGGCATAATAACGGTGGAGCTATCGAAATCCAGGTTACCGGTGCGAATAATTCCTTTAACATTATATACCTTAATTATTCCATTTTCAAATGCCAGCGTGGCTTCATCTCCGACATCCAATTTTAAATCCTCAGCAAGGCGGGAGGAGACGAGGATGGCATTCTTATCATTAGGATTTACAGCAGCACCCCTGACAAGTTTTTCAAGAAGTTTTGTTGTCTTTCGTTCCTTATCGGGATCCAGAGCCAGTATTGTACTGGATACTGACAGCTCCTTATTAGATAGAACACCGGTTGCCGAAATCCTTGGAGAATATGCTTCCACTTCCTTTAATGTAGCCAGTCTCTGTTCCTTTATCCCTATACCTTCTATAAATCTTTCATTATTATCAGGGTAAATATTTAAATGACCTACTGAAGATTCAACAGTGTTATCGACTAAATCTTCGATCATTCCATCAATAAGTCCATTGATAACAATGATATTCGCAGTCGCTAAAATAATCGATAAGGTAATAATTATGAAGATCTTTATGTTTTTGAAAATGTCTTTTCTTGAATAGAAAAAAGCAGAGCGCAGATCAACAGACACTCTTAGTTCCTCCTATTATTTATTAAAACAAGAGCGGCTATTGCAAGAATTGGCAAAATTATTGTAAAGCCCGGAACACTGTAATCACTGCTGCCTGATGAACCTGATTGATTTATCGTCTCAAGGGCTCTGGGAACCGCCTTATTGTCAACATTAAAGATCTTATCGTAGTTAACAGTAAGATCTCTTGCACTTAATATTACTGAAACCATATAAGTGCCCTCATCCAGATTATTAGTCCACAGGATGTTTACGGTTTTTTCCTTATCGTTTGACATAATAGGGGGAGCATCGATTTCCCTGGTTTCCACAATCGTGCTGCCTTTTTTTAGAGAAAAAACGATTTTAGCATCCAGAGGAACCATGGACTTGCTTTTAATAGTAGCACTTGCACCTATGCTGTCCCCATAAACTTCGGTTATTTCAGCATCATTCGAGGCTATAAAGTTCGAGCGTGCTGTCAGGTAATATTCAGGAACTCCTTCGCGGTACAGGTACACTTTTGCCAGCCCATCATAATTTTTGCCATCTTCCAGTGCCACATTTCCATGATGTTCGAGTACAATAACTCCTTCTACCCCGGAAGATAATGAAATCTGTTCAACCTTCTTAGAATAAACCTGTTTTCCGTCTTCAATCAAAATATATTCTATATCAGCAAGAAAAGGCTGATAGCTGGTTTCCATACGCCTCTCATACGTCCGTAAAATTAGCTTGAAACCATTGGAATTTACACCGAAGCCGTCTACATAGACTTTTGAAAAAATAGATGTCGAGTTGTCTTCAGTAGAAAATTTCACTTTTTCTACGGAACCTTCTGAGGCATTTGCTACTGACATAATTATCACAGAAATAGCAAGAATCATCATTATATATTTAACCATAAAACTCCACTGTTTTCGTACTCGATTGGATTGTTTCCCTGAATTGATTTTCCCCATATCTTCACTCATCATTTAGCCACACTGAATATTTGTTTTCTTATGTCGTCCTCATTAAATTTACCCAATGAGATAATTTTCCCGTCCATGACAACAACAGGAAATGAATCCATTATTACAGACAAACCGTTTTGTTCCACTTTTTGCCATACATCCGGTCGCTGTTCCTGCACTAATTTCATCAGAATATCCTGTACTGTCATCGGATCAACATCATTGAACGCAATACCGGCATCTTTGCATATCTTTTTTAATATCCTGGAGTAATTCCTGTTAGCAAGCCCTCTGGTCAGTGCACAGCAGCCCGGTATCTGAAATAGTATAATTGTATGTTCCACAATATCACCCATACAGAATTTTTCCAATTTTTCTCATATTTTCTATTCCCGTAATATCGGTTTCAAAGAGAGGCACTTCTTTTTTGTATAAATCTTTAAATCTTTTACCTATGATATCCAGGTATCTGTCCTGCGTTGATCTTCGTTTTTCTAAAAACCAATTTCCTTTTAGCACCTCGGTGGGGATTATTTCGTTTATTATTAAAGCCGGAACATTTATTTTTAACTGGCTCAAATTCTCGATCGCTCTTGCAGTTTCTTCAATGGGGAGGTTTTCAGCCAGCAATACTAATGTAAATAAAGTTGTTTTTGTATCTGCCAGTATTTTTATTGCATTTTCATATCTTTTTTGTTCTATGTTTAAATTATCCAGTGTATCTCCCCCCACTTTGATATTCAATAATTTGCCCAGCACCAATCTATTTTGAAGCTGCCTGGAAATATAATTCGCCCAATCAAAAGGCATTGACAGCTCCCTTAGTGTATGACCTGTTGGAGCGGTATCAAATACTATAATATCATGTTCGTCTGAATTCAGATAGCTTACAAATTGATCAAAAGCTGCCATCTCTTCTGCGCAGGGTGTGCTCATTACTTCCTTTCCAAACATGCCTGTGAGCTCGTCTACCATGTGATTCAACCTTGCCTGGAAAACACCGGATGCTTTCTTGGGATTTATATTGAGTCCACAGAGATTCTTGACCTCTTTTATCCTTGTTACTTCAGTTTCCCCGATCTGTTGTTCAAAGATCGCCGATAGACTCACTGTAGGGTCTGTAGCCACGACCAACGTATCGTAACCCTGATCCGCCAGCCAGACCGCGGTCGATGATGCCATTGTTGTCTTTCCTACGCCGCCTTTTCCACCAAAGAAAAGGAACTTCTTGTTATTGATCAAATCTTGCATTGTCATGATACTGCTATCAAGCAGCAAAGAAAGATAGGTTTTTACCCATACATGTAGGAGTATATATAAGACCGGTTGACAAACTAAGATTATGAGAAAAATGACCGTGAGTGTGTCCGGGAGTATATTCCAATGCTGTGTTCCTTTAACCAGCATGATCGATCGCCTTGAAGTTCTTTCGATCTTCAACTTTACGCCTACCACTCACACAGAGGTCTGTAATATTACGCTCAAAGATGGAATGAGTATAGAAAGTATAAAGAGCGATTATATCACCGATTTGATCATAATAGGGAATGAAGACAAAAAATATACATGCCTGACAAAAGGAAATTTCTCTGATGAGATCTCCAGGTTTTTAGGACAATTTGATCTTAAACTGGAATATCCGATTATTTTTGATGGGACTATATGTCAATTTGGGATTATAGGCTCATCTGAAGAATTGAATAATATACTTAAAATCGCCAAAGAATTTGGGTGGGGATTTGAAATATTATCGGTACAAAAATATGATCCGCTGGACTTAAATGCCTTCAGCAAACTTACTAAGAAGCAAAAAGAAATATTGCTGCACGCATACGATAACGGTTACTTTGATCATCCCAGGAAAATTAATGCGGACCAGCTTGCCAGAAAGATTGGAATTCATAAGACAACTCTTCTTGAACACCTGCATAAGGCTGAGAATCAGGTTATCCGGAATTTAATTGGAAAAAAAAGTTAAACAAATATAAGATATTTCAGTTATTCAATAATGTTCTCATCGTTTTTTGCCATTTTCTATTATGCAGTTCATTATATTTGCTTAATGCTTCTAACGAGAAAGCTGTAGTAAACTCTTCTGAACCATAATAAAATGTTAATGACTGGACGCCAATCTCCGGCCAGCTCCCATCACTTCTCTGGGTATCCAATATATGTGTTATAGCCCTATCTAATGCTTTACCTTTATATCCTGAATTCATTAGTGAAATAGCAGCCATACTTGTGTTTATTTCATCCCCCCAGCTTCCATCCGGTTTTTGAGTACTCAAAAGATAGTTTTTTATTACTGGCATTGAAGGTTTTAAGTCCTCTGCCTGCCCATCCGCATATGCCCTTGAGAACGTATAAAGCTGGATATATGGAATGTGGTAATACATTGTGGCTTCGGTGAAGGAATTATTTTGTATATAACTATTCAGATAGTCGCTTACTTCTGGCGCCTGCTCACCTGCAAGAGAGAGAGCATACAGCATATTTGCATTAACTACAGGATCTACATCATTGTTTTTATATAACAAATAAAAAGGGTCTGATTCATTCATCCATTTCTCTTCGTTCATCCATGTATAAAATAAACCTTCTTGATTTTTGTAGTTAAGTGCATACTCTAAGCCGCTTTCTTCAACAGGTATTCCGGTTTCTTTTAAGGAGGCAAAAACTACTGATGCATCATCCAGATCAGGCGGCATACTGGAATATTTTCCATAGAATCTCCAGACACCCGGTTCTTCTTTATTAGCCAGTATATATACTACCGTTTTATTTCTCATTTCATTGACTTCTGGATCGGATTCTACAAAGCTGAGCGAATGAAGAACAATTGCCGAGCTAAAAACCTGTGGTAAATATATTTTGTCAGCCATATCAGGGCTCAATGAAACGTATGTTGGAAACTCGCCTGATGGTAATTGACCTTCTTTTAAAAAGGATACAGCTTTCTCTATTGCTGTATCCACGTCTCCAGATAAACAATAGTTGCCGCTGTGCCATTTCTCTGCCTTCTCTGCCATCTTGTCGTGCAGCAATTGCATGCCCGATGACGCCTGCGAAGCAGGGGTTTCTGGCATCCCGGCAGCCATAGATGCAGAAAATCCCAGTAGAAGGATCAACATTGCCCAGCAGTTTACTGATTTTCTAAATACTGTTCGTTTATTATTTGTTATTTTCTCTTTTGGCATTTTAACCACCTGCAATTTTTTTTTCAGTTCGAATATACTCATAAATCACGACAGCGATTAGAGAACCTATGACCGGGGCTATCAAATATATCCATTGATTATCGAATATTCCACCAATTATCGCTGGTCCTAAAGATCTGGCCGGATTCATTGACGCACCGGAGATTGCACCCCCGAAAAGTGCATCAAGGGCTACGACTCCACCTATTGCAATACCTGATATTTCAGGTTTAACCCTAGAATCCGTAGCGACTGATATTATCACCAGCATCAGGAAAAAGGTCATTACAACTTCTAAAATAAACGACTGCATCCATGAACCTCTGGGCAGGGTAGCGCCAAGGTTCCCGATATTACCGAATATCATAAAAAGTAAAGCGCTTGCAAGAATTGCACCTCCAATTTGAGCAGCAATATAAGGAAGAACATGTTTTTTTTCAAATTTCCCGACTGAAGCAAACCCAATAGTCACAGCAGGATTAAAATGGGCTTTCGATATATGTCCCAGGGAATATATCATAACAGCTACTACTAATCCAAAAGACATGGCTATGCCAATTTGCCCGATTTTCCCGGTTAATGAATCGTCAATTATAGCTCCTGTTCCGGCAAACACAAGAGCAAATGTTCCGATAAATTCTGCCGCGATTTTCCTGAACATGGTCATCCCAGAATCCGATGATGTGGTTCGGGTTGCGGTGGACTGAAACTTTCTATTTTCAGTGTATTAAGTTCCGTATCATATTTTGAGGAAACTATTTCCAGCGAATCTAAAATAGATTGTTTCAGCTCTTTGTGACCTATTGCAACGCGAGCATTTATTGCCATTTCTCCTGATCCTGTTTTATCTGGAATTAAACCCGTGAAGCACACATCCTGACCAAATGAAACAAAGCTGGCTTTTGTAAAATTTTTCTTGTTTGAGAAATATATCTTAACATGACCTATATCCCCATTTTTTTGTTTTATATCTGTCGCTGCAGTTATCAGAATATCCCTGATGAATTCCTTGACTTTGAAATCCTGCTTGCTATCTACTTTCCATACCCCGTTTAACCATCCCATTTCTGCCTCAGCGCTGCCGTAAACTTTGTAGTCAACATGCGGATAATAATAACTTTTATACTCGTCATTCAATATTTTCCCGGCCAGCGCATCCATCCCTGTTCCGTTCGCAGCTGAGATTAACATTATTTCCGCTCTGCTGTTGAGTTTCTTTAATACTTCTTTTATCTGATCTATTTGATCAGGGGACACAAGATCTATTTTGTTGACTGCCAGAACCTCAGCTTCCTGTATCTGATGCGAGAATAGATATCCTGTGGATGTGTCGGGCGATACCAGATCCATCTCAGAAGACATATTTAGTATGCGCCGGGCATCCACAAGTACGATATGCGGCGCTATTTTAAAAGTATTTTTATAAAATTTTCTTATCGGCATATGCAGCGTTGCCGGGATATCCGTGCAGCTCCCGACTGGTTCTGCAAGAATTATGTCAGGATTGGTTTTTTTGAGAATATCCTCAGATGATGCCATAAAATCAGGGAACTTACAGCAGAAACATCCACCAAGAACTTCACCAACCTCAAAGCCGTAATCCTTGACTATTTTGGTATCCACCAGTTCTTCTCCCTGGTCATTCGTGATTATTGCTACACGCTTGCCGTAATCGGTTACCAGTTTTTTACCTATTTCTATTATAGTGCTGGTCTTACCTGCACCAAGGAAACCACCTACTATTCCAAGTTTTACTATTTTTTCCATTTTTATCTCTCCTTTTTATTTTTCTTATTTATTTTTATGTTTTATATTCTTAAAAGAGCGGGTGGCTCGGCAGCTTCCCCCGCTTTCTTAAATATTGCCGTTCGTACCATATTTTTCTTTTCAGTTTCTAAATATGATTGTAAATCTGCGATATTTGATGAAATCCTCGGTACCTGTAAAGCAGGAGATAACTGATAGTTATCTCTTTTTTTAATACCTGAAGCCGGCAGTACAACAACCGTGCTGTCAGCCGGGCTTATTTTGCCAGCCTCGCAAAGCCTGACCAGTCCGGCAACCGCCAATCCTCCGCTATAATCCGGTAATATTCCTTCTTTCTTTGCGATCAATTCCGCATATTCTATTCCTTCTTTATCCTCAACTGCAATACCATACCCACCGTATTTAATTGCCCTGAGGGCATAAAGACCATCGGCCGGATCACCAACCCGAAGATTTTCGCACAGGGTCACAGGATTCCTTAATGGGGTTGGTATTTCTTTTTTATGGATCAAAGCATCCACAATTGGAGCACAACCGCTGGATTGAACTATAAAAAATTCAGGTAAGTCTTCTATCAGTCCTGATTCGTACAGTTCCTTAAAACCTAAATACATATTATAAGTGAGAGAGCCGGAGCCTTCCGGTATCACAATGTTATCTGGTGATATCCATCCAAGTTGCTCTGCTATCTCATAGCTCAAAGTCTTATAACCGGAATTGAAATAACTGCGCAAATCCAGGTCAACAATCGGCAAACTTAATTCTGGTATTTCAGCGATCCTTGTTACCAGCGTACATGTAGCCGGATCATTCCCATGGCATTGGCAGTCTATATCTCCTTCTTGTTTATAAACTTTCAATACTTGCGCTCCATACGATAATAAAGGAGATATTATTTCAGGATGTGTATTATCCGGAACAAAGATATAAGATTTTAGTCCGGTTCTTGCTGCATGCGCTGCTACGGAATCCGCAATATAATGTGTCGAAGCGCATCCTATTGCAGTACTATTAAATTCAATCGCTTTATTTATGGAGATACTTACGGAACGGTCTTCATAAGATTGCGTTGGATTAGTACCTTCGAATTTTAAATGAAGATTTTTTATGCCTGTGACCTCTCCAAGTGTATTACTTCTGAGCAAAGGAGTCCATCCATCGTTTAGATCCATAGCTCTTTTATCATTGACCGGCAGGAACTCCAGATACCGCCACATGCTTGGATAACGGCTCTCTATCTTGCTTTTGATGCTCCTATCAATGTCTTCTATGCATGTATCAACAGGGCCATAACACTCACTACAGGATGTTATCATAGCCTCAGGATACAAAGTTCCACAATCCCTGCATTTTAATATTCCCATTTTTTAACCTCCCTGGAATGAAACCAAAAATAATATTTTGTCTCCATCCATTAACCTGGTCTTGTATTCTCTGATAAGTCGAATATCCATTCCATTCACATAACATCTGACATGCCTGTTGAGGACTGAATCTTCTGAAGACAATAGCCTCTTTTTTAAGTTATCATACTTATTACAAACTTCAACAATCAGTTCACCGATATTTTTTGCATCCGTGCTAATTTTAATTTCCTTATGACCTGTCTCAGAGGAAATTATTCCAAAAAATCTAACATATATTTCTCTAATTTTCATCACCTCTCTCTTGAAAGAAGAATCATGGTATAGATAGCATAATATGTATATTCAATATCCGGAGAGCCCATATTGCCAAATCCACCCCAGGGAGTCTTGAAATTGAGAATACTATCTGTAACTTTGTTTGCAGAAATTGTATTTAAAGATTCCAGCAGTGTGAGAGAATTAACCGCACAAAAAAATGACGCCAGGTCAGTTACTTTAGATCTTAAATGATTTTTGAAACCTGCGTTTGACTGGCAATTTAATACAAAATCTTTAACTTGTTTTTCATCAATACGATTTAAATAATCCAGTAAATATAATGTAAACAATGCCGATGCCGTCTCAACAAGATTTGGTTGCAAAGATTTATACGATGCTTTAAAACCTCCTTCCGGTGTTTTCAGGTTGATCAAAAATTCAGAGGTTTTATTGAGAAATTCTTTATCCAGTAAATCAGACTTATCTAGCAGGTTCAAAGAGAAAATCCCATAAAATGTCGAGTATGCAGTGGGTTGGCTTGATTTTCCATCTTTCAGGAAACCTCCCTCTGCGGATTGTAAAGACAGGATAAATTCACTGATTTTTTCTCTATCAAGTTCATCGAAGTTACCAGTTGCTATGGATGTTCCGATTCCGCAGAAAGTATGAATCATATCAGGATATGCGTCCTTTCTATATCCAAAACCACCATTTTTATTATAACATGAAAATAAAAAATCTTTAAGGCCACTATGATCTAACATTTTTTCTTTTTCAATCATTTTGAATGTTTCAATTGCAAAGAATGAATAATATAGGTCCGAAGTAGTTTCGCCCAACCTTCCTACAAATCCACCATCTTTTTGCTGGAGTTTGCTAAATAAGTTTCCTGTGCCATCCAATTCCTCCTGAAGCTCCGGTGATAGTTCTTTAACCGTAGCTATGCATAAGCTATTCATGATATCACCTTATTCAGTCTGATCCGCTTGATTACGGTATCTATCTCAATATCCGTATTTTTACATCCTCCTTTTAGCAGAGGTAAACCTCCGCTTGGTATTTTCAAAGAATCTACAATTGGAATGGCTTTCATCAACGAATCCAGGCATGCAACAGCGAAAAATGCATTGGCTTTTCGTTCTTTGAGCATTCTTAACACTACGGTTGCTCCCTCTGAGATATAGATGGTATAACCCAACTCCCTGGCAACCTTAATAATAGGATTAATCTTACAATTCTCACTTCCGCAATCCTCGCAGATAAGCTGTAAACCGGTTTCCAGTGGTTCATAGTGATTCCGGCATTTTTCAGAGTCGCGAAGGCAATGAGGTACTATTAAAACTCTTTTATTATAAGGAATTTTACTGAAGTCTTCACTCAAAATCTGGGTCTTTAACTCCGCTATAGTGAAATCAAGATACTTTGAAGGCAGGCCCAGGTGGTTTAGTATTTTTGCTCCGGTTGCATCTATGCAATCAATGCTCTCTTTATTGGTGTAAATAAGTTCACGTATTTTTTGCCTGTCATCCAGATCAGGTATGTTTGATACTTTCCTGGCTCTGCCAGGATATTCAAAATCCTTTACTGTAAATACTGCTGCTTCTGAAGAACCCTCTCCTTCTCCACCAGAAACCCATTTTTCCGTAGATTTTGCAAAGATTATAGCTTCTTCCGGGCAATCTCTTGCACATGCAGGACAGTTATCTTTGCAATTATATGGGTTTGCAACTTTTACTCCACCCTGATCCTCCTGGATATCAAAAACACCAAAAATGCAGAAGTCAAAGCAGCTGCCGCATCCAGTACATCTGTCATAATCAATTACTGGAAACCATTCATGAATTTCTTCGGTATTTTCCCCATTTTTTGAAGGCAATATATTTTTCATCTCAGTAATAACTTCACTCAGACCCAGATCCCTCATGTTAACATGGACCAGCTCTCCCTCACATGACTTAAAAAGCCATTTTTGCGATCTCTGGTAACAAGCGAGTGTTACAATCTTGTCATTTTTTAGTAAAGAATTCAAAAAAGGTAAGCCAAGTGTTGGGCTGCATAGATAAGGATGCTCACTTATGTATTTGACATCATGATTCTCCCTTATATATGTACTGAGCTTACCAAAGTCTGCCTGATTGAAAAACCCTCTTCCCCGACACTGACACATTACAATTCCTACCATAACTATCTATCCTTCCTACCTCGATATCATTTTCATTACGCCAAGCAGGCCCAGTTTGCGAATCAAGAGCCCTTTTTTCGACATCAGAGGATTATAAATCTGGCCGTACTCAACGCTGGAAAACATACTTTCCATTATTTTTTTTATCTCACCATTTTCCTCGGTCAATTCCAGCATGGCATCCATGATGCGGTCGTGAAATTGCGGTTTGTGACCAAACATCATTTTTGCCATTTTGGCAGAATATTTCAGGTCATTATCTATCAATTCAGAATAACAAAGTTCTGTATAGCGCCCCAGGCTTTTCTCGGAATATTCCCCTTCACTAATGATAGATGCTGCTAACTCTGCTGACTTCAATGCATAGTAAATACCTTCTCCTGTCAGGGAATTAATCAGGCCACCTGCTTCTCCTACGAGCACAAAATGATCCCCATGAAACCTATCCAGATAATTCTCTGCAATCCGGTGTCCAAACAAAGATCTACCATTTATCTTCATTTCTTCTGATCCTTTTAATTTTTGAGATATTATTGGATGATTTTGAATTATTTTAATGAATTTTTCTTTAATTCCTTTCGCTTTTGTTGTTTGTTCCATATAACCAATATTAACCCCTTCTTTTCTTGGAAAAATCCAGAAATAGCCATTGGTAGTAATATTCCCATCCCAGAAAATCTCAGGTTCATTAAATCTCTCTTCAACCAGACCTGGTGGCAGTTTTAACTCCTGAGAAATAGATGTATAATATTTTGGTGGAGCAACATTAATAAACTTATGAAGATAAGAAGAAGCTCCCCAGGCACCGACAAGAAGATTAGATTCAAATTCCTTTCCTCCCTCTAACTTTACTGTCACTTTGCCATTTATTTTAATAGAATCTACTTTGCTCTTTTCTAAGATCTCAACACCTTTTGCTTCTGCCCTGTCAATTAACCACGAATCAAATTTATTCCGATATACTACTATACCTTTTTTCCCAATTGATTCAGAACACGAAACTGAAAAGCTCTTGTTCTTTGTATAAAGTGTTTCTTTTGTAACCTTTCTCTCAGTAACTTCGTCGGGTGGCTCTCCGACCAATTTCAGGCATCGTGTGCACATTCCACCTCCGCAGGGTTTATACCTGTCCCTGCTCTGCTTATCGATAAGCAGAACATTAAGACCCTGTTCTGCCAATTTCAAAGCTGTAAAACTTCCCGCAGGACCAGCCCCTACCACAATTGTATCATATTTCATTTTTTTATCACCTCTAATATTTTTGCTCAACCATATAATCTGCAAAACCGATAAGTATCTTTTTCGCTTCAGAATCCGGCAGTATTTTCAATGCGGATTTACCAGCATCTATAAAACTGGAAGCCACGTTCAGGGCATGATCAATTGAGCCTGTTTCCTTCAATATTTTGATATCATCATATATCTGGAAACCAACACCTGCGAGACAGCCAAAGTCCCATAATGCCTGCGCTTCTTCCCTGCTTGCATTTGATAATACAGCACCTATTTTTAATCCAGCCGCAAAAAGAACAGCGGTTTTTTTCTCCGCCATCTGTAAATATTCACTCTCTGTCACATCATTTCTTTTTTGAAAATCGATATCCATCCATTGCCCCTCACACAGATCCATATAGGTCCTGGATAGTATTTGCATACTTTCGATGATCTGTGATGGTCCGCTTTTTGCATATGAAAGAATTTCAAAAGCTTTTGAATACAGGGCATCCCCTGCGAGAATCCCATCAGATGCACCCCAAATTTTATTAACAGTGAGATATCCCTTCCGCATGTCGGCATTGTCCATGATGTCATTATGGATCAGACAGACATTATGAATCAATTCTATAGCCAGAGCAGCAGGGATTACATCTTCAGGTTCCCCCCCTACGGCTTCTGCTGCCACTAACAATGTTGAGGGACAGAACCTTTTTCTATCGGCATCCATAAGATGGTGCATAGCAAGATACATTTCATCCGGAGGAGTTATGGAAAGAAATCTTGGTATCGATTCATTCACCATTTTAACTCTCCGGTATAGAGCTTTTATTATTAAATCATCTTTTTTAAAATGTAAGTCAGAGATGCCTGGACACTGGTTTATGAGGGCTTCAATCATAAAATTACCTCATTTTGTCCATAACATCCTGCTCGTACTGCTAAAGTTAACACTGTTATCTGGATATCTAATAATAGCGTCTTTTCAATTTGCTCCACAACCAATCCAACTCCTTTTTTGTTTTTACTTGTAAAATGTGCTCCATTTACATGCACATAATTATGCAAGTAATACTCATCATTTTAGTTGAAGTATATATTAGTAATCTTATATTATATTATATCAATTCTATAACAATAGTTCATTCGTATAATGTTGCAAGACCGAACTAATATTTAACATATTATAATTATGATTGTGGTGGCATTAAGTGCAACAATCAATTTACTAACAGCTTCTCTAGTAGTAGCGATTTCAGGGGGTTTAAGGGTATATGTGGCTTTCCTGCTTTCAGGAAAAAATGTAAATATTTCCATACCCCTTGTTATGATTTTAATAGTCTATTCAACCTATACGCTGGATAGAACCATCAATTGCGCAGAGGATGAAATCAACCGCACCGAAGAGAGCAATGCAAACAAGTTTTTTCCTTATTTTTTATTATGTATCTGTCTTCTGTGCGCTATTTTGATTCTGATACAAAATCGGATTTTTCCGCTGATAGCTTTGTTCCCTATTATTATGGGATTCATGTATACTAAAGGATTTAAGATAGGGGATTTTTCAATTAAACTAAAAAAAGGCAGGGGAATTAAAAATTTTTTTGTTGCATTTACATGGGCTCTCACAATTATTTTCCTGATCTACCCTGCTGATAATTTGAGTTTGTTTTTGATATTTATTTTATTTTTCATAAAAAGTTTTATAAATACTGTAATATTCGATTTCAAAGATATAAAAGGAGATTCCCGGGCAGGTTTGAAAACAATTCCTGTATATTTTGGAGAATTAAAGGCAAAACTGTTACTCCATTTAATCCAGTCATCTTTTCATATAGTTTTGATCGTTCTTGCTATTTTTGGCCTGATCAAATTCGAACTGTTTATTCTATTTTATAGCTGGATCGGTGGAATAATATATATATTATTATATGCCAACTCCAAAAAAACAATCTTCAGAGGCATAGTAGTTCATGGAGAATGGGCACATATGCTTATATTCAGAAGTCTTGTAATTTAATTTTCCTTGAACGCTTTTCATAGTATCTGAAGAGGTCCATTCCCCATTCCAGAGCGGATTTTTCAGTACTTATGATATTCTTATAAAAGTCATACGTATTGTCCTTTAAGAAAAGTCTCATAGATAAAAAATTATCGGTTACTGTGAAGGCAATTTCAACATTATCATCACATATCTGTAACTGCATTATTTCATATTTTAGACTATTTTCCAGCTCCGGCATATGATTTTCTTTAAGCTTCTCCAGAACGTCTCTGGTTATTATAATTGAAATAGGTATGCCTTTATCTTTAAGCATTTTGATATGTTTGGGATAATCCGGGTGTAGTACAGGAGAGACTCCAAACATAAATTTTGAATTTAACAGATTTTTAACATACTCTTCATGTGGTTTGAACATTTCAGTCTGGGTACTCTTGAAAATCTTGAATTCTCCAAGTTCACATAATCGTATGCGGAACTCCCATGGGATTCCTTTGATGTTATGTGAATTCCAGAATTCCATGTCCTTTTCAAATGTATCCAGAGTTTTGACCAGTTGATCAAGCGAGTTATTCACTATTTCTCCAACGTCGGTCAGGACGTATTTCCTATCTTTCTGACAAATCAGATAATTCTTTTCCAGTTTTTTTATTTGAGGAATTATTTCAGGGGAAGTTACTTCAAAATGGTCTTTGATTTCATGTAATGTTTTTGGCTTTTTTTGTACAAATGAAAGAATTTCCCTCCTTTTTTCAGAAAATGCTATAAGGCTCAATAATCCGTTTGCTTTCATTTTTCCTCACCATTTTTCCACCTACTCAATTTTCTCTCAAGTTTATTGATACCAATAATAATCATGAAACTGCAATATTGAGATGATGAAGTTATTACTATATAATGGTTTTTTAGGGCTCAAAAATTCAGGACTTTATCATTAAAAAGTTCGTCTGCTATCTTTATTTTTCTTTGCATCCGGTAATGTTTCATCTTCTTTCTTCCAGGCAGGATCTACTATGCACAGGAAAATCAAATCATTTTTACCGATATTTTGAATGAATTGCAGGGAATTTGGCGGGATATAGATCGCATGACCCTGATGGACTCTTTGTTTTTTCCCATTGATGTGCATCAAACCTTCCCCCTCAAGAATGTAATATACTTCGGTAGTCTTTAATTTATGAGGTAAAGATGTCTGGCCTGGCTTTATGATAGCATGGGCAAGACTATAATTGATTGCGATTTCTGCCTTGTCAGGATGTAAAAGTTCGCGAAGGATTGAATTATCCCCGGCCCTGAATTCTTCACACTCGTTTAAATCCCTGATAAACATAACACGAATAACAATTTTTGATGAAATAAAGCTTTGCGGTTTTATTTTTACTCAATCATTTTCTGCGCATACCCGATAAGACCGCCCGCATCAACTATGCCGCGCACGAAATCAGGAAGCGGTGTTGCCTGGTATGTTTCATTTTTAGTCACATTGGTGATCAACCCTGATCCGAAATCAACCTCAATGTGGTCGCTCTCTTCGATCTTATCAGTGTCAGGGCACTCAAGAAGCGGTAACCCGATATTGATCGCATTCCTGAAAAATATTCGTGCAAATGATTTTGCGATAATACATTTGACCCTGGCGCCTTTTAGTGCAAGCGGCGCATGTTCCCGCGATGAGCCGCATCCGAAATTGAAACCTGCAACAATGATATCCCCGGCTTTAACACCCCGCGCAAATTCGGGACGCACGCCTTCAAAAGCATGTCTGGCAAGTTCATCCGGCTTATTGATAGTGAGGTATTTGCCTGGAATAACTGCATCTGTGTCAATATCGTCCCCGAATCTCCAGACATTTCCGGGAAGTTTCAGGTCTTTCTCAAGGTCAACTGTGAGTTTTTGCTTCATGAGGGGTTGAATTGGCCGGATTGGTAATAAGATTTATTCAGATTTTAACCATTTTAATCATATTGCCTTAATTATACTCCCGCCACGTCTTCCCGCATTTTGTGCATCTGAAGAACCTGACCTCGCTTTCATCAGCCGAACGGAGCTGTCTTAGCCACCAGTATGCAGTATCATTCCCGCAATCCTCGCACTTTGCCCGTATTGTGGGCATTCCCATTTCCCTTCCTTCAAGAACAGTAACTTCCCGTTCCTTTCTTTCTGTCGTTGAAACAAAACTTTCCTTGATATCCTTTTCAAACCCGCATTTCCTGCACTTAAAAACATTCTTGGCGGGCATCATCATACTTTTACACCTGGGACAAAATTCCATCAATATCACTCTTCGCGTTTTCTATTATCTTATTATGATCAAATGCCAGTTTGGGTATTTCATTAAATCCAAAGAGCCTTATATCTTTAGCATCCGAACCAGCTTTAAGCTTTCCGAAACCTCTTGCAAGATAACACACAGTTACAGTATGCCCCCTCGGATCGCGCGAAGGGTCAGAATATACACCAAGAAGCCTGACAAGTTCTATATCAAGTCCGGTTTCTTCTTTTGCTTCACGAACAGTTGCTGCTTCCACAGTTTCCCCGATCTCGACAAATCCACCCGGAAGTGCAAACTGATTCTCAAACGGCGGGTTCATGCGCTTAATGAGGACAAGTTTTCCTTCGTATATTATCAGCGCATCCGCAGTCAGAAATGGTGTTTTAGGAACAAATCTATTATTATCCGTATTCATTGCGGTTAAGTCCTTTTCAAGTGTCTGCTTCACCTTCTCATAACAAGCGTCAGGATATCATTGTCATCCATGATATGGTCAAGCCCTGCTCGCTGTCCTTCATGCTTTGCTGATGTACCCCATATCTGTGCATACCTGAATCGTTTCCTGAAATCACGGTGAAGCTTATCGCATACATCGCCGATCGTGGCGCCATATCTTATGATCATGGCTTCCTCCATATCAGCAGCCTTGCCCTGCGGCTTCATAAAGATCCTTATAAATCCGAGGTTTTCAAAAAGCTTGTCCTTAAGTTCCTCGATATGGACCTTCTTATCAGCTGAAACAAGAATTGCATCCGGGAATTTTTCTTTACATGCGCGCAGGGCATATTCGTCTGCAAGATCGATCTTATTTATGACTACTATCCCTGGCAGGTATTTCCTGTTGTCAAGTACAGCATCTATAAGCTGGTCGATAGTGATATTTTCGCGTATCAGAATATTTGCATTATGGATCCTGTATTCTCCGAGTATTGTTTTTATGGTATCTTCATCAAGGTCAAGATCAACTGTGGAACTGATATTCACGCCACCTCTTGCTTTTTTCTTTATTGTTATATCAGGAGGTCTTGAATTAACGCGTATCCCTGCTTCATACAATTCCTGTAAAAGAACATCATAATGCACAAGCTGGAAAACATCAAGCAATATCACTGCAAGGTCAGCGTTCCTTATTACGGCGATGACTTCCTTACCGCGCCCGCGTCCCGATGCTGCACCTCTTACAAGTCCGGGGACATCAAGTACCTGGATCGTTGCACCTTTATGTTCCATTGCCCCGGGCACTACGTCAAGAGTGGTAAATTCATAAGCTGCAACCGCAGATTCCGTTCCTGTAAGACTGTTAAGGAGCGTGCTTTTTCCTACTGAAGGGAATCCCACAAGCACAACTGATGCATCGCCTGATTTCTTGACTGAAAAACCCTCCCCGCCGGATTTTGAAGAAGCCCTTTTTTGCACTTCATCCCGCAGGCGTGCAACCTTGGATTTAAGACGGCCTATATGACCTTCGGTAGCTTTATTATATTTTGTTTTTGATATTTCTTCTTCGATCGCCCTTATTTCTTCTTCAATTGCCATCGGGTCTTATAGCTATAAACAAGGCAAAAAGGATTTGGGTAATAAAAACCTTTTCGATGCAAATGGCGACATTACCTGACTATCTTGAATCCGGAACAGAGGGGACCATAAAAACACTCGATGAACTTGTGCGCTTCAAGACCCATGTTCCGCCTGGTGAAAACTATGAAAAGGCCGTGGATTATGCATCACAAAAACTTAAGGAACTTGATTTTGAGGTTGAGAAGATATTCATGTCGCGCGAGTTATTCGAGAAGAAGAATCCAAGACTTACTCACCTTACAGGGGACAGGGTCAACCTTTGCGCAATAAAGAACGTGGGTGCAAAAAAGACCCTGCTGATAAACACTCATCTTGATGTAGTCCCGGCAAGTGAGAACTGGACTGTACCGCCATTTGAATGCACGGTAAAGGAGGGGCGTATCTTCGGGCGCGGCGTGGCAGATTCAAAAGGTGGGCCTGCTGCTCTTTTTACAGTACTTCGCGCAATGGAAGAACTTGATATTTCGCCAGAATATAATCTTAACATCGCCCTGACAACAGATGAAGAGATGGGGCCGTATTCCGGCCTGTGCTATCTTGCCGATCTTGGAAAGCTCAAAGCGGATTATTTCCTGAGTATGGACGGGGATAGCGATGATATTACAATAGCATCAAATGGGAATGTGGACTGGCAGATAGATGTATTCGGGAGATCATACCACAGCGGCAGCAGTTTCATGGGCATTAACGCAATAGAAAAGTCAGTACCTGTAATGAATGAATTAATGCTCCTTAAAGAGAAAGTGGAAAAGCGGCGTTCAAAAGTTCCGGGAAGTTTAGCGATATCAGAAAAAACAGGGATAAAAACTCTCATGCCTGTCCTGAATATCACTTTAATGAACGCTGGAGTGAAGCAGAACATTGTTCCTGATAAAAGCACTATGAAGGGTGACAGGCGCTTTATTCCTGAAGAAAAATTTGATGATGTATGCAAAGAATTCGATAGTGCCATGTCAAATGTTTTGCTAAAACATCCTGAAATAGACCTCAAATACAGCTGCGATGAGATATATGCGCCAATGCTCACTGATATGAACCATCCCTGGGTAAAGGAAGTCCAGGATATTGCGAGTGTTACCGCAGGAAGGCCGGTCAGTCTTGCAGGGGCGCAGGGAAGTCTTGATGTTGCATATGCTGTCAAAGTTACAGGATTGCCTGCCTGCTGTTTCGGGATTGGAAGAAGGATAGAGAGCAATGCACATGCGGATGATGAGAATATCAGGGTGGATGATCTTGTGATGTACACGAAGTTTTTGGGGAAATTGATCTGTGGATACGAATGAGAAGATAAGTTGCTAATTCAGGTCAGGTTTTTGATATTTTTCATAATACCAGCAATATTTTCAGCATCGTTGAGTTCTTCAAACAGCTTTAATGACTTCTGAAAGTATTCCAGCGCTTTCCCAGGTTTGCCCCAGTCCCGATACACAATCCCGATATTGTTAAGCCTGGTTGCTTTTCCTCTGATGTCCTTGAGTTCCTCATCTATCTCCAGCGCTTTTTGAAAGTATTCCAGCGCCTGCTCAGGCTTGCCCCAGTCCTGGTACACACCTGCGATGTTGTTAAGCCTTGTTGCTTTTCCTCTGATATCTTTCAGCTCCTGCGCTATCTCCAGTGCTTTTTGAAAGTATTCCAGTGCTCTTTCAAGCTTCTCCCATTGCTGGTACACAATTCCGATGTTGTTAAACCTTATTGCTTTTCCTCTGATATCCTTCAATTCCTCATCTATCTCCAGTGCTTTATGAAAGTATTCCAGCGCCTGCTCAGGCATGCCCCATTGCTGGTATACAATTCCAATGTTGTTAAGCCTGGTTGCTTTTCCTCTGATATCCTTGAGTTCCTCATCTATCTCCAGCGCTTTATGAAAGTATTCCAGTGCTTTCTCAGGCTTGTCCGAGTCCTGATACACACTTCCGATATTGATGAAATCTATCATTTTTCTTCTGATGTCCTTTCGTTCCTCGTCTATCTGTAGCGCTTTATAAAAGTATTCCAGTGCTTTCTCAGGCTTACCCCATTGCTGGTACACAATTCCGATGTTGTTAAGCCTGGTTGCTTTTCCTTTGATATCCTTCAGTTCCTCATTTATCTCCAGGGCTTTTTGAAAGTATTCGAGAGCCTGTTCAGGCATGTCCCAATCCTGGTACACACCTGCGATGTTGTTGAGCCTGGTTGCTTTTCCTCTGATGTCCTTCAATTTCTCATCTATCTCCAGGGCTTTTTGAAAGTATTCCAGTGCCTGCTGGAGCTTGCCCCATTGCTGGTATACACCACCGATGTTGTTGAGCCTTGCTGCTTTTCCTTTGATGTCTTTCAATTTCTCATCTATCTCCAGGGCTTTTTGAAAGTATTCCAGTGCAAGCTCATACTTCCCCCATTGCCGATACACCCCTGCGACGTTGTTAAATCCGGTTGCTTTTCCTCTAATATCTTTCAGTCCTTAACTATATAATTTAGTAGAATCTATCAAGAATTGAATTTCCATTATTTAAATTAATATATCGTTTAAGAGCAATAAAACTAATCTAAAATCTGCTAACTATCCGTTTTTTGATAAAAATCAAAATAATGGAAAATAAAGGAAACCCCTGTGTATTTTTATTCCTGATTTTCCATTTCTGCGCTTTGAAAGGCAATTTCATGTATTCCACTGAACTGGCTTCTCCTTTCAACCCTTGTATATTCAGATGCACGCCTTGCCAGGCCGCTCCAGAACAAATCCATATTATTCACCTCGGTCGGAAGATGGGCAGATCAATATATATTCACGACCCAAGAGCAGAGTGAAAGTATTCGATAATATCAGTATCTGATGGTTTTATCAACAAGCAGATAATAAATGATATTGTAAATGTTCAGAGAGAAGATTATAAAAGTCTCTTCAGGGAGGAATCATGAAAGATGAAAGCAAGACAAAAGAAAATATATTTACTGAAAAAATAATTAAACCGGAAGTGTTGTTCAAGAGTATATTCAATTTTTCTCCTGATGCCATTATCATCGTTAACAATGAAGGGATAATTTTACAGGCAAATGCGCAGGCAGAGAAAATATTCGGATATGCTGAAAATGAGCTCATCAATAGATCGGTTGATATCCTGATTCCGGAGCGCTTCAGGAAGCGTCATGATGAACACCTGAAAAATTTTATAGCAAAACCCCGTAGACGACTTATGGGAGTTGAACTTGGACTCTATGGTTTGAGGAAGGATGGAACAGAGTTCCCGGTTGACATAGCGCTCGGATATCTTGAAACAGAAAGCGGGATTATTGTTTTGAGTACAGTCCGCGATATAACAGAACACAAAAGAATGGAAGAAGCTCTTCGGGTAAGTGAGGCAAAATACAGGGGAATTTTTGAGAATGCTGCTGAAGGAATATTCCAGACAACAATTGATGGACGCATACTTTCAGCAAACAAGGCATGCGTGCGTATTCTGGGCTATGATTCTGCAGAAGAACTTATTGCAAGTGTCCCGGATGTCCGAAAGCTCTATGCAGAACCGGGAAGGCGCCTGCACCTTGTAAGGTCGATCCGGATGAATGGTGCGGTTTCTGACTTTGAAGCTATAATCAACCGCAAGGATGGACGCAAAATATGGGTTTCAATAAATGCACACGCACTGGAGGATTCAACTGGCAAGGTCACAGGTATTGAAGGGATGGTATTTGATATTACCAATCGCAAAAGGGCACAGAAGAATTTCCAGGTGCTTATAGATGGGGCTCCTGATGCCATCATCGCAGTTGACCGCAATTTCAACATACTTCTCATTAATACCCATACTGAGAAATTATTTGGCTATTCGCGTTTGGAATTGATCGGAAATTCCTATGAAATGCTATTGCCTGATCGTTTCAAGTATAAACATGCAAAATATTGTTCGGAGTATTTTGATAATCCTTCAACAAGAATAATGGCACTTCATATGAGTGCTTTTGCAAAGCGAAGGACGGGAAGTGAATTCCCTGTTGAGATCAACATGAGTCCGGTTGAAACTGATGAAGGTATAGTTATAGTAATTGATGTCCGTGATATCACTGAAAAGAAAAAATGATAGGTCCGGTGAATTGATATATCAAAAGTGTTTCTAAGGTTCTAAGGCACAGTTTGAACCGGCATCTCTGCTTCCGGAAACAACTTTTTGGTTTTCATAAATTCCCTTGCATTCTTGACAGCAGTTGCATATACGAACATCCATCCCTCATTGATAAAGATCGTTCCATCCCGGACCGTTTCTTTACTCAGTGTTTCAACACCGAATTCCATTAATAACTGGATGGTTGCAACGCACGCAGCGGAATATTCATCCATATCCTTTGATTCAGTCGTTATATCGTGGAGCAGCATTTTAAAAAGGCTCCTGAACTTATTAGAGGGTATATACTGTTTTTCGCCAACTTTGAAAAGGACATTAATTTCGATAAGCTCTGAAGTGAGTTTATTGACTTTTTCTTCATCCCATTGTTCTGTTGGAAAATCCGTATGTTCATATTCAGCCCAGATGTTCTTGAGATGTTCATCTATTATTTCCTTTTTTTCAACTCTCTTTAAAGCATATTCCGATGATTTTAATTCAGGTATGGTTGAAACATAAAGCCTGAAAAGATTCCTGAGTTTCTCCCCGTCTTCCCCTTCGACTACTCTCATTTTCTTGAGTATCTCATATTCAAGGTCATTCAGGGTCACTATCAAATCTTTTGGCATTTATTCCTCTAAATATAATCTACATTCATTCGATCAGCTCCGCAATAAAAATACACTCGGTGTCACCCTTAATGATACATTCTTCACCTTTTTTACAATAATACCTTGTATCGATGTGTTTTCTTGACAATCCTCCGAAGAATCCTCTTAAAATATCGCAATACCTGCATTTATTTCCCATAACAGGCAAACCTTTTACATGAAATATGACTTTTTTTTCCGATCGCTGGATCGAAATAGTAATACCTTCTTTTTCGAATTCCCTGCTAATGTCCTCTATTTTCAATGTTTTTATATTAAATGCCGCCTGCTCCCCAGCTTCGAACATCAGTACCGAATTAGCTGCTTCAGTCACAATATTATTGCATACTTCGACATATGATTCCAGAAATCTCCTGAACAAGTATTCACACCCTTTATTTCTATATTTACAGTCGAATTCCATTCATATTAAGCCTTTCTCTTGGGTTAAGAATAACTTTTAATATCCGTATCCCCATTTTAGCCTTTGATGCTCAAACGAGAAGATATCCTCATAGAAGCCCTCCCCTATATCCGCGAGTTCCACGACTCAATCATGCTAATTAAGATGGGTGGGCATGCTATTGTTGATCCTGTAATAATGGAAAAGATAATTCAGGATATTGTCCTCCTGAAATATGTAGGGATACACCCTGTAATAGTGCATGGCGGCGGACCTGAGATCACTGAAAAGATGGAACGCATGGGGAAAAAACCTGAATTTGTGGCCGGTTTAAGGGTAACAGATGATGAAACCCTGGAAATTGCAAGGATGGTACTTGTGGGAAATGTGAACAGCAAAATTGTCTCACTTATCAGCAGGCATGGAGGAAAAGGTGTGGGGCTCTCAGGCAGTGACGGAAGGCTTATGGTTGCAAAGAAGCTCGCTCTTCAGCGTGTGACCGTGGGCGGGGTGGAGAGGGATGTAGACCTGGGATGGGTTGGTGAAACAGAGGTCGTTAATCCTGAACTGGTTATGATACTTGCAGGAAAAGGATATATTCCTGTCATTTCACCTATTGCCATGGATGAAAAAGGAAATGACCTTAACGTGAATGCAGATACCGTTGCAGGAGATATTGCATCAGCAATTGGTGCGAAAAAACTTATTTCCCTCACGGATGTCCCGGGAATCCTGCGCGACCAGAAAGATCCGGGAACACGTATTTCAAGAATAGCATTTGACGATATTGAAACACTTATTGCTGATAACATCATAAGCGGTGGAATGATACCAAAGGTAAAGTCAAGCGCTGCTGCATTAAAAGGCGGAGTAAGGCAGGTACATATTATTGATGGTGCAAGTCCGCATTCCCTGCTCATTGAATTGTTCACAAATGAAGGGATTGGGACCATGATATACAGGAAAGAGTGAATTATTGTGACCGAAACAGAGAAAAAAGAGAAAAAAGCGAAAATAGAGCCAGCAGCCGGGATCATAGCCCCGGGTGAAGGAAAGCGATTATTGATAGAAGGAATTAAAAAGACAGTTGCACCAGCGTTCATAAGTGTGATTTTTGCAGTAATATTTTTATATCAATTTGGAAATGCATCTGGAATCCCATGGTTTTCCGTATTCTTACTTGTATTGCTTCTTTCTTATTACATCCAGAGATTGGGATATCCTTTAATCGGTGTCAGGGTGAAGGAATTTGAAACAAAAGACTGGCTGTATGTGGAATTATTCACGATAATATATTTCTGGGTTTTCTGGACATTATTATTGAATAATTGAGCTGGTGTTTTATGAGACTTGCTGTTTTAGACCGTGACAGGTGCCAGCCAAAGATGTGCGGGCTCCAGTGTATTAAGTTCTGCCCTGGAGTAAGGACGGGCGATGAGACAATAATTATTGGCGAGGATGAAAAACCCGTCATCTCGGAAGAGTTATGTTCAGGATGCGGGATATGTGTTAACCGATGCCCATTCGGTTCAATTATAATTATCGGGCTTCCGGAAAAACTGGAAGAAGCCACTCACAGGTATGGCAAGAACGGGTTTGCATTATACGGCCTGCCAGGACCGACGATCGGGAAAGTAACAGGCATCCTTGGACCTAACGGTATAGGAAAAAGTACTGCAATAAACATCCTTTCAGGGACCTTGAAGCCGAACCTGGGACGGGGAAAGATCAGCTGGGAAGAAATCCTGGAATATTATGCTGGTTCTGCACTTCACGATTATCTTGAAGGCGTTTCACAGGGAAAGGTCAAGACGTCACAAAAACCGCAGTATGTGGACATGATCCCCAGGAAATTCAAGGGAAAAGTATCCCAATTATTATCAAAAACAGATGAAAGAGGAGTTCTCAAGGAACTTATATCCAAACTTGATATTTCCGATATTGTAGACCGAAAGATCGATGAATTAAGCGGCGGTGAACTCCAGAGAGTTGCGCTTGCCGCCTGCGTGGCAAGAGAAGCGGATTTTTATTTCATTGATGAGATAAGCCCTTACCTTGATATTTACCAGAGGATAAAAGCAGCACAGATCATAAGGGAACTTGCAGCAAATAAAGCAGTAATGGTCGTGGAACATGACCTTGCTATCCTTGATCTGCTTGCCGATGTTGTCCATGTAGCATACGGGACACCAGGCGCTTTTGGTGTGATAACACATCCGAAGGGAGTGCGCATAGGGATAAATGAATATCTGAAAGGGTTCCTGCGTGAAGAAAATGTACGTATCAGGACCGAAGCAATAAAGTTCGATGTGCATGCGCCCCAGGCAACTAAAGAAGTAACATCCCTTATGAAATTCGAACAATTCACCAATAAATATGAAGGAGGATTTGAACTTACAGCAAGGGGCGGTGAGATAAGAAAAGGTGAAGTAACAGGGATCGTAGGGCCTAATGGAATAGGCAAATCCACATTCGTCAAGATCCTTGCAGGTGAGATCCAGCCAACAAGCGGGAAGTTGGATATGAATATTACCGTATCTTACAAACCCCAGTATATCAAAGCCGAAGACCCTATCCAGGTATCGGATTACCTGCACTCCCTCAGCAAACAGGTGGATTCAAGTTATTACCAGACCGAGATCGCAAGACCGCTTCAGCTTGAGCGGCTCATGAAACAGAAACTTGATGATCTAAGCGGGGGTGAACTCCAGAGAGTGGCAATAGCAGCATGCCTTTCCCGAAAGGCAGACCTGTATCTTCTTGATGAACCTTCGGCGCATCTTGATGTTGAGCAAAGGGTGCAGGCAACAAAAGTGATCAGGCGGTTTGCCGAGAATAATAAGGTTACTGCAATGGTTGTTGACCATGATATTTATATGATCGATATGTTAAGCGACAGGCTTCTTGTTTTTGAGGGTGAACCCATGAAAAGGGGTGAGGTTCACGGGCCTTTCGATATGCGAGAAGGCATGAACAGGTTCTTAAAAGGCATCGGGATCACTTTCAGGCGAGATGAAGAAACAAAGAGGCCGAGGGTGAATAAGTTGGATTCCCAGCTTGACAGGACGCAGAAGGCAGAAGGGGAGTATTATTATAGTGTGGAGAAATAGTTTAATACTCCCTAAAAAGAGGATAAGAAAAAAGATCAATAGAATTGATTTGGATCTTTTTTATCTGTTTGAATTACTTTATTTTCTGGTCTGGTTTTCTCATCCAAATTTACATCCAAAAGTCCAGAATCCCACTTATGTCCACAATAACAGCACCCATAAAATTCTTGTTTTGTAATCCAATTTTCAGTTCGAGTTTTTTCTTTTCCAATAGGTTTCTTTTTCCAGACATTTCCATTTGAATAAAGTGTTATCTCCATTGGCTGATATTTCCTCTCTCTTTTAAATTTTCTAATAATTTTATCATCGATCTTTTTTTTAGCTCTGATAAATTTTTTACAAGAAGGGCATTGTTCATTATAAATATATATTATCAAATACCCCAATACAATCAAAACTAACGTCAAAAATACGGTTAGATCTGAATTTTTCCAGAAACTTAAATTTAATATTAAATTAGAAATTATAATTAATTCAAAAAATATAGCGATACTTAGAGGATCATACTTTACTATAGGTTTTTCATCTTTGTCTTTTTTTATTAATTTAGGTAAAAATATAGCAGCTATAAATGATAATATCAAAACTATTATTTCTGCAATTATATTTTCAAGAATATTATCTAAAGTTATCATATTTTACTATTTATGTTTATTATTACATAAATATTTCGGCAGTGTACTAATCTATCTCCCGATACTGACAGTCAATTATTTTATCTGAGCTAAGACTGGAGAGCCCGCTTATCGCAGTTCGCCGCGTACAGATTCCAGCCGCATCCCTAATCAGACGGCGCGTGGCTGCTGAAAAAGTATATACTTAAGCTATGTAATATATCATAAACAACCAACACTGATTATATTACAGAGGTTTCAAATGCCTACACTAACAGCATATATCGAAAAAGACCCGGAAACTGGCTTGTATGTGGCTATTGCTCCGGGAATTCCTGGCGCCCATACTCAGGCAGAGACTCTGGATGAGCTTCAAGAGAACCTTAAAGAAGTACTGGAATTGTGCCTGGAAGAAATGGAGCCTGAGAACAAACAATATCTGCCTCATCATTTTTATCTTTTTATTTGGATAAAAAAAATCGATTCCTAAATTGACCTTTCGGTTAGTCATCTTCACCATAGGCTCTGATGACTTGTAATTCGAAGAAAAATCCTGGCGAAATAATTTCAGGACTCTACACACACCCACATTTAGCCGAGCCCATCCAATAAATCATAATTATAAACCCCATCCTCTTATGTTGAAAAAGTAACAGATTCTTTGATACAAGAAATAGTCAGAGAAGAAAGATACTCGCCAAGGAGTGAGAAAAAGCAGCCATGGTCAATAAAAACAAGAAGGCCATTCAGGGGTAAAATCGATAAGGTCCGGATAACTTTCAGAAAAAGCATAGAGTTGGCAGAAAAGGTGGCCAGTGAGTTAGGTTCACCTATTGAGATATCAAACAGAGGCAGACCGCCAGTATATGATAGGGTGAAACTGGCTGCGGCGTTACTGGTTAAAGGAATGAGATCATTCGCCGATCTTCCCACAGATTTAGAGAATATACAATATGATATGACAGTCTGTGGCAGCAAGGAATATCCATGTTCGTCGGAATTCCAAATTTAATGAACCATTGGATATTTTTGTAATAGATGGTTCAGCATTAACTGGAGAAATTTTGGTGGAACGTGAAGTGTTAACTAAAGTAAGACTTATGAGAGATTATTTTGAGTATCAGGCTACTATTAGAATTTTTACAAATACAATAAGATGTGTAAACTACCATTGAAATAAAATAGTTGATATCATTCCTTTTCTACCTGAAGGTTCAATACTACTTGC
>NZ_NTMG01000044.1 GCF_002487355.1 Candidatus Methanoperedens sp. BLZ2 | reverse complement strand
GAGCAGACCCATGCAGTGGGATTTTAACCCTTTGAACATACATTCTTTTTTTTTCCTCCAAATGTTCTGTTTGTTATTCTTTCCTTCTTGTGCTTCGGGGCACGCAACGCAGATACGCATCGTGATTTTCGGGCGCGCTGAAATTTTATTGTTTTGATTTAATAATTATGGTTATGAACCGTTTTTAAATTGAATTTCAATTATCCCATGCTCTTCTATCGTTATTCGGTTTTCCACATCCTCCAGCCCAAATCATCCCTGTGCTCCTTCCTTTCGCTGACTAAGCGCCCGGATTTGGAGCGAGGCCCCAATTGCCTGAAAATATATCCATTTACTCAGGTTACTATTTTATATCTCATCAGCCAAATACAATATTATAATTCAGGAGCAAGAAATGACAGATACCATCCAGTCACTCAAGATCCGTATCGACGCCCTTGAAACAGAGCTTAACATCATGCGTAGAATGCATGGTGTAATTATGGAGAAAAAAGACCCGAAAGCATGGGATAGATTACATGCTGTTGGCAAGGAAATAACAAAAGAGTGGAAAAGTAAAAAACCAAGCTGGCAGCTAATATCCGAAGCAAGAAGATAATATGTACTGCATAGATGCCAGTGTTTTCATAAATTCCGAAATGTGAAATTAATCAGCCTTGATAAACAGCAGAGTGAGAGAGCTGCGGAGTGTATTGAGGTAGCATCGCCACAGGACGAACTAAAGAATTATTAAACATTTCAATTTTAAAATTCTACAACCTTTGTGTTAATCCCTGCTAAATTTCCGCTAAGCCTTTCGACTACATCCCGTTACGGTATGTATGAATAAATTACGTAACGCTAAATGGATCAAAAAATTGCGTAACGTATTCTCTTATTTGCGGTTTTTTTCAAAATGTTTATCAGTTCCCGCTGTAATTTTGCACCTATGTTATCACATGACGAATTGATCTTCCTCATCAATGAAAAGCCCCCCCTTGTCGAAAAAATGATCGACCCGGATATCCAGGTCCAGCCCAACGGTGTCGAACTGACCCTTGCGCGCGTGGAATTTCATGACGGTCCAGGCTTTATCGCTTTTGATAACTCGGAAAGGAAACTCCCGCAGACAAAAAACCTTGAGTTCGATGAGAAAGGGTGGCTGCATTTACCACAGGGAAGCTATAAGATCGTATTCAACGAGGTCGTGAACATCCCCAAAGATATCGCAGCGATCGCAAAACCGCGCTCAAGCTTACTCCGCTGCGGTGTGACCGTGGAAACTGCTGTATGGGATGCGGGTTACAGCGGAAGATCCGAGAGCCTTCTTGTTGTATATAATGAGAAGGGATTCAGGGTAAAAAAAGATGCACGTGTTCTGCAGCTTTTGTTTTTCAGGCTTGGGGAAGAGGTCAGGAAAGGATATTCCGGCGTATACCAGAATGAGAATATCTGAAAAAAGCTTTAATTTATATTAGTGAAAGTCATATGGGCAGTGGCGAAATCTATGAATATACTTGATGTTACAGAAGATAAAATCTTCAAAACTCTGGGCAAAGGCAAAGCTCCTGAATCCAAACCAAAAGAAAAATCCAGTCTTAAAAAGGAAGTTGAACCTTTCGATTTCAGCCGCCTTTTAGAATGAATGTCGGGTTATGATCGAGATGCTTCAATGCATTATCGATCTTTTTGCCATATCTAAATAGTACTTCATTTTACAACTCTGCTCCACCAGCGCCGTAATAAAATAAGCTTCCTCCAGCGTTTTTCCAGCAGAAAATGTCCCGTGGCCAAAAACGATAACGCCTTTATGGGTGCGAAGCGCCTGCGAGGTTTTATCTGCAAGTCCTGGCGATCCGGTAGCGCCTTTCACTACTGGTATTTCCTGAAGGAAATATTCACCTTCGATGTTTATCGGGACAATGGTTTCATTTTCAACAAGCATTGACTCAATAACCGAAAAAAAAGGATGTGCATGGATGATCGTAAGTGCAGGAGTATTTTTGTATATAGTCCTGTGGACTATGGTCTCTGATGAAGCAATGGTATCAAGATTTGAGGATTTATCAATATCCAGTTCCACAACACTGTTCTTGTTAATCTCATCAAGATGAACTCCAGTTCTGGTGATAAGCATCTTATCGCCATTACGGATACTGATATTCCCGAATTGCGATTCCACAAGCCCGCTGTCAACGAGTTTTTTCCCGAATTTTGCAAAATCCCTTATTTCCTGGTATTTCGAAAGCGCCATGTTCTCATCCAAAAGTAAAAGCACTTTTGCATAGTTTATTCAGTACGCATTCCCCGCACAGTGGTTTCCTGGCCCTGCATATTTTTCGTCCATGATGTATCAGAAGAAGTGTTAAAATATCCCAATCATTCTTAGGAATGATCTTCATAAGATCTTTTTCAATTTTTTCTGGATCCGTGTTAGCAGTCAATCCCAGCCTGAAAGCAATCCTTTTTACATGAGTATCAACAGCTATCCCTTCAATTTTCCCGAACCCGCCTGATAATATAATATTTGCAGTCTTTCGCCCCACACCCGGGAGCGTAAGGAGAGTTTCCATGGTATCAGGGACTTTTGAATCAAAATCATTAACGATTATTTTAGACAATTCCTTAATATTTTTTGCCTTGTTCCTGTAGAATCCTGTCGAATAAATGTCCTTTTCAAGTTCTTCCTGGGAGGTTTTGATATAATCCTGTGGTGTCCTGTACTTCTTAAAGAGTATTTTTGTGACCCCATTTACCTGCTTATCCGTGCATTGTGCGGATAGAATTGTAGCGATCAATAATTCCAGGGGATCTGAATAATGAAGTGCGATCTTTACTCCGGGATATTCTTTTTTCAATAAGGCGATTATTTCATTAGCCGTATCATCCGCCATATTCACTAATATTTGATGCAACATAGTTAAGAGTTTTGACAGACCGATATGTATAAATGCTAGCATTGTCTAATTATTTATCATAAGGAATGGAGGTAAAATTTTATGGCTAAAGAAACTGCATCAAAACCTACCACATCGCCCGCGTCTTCGTGGTGGAGTGAAAGAGGTAAAATAACAGCAAGGAAATCCGAAACAGAAGCTGCAAAAACAACAGCAAGGAAATCCGAAACAGGAACTGCAAAACCAAAAAGGAAAGTGAGAACAAAGAAAGCCACCAAAGCAGAATCAGGACAAACATATTATTGTGAGGTTTGCGGATGTGAAATGGTCTGCGCTTCAGATAGCGCAGGTGAAGTTATCTGCTGCGAAGAACCGATGTGTCTTGTCGTCGTCTGATTTCACATTTTTTTCTTTTTGATCTTCATTTCAAGAATTGGCGGGACGGGAACTTCAAACCCGATAATTCCGCACGCTTGACCCCTTTTTTCTGTATCATGACTTTGAATGTCTCGCCCATATCCATTATCAGCGATTTTAGGGGAAGCATTTTCTTATAATAATCCATTGGACTTTTTTCCTGCAAATCCTTCAGGTACTCGTCAATCCCGAGCCCCATTAGAAAATGCGCCTGGTCTGTGAAACCGCTCAATTCAAACCCGGATTTTCGTCCCCAGTGATCCAATGCCGAGAAATTGACATGAGATGTCATATCCTGTTCCCCGATATGCTCAAACGGCGACTCATTCACCGAGTGGTTATAATAGCACATTAGAGTGCCGAGGTTCCTGTATTCCTGGTAAAGCTCACTGGATGGATAACCGTAATCTATCGTTATGACAAAACCCTTTTTTAAAGCTGAACTGATCTCCCGGATCCATTTTATCATATCAAGATTTATTTCTGTGCGATATCCAGAAGGCAATGTTATATTCAGTTCTTTGAAATAATCCTTTAGTTGAGTAGAAGCAGGTTTTAATACCTCAATGAAATTTTTTTCATACCCCACAAAGACCTCCATGAGTTCATTTTCCATTACTACCACATGCACGGGAAATGCATCCGGAAGTTCATTGGAAAAAATACAACCCTCCATTCCCTTAAGATCGTTTATCGAATCGAGCCATTTTATGTTTTCATCACTCAATCGTTTTTTTTGTTCTTTTCGCAAAGAAGGGCTTTTTTCCACGATGCAGTAATTTAATTTCTGGATAAATTCGTGATTTCTTTTTAGATATGATAATACATCTCCTGAAAGAATACCCATTCCAGCGCCCATTTCCACAACAGTGAATTCTTTTTCTCCAAGTATATGCCACATCTCTTCGATTTGTCTTCCCAGCAGTTCACCAAATGCGGAAGTGAGATTTGAACTTGTATAATAATCTCCTGCTCGTCCTATTTTCTCTTTATCTGATGTGTAAAACCCAAGCCCGGGGTAGTAAAATGCCATTTCCATGAAATCATGAAAAGAAATAAGTCCTTGCTGTTTGATCTTCTGGACTATAAGCCTGGATAATGTCATAGCGATAAAAAGCAATGAAAATGAATGGTTCAGTATTTGTACGAATCAACCTCTTCCAATGCTTTTGTCTCTTTTTTCAGAGGCTGGTCTTTGACATCCACATCGTGAAAATCTGTTTTCTGTATTTCTTTAACCTTTCCAATATTCGCGGCAATTTTTCGAAGTGATTCCATGCTTTCTTTCGTCTGCGGCTTAGGCTGTGGTTTTGCTCTTCCTTTTTTCAATTTATAACCCAGCGGCTTTAATTCCGATTTTAAAAGTCCAAGCTCGACTTTTCGTTTATTTATCAGGTCAAGGATTGGCTTTCGTGCATTTTCAGGCAATTTCTCAAGCATCCGCTCAAGATTTTCAAGGGATTTATCTTTTTCAGGCTGCTTCTCCAATTTCTTTTCCAGTTCCTTATTTGTAGTATCGTTATCCATAATAATATTCTATATGTTTTAGTTAGCCCTTAATTCTTTCATATGCTGAATTCTTTTCATGATGAGCTCATCTGTTCCGATATCACGCCTGCTGTGCAATTCTCCTTTCAAACATGACAGGCCATCCTGGGCCTTCTTTTCTGCGTCCCTGATAGTATCAGCAATCCCAAGGACAGCAAGAGCCCTTGAACCAGTCGTATATATTTTATTATCTTTCTCATACACGCTTGAATAGAAAAGAAGAGAATCTTTCATTTTATCAATTTCCACAATAGAATCCTTTACCGGATCATCAGGATAGCCTGAAGGGACTGCATACTTGCATACCGTTGCCTGTTTTTTAAATTTGACATTGATCTTATCAAGTGTCCCGCTGACAATATTTGAACAGACCTCAAGGAAATCATTTTCAAGAAGAGGCAGAACATTCATTGCCTCCGGGTCTCCAAAGCGCGCATTGAATTCTATGACCGATATACCATAAGCCGTTGCCATGAACTGGCCATACAGTATGCCCTGGTAAGGAACACCTGTTTCTTTCTGGATTGCCCTCACTGTATCGTTCATGATTCTTTTGGCATCGATGTAATCGGATTCTTTCATAAAAGGCAAAATATCTTTTGAATCATTGTATGAGCCCATCCCGCCTGTATTGGGCCCTTTATCGCCATCGAACGCCCGTTTATGATCCTGAACCGAAGGAGCAAACGCAAGGGTTTTACCATCAACGAATGCCTGTACCGTAAATTCCTCGCCAATCAACCGCTCTTCGATCACAACATCGTCATTTTTCAGGACTTCTTTTGCATAGTCCTTCGCACCTTCAATGCCAAAATGGTCTCCCATCACCCTGACGCCTTTTCCACCTGTGAGACCTGCTGGTTTTATCACGACATCACCCAGCTCGTCGATGAATTCATCTGTACCGCTTTCTCCCTTCCTGAACACTTTAAAACCCGGACATCCCGGAATTCTGTATTTTGTCATAAAATCGCGGGTCCATGCCTTGTCAAATTCAATCCGGGCTGCAAGCCGCAGCGGCCCGACGACCGGGATCCCGGCATTCCATAACCTATCCGAAATACCAGCCGCAAGAGGAGCTTCAGGACCTATTATGGCAAGTTCGATATTGTTTTTTACAGAAAAATCTACAACTGTCAGGTCTGTCTCCTTTATAAGCAGGAAATCTTTACATAAACGTGCTATACCGGGATTTTTCTTGCTCATAACGGCAAAAAGCTGTGGATTCTTAGAACTTCGGGCAACGGATTCTGCGATGGCGTGTTCCCTTCCTCCGCCTCCGATCAAAAGGACTTTCATAGGTACACCAGAATGTGTCTAAAAATAAAAATGTTCTGGTCTATTTGATTATTTTGAAAATGAAAAGAAACTTGAATATTGGCCTATAACAGACCCAGTCCGTCAAGTTCAAGTACTATCTTTTCAACTGCTGCTTCAGCATCTTCGGGTTTCTTTCCACCCGTTACGACCAGTTTACCTGATCCGAATAAGAGCATGACAACTTTCGGGACTGACAGCCTGTAAACAAGACCAGGGAACTGTTCAGGTTCATATTCGATATTCTCAAGTCCAAGGCCAATGGCTATGGCGTTAAGGTTCAGCACTCTTCCGAGATCGGCTGAGGCCACGATATTCTGTATCACTATTTCCGGTTTTGCTGGTATATCAACACCCATCGTCTTTAATTTATCAAACACCTTGTTAAGACCCACACCTACGTCAGCAATACTTTTTGCTCCTGTGCAGACGATCTTTCCGCTTCCGAAGATCAATGCTGCGGTTTTAGGGTTTGCAGTCCTGTAAACAACACCCGGGAATCTCTCCTTATTATAATCTGCTCCTTCAAGGACCCTGATAACTTCATTAAGGTCAAGTTTTGCCCCAATAGCTGTCGATGCAACCACATTTTCTATCTTTATAGTTTTCTTTGGTTCCGTAGTATTTACCATATTCTCACGTTTATATAGGGTATTTAAAGCTTTATATATGTTGGGGTACAATTCACCTTTTTATATTATAGATATTCAGATAAAACGAAAATATAAGATATCTTTAACTACAATGAACTTATTAAAGGCAAGAAGTGGCGGGAGAAAATCCCGCAGGGATGTGGCCTGATAAGGCTGAACCGTAAAACTACACTGGAGAAAACAATGAAATCAATGTACGCGTACATCAGGGACGCATGGAAAAAACCTGACGAATCAGATGTCGGTGAACTCTTATGGGAAAGGATGCAGGTCTGGAGACGCGAACCGGCAGTAACAAGGCTGGACCATCCGACAAGACTTGACAGGGCAAGAGCCCTTGGTTTTAAGGCCAAACAGGGTATTGCAGTCGCACGTGTGAGAATAAGACGCGGTGGCAGGCGAAAATCAAGATGGCAGCGTGGGAGACGAACCAAGCACATGGGCGTCAATAAGATCACACCCGGGAAGAGCATCCAGAGTATTGGTGAAGAGCGTGTTGCACGCAGATTCCCAAATATGCAGGTATTGAACAGTTATTGGGTAGGCCAGGACGGCAAACACAAATGGTATGAGGTAATAGTCGTTGACCCGAACCATCCTTCGATAAAGGTTGATAAAAACCTTAAATGGATGTGCAGTAATACCCAGAAAGGCCGCGTATTCAGAGGAAAGACAAGCGCAGGCAGAAAGGGCAGGGGCCAGAGGTTCAAGGGCATAGGTACCGAGAAAACAAGACCCAGCCTGAGATCTCACGACAATACTGGCAAATGAATATACATTATATCACTTTTCGGGCAAGCGTTCACGCCACCGAAAGTGATGACAGGGTAAAAACTGCCCTGTCACTTTTTCTTTTTGATAATAAAATTAATGAAACACAGACCGAAGGTCATTTTGGCAATCCGATCACCTTACTTCAGGGACAGATCAAAGGTAAAGACTGCATTCGTTTTATCGATATTTTAAAGTCAGGTTTGCCTGAATATGAACTTGAAAAGTTGAGGAAGGAACGGTGCGAGAGGGTCGATGAAGAATGCTGCTTGCATATCAGGTTCGATAAGCAGGCTGCTTTTGAAGGAAAAGTCAGGCTTGCAGCGACTGCCGATACGATTACTGCAAAAATAAAAATTAGAGCATATCCGGCCAATTACGAAAAAGCGCTTGTTGCTGCGGAAACGCTTTTCTGATCCGGCAGTTTCGGATTATTTTTTCTACCATTTTTAAAAAGCATGAAAAACAAAAATAGTCATCTCAACCATTCTTCTCTTGATATTTTTGCCTGTTTTAGTATTTTTGATATTAGGTCTACCCCGATCTTAATTTTATGAGGATTGGGAATAGTCAAAACCAGATCACCTTTTATCATAAATGGATGTTTGCCGCCAGAATAGGGTCCTTCAAAACCCAGTTCATTAAGGCGCTTAACCAAAAATTTCCAACTTACTGGGATAAGCTTAGGCAACTGCCATTTCTCCAGTTGTTTCTATATGGGAATTTCCGATAGGAGGTATTGTTAATCCTTTTCTTAATCTGATTATTATCCATTCATCGATCACTTCTTCAAGATTCTTTCTGCATTCTTCAAGAGTTTCTCCGCTTGCCCATACACCTTGAAGTTCTGGCACTTCGCCATAATATGGTTCTTCGTCATCTATTATTTCATATTTGGCATGTTCAAGTGCAGCCTTAATATATTGGATCAACATGTCTGATACCTCTTTTTCATTTATTATGATCTATTATATTATATCTTTTTGGCGCCTGATTTTTCAAGTATTAAGAAAGAGTATAGAATTTATTAATCTTTAGTGGCATAAAAATCTATTGCCTTGAGTCACTGACCTCATGATGAATCACGAGGCATCAGATAGATGCTCAGGATTTTATTTTCTCTGAGTTTCTTGATTTCTAAGTTCCAATACAGGCGCAAATATATAATTAAAAGGAGTAACATGTATCATTGCATTGATATAATAGGTAGAAAATTGTATTTTAGCAGAATGTTTATAGGGATAATCCACATTCTTGGTGGATTTTATACTATTTACGAGTTTATATAATTGTACCTGTGAAGAATCCAGTATATATTTTTTTTGAAGGTCCTTTATCAAAATGCTCAACTTGCCTTAATGCGATAGTATTAGTTGGTACGTCAAGAGATATGTCAAAAGTTCTAGGAATTCGACAACAAGAGCATTCAATTTGAAACACACAATTTATTCGAGTATACACCGGGGCACTTTGGTATTCTCTTGACTGGAGAATCATTCCTTCATTGGTAGGTTCATCAGTTATTTCCTTTACCTCTAGTGTGTTTTCGGCTTGGATTTCTATTTCATATTCATTTTTTATCTTTGCCTCCAGTGAAATTTTATTTTCAAGTATCGACTCCAATCCACCGAATAATTTTTTGAGATTAAGACCTACACTAAGGAGAATTTCTGAATTAACGCCATATTCTATAGATAAGTTTGCTTTATGGCGAACACTGACTCTGTGAACTCCATGTATATTTCTTTGAGCGATTAGTTCGGTGTGCCAATCTTTTTCTCGAATAAAAGGATTAACGATTGAGCTTACACGCAAGAGTTTTAAAGAAACTTGATTTTTAAACTTAAGAAATGATTTTTTACTTATAAGAGGTTTGTTAACTTCTATTAAGGACTCATGTAATGCACTCATCTCGTAATGTCGAAGAGCTTGTCGGATCGATTGCGTGAGTTCAGCTCGAGCATTGTCTTTGTCAATAAAACGGAAAAAGCCTAGATTCACTACGTCGGAAGCGCTCACTTTGTCGGCAAAACCCGTTAGCATTATGCATGGTATCTTTAAGCCTAAATCATCCTTTACTTTTCGGACTAACTCTGTTCCTGTCATGCCAGGCATTTCTTGGTCGGTAACCAACACTTTAATTGGATAATAACGTAATATATCAAAAGCTTGGTAAGGATCATCAGCAAGGAATGGCTCAATAGCAAGGTTAAGTCTTACCTCATTTCCCAAGTTCTCTAGAGTGCTCCTAATATCATCAACTATTAATATATCTCGTGACATAGTTAACCTTCTTTTATCTGATAAACTTCTTCTGGCTTAAAGAGGATTTTAAAACATGTTCTAGTATTATTAGATTGTACTAATTCAACTTGTCCATTTACTGTCTCAAGACATCTCTTTGCAATTGAAAGTCCTAAACCCCTTGATGAACCTTTTGTAGAAAAGCCTGGTTCGAAAATCTTGCTTTGAACTTTCGAAGGAATAGGTGCTCCGTTATTTGAAATTAAAATCTCGACCTCTCCATTTAATTTATTGTACGAACCTGCTATTTCGATTTTCCCATTAGGACCTAATGATTCAAATGCATTCTCAAGTATTTGTATAATCGATAATAATAAATTCAACCGGTAATATTTAATTTGAGGTATATTGTCTAATGATAATGAAACTTCTGCTTTATTATTTGTGGCCTCTCTTGTTATCCTTATCGATTTTCGAATTACTGATTGGATTGAAAACCGTTCTGGTTCGCCAGGAAAGAATCCTGCACCTCGCTTAAGAATCCCTTTAATATAATCAAGCGATATCGAAGCATTTTCAAGTAAAGAAATAAAAATTTCTGAATTTTCGTCTTTATCTTTATTTTCTTGATTAAGTCCATAAATCTTTTCATTTAAATTAACGATGGCAAGTTCTATGGATGCAAGGGGTGTTTTGATACTATGAGAAAACTCAGAAGAAACCTCCCTGTAAACTGATAGGAGCTTATCCGAATTGAGTGATTTTTCAGATTTGTAAATTGCTGCTGGTATGGTGATTGCATTTGAGGATATATTAATATTAGATTCTTTGATATTACTTTTATATAATGGTCTTATTTCGTTAAGAAAAAAGTCAAGTTTATTAACAATCTGCCTTAATTCTCTGGGTTCGTTATATTTCGAATCATTAAAGTATGCTTTGAAGGAGCGCATTCCTTTTAATAGATTGATTATTTCATCATTCTCAATCCTAACTTTTTCTAGTTCTCTTAGCTCTTCCCGTCTTTGCATAAATGATTCCATTTCTTTCAAATCATCTTTAATTCTAAAACTTAAGAAAGAAATGTACATCAATATAAAAATTATAAATAGTGATAAATAATCACCTACATTCTGAATATACCTAAATAAATATAAATCAAAAAAAACTATTATAAATGAAAGAAATAATATTTTTTCGCCATGTTCAATGAGAATTTTTCTTAAAATTTTCAGGAAAATAGATGGTTCTGAAGAATACATTTTGCATATAATAATATTTTGATTGCTTAAGCTTATTCCCAAAACTATTATTTCATGAACAGTTATATAATTATCCTATAATGGAAACTTCTATTTCTGTAAAAAATAAAGACTTCAATTTCCATCAAAACGGTTAAAAATTTCCAGTATTCTTATATCTAACAATACAACTTTTGAAGTTACTATTCGCGCCTATTCTTAGGGCTTAAACGCGGTATTTAGGGTTTCAATCACTTTTTGAGCATAAATATTCGTCGCGTGCAGTCACCCCAAACCCCGTACAAATGTCATGGAACCTGTAGATACGTTTTAACTATATATGATCTTATTGAATAATATAGCCTTAATTTATCAAGCCTTAAAACTTACGATTATGCGTTTAATTCTATACAACATGGATTATATTTTATCACGCCAAAATTACCAATACGAATTGAAACCCCCCTAACATCCCCATAATACTAAAAAGAGAATTATGGAACAAAACCTTTATCATTTACCGATACAATTACGGGGTACCCCCATCATTGAATCAATGTGCCTGGGTGGGGTAGCTGGTTATCCTATGGGACTGTGGATCCTACGACCCGGGTTCGAATCCCGGCCCGGGCCTCATTGTTTTTATTTAGAGCTATGCGTATGACTGAACATAACATTTCTCATTTGCCAGTTAAAAATTGTTAAGCCAAAAATATGGAAGTAAAAAGGGGTCAAAATTAAAGCACATAAATTCCGTTACGCAATGTATTTAATAAATTCCCGTTACGCAATTGTGCAGGTTAAATTCCGTAACTGGATTTCATTGTATAAATACCGTTACGGGATTTACTCAACAAATTTCCGTTACGGGAAGTGAATACAATATTTTTATTTAAACCTCTTATTTTAATTTATGGCGATAGTTCTATAGCAAGTCTTACATTTCATACCTTGGCAATCCCAAAACAAGATTTTCAAAAAAAAATGAATTTGACAACAGAAATCTATGGTTTTTTCCGCCGCATTTTGTCAAAAAGTACATATAAGGTAGATTATACGTACTTTTTTTGTTATAAATCATTCTAAAAACATCTCATAAAATTTTAATAATTTTGTTTTTAGCGTTTCATCTTTGTGAGCTTCTTCCAACTGAACCCATCGGTCTGACCACTTATTGATTATAACCATAGTTTCAGGTTTTTTATGTTGATGGGGTAACGAAGAATGAAGCCAGTTAGGTATATAAACAACAGTTTTTTTATCGATATGATGAGCTTCCGATCCAGAGAATGGTTGATTGATAAAAACATCTGCCTCCAATCCACGAAGCACCGCCCCCCTTTTTATGCGGTCTGGTCGAGTCCTTTCATGATATTTTTTCATAATGACTAAATCAAATAAATACATATTGGCAACTGGAATACTAAAGTTTTTTTCTAAGCAAAATCGATTTTTTTTAGTTTCTGCGATTCTTTTTCAGCAACCTCGGAAAATTAGACGGAGTTTTTATATACCTTAAATACATAAAAATAAACTGTTATGCCAGTTGAACTCCCACCAGAATTGAAAAAGCTTGAGACTGAGTTAAAACTCCGTGGCTTTTCAAAACAGACATCAAAGATGTATCTTTTCTATAATCGCAAATTCCTTGAATTTATTGAAAAGGATATCGAAGAGATAAAGGATGATGATATAAAGGAGTTCTTGGCCTCCAAGATATCAGACGATTCTCTGTCAAATTCCTCGATCGCACTCATAAAAGCATCACTAAAATTTTTCTATACAGATATGCTTGGAAAAAACATGTCTTTGATAAAAACGCCAAAAGCATCAAAAAAGCTGCCTGTGGTGCTGACCCATAAGGAGATAAAAGACCTCATCGATAATACTGAAAACATAAAGCACAGGCTCTTAATTGAACTCCTTTATTCCACGGGCCTTCGGCTTTCGGAATGCATCAACCTGCAATACTGCGACCTTGACCTGAATGATGGAACAGGCTGGGTGCGGCTTGGAAAAGGCGCAAAGGACAGGATATTTATTATCTCTGAAATATTCAAGAAGGATCTTCTCGACTATATCGAAAAAACAAATGCAGGAGGAAGAGGTTATATTTTTTCGATAAAAGGCAGGAAAATGTCATCAAGCGGTATTCAACATGCGATCAAAATCTCCGCCGAGCGAGCAGGGATCGATAAACCCGTGCATGTGCACACGCTCCGGCATTCTTTTGCCACACATCTTCTTGAGAACGGGGTGGACATACGAAAAATCCAGAAGCTCCTTGGGCATTCGAATTTGCAGACTACGCAGATATATACTCAGGTCTCAAGTGATGAGATAAAGAAGATCAAAAGTCCGCTGGATATGCTGTGATGTTATAAATGAAATAAAATGAAATAATATAAATTTTATTTTATTACCATTTTATTTCGCCCTGGCTTTGTTCATACATCAATCTGTCTTTCTCTTTATTGAGTTCCATTTCCCTGCGAGCAATCGCTTTCATTGCTTCACTCGGTTTATAATTCACACTGATCCTGTGCTTTTGGTCTTTCGAATAAACAGTATAACCATATAAAAGGAAGGCCATTGTTGCTATCGGGATAAGGAATACCCAGCCAGCCACAAAACTCATAAAAGCCAGCCCTATTAATGAGGTAAAACCGTATGCTAATTTTTTATTCTTGAATATTTCATTTGTATTCATATAGATCAGTCCCTTTTTCGTCATTTAATTTACATAAAATATATTTCTCCTCTGAGGTAATAACTGTTTCTATAAATGTGAATTTATGTTATTTAATTTACATTTAATTGCGTAACGCGATTTTTTGGATTGATTCGCGTAACGGATTTAAAAAGGTATCCTTGAAAAAATCAGTTAGGTAATATTTCCCATTCCAAATATGATAAGTAAGTGGGCAGAAAGGGGGATTATGGTGGTGTATAAAAAAATTTCTCTGCCCACTACGATTCGTATATATACGAACAATAGTATTTATAGCTTACGGTTGTTGTAAACATAAGCATTTATTCTGAATAGGAGGTAGTGGGCTGTGGGATTTATGGTGTGTAGATCGAAAAAAAAATTTTCTCGGCCCACTACAATTCGTATATATGCGAACTAACGTATTTATAGTTTACTGTTATCATAATTATGAGCATTGATATATAAATTATCAGTATTATTGGTTCGAATGAAATAAAATTCATAGTAATCGCTAATAGCATACCTACATGTATTATTATATCCAAGATCAAAAGAAAAGAACAGCTATGTATAGCTTGAACGCTCCTGAAATCGCCACCAATGTTGGAGTATTTAGAAGAGTGATTGTTGCCCTGAAGCCCACATCCCAGTAAATTAGTAGCTTTCTGATATTAGTAATGTCATATGTAAGATTATACGATTCAACTAATGTTATAGAATTGATTTGATATTATACAAAATTACTAATATATACTTGTAATTTTATAGGCTTGCATGGATTGTAACAATGGGAGGGGCTACGAATTCACTAAGATTGGAGTATGGCATGAAAGCCTTGAAAAATTAGGTGCATCCGTGGAATTACAGCTCGATAAGAACTACTGGAACGGGTGGATTTAAGGAATAATACAGTGGTAGGAATAATACCGATATCAGGAAGAGGTGAAAAATCTCCAAAAGAGGTCTCCATCCCTGAACTTACAAAAGCGAAAGATATAGCATTTAGCAATATAACCGTGAAAGGAATGCTTAAAGGGAAGAATTACTCAGTTGAACCCGTAGGGGTATGGCATCCTGAAAATATAGCAGCATTCCAGGTTCATTTTGATAAAAGCTACAAAGATGAATACACCTTGATATCCAAAGGAGAGAGCCAGAGTGCAGTAATTCAGGCGACTTGTATAGCTATAGCAGTAGATCTCGGAACAAAAAAGGTAGTTGATATGTCTCCTATTGTTGGATAGAGGAGGAATAAAAATGAGGCTTCTAAAAATATTCTATCTTACAGCTTTACTAATAACAATTACTGTATCGCCAGTGATGGCAGCAAGTACTAATAATCTAACTACTCTTTACATAAGAGAGGACTCCTTCCGTAATTATGACTTCCTAAGTGAGACAGATAGCAATACTAATGTTGATTGGCCTGTATCAATGCTCTTTTACAATAACGCTGATATTAACAAGGTTAAGAGTATTTTCTTTATTGGCTTTGGATCGATCCTGAAAGGAAGACTTAACGATGGTGCAGGGTGGGTCTGGGATTCTGACGGAGGTACCAAAGGAATATCTTCAAGGTATGGACACTGGTTGCACATGAGAGTATATGCAGATAGCGATGACCGGATGTATAATCTAGCTTGGGGTTACTATGTTATTGGTACGACTCATTACGACGAATATCCTTTTGAATCATGGAGCGGATATAGCGAAGCTGCCGAAGAAGAGTTTGCCTCCATAGCTAGCAGCAAGGGCTATTCAGTATCTGAAGACTGGAGTACCTTCTATAACTATCATTCGGGACTAGAATTATTTTCCCGGTACTAACACACCCTATTACTATCATCGGGTTGACAGCTTCCTTTTTATTGCTTATACTTGTTCATCAATATTTGAATCTACGTGGATGGAAGCTCATCAGGCTGTATATGCTTCCTCATCCTCTTATTGTAAGTCTATTTCAAGCATATCAGGCTTATTTTTACCATGAGACTGATACGACTTGGTGGGGCTGGCTTATTGAGGGAGGGATAGCATATTTTTTACTTGTAACTACTGCTTATATTATCTCTATTCTAATCATACGATTATCAGGCAAGTCGGATCAGATTAAGTAAAGTCGTTTAAGATTAATCAGGGCATCAGAGAACAGTACTGCTCCAGATAAGGCTGTGGAATCCATATGCTGTCCGGCCTCTCTTGCAATATGGCGGCGTGAGTGTATTGCAGCATGTTCTGATATGAAGAACACGAGAAAGCCTATGAATGCAATACCGAAGATAGCAACCTCTGAGAAAAATATTATAGCTATCAAAAGAGCAATTAATATTATTTGTTCTGGCATATTTTCTCGAACTCTTATTTTAACAAGTACTCCTCGCCAAGCATCATATCTGCAATCCCGGATGGCACGTTAAGCAGCATCTCTCTATATTCATATAGTACATTAATTGAGGAAATGATCATCCTGGATCTGGCAATTTCCTTATCAAGAATGCTGTTGATGCCTATATTCGTGTATCCACGAAGCAAATGATCTGAGCCTGGCACACCAGACTTTTTTCCTTCAATTACTTTTCGCAGGTCTACCATATCATCCGCTATCTGCATGGCTTTACCGCATCCAGGCCCATATTCTGCAAAAGATGCTATCTCTTTTCAGCCAGTCCAAGTAGCAGCAGTTCTGTGGGCATCAAGTATTTCACGTAACTGCTGCCCATCCCCGGCAGTTGATCAAAGGAATGGGCTGCAATCCCCGGCCCCAGGAAATATGCAGCAGTAATCCATGCAAAAACATCCCACCTGTGGATACCTGCGATCCCGAACCCGATAGCCAGGAAGCTCAGATTCATTGCCGTATACGGAAGGTGCAGTATAGTCCATATCTCAGCCCGCTTTGAACCCTCAATCTGATACCAGGTCTTTTTCATGGTTAAGAATTGTTTTTTTTTATCCAAAATCTTTTACCTGCGGATGTACTGGTTCTTACAATAGTCTTTTTATACCACCATAACCAATTATTTAATGGAGGTAAAATTATGGGAATGATGGCCGGTTACGGCTATGGCATGATGGGCGGAGGCATGTGGATACTGGGGCTTATATTCTGGATCCTGATATAAAATATCAGGCAGTTTTTCAATTGGAATGGGAGGTTAATTATGGAGAAGAAAACACTCGGTATATTGGGTATTGTATTGATTGTTGCAGGCATCGCCGGACTGGTTCTTATTTCCGGTAACTCTCCTTACACTAATAGGTGGATCGGTCACAGCGGTATGATGGGTGATGGAATGATGGGAGATATGGATCGCACCTTCATCGAGCAGATGATTCCTCATCATGAAGATGCCGTTCTTATGGCTGATCTTGCGCTGCAGAAAGCAGAGCATGAGGAGCTAAAGCAGCTTGCAGCGGATATAAAGACCGCACAGAATAGGGAGATCAGTGACATGCGCTCCTGGTACAAATCATGGTATGGAACCGAAGTTCCGCAAAATTCGATGGGAATGGGAAGAGGCATGATGAGCGAGGACGCAGATATCGAACGTCTCAAAAACGCCAGTCCTTTTGATAAAGAGTTCATTGAACAGATGATACCCCATCATCAAATGGCGGTCATGATGGCGCAAATGATGCTTCAAGCGTCCGACCGGGATGAAATCCGAACGCTTGCTCAGAATATCATCACATCACAAAGCCGCGAGATAACCCAGATGCGAGAATGGCATAAACAGTGGTACCCGTAGTAAAAGATCCCAGAATTAGATATTCTCAGATAATAGAAAGCCTTTTAATCTTTAGATTGTATTAAAATATAGGGGTTATGAAATGAACAAAAATTCCGGTATTTTTGCAAAAATGGGAAGGCAGGGCAATCATAATGATAGTTCAAGATACTGAGGAAAATAGGAAGAAATGCCTTTGCCCGGATTGCCCGAGTTATCCTTATGACTGTAAAGGAGAGATTCTGTATTGCGGCAGGGGTAAGAGTGCCTGTGAAATTAACGCAAGAGGATGCAATTGTGTTTATTGCCCTGTTTATTATGAATATAAGCTGGAAGGATTATATTTTTGTGATACAGAAGAAGTCGGGGCAAGTAATACCCTGATGCGCAGGAAAAGGTCTTCTGAAGATGATTCCTTTTATCGGACAGTAGTGGGAATTAAAGATATGGCAGCCAGGGGAGAAAGCGTTGTAGTCGCGATGGGTTCATTGAAAAAGCTCCCCTTCTCTCTCGATGACCTGCATTTTGTTCCTGCACAGGTGGATAGGATTCCTTTAAATATGGACGATAAAGTGAATACTGAAATTTGTATCGGACCTGATGCGAAAAACCCATTAAAAGTTTCATCCCCCCTTCTGATTTCAGGGATGAGTTTCGGAGCAGTTTCAAAGAATGTCAGACTGGTAATTGCGCAGGTAGCTTCAAATTTAAAGATTGCCTTTAACTCAGGCGAAGGTGGAATTCTGGATGATGAACTCAGTACCGCCCGTGATTATCTTATTGCCCAGTATGCTACAGGCCGGTTCGGCATTAATGAAGACATGTTGAAGCATGCCGCAGCTATAGAGATCCGATTTGGGGAGGGAGCATATCCGGGTAAAGGGAGTTATCTGCCTGCAAGTAAAGTCACTCCGGAAATTGCGAAGATAAGAGGCTTAAGGAGCGGTGAAGCTGCATATTCCCCGGCACACCATACCGACATAACCACAACGCAAGAACTTAAAGAAAAGGTTTCCTGGCTGCGTGATCTCACAGGCGGTATTCCCATCGGTGCGAAGCTGGGATGCGGCAATGTTGAAAAAGATATCCGGGTTCTGGTTGATGCCGGGGTTGATTTTATTGCTCTTGATGGTTTTGGCGGAGGTACCGGGGCCACGGACCTTTACGTGAGGGAAAATGTGGGAATTCCAATTTTTGCGGCCCTGCCGCGTGCTTTTAAATTACTTTCTGATCTGGGTGTCAAAGATAATATTTCTCTTATCGCAGGAGGGGGATTACGCACTTCTGCTGATTTTGCAAAATGCCTTGCACTTGGTGCAGATGCTGTTTATATCGGCACAGCTGCATTGATTGCTATCAATTGTGAGCAATACAGGATCTGTTATACCGGCATGTGCCCCACAGGTGTGACCACCACAAATCCGGTGCTTACAAAGCAGGTAAATATTGAAAAGAGTATTGAAAAACTATCTAATTTTATTAATGTATGTACCCGGGAAATAGCTGGCCTGACCAGGATCGTGGGAAAAAACAATGTCAACGAGCTTGATAGCAATGATCTTGTTTCAATGAACAGGGAATTGGCAATCCTTACTAACACCAGGTGGTTAAATGGAGAATATTTAAAATAATTAGAAATATAGACTTCGAAAATCAGTTAGTTTTGTCTGTCCAAATGGGATAATCAGATGTTTGGGAGGACTTTTGCTGTATGTTATTTTGAGTTCGTTTTTCGAATGTTCAACATCCAAAATATACCCTGCCTTTTCTAACCGCTCTATGAAAAGCGGGATTTTTCGTGTATCAATCGGATTCATATTTTTCACGTCCATTAATTCGATCCGAAAGGATAAAAGCGATTGGAAAGAGCACGGTGAAAGTATCTGTATAAGTGCCTTTCAATTACTCAAATATTCCAGGATCGTCAGAGCATTCATCCACGTAACCGTCATTCCCATACCAGCAATCAACCCCAGGATAGCCCCGCATAAATGATTATCCCGTTTTTCAAGAAATGCGATCAGAAAATATAGGGCTATGAAAAAAATCAGCTTCATGATAACCATATCCGCAAGGCCAGGATTCCCGATCACTCTGATAAATCCCTTTTCCGTTACTCCATTATTCAGGCCGATATATGTCGTTGCCAGGTCCCCGATGAAATAAAACACGAATCCGAAGGTGAACAGTGCTTTGTTATCGTTGTCCATTTTCACTCAATATTCAGATTAACTTATATAACATAGCTTGGTGACCGGACAGCACTCCTCAAAGTAAACCGGTAGTGAAGCGTTCCATGAAAAAGCGAATATTGACGGCCATTGAATAGCCTTAACTCCAGAATGGCTGAATGCACATAAAGCCGGATCATGTTGTCAGAAATATCAAAGAACTGTGGTAATCCAGAGACTTTGATCGTAGTTAAGTTTATAAATACATATAATCATTGTAATATTTGTGATTAAATCCGGGATATATCTTACAGATATTAGAAAAAGCCTTTCAAAAACAGAGTCCTATCTACTTTCAAAATTGTCAGAGGAAGGAAGGGAAATTTTTACGGTAAGAGATGCAACTGATGTTCTAAAAAAATCTTACGTACAGTCCAGAAAAATAATAAGCAATCTCAAGGCTAAAAGGTGGATTGAAAAAATAGAGGCAGGAAAATATCTAATAATACCATTATCCGCTGGCGTTAAGCCAAAATATACGGAACATGAGTTCGTGATCGGGTCAAAGCTTATCGAACCATATTATATCGCGTACTGGAGCGCATTGAATTATTATCATTTGACCGAGCAGATACCTTTCTCTGTTTTCATTGCAACCACAAAGAGAAAGAGTAACAGGAAAATATTGGATGTAGAGTATCTTTTTGTAACATTATCCAAAAAGAAGTTTTTTGGCTATAATACCATAAACATTGCTGGAAAAAACATCGTAATATCAGATAAGGAAAAGACCATAGCAGACTGTCTTGACCATCCAGAGTATTGCGGCGATATAACAGAAGTTGCAAAAGCTTTAAAATCTGAAGGTCTGTCCTTCATAAAAATAGTTGATCATGCAAATAAGATGGGAAATGCAACAATACTAAAAAGGCTTGGATATTTGTCAGAAATCCTGGATATAAAACTGGATGAAGAATTAAAAAAAATGATGCTGGAATATATTTCAAAAGGGTATTCAGTCCTCGACCCGTCCATAAAATCAAGAAAAGGAAAATATAATGAAAAATGGAAGCTGTTGATAAACAGAAAAATAGGTGAAGAGCTTTGATAACTGCAGATGAAGTAAAGAAAGCAGCAAGGAACAAAGGATTTCCAGCAGGAGTTGTAGAAAAGGATTACGCTCTGACTTGGCTGCTTTATGGAGTATATAATTCCGAGCTCAAAGATGTTCTGGCGTTCAAGGGAGGAACAGCATTGAGTAAAGTGTATTTCCCGAAATTCTGGAGGCTGTCCGAGGATCTGGATTTTACACTTACGAAAGAAATCCGGCCAGAAGAAATAGAATCGATGCTGAAAAACGGTCTGAACCTGCTCAATGAAAAGACAGGAATGAATTTCAATATTGCCAGTTTTCATTCCAATCCAGATCATGCCATAGCAGCAATACAATTCACAGGATCACTTGGCAAGAACGTTATCAGAATGGATATCAGCATCACTGAGATGCTGGTCACTGAACTTTTGAAAATGGAAAAAGCTGATGATTATTCTGATAGTATAAGCTTTACAATTCTTGTTTACTCTCTGGATGAGATATTTCTGGAAAAGCTTCGCTCAATTATACAGCGCGGCAAGAGCAGGGATTACTTTGATGTCTGGATGCTCCTGAATAAAAAAAAGTTTGATAAAAGCAAGATCAAATATCTTTTCTTGGAAAAATGCAAATTCAAGAAAATCAATCCAGACTATGAAATGTTTTTCGATGAAACAAAGCTAAATGAAGCAAGAGATTTCTGGGGAAAAGGCTTGGGAAGACTGATGAAGGAAATCCCGGTGTTTGACACAATCATAGCTGATTTGAGGAAAGAGCTTGAATTTCTGAAATGAGCCTTGATGAGTTTATGGAAAAAGATATAGCAATTCCAATCAATAAAGTCCAGATTAAACAAATTATCCCCTGATCAAATGGCACCCAGAGTAAATTTTGGAAAGAACGGTATTTTAATATCAGCAATCGTATTAATTATATCAGTACTTCTAATAATCGATAGACTGCTGGCAACAGGTCCGGTACAGCTTATCCTGGCGGACGGTAGAGCTGTTCCTGTAGAGAGTGCTTCTTTGTTTTCAATAAATGAAGTGTTATTTTTCATAATAACTGCCTGGCTTGGCGGTATGTCTTTTCTGTATATAATACTCTTTTCAAAGGAAAATCAAATACCCGGATCAAACGATGAAAAAACACCTGAATTAAAAGGAGATGCATTAATACCGGAAAGTAAAAACACAGCCATGTTAGCAGCCACAATTCTTGAAGGCGATGAGAAGATATTATTCCAGAATATCCTGGATAACGACGGGATACTGCAAAGAGAACTCATTGTAAAGACAGGTTTTTCAGAGCCAAAGGTAAGCAGGCTGCTTGACAAAGCCGAAAGAAGAGGATTGATAGTTCGCCACAGGGACGGGATGGGAAACAGGATATTTCTGAAAAAATGAAATTATGGAAGCAGCGGCTTAATTTCATTTTTCTGAAACTGCTTTCAGGATAATTTCAGGGAATTCTTATAAGGTCTTTCATACACTGACAAAATATGAATAGATGGAAAGCATTTGCATTAATTATGATCGCCCTTCTGGCTATTGCCATTGGGCTGAGATTTACATATTTAGGGGCGCATACATTTCCAATTAATGAGGAGCAAAGATCTTTTGCAGTAAATGCAGCCCACAATGGGCTACGGGCGGAAATAGGAAATAACAATTATAGTGTTACAGTTCAGGATCGTGGGCGGATAATTTCTACCTTGAACGGGGATAAAAAAGTTGTACGTGTTGTTCTTATCCGGGAAAATATGACCCTGACTGCTCTTGTTGATATGGATACTGGAAATTTAGTTGAAAAAAGCAAAATGGAATCGAGTGGATGGATGATCGATTATAAGGATCAAAGATCAAAGCGCTGGGGTCATCAACGTTTATTCGACCGGTGATATGATGGAAATCATAATGGAGATGCAGGATGTCTGGAAAATTTATCGTATGGGCGATTTTGACGTACCCGCACTTGCGGGAATAGACCTGGTAATAAAAAAAAGCGAGTTCGTGGCTATAACAGGCCCCAGCGGATGCGGCAAATCAACGATGTTAAATATGATCGGTTGTCTTGACATGCCCACACGTGGAAAGGTTTTGCTCGAAGGCAGGAATATATCAGAATTTAAAAGTGACGAACTGGCGCGGATAAGAGGTAAAAAAATCGGGTTCATATTCCAGACTTTTAACCTGTATCCTACCCTGACAGCTATTGCGAATATCCAGCTGCCCATGAGGATTCATGAATTTCCTGAAGTAGAAATAGAAAACACTTCAAGAAAATTGCTGGAAATGGTGGGTTTATCCGAACGGGGAAATCATTTCCCTGCCCAGCTATCAGGCGGGCAGCAGCAAAGAGTAGCGGTCGCAAGGGCGCTCTCCACAGGCCCTTCTATTCTCCTTGCAGATGAGCCGACAGGGAACCTGGATACTAAATCAGGAGGGGAAGTCATGGATGTTTTTAAACGTTTAAACACTGAGGGATTGACTATAGTTATGATAACACACGACCCCAAAATTGCAGGATATGCAGGAAGAGTTGTGAAAATGCTTGATGGAAAAATAGTAGGTGAAACATGAAAAAATTCAATATATTTTTAATAATCGTATCGACATTAATGATAGCACAGGTTGCATCAGCAGCCTCTAATTATCTTGTGACCGAAAGCGCGCCTGTATATCCCGGAGATACGACATATGTCTATGTACCGATACAGAACAAGGGATTTGGGAACTTTATGGAGGATGTTACTGTAAAACTTGCGCCAAAGGACAACGCATCTATTAACGCTGTAACGCTCCTTAACGATATATATTCACTTGGAACTATTACTGACTGGGGCGATCAGCGAACTGCAAAGTTCAGGATATATATAAATCCTGATGTGGTGGAAGGAGATTATTATTTTAATGTTTTTATTACCTACAAAGGATTGCAAACAGACCGCTCTAATCAACAGATGAGCGCCACAACCAAGCTGGATGACCAGATATTGACTATTAGAGGAAAGCCCATGATAATGCTGGTAAATTCAACGATCAGTACCGTAGCACCGGGGAGCAAGAACACAGAAACGCTAACATTTAAAAATACTGGCACAGGTACGGTACAGAATACTGTTGCTGAAATAAACATTGACAATACGAATTCAGCGTTTTCTGTGCTTGGGGGAGGAAAGCAATTTTCCCTGGGTACTATGAAATCAGGAGATATTGCATCGATAACATTCAATCTGGCAGTAGATGTCGCCGCGCGCCCTGGTGTTTATAATATTCCTGTAAAGATCACAGGACAGAACAATTATTCAACCGATAATCTCATCGGATTGGTTGTTGCAGGAATAACCGATTTTGATGTAAGCTATGTGGAGACTGTGGGCTCTTTTTCGCTTAATGTCGCCAATATCGGGATAAGCCCCGCAAATGCAGTAGCGGTCAACCTGCCGCGCCAGAAGAACTTCTCAATAACAGGGAGCAGTACCTCTGTGCTCGGGAATTTGAATCCCGGTGATTATACATCTGCAATATTCCAGATAACGAAAACTGCTGAAGCCGGAAGCATTCTTGAATTAGAGATACAATATACCGACACCAGTGGGCAGAGACATACGATCACAAAATCCCTGCCCGTGATATTATCCTCAACAAGCACACAATCGAGAGGGAAGAGCAGTACGAATTATACATTATGGATAGTCATTGTAGTGATCATACTGGTATTATACTGGCAGCGCGGAAAAATAAAAACATATTTCAAAAAACAAAAATGAAATCCCTTAAGAGGACTTTATGAAGACTTATGATACTTTCAGGCTGTCTTTGAGCCATGTGAAAAAAAGCAAGATGCGAAGCTGGCTCACTATTATCGGAATTGTAATTGGTGTAGCAGCGGTCGTAGCTATAATCTCCATAGGTCAGGGTATGCAGGAAAGCGTGGCTTCCCGTCTGGGAAGTCTTGGGGCCGACCTGATCACTGTCACCCCGGGTTTTTCACGGGCAACTGGCGGTGGCGGTTTTGATGGGGGACGAGGGGGCGGAAGCACCAGTATTAACCTCACAGATAAAGACGTAAACGTGATCAAGCAGGTACCCGGTGTGCTATATGTGAACGGCATGGTTTCAGGCAGGTCGGATATGTTACTGGGTACGGAGAAGACGTCGGTATCCATAACAGGTGTTGATCCCATAGTGTGGCGCTCCATGGTCACAACACAGCTTGAAGCTGGCAGATACCTTCAGCCAGGTGACTCAAATGCAGTAGTTATTGGCTATTCTTTAGCCCATGAAACTTTTTTGCAGCCGATAACCCTGAATAGGCCGGTCACGATAGGAGGTAAGACTTTCAAAGTCGTGGGAATCTTCGTCCAATCAGGAGGAGGTTTTGGAGGCGGAGGTGATAATGCAGTATATATGCCTGCTGATTACGCCAGGGATGTGATAACTACAACCATACCCAGAAATACTTTTACTTCTATCATGGTGAAGGTAACTGACCCGGCGCTTGCAAACCAGGTGGCTGCAGATATTGTAACTAAACTTATGCCTTCCAGGCATGTAAATCCAAGAACCAGGGATTTTACCGTCACTGCATTTGCGGTGATACAACAGCAAATAACCAGTGTTGTCCAGTCCATATCGCTATTCCTTGCTGCGATTGCAGCAGTTTCACTCCTCGTGGGCGCTGTAGGTATTGCAAATACCATGTTCATGTCTGTCATGGAACGAACACGGCAGATTGGATTGCTGAAGGCTCTTGGAGCTACTGATAACGAAGTTATGAAACTGTTTCTTATGGAATCCGGATTATTCGGATTTGTCGGGGGAATGCTCGGAATATTTATCGGCATACTGATATCCGTACTCGTATCCATTGTGGGCGGGCAGGCTATAGGACCGGGTGGAACAATGAACGCAGTTGTAACGCCCCAACTTGTTATATTTGCGCTTGCTTTCTCGATATTCGTAGGCATAATATCAGGCGTCGCACCCGCAAGGTCAGCTGCAAAGATGAATCCGGTAGATGCACTGCGGTTTGAACAATAAGGAGAATCAGGAGAACTGGAGCAAAATTTAAAATAATTCACTAAAAACTTTATACTATAAAGGCTAATAATAGAGGTAGGGAGCGAAATATGCAGGAAATAGGAGTCGGTGACATACATACTCATACCATGTATTCAGGTTTTACGAATTATAAATTTTTGTCATTCCCGGACAGTGTGACCACTCCCAGGACATCCATTAAGGTCGCTGAAAAGATGGGACTTGGTGTACTTTGCATAACAGATCATAACACTATCAAAGGTGCGCTTGTTGCTCAAAAATTCAATAAGGATATAGTGGTGATCGGTGAAGAGATATCTTCAAACGAGGGTGAGATACTGGGATTGTTCCTTCAAGAGCAGGTCGAGCCCGGCTTAAGTGCCGAAGAAACGATCGAACAAATACACAGCCAGGATGGAATAGCCGTTGCTCCACACCCTTATAGTGGATATTGTTCCTGTGTTGGCACGAAAATGAACACATTGAAGTTTGATGGGATAGAAGTATTCAATTCATTACACAGGGATGGATATTCCAATGCTCTCGCTTTTAAAAATTGTAACGGGCATGCAAAACTTGGCGGAAGTGATGCGCATGCAAGTTTTATGATAGGAAACGGTTATACGTTATTTGACGGCAGTTCCCAGGAAGATTTCAGGACAGCCATAAAGAACAGGCAGACACTTCATGGTGGAAGAGTTGCATCTATTAAAGATTTTGTCTATTACGGTGCCCGGGTAGCGTTTGAATCGTCAAAGACAATACTGAAGTTCAATGATGTAGATTGCCCCATGTCTGCCGAAATATCAAAGGTAAGAAATTCACGTAAATTATCATATTTGCTGGGTTCTCTCGTATATGCATTTTCACCACTGCCTGTTATTTGCACACTTCTTGGCGATAGGGTGTTGAAACATAAAGGACGCAGGGTATGGAAAGAACAGCAAGATCGCTATTTGTAATTTCGTTTCGAGTATGAATATCCTGAAGCTTCGCCCCCACTGGCAACTATGTATAGCCATTCGTAAACCGATTTTATCATCCCGAATTGCTGGAACCTGCGCATTGAGAATCCAACCTTCATACGATCATCAAGCATTACACGTCCGATTTTACGCATTCTCAGTGCGATCTCAACATCATCACCCGCATCGATACACTGGTACATGCCAGCCCTGAGGAAAGCTTCTTTATCGAATGCAGTGTTGCATCCCAGCGTATAATACAGGGCGCGGGTATAATACCCGATGCGGGAGAAAGTATTTGCACTCATAAGGGAAATTTTGTGTTTTAATCCCTCTTCAATCGGATAAACAGTCCCATAAAGCTGGACAATATCATGTGACTCGAAATCATTCTTTATTATCTCAAGCCATTCCGGAGGGATTATGCAATCTGCGTCCGTTGTAGCAACGATATCTCCACATGCACGCAATACACCGTCATTCCTGGCTCCTCCCACCTTTTTGCTCGTCTGGGTCATAACTTCATCAGCATATACTTGCGCCAGTTCATATGTGCGGTCATTCGAATTTCCATCAACCACGATGATTTCGTATTCATCCCTGCTAATTGTCTGGTTGCACAGGGATTGCAGACAGGCTGTAATATTAGCTTCTTCATTGTAAGTGGGGACAATTACGGATATCATGATTCTATCAGTTCCCTATATAGATTGCAATGCATTTGGGCAACTTTTTTAATGTCATACTGCTCGGTAAAGTCGCGTGAACCAGGAGCATATTGTTTTAATGATTCATCATCCGCAATCTGCTCCCCGGCCTCCGAAACGTTATTAAAGAATTGAACCGCCCCTCCAAAAATTTCTTTGAATTCCGGTATTCCACGGGCAACCACGGGAAGGCCGCAGGAGAGCGCTTCCAGGATCACCAGCACAAACATCTCAGAATACGAGGGCATTAAAAATACATCGGCGCCGCTGTAAGCTTCCGCAATATCAGGAACGAATCCCGTGAATATTACGTTATCCTGGCATTTCTTTTTCATCCACTCTATCTTGAGGCGATCTTTTGAAAATGGCCCGGCAGGAAACCCTCCAACCCATACCCAGTGCATTTCAGGATGCATTTTTGACAGCTCGATAAAATCATATATTCCCTTGCGTGGCGTCTGCTGGCCTACGGCAAGCACTACCTTCCCGCCGTCAGGTATTTTATACCGTTCCCTGAAGCTTTTTCGCTTTCCTTCATCCCTTTTGAAATAATCCCTGTCCACCCCGTTAGGGATGGTCGTGGTAGGAACAAAAGGTGCGATCTCCCGAACTTCGCTGCGGCACCAGTCTACCAGGGTTATTATATGATCAAACTTCCTGTAGCTGTAAGGATAATAAGGGGTGAAATATTTACTGAATGCCAGGCCGCCTTCATTAAGGCGGGGTGTGACATGTGCGGTCAGTATCTTTATGCCTTTTGAGTATTTGCGGCTCATAAGCGACACCGGGCCGAAAGTGTGATAATGGACTATGTCAAAATCCCGGCCTCTGGAGTTCCATGACACTTCCATATCCGGCATACTGGCCAACTGCCTGTACAGCGTTTTTGCTGCAGTTCCGCATCCCAGATACTTTAAATTCAGGAAATCTTCTGCAAAAATATTAACCCTCATTTATTTTCCTCACAAAATTCATCGCATTTCTGATACAACCATCCATATTAAGATATTCAAATTCCGAAAAACGTCCGACGAGTCCTATGCCAAGTTTTTCGCAAAAGTCTTTTACAATGGCGATATTTTTCTTATAATCCAGGTCATAGATAACATACGCAAACCTTTGCCGCTCCAGGGCAGTATATACTATATCCTCCCCATTCTTTATGATATTCATATTTTTAAGTGCTTTAATTACATGGTCAATTATCTTCCGGTCCGACATTTCTGATACATCATCCCCTTCATGATATGTTATCTCTGCAAGTATCGCTGGATATCCCGCAGGCGCCACATCAGGGCTGTAATTTGATGGAAATGAAATCCTATTAAACAGCCCAAGATCTTTATCAGGAACATACATCCATGAAATATCCGGAAGCTTTCCCCGCACCCCGATAAAAACACAGGCTATCGAGTTATATTTCAGTTCATTGCAGGATCTCCGGACTGTATCCGGAACATTTTCAAGACTTTCCAAGAGCCTCTGTAAGGGAATAGTAGATATGCAGCGATCTGCTATAATAATATTATCGCCATCACTTATTAAATACTTTTCTCCTTCTTTCCTGACTGAAGATACGTTAAAGCCTGTGCGGATGCACTTTTTAATCGGCGATGCAATTGATCTTACCAGCGCCTCGATCCCGCCCTTTCGCGGGTAGGTGAAAATTGACTGGTGCGTATATCCTTCGGTTTCTATCCCGATAGCAGATTTTATAATATCCTCCATCGGCGGGCGGGGAATGCGTCCTTCTACCCAGTGCAATGACATCTGCTCTGCCGGGAATTTCCAGATCTTTTCATTATACGGGATCAAGTACAGGTCAGCAATGCCTTTCCCGAAGGTATGGATGATCCATTCACGAAAATTCCCGGGGGACGGAAGTTTTCCTTTTTCAACAGCGATCAGGGTTTTAATAAATTCATTGATACAGAAAAAGAGGTCATCTTTAGGAAGCTGGTTCAACCCGTTTTCAAAGGGATATTTGATATACAATCCCTTATAGAAAATTTTTGTATTGCGAATATTGCGCTGGCTGTTCTTTCCGAGCACATCATTCATGAATGTGAGAACTTCTGCATCACGGCTGAAAATGATATGCGAGCCCCCTATATCAAAAGTGAACCCGGAATCGCTCACAGAGCGGCATAATCCCCCAAAAACCGGTTCCCGCTCAAGAACTGTGACATCTTCACCTTTTTCATGAAGCAGGCGGGCAAGAGTGATACCTGTAAGACCACCGCCTAATATTGCTGTTTTCACGGTGGAATATTCGCTATCAAGCAATATATTGTTTTCTAAATTGAGCTGGGTATTTGATAATTTAATAATTAAGCTCTTACTTGCCTTGATGGTTTCGGGCTATTCACGGTTCAAGCAATCTTATTTTCAATTGAGAGCAATTTAAATTATTTCAGGAAACGATACAAGATTTTGCAAATGGAAAAAATATAAGTATTAACTTGACTATCAAATCATGTGGAACTGAATGATATCAAAAAATAGATTTGAAAATATCCTATTAAAGGAAATTCAGGGACTTTCTGACCGAGAAATATCTTTAATTATAAAAACAGTACATTTTTTAAAAGAAGAAATAATCAGGGAAAAACATGGGAACTTGCAAGAAATTCTTCATTTTGCAGGGATCTGGAAAGAAATGCCAATACAAGATTTAAATATTTTCTCTGAAATTGTGAAAGAACGTGAAAAATTCAGCGAGGGACGGACTAATATTGAATAGCTTCACGTTGGATACTGATATTGTAATAGAAATTCTCAGAAATGCGGTTGGAATCTGCGCCTGAGGTGGCCGGTGAATGGGAGCAAACCTGACTTATATACAATTATACAATAATTGACTATCAACATCAATGGATGGTTAATGTGAGTTGTGTAAAATTAAGATTATAATATTATTCTTTAAAAAGTGCTTTATTTGCGAATCAATCCGACTTTGAAGTTAAACCACAACTTTCAAGCCATTTAGATACAAAACTCAATAAGCATAAGTATATATATTTTGCAGTTTAAATTGTAATAAATGACAATTTATTGCAAAAATCGCATTTTGATTGTTATATTTGGAGGATTGAACCATAATGTTAATTGAATTTAGTGTCGAAAATTTTCGTTCTATTAAGGAAAAGGTAACTTTAAGTATGGTATCTTCTTCTGATAAATCATTAGATAATAATTTGATTAAAACAGATGTATTGAAAAAAGATAGTCTTTTACGGAGCGCAGTGATTTATGGACCTAACGCATCTGGAAAAAGTAATGTAATTCTTGCCTTTAATTTTTTAGTACACTTGGTCATGACATCTCATAAAAATCAAAAAGATGCTAAAATTAATGTTTCTCAATTTAAATTAGACAAAGAGTATCTATCTAAACCCAGTAAATTTGAAGTTGTTTTTATAAAGAATGAAACTAGATATGTTTATGGAGTATCAGCCACGAGTGAGAAAATTATTGATGAATATCTATATTATTATCCTAAAGGACATAAAGCTATAATTTTCGAAAGGTCGAATACTAATAATTTTAATTTTACTATAGACAAAAAGGTTCAAGAATTCATAAAGGAAAGAACCTTAGATAATGTTCTTTATCTATCAAATTCAACTCAGTTGAATTATATAAAGTCATCTGAAGCTTTTGATTGGTTTAAAGATAACTTACAAATTATAAATATTGACGAATTTCCTTTATTGACCGAATTTACTATTAATTTGCTCAATAAAGATGAAAAATCTAAAGAACTTATAATAGAAGCACTTTTAAATACCGACTTAGGAATTGAGGATATTAAGGCCTCAATTGAAAAAGTTTCTATTGATAATCTGCCTTCTGCTTTTCCAAATGAGTTAAAGGCTTTAATAAGTGAAGGAAAGAGTGAATTCAAGCAATTTAATATTAAAACCACTCATAAAGGCAATAAGGGTAAAGATACAGAATTTGATGTACAATTTGAATTCGATGAAGAATCTGGAGGAACACAAAAGATGTTTTTCTTAATCGGTCCATGGATAGATGTGTTGAGCAATGGCCGAATCTTAATCGTAGATGAATTAGACACTAAACTACATTATAAATTGATACAATTTTTAATTAAATTATTTCATGATCCAAATCAAAATAAGAACAATGCTCAATTAATCTTCACTACGCACAACACAATTTTATTAGATATGAATTTATTCCGCAGGGATCAAATATGGTTCACGGAAAAAAACCCCGATATCGGCAGTACTGACCTTTACTCTCTAGTAGAATTCAATCCACGTAAAAATGAAAATATCCAGAAAGGGTATCTAGCTGGTAGATTTGGTGCAGAGCCTTTCATTATGGAAGAGAGGATATTTTAAAATGACAAAAACTTTGAGTAGAAAAGTGGGTGGGAGAGAACGTCGCAAGAAATATGTTATTGTTTGTGAAGGAACGGAAACAGAACCAATATATTTTAAAAAATACAGAACTAGATATGATAATTTAGAGGTCATAATACCCAATGCAAGATGTACTGACCCAAAAAATCTTGTTGATTTTTGTCGAGAATCTATTGAACATTATCCATTAGATTTAAAAAATGGGGATATTATTTGGTGTGTTTTTGATTGGGATAATAATAAACAAGAAGCTATTTTTACCGCATTTAGAAAGGCTAAGAATGTTAAATTATGTCTATCAAATCCTTCTTATGAATTATGGTACCTTTTGCATTTCGTTGATAGATTTTCGAAATTAAACAATGATGAGTTGAAAGAAAAATTAGAGAGACATATACCGAATTATAAAAAGAATAAAGATTATTTTGAGTTATTAGAAAGTAAAAGAGAAAGTGCAATTAGTAGGGCGAAACGGTTAAATGAAATGCATGAAAAGAAAGGGACAGATTTAAAAAGTGTTGATAGTAATCCCTCAACTCAGGTTTTTAAAATAGTTGAAGAACTTCTTAGTATTACTCAACATTCAAAATAAAATATATGGTTTAATGGGAGGATTAATATTCTAAAAGTAACTAAATCTACCATAATCCCGTATTAATCCTTTACTTGGGCGGCAGTTATTTTTCATGTTCTCAGTAATCGGCTTACAAATTGTATTTATGTTGTTCAGTTCTCCTTGCTACCACAAAGAGAACATATTCATCATCTGTTCAAGACAGATAAAAAGAAATGATTTTATCCAATAACAAGAATTATATATCTATATGCACCGATATGGATAGATATTATGGCATCCAAAACCGAAAGCTTTACGGACATAATATTCAAACTGACCAGGAAAAAGAATGCTCTTGATTACATACGTTCCCTGAAAACCAGTACTGAACTTGCAGATAATATTGAAAAAGCAATGCAGGAAACAAGAAAAGCAAAACTGATTTCATAATTGACCTGCTGCGCCGTAAACCTGCTGCTGAGAGTAAATTGGAAGAGCTAACAGCAGATGGTGATAAATTAACCACAACGCCTCTTAACGCATCCGAACTCTACAAAGGTGCATATAACTCATCCCGGCCGATCGAAGAAGCTAAAAAAGTACGGCATCTGCTCGATACCCTTGATATCCTGGAATTTTCAACCGCTGCCAGTGAAACTTTCGGAAAACTTTCGATAGAACTCCAAAGATATGGAAATGATATCGGGGATTTTGACCTCCTTATAGCAAGTATCGCCCTTACTCATGGCGAGCCTATGCTTACGAAGAATGCACAACACTTTTCGAAGGTTCCGGGGCTGGTTGTTGAGAGTTATTGAAGTTTATCTATTTTTATAATCCCACTCCTTTTTATGATATAAAAGCGCCTGTAATACTTTCTTTGGGAACTTGGGGACTTTTTAGAACAAGCAGCAGCCACAAGCAGATTCGATAGACACCGCTTTCGCTATTTTCTCTTCCATAACTCTTATATTTTCATCTTACATATAGATGTAAAGAAGATGAATGTATAAGTACACTGACCATGCAAAGAAAATGATGGAGACAAGAGAAATAAGCGAACATGAGGCGCAAACAGCAATAGAAAAAGGTAAATTGGAATTTACAAGGACAGACGAAAAAGGAAGAGGCAACGAATACACTCATTCCATAGTGTTAAAGGATACTTTCCCAAGAAAAATCATGGTGGGATGGGCTTATGATAAAGACGACATAGTTATACTTACAGTATATGAAGTGAAAAGGAAATCGAGGTAGATATGGCAATAGTATGCGGTAAATGCAAACAGGAAATGAAGGAAGTAGAACTAAAAGAGTATGAATTTGAGGATGGCATAGTCCTTGAAAGTGTCAAAGCAATGCGCTGTCCGAAAGGCCATGTTACTTTTACAGAAGAACAAGCGCTTCTTATGGAGACGAGAACTGAAGATATCAGAAAACATGCATTCAGATTCATACGTTCGATAAGTAAAAGCGCAAGGTCTCTTGTAATCAGGATTCCTGCTGATCTTGCGAAGAGTTTAGAGATAAGTGAAAGTTCAAAAGTGGAGATGATTCCGATAGGTAAAAAGAGATTTATTGTCGAGATTAAGTAGCAAGTCCCCTTCTCATGAACAAAAGCATCAGCACATCCTGATCTTCGATCGGAAGCCCATTAGAAGTGCATTGTATAGTGAATTCATGCATATTTCATCCGAAAGGAAACGATACAATAAACCGCAAAGTTCGCAAAGAACGCAAAGTGTAGCAGCAAATCTTTGCGTCCTTTGCGTTCTTTGCGGTGAGCATTCAATTTATCTTTGAATTCCTATCGGCTTATTTAACGCTGAGTGACTATATCACAACAAATTCGAAACATAAATGTATAAGTGCATCAATTTAATCTATTGATATGAAGTTACTCGTAAGCCCGATCAATGTTGAAGAAGCGAAAACCTGCAAATCAGGCGGAGCTGATATCATAGATGTAAAGAATCCGAAAGAAGGCTCACTTGGCGCAAATTTCCCATGGATGATCAGAGATGTGAAAAACGTGGCAGGCATAGTACCTTTGAGCGCAACGATCGGTGATTTTAATTATAAGCCAGGAACGGCATCACTCGCAGCACTTGGTGCGGCTGTCGCAGGTGCAGATTATATCAAAGTTGGATTATTCGATATACAGACCAGGGAGCAGGCCCTTGACATGCTCACAAACATTGTCCGTTCAGTAAAGGAATATGACAAAAATAAGAAAGTAGTGGCTTCGGGTTATTCCGATTACAAGAGAATTAATTCCATCTCACCATTTGAACTGCCATCAATCGGTGAAAAAGCAGGTGTAGATGTTGTTATGATGGATACGGGTATCAAGGATGGCCGCTCCACATTTGAATTCCTGACCGAAGAAGAACTCAAAGATTTCGTTTCAAGTTCAAGAGACCACGGGCTCCAGGCAGCACTTGCAGGCACGATCAAATTTGAAGATATTCCTGCATTAAAAAGAATTTCTCCTGATATTATCGGAGTCAGGGGTTGCGTGTGCGGCGGAGACCGCAACTCCTCAATAAGGAAAGATCTTGTTGAAAAATTAAGAGCCCTGATCAACAGGAAATAATGGAAAATGATAATTGGTGCATCATCTTTTGCAGGAACACTTCCTGAACTGGAGCGCGAGGTTGAATCTATAGAACTGTATATACCAAAGCTTGAAGTTTATGAAGGAACAAAGTTAATAAAATCCCGCGTATCCAAAATAAAAGATACGCTTTCGTCATACGATTTATCAACTTCTATCCATGCTCCTTATTTTAGCGATGTGCCAAATTACCCGCACGAACTTATTGTGGATACTGCAAGATTGAATGATACAACAGAAAAACTCATGAAAGAAAGTATAACGATCGCAGAAGCTCTCGGATCAGGGGTTGTGGTCATTCATCCGGGAAGGATAAATGGAGATAAAGACAGAGCATTTGAAAACATGGTGTCAGGATTATCCTGCCTTTCAAAATTTGCCGAAGATGCGAATGTTATACTCGGACTTGAAAATAAGGAAGGGACTGACCCGGATAACCTGTGCATCAGCGCAGCTGACCTGATAAAGGCTATCGAAAAGACAGGTTCACCTAATTTGAGGGCTACGTTTGATATCGGGCACGCTAACCTGACGTGTGAGGGAAACCAGGGGAAACTTCGGGAATTTGCTAAGGAACTAAAAAATCACGTAGTGCATGCTCATATCCACGATAACAAGGGTTTGTGGACAGAGAAGTTCTGGGGCGATCTTCATGGTGCGCCAGGGACAGGAGTTATTGATTTTTCTATTTTGAAAGAACTCAGGTTTAATGGTGTGTATAATCTTGAGGTATTCTCTGTTGATGATGTAAGGGCGGGAAAGAAGATACTTTCAGGTTTGAATAATGGATAAGCCATCGAATATTTTAAATATTATGTATGTTTGTAGGAAAATAATGGGCAGGAATTTTTTTAAATACCACCACCCCCCCAACCTGCCCATTATACCACCATTATTTTGTCTAATATATCAGGATATTTGTCTAATATATCAGGATATGTCTAATATATCAGGATATTTTCAAATATACCAGGATAATCTCAATTGAATATACAAATTGGATAGAGCAGGCAGTGGATAGGATGTGGGGAAAATATAAATGAATTATTTGCCTGCTCATACTAACAATAAGTATCATAACTAATATACTTATTCGGACACTAAAATGAGCATGATGATGACAAAATAATCATTCAATTAACACTACTTCCACTTCTTCACCAGCATTTCGTCCTTCGATATTTTCCGGAATTATCACGAACCCATCAGCTTTAGAAACCGAACTTAAAATCCCGGCCCCTGCTGTTGCCAGTGGTATCGCAACGCCATTATCTATTTTTACACGGGCAAATGTTTTATACCCTGTCCTTCCAGCTATTTTTCCGGAAAGAACTGCCCTTACAGTTCTTTCAGGCTCATCCGGAATATGCCCGAGCCTTCGAAATGCGGCCTTTCCATAAAAAAAAAGCGCCACTATACCTGCAACTGGATATCCCGGCATGCACAAAACAGGTTTACCATTGATAATTCCAAGAGCTGTAGGCTTCCCAGGACTGATCCCGACACCATGAACAAGGAGTTTTCCAAGTGATCCGACAACTGCCGGAACAAAATCGCGTTTTCCCACTGAAGTCCCGCCGCTTGTTAAAATCATATCTGCATCAGGATTTGATATAATAGCTTCTTTTATTTTTTCAGGAGAATCAGTCACAATATCAAGCAGGCGAGGGATGCCCCCCCATTTTCGTATATACAACGCAGACATCAATCCATTCGTTTCATAGACCTCTCCATCCGCCAGGTTTTTCTTACCTCTGGGCGCAAGTTCCTCACCAGTCGGAATAATAACAACAAGAGGCCTTTTAAAAACCTTAATATTCCCGATACCAAGGGATGCAAGAACAGCGATATCACAGGGACGAAGCAGGCGTCCCCTGTTTAAGATAATTTCACCTTTTTGTACATCCTCCCCTATTGCCCCAACGTTCTTGAAGGGATGGATTTGTGCAAATATCTCAACCTTATCGCCGCTTAATACCGTATCTTCCATCATAACGACCGCATCCGATTTTTCCGGCATCGGTGAACCTGTATGCACCCTCATGCATGTACCTTTCTCCATACTATTTGCTAATCTGAGTATGACAGGCGAGCCGGTGCCTGCTCCGAGCGTTTCAGATGCCATGACTGCAAATCCATCCATGGCTGCACGCCTGTAATGCGGCACATCTATACTTGCAATTATATTTTCTGCAATTATCCTTCCATCACATTCTTCGATGGGCAAGGTCTCTATTTTTGAAATTGGTTGAAATGAATGGAGAAATAATTCTTTTGCTTTTTGTGCATTTATTCTTTCTTTAAACATCATCCACCCGACACAGGAGGGAAAATAGCTATTTCTTCACCCGGTTGAAGCAAATTATCCATTCCATTTGATTCAAGAATATTTTCTCCATTCAGAAAGATATTAACATAGGGCTGTAATTTTCCATTGGTGAATAAGATCTTATCAAGGCCCGGGAACTTATTACAAATCATTTCAAGTATCTCTCGAACAGTATCTCCTTCAATCTCAAGCTCACCGGTTTTTGTGAATTCCCTGAAATTTGCAAAGAATCTGATCCTGATTTTTGGCATGCACCATGAATGTTTTTCCAAAACCATAAATGCTATGAATAAGTTTAAACTATCATGGAGTGGATGAATAAAAAAAACTTTCCTTATTATCTTTGTTTTTTTATCCTGGTAGCCCTTGCATTTTTCTTAAGACTTTACAGGCTTGATGAAAGGGTATTTCATCACGATGAGGCTGCTGTAGGTTATTTTACGTACAGGTTGTTCACGCAGCATAGCTATTCTTACGATCCCTCGTTCCATGGGCCTTTCATGTATTATGTGACAACAGAAATATTTAAAAGAATAGGGGATAGTGATTATTCTGCACGGATTCTGCCAGCAATTCTCGGGTCTGCTATGCTGTTATTTTTGCTGCCCTTAAAGAAACATATCGGAAAGACCGGGTTGCTGATCTGTGCTTTCTTCCTTGCATTCTCGCCATCGTTCCTGTATTATTCCCGGTTTTACAGGGAAGATATATTCATGTCCTTTTTCACACTATTATTATTTGTTTGCGCGATCAAATATACAGAGAATTATTCTAAAATGAATTATTCAAATGATAAAAATATAGTGATCAGGAATGCATATTTATTTGCAACTATATTAATAATATTAACACTGGCGTTTATCTGGGTCATACCGGGTTTATATATCAGGATGCTGTCGTTGTTAACCTTAAAAGGTTTATATTTTGTTTCATATGCATTAATTGGATTAGTTATTATTATTCTATATTTTGGCAGATATCCTTTAATGAGATTTCTTTACATTGTTATCGGGGCACTGGCGCTTGCATCGCTGGTGGCACTTAAAGAAAATGCATACATCATAATGGCTCTGGTAGTCTTTTTCCTGTTTCTTTTCGCCATAAGGGAAAAATGGTATAGTGATTTGATCGGGAAAATCAAAAATCTCGATAATAAATTTTTGATCCTGTCTACAGAAATGCTATTATTTATTTTTATATTTTTTGTCTTTTTCTCATTATATTATACGGGAAATTTCCTTGACTTTACGGGGATGAAAGATGCCTTCATGAAAGCGGTTTTACACTGGTACGAGATGCATAAGATCGAACGTATGGGCGGCGTTTTCTTTTTTTACCTGCCGATCATAGCTCTCTATGATCTTCCAATATTAATATTTGGAATTTTAGGAATTGCACATTATAGCTGTTGTGATAATAAGAAAAGAAAGATATTAATGATTTCTCTTATCTACTGGATAATAGTTTTAATATTTTATCTTATATCAGAAACATATCCGGCATCAAGCAGGTTCCTTCCTGTATATTACCTCCCGGCTTCAATAATCGTTTTATTACCGTTGCTGCCATTTTCATTCTTAAGCGTATTGAAGTCAAAAAATCTTTTTGTTGCTTTCCTGACATACTGGGCACTGGCTAATTTCTTTGTATATTCCTATGTCCAGGAAAAAGTACCATGGCTCGTACTCAATCCCTTACTTCCCCTTGTATTAATTGCAGCGATCTACCTGAATGAAATTATTCCGGGACTGGATTTGAATTCCCGTAAAGGGGTTATTACAGTTATAATTATTATTTTAACATCATCTTTTTTTATATATTCAAGCGTTGAATTGAACTTTAAACGTTATACAGATACCGCTGAACCTCTTATCCAGGCGGCCCAGCCACCGCAGAAATTTGCATTATTCTTAAGTAAAATAAATGAAATTTCATCGCAGTATGAGGGTAATTATACAAAGATACAACTTACAGACCCGGAATTAGAAACCCAGTTCCTCTGGTATATGCGCCATTTCAATAATATTCAATGGAAAGCCAATATCAATTCCACTCTTGACGCGCCGTTGATAATCGTTCATCAGGGCGATGAGGCGCCAAGTGAAGCTGATATCGTAAAGCGCAACCTTCGCACAGATTATGAGCGACTTGATAGCGCAAAGATGTCATGGTACTGGTTTAAAGAATCAGATATAACCATTGATTATTTGCTTTACAGGAAGATGAATCGAGAGCCGTCAGAATACAAGATAGTGCTGTTCTATAAGCCTAAATACCAGGATAGTTAAGTTGCCGGATTCAACGCTCCTGGCCAAGCAGCAAGATTGTCCTGGCAGTCTTTTCACACATGATCTCCCAACCTTTAATGAGTTCCTTTCCACCTCTGCAAACCATACTGGCAAACCCCTGTGCTTCATTGCTCCGATCCCCGAAAGCCATTACTGTGTTCGCACTTGATTTGAGCAATTGACCAGCGTCTCTTCCTGTTTCCTTAGCAATGAGTGCAAGCTTGGTATTGACCGCAGTTCTGTCAAAATCAAGGTTAAACAGCACCTTAAGATCATAGACATCCTTGAACCTCTCCCTGCCTGTATGTACTTGTGTTGCCATGATCTTATCTGCGATCAGATCTTCAATGCTTGAGTGGGGAAAGACGACTGCTTCCACGGGTTTTGCTTCTTCCATAACATAAAATTCCACTGGCTTTATGACCTTCTTTATCGCAGGAAGCCATGCATGCTTGCAGTTTATCTGAACTCTTATGGGCTTTGCCTGAACATCATTTCCGGCTACATGCTCGTACTCTCCAAACCTGGAAGGCATCCTGTGCCTGAAGTTCAAGGTTCCTGATGCTTTATCAGCGGACTCAAATTCAAAAAAACCATATGGGATTCCCTGTATCTCAACTGCCGTTCCCTGATTTCTTAGCTGCTTATTTATTTCTTCAATCTTCTGAATCAATGCATTGTGATTCTGTATCGTTGTATTGAAATCAAGATCATTGGATGCACGCTGGAACATTGGATCAATGTAGCTCTGAACGCAGGTTCCGCCTTTGAATATAAGATATTCGCTTATGGGCAGAAGCCTGTATAAAATCTCCATGTGCCAGAACATAGTCTCTGTGAGAAATGCAGGAATGCCATATTTCACCTGTATCTTTCTGAATATATCCTGAGTGAGCTGGTCCCGGCTCCACGTATGTATTGTGGATAGAAGTTTTATCTTTTCCTCAACTCCAAAAGAAATTCTCATCCCATCACCGTGTTTATTGCATGCCTTATCTCCTTTTCATCTACCCAACCGTGTGCCATGGTCTGTTCTTTCCCAGTTACCTCGAAAAGCCTTTTACCCCTTATCTCATTGAACTTTTTCATAACCGCCAGTATAAGAGAAAGTAAACCTTCCTCCTGTGCAAGCTTTTTGAAATATGCAATATCCAGAACATTATCCAGCCTGTTCTGCAGCAGTGCAAGATAAGCACCGTATAGGGTGAATGGTGTCTTCCTGACCAGGCACTCGATAATTCCCCGTTCTACAGACGCCACCCAAACCTCGATACCCAGGAAATCTGTCCTTACAATGTCCGGCGGGATGTTATTACACGCATAAGTAATAATAGTAACATCCCCTGCCTCATCCATATTTTTCTCATATACTTTTATATTTGCAATTTTACCAAGTACCCGGAGGCGGGGATAAAGATGCTTATAGTGATCTTTCAATATGTTTACAGCATAGACAGGAGGATCATAATCTACAGGATTGATCTTCCGGCGTGCAGCAGTAAAGGAGCCAAGGTAGTATTTATCACCGCAAATCCTGTCAACAGCTGCAAGCACGTCCTGTGGAGTACGCAAATAATCTGTGCCTGACAAAAGCAAGTCGCGCAGTTTGTCATGAAGAGGAAATTCAGGGTCAAGAGCTACCCTGATGCGCCCGTTTACAGTTTCTTTTAAGACTCCAAGACCAATTAGCTCTTCAACCTGCTCATATGTGCTCCTAAGACCTGAGCCTGTCATTTTAACAAGCTCATTCCTGGTCATTGACCTGCTGGATTGAGCAAGTGCCTGCAGGAGCTTTATCTTGGTCCTTGTGCCTAATATTAATTCAAGCATAAAGGATAATTTTGACTTCATACCATATAAATATTACTACTTATAGTAGCTAATATATTATATTACTATTTTTAGTAGATACTTGTTCATGAACTCATCTGACTCTGGTTTTGTTATAAGGATCGGTTCGTCGAATTCAAGGTTCTTCAAATAAAGTCACAGTCTACCTCCACTTTAATTTATATATTAGTTTAGTTGTTAGATTATATGGAACATGAAATTTTGGAGGTAGTATGGTGAAAGTTCTCATTGTTGTGGATATGATAAATGATTTCGTCACAGGGAAACTTGGAAGTGACCGCGCCCGGAGTATCGTCCCGAATGTTGTTGCTCTTGTAAAGAAAGCGCATAAACTTGGAGTTCCGGTAATATTTCTACGGGATGCACATAGTACGACAGATAAGGAAATGGGCATATGGGGGGAACATGCCATGAAAGGAAGTAAGGGATCAGAAATTATACCGGAGATTCAGCCTGAAAAAAATGATATAGTGATAGAAAAAAAATGGTACAGCGCTTTTGTGGATACGCGACTTCCTGAAATATTAAAACAAATGAATGCAGACACCCTGATCTTTACAGGTGTGAGTACAGATATCTGCGTACAGAATAATGTTGCTCATGCATATTTTTCAGGATATAAGACTATAGTTGCGCGTGACTGCACTGCTTCAATAGATGAAGAGGCTTATGAATACGCCCTAAAATATATGAAAAATATATTCGGTACGCAAATTTCATCATCTGATAAGGTTTTATAATGGTTTTTATGATCTCCGGAGTCGATGAAGCAGGAAAAGGCCCGGTTCTTGGGCCTATGTGCGTTGCAGGAATACTGCTTGATGGAACAAAAATAGGCGAGCTTTCAAGGATCGGAGTGAAGGATTCTAAACAACTGACTGCAAAAAAACGGGAAGTATTGGCCGGGGAAATAAAGGAACTGGCTGAAAAATATTTTATCCTTGAAGTTACTTCTTCCAGGATAGATGAACTCAGGAAGATAATGACAATGAATGAAATAATGGTTGCCTCGTTTACGAAAGTCCTTAAGGAATTAAGACCCGATCATGCTTTTGTAGATGCAGCGGATGTAATTGCGAACCGGTTTGGCGAAAATATCAGGATGAAATACCCAGGGGAAATAATGATCACCTCAGAACATAAAGCAGATGTTAAATACCCGATCGTATCGGCTGCTTCCATACTTGCGAAAGTCCAGAGGGACTTGCTTGTAAAACAAATCGAAAACGAATTGGGATTGGAAATAGGAAGCGGTTATCCTTCTGATGCTAAAACTATCGGATTTCTTGAACAATGGGTAAAAGACAATAATTCCCTTCCTTCTTTTGCCCGTAGTTCCTGGGAGACTTCTAAAAATATTTTTGATAAATTTGATAGAAACCAGAAAAGATTATTTGATTACGATATATAAAGATGAAACAAGCCTTTCGATAAGCTTTCTTCCTTCTTGAGTCTTGAAAATTGGTAGATTCCAATCCTGTATTATTCTTCTCCTTTGTGTTTTAACTTCCTTTTGTTTTATTGGATCAAAGCCGGTTTTCTCCTGCGATTTCCTGTAAACCATTATGCCGCATCGCTGCCAAACCGGTGTTTCAGCAAGATTGATCCCATGACTGAATACAAGCTCATGGATCTGGCTGGCTTTCATGTTTTTCAGGCTCATTGCAGCCTCATTTTCGCTCATCCCGGATTTTAACAGCGTGTAATATCCATAGGAACTCATATGGTTTCTCCATGCTTCAGCCTGTCTCCACAAAAGATATTTGTAAATGTCTTCTTTTCCAAGAATGACGATCCTTGAATCAAAAGAAACAGGTTTTTCAAGCTTCAACTGGATTGTAAGCGCTGAGGAAACAAATGCTGGAATAATGGAATCGATTTTCTCGACCCTGTTGTTATAAGGCATTTCATAGAAAAAGAAAGATATTTCATCTGAAAATGTAAAAGCAAAAAGTGGGTTCAGGCCGCTTTCCTTAAAAAATAATTCAATAGAATCCGCCATCGCCCTGGCAAATATCTCATCATATGGTTTTAAAAGCCCGAGTAACCCCAGTGCGCGATGAAAACCCTTTCCATCGATCCTTACTGCAAAAGGAGGAAATACCCGAAGGTGGGAATATATTTCCCTCTCTTTCATTTCATTTTCTGAAAAATCATCACTCAAGATTTATTATTGTTCCTCATCTTCCTGGGGAATATCATACTCTTCAGAAACCTCTTCGGGTTTCTTGAACTGGTCTTTGACATGCCTTATGAGAATAACATCCGCAACCGCTACAACCCACCTGAACGGGACGACGACGCCTTTGCTTCCCGAATCGAACATATTGGGATTTAATTTTGTGGCAGCAAGACCCGTTGCTTTTTTCTCGTTTACTTCAAGAACCACATCATTAACCTTTCCGATATATACTCCTTTTTCCGTGTAAATGTTTAATCCAAATAGAGTTGAAACCTCAGCCTGCATTGTATCACCTTACCTGAATATGAATGATATCAATATAAACTTTATTGAATCTTTTTTGAGACTTTTATTATATTCTGGTTTGAAAAACCACAGAGAGCACAGAGTACACAGAGAAAAGCTGCAACGCTCTGTGCTCTCTGGGTACTCTGTGGTCGATTATCCTTACGCACAAGTTTAATATTCTTATGTGATGATTTAGGCTGCAATGTTAACAACTGATGATATTAAAATTCTTATTAAGAAATATGCGCTTCAGAATGCTGTAAAATATAACAAGCTGCCGCAGGCTGGTTCTGTCATGGGCAAGGTCATGGCGGCCCCGGAACTAAGGACAAGGGCCAAAGAGATAAATTCACTTGTGGGAGAAGTGCTGGATGAGATAAACAACATGTCTCCCGATTTATGGGAGCAGGAATTGAACCGGCTTGCGCCTGAACTCATTGCAGAACTCAAGGAAAAGAAAGAGCCGGAAAAAGGCCTTCCACCGCTTGATATTAAAGGGCTGCTTGTGATGAGGTTTGCGCCAAACCCCAATGGTCCGCCCACCATTGGAAGTTCACGCGGTATTGTTGTGAACTCGGAATACACAAAAAAATATAAGGGCAAGTTCATCATACGTTTTGATGACACAGACCCGGCGACCAAGCGCCCCATGCTTGAAGCGTACCACTGGTATCTTGATGACTGCGAATGGCTCGGTGCAAAACCGGATGAGGTAGTTATTGCCTCTGACAGGATCCCGAAATATTATGAGGTAGCTGAACAACTTATCAAAAAAGGCGGAGCATACGTTTGTTTCTGCGAGCAGGAGGAATTCAAGGCGCTAAAAGATGAAAAGAAAGCCTGCCTCCACAGGGGAAAGGATGTGGAAGAGAATCTTACATTATGGAAAAAAATGCTGTCAGGCGAATTTAAAGAGCAGGGAGCAGTGCTTCGAATCAAGACTGATATCTCACATAAAGACCCGGCAATAAGGGACTGGGTAGCCTTCCGCATCATTAAAACGCCGCACCCAAGACCCGAAGTTGCAGATAAATACAATGCCTGGCCGCTTCTTGATTTTGAGGGCGCCGTGGAAGACCACCTCCTGGGCACGACGCTTATTATCCGGGGCAAGGACCTCACGGATAGCGAGACGCGCCAGCGATATATATATAAATACATGGGCTGGAAATATCCCGAAACCATGCACTGGGGACGCGTACAGATACACGAGTTCGGGAAATTAAGCACAAGCGGCTTAAAGAAAGCGATAGCTGACGGAACATACACGGGATGGGATGACCCGCGCGTGCCCACGATAAGGGCATTGAGGCGGCGCGGCATACGATCAGAAGCTCTCAGGAAATTCATGATAGAACTTGGTCTTGGGGAAACAGATATCAGCATCAGCCTTGACACGCTCTATGCCGAGGACAGGAAGATCATTGACCCGATCGCAAACAGGTATTTTTTTGTATGGAATCCTGTTGAACTTGAAGTGGAGGGTGCAGAACCAAAAGTTGCAAAGGCGCCGCTTCATCCTTCAAGAGGAGGGATGAGAGAGATCCCCGCAGGAACAAAAGTGCTAATATGCCAGAGCGATGTGGAAAACCTGAAAGAAGGTGAAAAGCTGCGGTTGAAAGATCTTTATAATATCCAGATCACAGGATTATCGCCGCTGTCAGCCAAATTCATCGGCACCGATATGGATCTTGTCAAGAAGGAGAAAGCGCGCATCATCCACTGGGCTCCGCTTGATGGCCTGAAAGTGCGAGTTCTTTCACCGGACGGCGAATATTCGGGAATTGGCGAGCGCGGGATCGAGAAAGAGCTGGATAAGGTGGTGCAGTTTGAGAGGTTTGGCTTTGTGAGGATCGATAGCGTTAGTGGGGATGAGGTAGTGGCGTATTATACGCATAAGTGACAAATTATTTTTCTTTTTGTTTACAGCGCTCAGGAACATGCTTAAAATACTCGAATAAGCCCAATTAGAAAGAAATCATCGTAATGAAAACCAAACAGTTATTAGAGAGCATACATAATTAATGATCATTGGTTAATATGTCTGAAAGTCTTGTCCATGAAAGTATTGATATCCTGACGAAATCAAAATTCTTCGGAAGTAAAGAGAAATTGCTCGACGAAGCAGTCAGGACTTTGTTGGAAGTCAAACCCTCTTTTAAAATAGAAATCGCGGTGGAACTTTATAAGAAAGGCACTATTTCAATGAGCAGAGCTTCAGAAATTGCTGGAGTATCAGGAGAAGGATTCAAAGAAATACTATCAAGCAGAGGTATAGTCCGAAAGATCAAAGCCCCCACAAGTGAAAAAATGAAGAAAGAAGTCGATTTGATTTTGCAGCGATAAAGATGATTATAATTTTTGATACGGACATACTTAGTGCTTTTGCAAAAATAGAAGCTTTGCCGTTATTAAAAACTCTTTTTTCAAAACATGAAATTTATATAACTCCTGAAATTTATGGTGAGCTCAACGTTCCCATTGATTACGGCTACACTTTTCCTCTGGATATATTCAAGAATTTCAAGGTGATAAATCCTGATAATGAAGAACAAGAAACATACAGGACATTTTTAAGAACAAATCGGCGCATCGGGAAAGGCGAACTTGAAGCAATTTCAATATGCATCAGCAGGAAATGGATTTTCTCATCTATGGATGAAGTTGCGATATCTTTTGCATTAGCAAATGGTGTGATCACCATAAGTCTTCATTCTATTTTAAGATCGTTATGGGAATCAGGTATTTTGACCAAAAATGAAGTGGAAGAAATTATTTTAAAGATCGAACAGAAAGATAATACAAGGATTAGAGATATTCAAAAGATATTGAAATAATAGATTCGATCCAACAAATGCTCTTTTAAGCCCGGTTATGTGCTTGTCGAGAATGAAATAGGGGCGCTGATAGAATCGGCGGGAATAAAATGCATACTATGGAAGTCAATTCAGATTCGATGTTTGATTTCATCAAATTGCCTTAATTGCACCAACATGTAATGTAACGGTCACAAAAATACAATAAGTACATTTTGAAGCAGCAGCTTCATCCCCGCAAAGAGGCGTTTCGGGCAAGAAACTCCTTCGTTTTGCAGGGATATTAAATGCTGATGATGTCACTGATATGACACAGGCAATTGAAAATGGGTATGGTAAATTGGTTTCTATAAGCTGCAAACTTGGCATCTGATAACGATTGTGGAAAGATTCGTGATACTCCTCTCCCCGGGTTATTCTATTCCAGTGTCCGACGGATGGATATGCGGCTCTGCTTTCGGATGGCGAGATGAACGCAGCGGAGGACAACATCGGACGGAGGAGTATTTCAAGGAGACAATGGTGCAGAATGAGAATTATATAATAATAATTTCATTTACAAAGCTCTGCGCTATTGATTATATGCTCACAATTAAGCCAGAAAATATAAGTAAGCACTTTTACCGTACTTTATGCATAAATGAAAAAAAGTGTATACTTTGGCATACATACAATAATTGACCGTCGGGATTGGGGGGAAGTATTTCTTATATACTATGAATCAAACTCATTCATATATAAATTAATTTTAAAATGTTTCGCCTCTGTAGCATTAATTTCTTGTGATCGAACTTGAATTTCTATCATTGTACTTAAAGTCTTTAAATGCTCAACTATTCCAAGAATATTATCTTTTCCATTATTTCTTACTATTATACAGCTGCCTTTCTTCATATCCTGTGGTTTCATAATGCCACTATTTTAAGATTATCCGCCTTGAAATCAATAATATATGCTGCTGTTAATTGTATAAAATTTCATATGCTTGTGAAAATCAGCGAGTTTGGATTCTGCTTTCATACAACTATAAACTCCTTATGAAATGAGCATAACATTTCACAGATAAGATTAAAGTCATCCAAATAGTTTACAGATAAAAAGAGGAGAAAGTGATTGACGATTGCAGAGTTCGACCAGAGGAATGCATATGCGAAATAGGGCTTCGCAAAAGGAGTTTTTATTATGGATAAGGGAGCACATTTTTACAGGTGCGATTTTCAAGTTCATAGTCCGAGAGATAGAAATTGGACTGGAAAACAAATTGGCGTTAATCCAGATGCACTTGAAACATTAACCGCTGAACCGAAAAAGCAAATAACTGATGACAGAATTCAGTTTGCAAAAGAGTATTTGCTTAAAGCCAGAAATGCCGGACTCAATGCAATTGCTATAACTGACCATCACGATGTAGTTTCAGCAAAGCTTATTAGAGAGGTTGCAAAAGAAGAAAATCAAGCATTTATTGCTGATTCTCAATTTGAAAAGATAATAACCATATTTCCGGGTATTGAATTAACTCTTGCAAATCCTGCAAGTCAATGTTTATTAATCTTTGATGCTGGTTTTAGTGACGCCAATCTTGATTATGTTATTAATTTTTTAGGGATCACACCGACAAATGAATTTGAAAAGTCCACAGTAGAAACTGAAAGAATCTCACAAGCGATTATTAACGACTTAGAGCCTATCCGAAAAGTCCGGATGCTCTGAATGTTATCCATGCACATG
>NZ_NTMG01000084.1 GCF_002487355.1 Candidatus Methanoperedens sp. BLZ2 | reverse complement strand
GTTCCCAAAAGGGTCAGGGAACCCACACAGGCCCGGATGATGCTCCGATGGGGATTTGAACCCCAGTCGTCAGAGTGAGAGTCTGACATGATTGGCCGTGCTACACTATCGGAGCAGGAGTACCTCAAGGGAATTATGTGTTAATTAAAGTTTCGTTTGTAGACAGGGAAATTTGAATGCAATCGATATTTATCACAACATAATTAAATATCATGATTAATAAGTATAATGATTAACCATGATAAACTATAAGTACTTTGATATTTATATTAAAGAAAGGTGAAAGCATGAGTGAAGTAGTAAATGTTGTTTCCCGCGGTAATGGGAAGGTAACAAGAAAAAAAGTCAAAGCATCGCCATATGAATTTACAATAGCTACCAGGGCAAAGTGGGAGATGGTAATAGCAGATGAGGATATCCCGATCGGGGCAGGTAAGCTTGAGCGCGTTAAGGTAAAAGAAATAACGGTGCAAAAGGACATGCTTGCGATACCGTGTGCTTTCAGCCATCATCCAATTGTTTCGGTCGTTAAAGTGGCAACAAAAGAAGGGCCTACACCGGTTGAAATGGACCGGACGATAAATGTAGCTTATGTTATGGGGCAGGAATCAGGGGAGATCAAAAAAGGAGATCTATTGTCTGTCCTTAACCTTTATCCCATAATGTTCACGCGGGAAGCAACTAAACCTGTATGCATCGGGTGATATTAATGGAAACCTGCAAGATATGCAAGGGAGACCAGGATTCAAAAAATTACAAGGGCTATAATATCTGTACTGAATGCTCAGATCTCATGGAAGACCTCATGGGTGAATATTTCCTGAGAACAATAAGTGACAGTGGAGAAACAAAAAAAGGGTACCTGAAATACCTGGAGAATGGAAAAGAATTCATAAGCAATTACCAGAAAATAAGACAGCACAGTAAAAGGCATATAAAGCATATGGAAGAACACGTGCAGGAGGAGATAAAAGGAGCAAAAGGAGGAAAGCAAAGATATCTTGAACGACTCCTCCAGACCATCAACTGGCTTGAGCACTGCCCGGAGTTCTATAATTATTATTTCAAGGAATATTATGTATGCCCGGGTTGCGGTGCATCAATATTCGACCATTATGGTAAACAGGAAGTTGGAGACTGGCTCATGATCTCATGCGATAAATGCGATACGGTTATCAAGAAGTATTTTTCGCCAAAATTCGTGAAATAATTAACATTTCCTTTTTTATTTTTGCATTTATAGTCGATAAAATAAATTTATAATCATTAGTCATGATAAAATATATACTATTACCGGAGTTCTTTTCTATTATATATTTTAGAATAAATTACAATTGTTATTAGTTGCAATCATGCTTCAAACAAGCGCCCTCACATCAACATTTTCAAGATGAAAAAATAATCTCATCATCTTTTGCCTGATATGTTATAGAAAGACATATATAGTAATTATATTTATCCTGACTTTAAAGATGTCTCCCTTTTCAATATTGGACGACGGCATTTATGTCTAACGAAAAATTATAGTCCTAATGTGATTGCTCCCAGGGAATCGAATACGTACAATTTCTTTCTTCCTCTCCCCTTCCCCCGGCACTCCCATCCTCTCCCCCGCCTGTTCCATCCATTTTAAGAACAAATAAACACGGCTGAACCATCACAAATGCAATTCTCTGGGCTCATTATTCCATTAACATCCACTATAAAGATACTTAAGCGCAATCTTAAATATCTTGATGCCATTATTACCATTAGTGACAAAAAATGGAAATAGTTACTATAGACAATTCGGGCAGGCTTGTTATTCCTGAATTTATAAGAAAAAAGCTGCATTTAACCAGGAACATACCGCTTCTGATTACTGAATTAGATGACGATAAAATATTGATTAAGAAACTTGACAGGGACGAGATTGAGAAAAGGCTCAGGGAAGAACTTAAAGGATTGGATATTGATAAAATATCGCATGAAGTCAGAACTGAAGTGAATGATCTGGCCAAAAAGAAATATGCTGCAATTCTTGGTTGATGCCAACGTATTTGTGGCAGCTATTAAGAACCCTGAGAAGAAAGCCCGGACTCTTGATCTGATCCTGGAACTTGTATCAAGTGAGGAGATCAGACTTGTAGGAAATGACTTGCTTTTATTGGAATTCAAGAAATATTCTGAAAAATTTCAATCCGACATGGCATTGCACTTGCTTAAACTGTTAAGAGATAAAATGACAATAGTAGAATTAGATGCGGATTATATTAAAAATTGTATTAAATATTTTCCAAAGAATGAGATTGTTGACATCGTTCATGCAGCCACATGCCTTCAAGAAAATTCGATATTGATCACGAACGATAAGCACTTCGATAAAATATCTCAGAATAAGATAATAGAGGTCTGGAGTATAAGTGAGGCTATAGAAAATCTGCTCTAACCTCCCAATATCTGGGCCGTTGTGAGTTCCAGTCGAACCGATATAGAAACAGCCCCAGTTTTCCATGTCGGCAGGGGAATTTAGGCATCGAAAATACGGTGCTGGGTCTGTATGAGTTCCACTGGATATCATATGTGTGATTTATGAGTAGCCATTTGGCACAAACGTAAAAAGGAAATCTATTGTCAGTCCTGAACCTTTATCCCATAATGTTCACGTGTGAAGCTGCAATACCACAAAATTTCAAGTATTTTCTACCCTTAAAACCACTTATCCAGGGTCTTTTGTCCCTCATCCGAGGCTTCGATCAGGCGTTCCACAGCTTTTGAAACGCGAACTTGCGAAAAATCATGGTCATCACAGAGGAACTTCATGATGGCCTCTGGATCCGGTTTTTTCCACTTTATCTCATATTCGGATGTTACAGGAGGATTAAGGAATAAATTTTTTATTTCAGCGAGGTTTTTGATCTCCGTTTTTAATTCAAGAAGTACAGCTTCAATTCCCTTATGTTTTTTTATCAATTTCAAAGCCTTCCTGGGGCCTATTCCTTTTATACCATCATTATAATCTGTTCCCACAAGAAGCGCAATATCCACAAGTTGTTCCCTGGATATACCCAGTGCAGCAAGTCCTTTTTCAAGTTCGATGAGTTCAGGTTTTATTTCCACGAATATACTCTTTCCAGCAAGCTTTCGTTTCCCTGTTACTGCAAGATTTCTTACAACAACAGGCGCACCGAACAGAAGTGCATCATAATCCTGTGAACCTGCGGCATAAGCTTTGCCATCCCTTACAATTGATGAAGCCTGCGCTTCCCCTTCAGACGGCGCCTGGATGACCGGGATACCCATAACCCTGAGTAAAAGTTTTGCATCTTCTACCATGTTCCCCTGGATCCGGGATGATGCCTGGGCATGTTTGAATGCTTCTTTATCTTCTCCCCTTGCTTTTGCCTCATCCCATTTTTCCTGTGCATTTGCCCTTATTTTTTTTCGTTCTTCAATTATTTTATTTTTGAATTCAGGGGGTATGCCATCAAAGACAAATACAGGTTTGATCCCCTCTTCAATGAGGTTTGTTGTCCTGTAAAGGAAACCTGAAAGATGGGATGTTATCTCTCCGTGGGAATCAATAAGTGGTGTACCATCGCGCTGGCGTATTATACTCAGGAACTGATAAAGTGTATTGTAGGCGTCTATGGCTATTACTTTTCCTTTCAGGTCGGAAAACTCTATTTCTTTTCGTTCGAAAATATCACCCAGGTCAACCCCCATGATAGCCCCCCAAAGTTCATCCCATTCTTACATCTATTACTGAATCGTTATCTGCTTCAATACCTTTTACTGTCAGGAGATTACCTTTGCGGTTTATTAATTCAGCTGACGTAACCTTGACCTGATGTTCATCCCTGGATTCTATATTTTTATGGATGATCAGCACTTTTGTTCCTTTTTCGAATTGCTCCAGGAAATTCCCAAGAACATGTTCATAATCAGAATATATTAGTATATCTGATAATCCGGATTCGGTGTTCTTGATAATACCGATGGGTTCGATCTTTAGATTCAAATGGATGACCTCTTGAAATATATCGTTATTCGCATGAACCTGCATATATCTTTTTCGACAATATCATTGTTCTTTGTCTCCCTTTGATTATGTAAATCGCCATCCAATTCAACATTAATAATCGATATACATTATTTAATTTACATGAAATTACCAGAAAATGTTATATACAAAAACAAAGGTGATAAGGGGTTCTGTTGAAATATAAATTAATGAAAAAAAGCTGGGATATAATATTTTAAAAATATATGATTATTTATTTCTTGGATTGGTTGCTTTTTATTTAATTGGGGCAATTTCATCAGTTATCTTAAACAAAAAGGATAGCATTTGTTCGTATTTTTCATTTTTCAGCGCAGCGGCAGGAGCCCTTCTCGGAGTGATTTTTTCCATATCGGTAATTTTTGGCGAAACATTTTACCTGGCACTGTCGCAAGATTCATATCTGGAATTCGGATTTTTTGTAGATAAACTATCAGCCTTTTTTATTCTGGTAATATCAATATCAGTATTTGCAGTATCGATATTTTCAACAGGATATGTTAAAGAATATTTTGGAAAAAAGAACATCGGGCGTCTTGGTTTCCTGTATAATATTTTTATTCTTTCGATGATATTTGTAATTTGCGCAAATAACGCAATCATGTTCTTGATAGTGTGGGAATTAATGTCTGTAATATCTTTTTTCCTTGTAGTTTATGAACATGAGAAACCAGAAACAAGAAAAGCAGGTTTTATCTATATCGTAATGACCCATATCGGAACCGGTTTCATTCTCCTGTCATTCATGATCTTCGCAGGAACATCGGGTAGTTTCAGTTTTGAAACATTCAACTCTGCTGGCCTGACCATGACACCGCTTCTTAAAGACCTTGCATTCATTTTTGCTTTCATCGGTTTTGGAGCAAAAGCAGGTATCGTTCCCCTTCATATATGGCTTCCCTATGCCCACCCTGCGGCGCCAAGTAATGTCTCGGCCCTGATGTCAGGTGTAATGATAAAAACCGCTATTTTCATGATGATCCGGATATCATTTGATTTTCTTGGAGCAAGCGGGTCATGGTGGGGTTACATTGTGCTGGCAGTGGGCACGATATCTGCAATACTTGGCATATTGTATGCGGTCGTGGAACCGGATATAAAAAGGATGCTGGCATTTAGCAGTATTGAAAATATCGGGATCATCCTTATTGGTCTTGGCGCTTCAATGATATTTTTCGCAAGCCAAAAGCCTATAATATCAGCAATAGCAGCGATTGCGGCACTATACCATCTCCTGAACCATTCTGTTTTTAAAGGTTTGCTTTTCATGGGCGCAGGTTCCATAATATATTCAACCCATACAAAAAATATCGAAGAATTAGGAGGCATAATAAAGAAAATGCCACTGAGTGCCATTCTTATTCTTATCGGTGTTCTATCAATTTCTGCGATGCCGCCATTCAGTGGTTTTGTGAGCGAGTGGCTGACTTTCCAATCCCTGCTCCTGAGCTTTAATTTAAATAACAATTTTGCCATTATAATGTTATCTATCAGTGCTGCATTCCTTGCGTTAACCGGAGCACTTGCTGCTTATTGTTTCCTCAAGTTTTTCGGTATGGTTTTCCTTGCTTTGCCCAGAAGTGAACATGCCAGGCATGCAAAAGAGGTAAATATTCCAATGCTTGCCGGAATGGGGCTATTTGCATTATTATCGATATTGCTTGGTATATTGCCAGTGTACGTACTGCCAGTGCTTGACATGATCGCAGCATCTTTTATCGGGACAGGCGCATTCGGCCAATCCATTTCAGTTGGCACATTCTGGATGATATCTATCCCATCCTCGCGGGGAATTTCAATTTCAACGCCTGTTCTTCTTGCAATATTATTAATTCTTATGTTAATTCCCGCCATTATTTTATTGATCAATAGAAGAGCCCAGCCAATCTATGAAACATGGGGATGCGGCCAGCCAATCTCAACTGCGCGGAACGAGTATTCTGCAAATGCTTTCTCAAAACCTGTTCAGATGTGGTTCAAGAGCTTATATCGTCCTGCAAGAGAAACAGAAGCAACTTATTCATCCCCATATCTAAAGGAATCGTTCAGGTTCGAATCAAAAATAGAACAGGTATTTGAACAATATTTATATAATCCGATAGTTGATTTCGTCATGATCAAATCAAGAAAAGCCAGACTGATCCAGACAGGAAGCATTCATGCATATCTTGGTTACATTTTTGGGATATTAACTATCCTTTTCATGTTCATAATAGCGGGAGGAAGCTAAATGATCGCACAAATCATTTTCCAGATATTTATCATCATTGCTCTAGCCCCGCTGCTTAGCGGAATCATGAAAAAAGTAAAAGCATTCTTCCAGATAAGAAAAGGTCCGGGTATATTGCAGCCATATTATGATATACTGAAATTCCTCCAAAAAGATTCCGTTGTTTCAACGAACGTGTCCTGGATATTCCATGCTGCACCCATTGTTTCTTTCGCGGCCGTACTTGCAGCAGGTTTGTTGATACCGATATACATTACACAACTTTCCCTTGGTTTTGCGGGAGACCTGATCGCGGTTATATACTTATTTGCCCTGGCAAGATTTTTTACCGCCCTTGCTTCGCTGGATGCCGGAAGTTCTTTCGGGGGGATGGGAGGAAGCCGTGAGATGTTCATAGCTTCTTTAGTAGAACCTGCATTGATGCTTTCTATTTTTGCAGTTGCGCTAAATGTTGGCTCAACAAATCTGGGTTTCATTTCACAGACCGTATCAGGCCTGGGCTTCGATGCCATGTCACCTTACCAGATACTTGCTTTTGTCGCACTTTTTATTATCGCAATAGCTGAAACCGGGCGCATCCCTGTGGATAACCCGGCTACACATCTTGAACTTACGATGATCCATGAAGCAATGATACTTGAATATTCAGGAAAACAACTGGCAATAGTTGAGCTTGGGGCAATGATAAAGCAATTGCTCATTTTTTCATTGCTTGCAAACATATTTTTCCCATGGGGCATAGCTACAGGAGGCGCAGGTGCAGCAGAATACGTTTTAGCATTGTTAATTTTTGTGATAAAAATAATAATTATTGGAATAACGATGGCAGTTGTTGAAACTTCAACAGCAAAATGGAGATTGTTCAGGTTGCCTGAATTAATGTCAATATCTCTTATGCTTTCATTCCTGGCCATTGTGGCAGTTATTATAGTAAAAGGAGGATAAAAATGGCAGAAGTTGTTTTCGGGTCTAAAATAATGCAATTATTAATAGCATTCATTCTTGTTTCGACTTTTATGATCCTTGGTTCCACAAGGCTATATTCATGTGTCAGGGCTTTTGGTATCCAGTCATTCCTGCTTGCATGCGTTGCTGGCATTGTGGCATATTCCACGGGAAAATATGATATTTATATTGTTGCTCTCCTGACCCTTATAATAAAATCAGCAGTAATACCGTATATTTTTATTTACATTATCAGGGAGATCAAAGTTAAAAGGGAAATAGAACTTTATGTTAATATATCGCCTTCACTTATCATCGGCGGTACCCTTGTTGTGATATCATATTATCTTATAAGATCGATAAGTATCATTTCAGAACTTTCAAGTTTAGCACTTTCAGCATCCATGTCGCTTGTGTCAATAGGGCTTTTCATAATGATAAGTCGAAAAAAAGCCCTGATGCAGATGCTTGGAATACTGATAATGGAAAATGGTCTTTTCCTCGGTGCAATCTCATTGACAAATGGCATGCCTCTTCTGGTTGAACTCGGGATATTCTTTGATGTCCTTATCGGCGTTCTCATTATGGGCATCCTGATATTCAGGATAAACAAAACATTTGAGAGTATAGACACGGATTTGCTCAAAAATCTTATAGGTTGATACCATGATAGAATATCTTCTTCTTGCTCCTGTGTTGACAGGCATATTATGCTTTCTTACAAAATCAAAGAAACAGGTTGAGACTGTAAGTCTTACAGGTTCTATCGCTACCCTTATTCTTGGATTGATCCTGGTAAAAAATGTGTATCAGAACAATGTCATAATTTCGTGGACAAATGCTCTCTTTGCGGATGCATTCAGCGCTTTTATTGTCCTCATCGTTTCAATTGTAGGTTTTGTGGCTTCGATTTATTCCATTGGTTATATGGGACACGAATTCAAACACGGGATAATGGATTTAAGAAAATTGAAAATCTATTATATCCTGTTTCACATATTTATGTTTACCATGCTCCTTGTTGGGGTCACAAATAATCTTGGCCTCTGGATCGCCATTGAGATGACAACTCTTGTTTCAGCCCTTCTCATGATACTTCACACCAAAAAATCCTCGGTTGAGGCTGCCTGGAAATATATGATCATATGCACTGTAGGAATTACATTCGCCCTGTTCGGAACCATACTTACCTACTATGGAGCTGTAAAAATACTGGGAGAATCAGGAGATGCGCTTAACTGGACATCTCTTATCGCTGTGGCAGACCAGTTTGACCCGACCATAATGAAGCTTGCATTCATTTTTATTCTCATAGGGTATGGGACAAAAGCAGGTCTTGCTCCCATGCATACGTGGCTTCCGGATGCGCACAGCGAGGCTCCAACACCTGTGAGCGCGCTGCTTTCAGGAGTTCTCCTGAATTGCGCCATGTATGGGATTATCAGATTCTATACAATAGCAACAAAGTCAACAGGGCCTGCTTTTACAAGCAATCTTCTCATCATATTCGGGCTTCTTTCCATTGGTATAGCAGTGCCATTCATAATTCTACAGGAAGACTACAAACGGATGCTTGCATACAGCAGCGTTGAGCATATGGGAATAATAGCCCTCGGGATAGGATTCGGAGGGGCCCTGGGTATTTTTGGTGCGATACTTCATATGTTCAATCATGCCATGACAAAATCACTGATGTTCTTCGGCGCGGGAAACATACTTCTAAAGCATGAAACAAAAGAGATAGACAAGGTGAGCGGAATAATGAAATCCATGCCCGCAACCGGAACAATGCTGCTAATAGGAGGGCTTGCGATCACAGGGTCGCCGCCTTTTGGTATATTCATTAGCGAATTTACAATACTTTCAGCAGGTTTTTTTCAGGGAAATATCATTTCTTCTGTCTTATTTCTGCTCTTTATAATTATGATATTCGCAGGTTTTTTCTATAACTTGAGTAAAATGATCTTCGGAACTCCAAAACCCGGGATCGTGCCCGGGGAAGTGAGCAGGTGGACTCTCGGGGCAATGGTGATCGTTGCAGTATTTGTAATTGTGCTGGGAGTCTATATCCCCTCTTTTTTTTATGATATGATCATGAAAGTCGTGGCTGTCATAAGGGTGATTTAATGAATTCCATAGAATCCATCAAAAAAGAATTTAATACTAATGTTCTTGAAGTTTCCACATCACATAATGAAACATATCTCACTGTAAAAAAAGAATTAATAGTAAAAATGTGTGACTATATTTATCACCATCTGAATCTGCCAATTGTTTGTATTTTTGCCACGGATGAACGCAAAATTGACGGCTCTTTTAAAATTCATTATGTTTTCTCAGAAGTCAAGGATGATGCATTTATAATTTTAAGAATAAGTATCGATGAAGAAAATCCGAAATATCCTTCCATCACTAATAAGATCGCATCTGCAAACTGGTACGAACGGGAGATACAGGACATGTTCGGCCTGGTACCACAGGGGCATCCTGATCCAAGAAGGCTTATGAATTTTGAGGACTGGCCTGCCGGAGTGCATCCTCTCAGGAAGGATTTTGATATCAAAACAAAACCGCCCAGGGTAGATGGCGAATATATTTATCGCCGTGTAGAGGGTGAAGGCGTATATGAAATACCTGTTGGCCCTGTACATGCGGGTGTGATCGAACCGGGACATTTCAGGTTCAGCGTGGCAGGTGAGCCCATAATCAATCTTGAAATCAGGCATTTCTACACTCATAAAGGGGTTGAGAAACTTTTTGAGAATATCTCGATTGACAAAGCCGTTTTTCTTGCTGAAAGGATCTCAGGCGATAACTCAGTCGCCCATGCAGTGACGTTCTGCCAGGCTATGGAAAAAATAGCCGGGCTAAACATTCCGCCCCGCGCAAACCATATAAGGACAATTCTTCTTGAACTTGAGCGAATATACAATCACATTGCTGATATCGCAGGGATCGCGACAGATGTGGCTTTTTCATTCGGAGCAGCGCACGCCAACAAACTCAAGGAAGATGTATTGCAGTTAAACGAACGTGTCACAGGAAGCAGATTGCTCCGGGGCATGAACACAATCGGTGGTGTGCGGCGCGATATTGGCGGCAGGAAGGATGAAATCCTCCTTAGCCTTTCGATTATTCAAAGGGATTTCAGGAAATTGATGGAACATCTGAGCTCGACCCCATCCCTGATGGACAGGATCGAAACAACAGGGCGTATCTACAATGATATAGCTAAGGGATTGCATGTAGTAGGGCCGGTCGGACGGGCTTCCGGGATCGACAGGGATATGCGGCGCGGTCATCCATATGCGGCCTACAAGGAATTCAATTTTAAAGTAATTGTTTCAAAAGCAGGTGATGTGCATGCAAGGACTATTGTACGGGCAGATGAAGTATGTGAATCCGTAGGATTGATAGAACAGGCGCTCTGGTCACTTCCTGAAGGTGACCTGAGAGTAAAGGTTGATAAAATCCCGGACGGTCATGCACTCGGGATTTGCGAAGCGCCAAGAGGAGAAACAATTTACTGGATACGAACATCAGGGAACAAGATCGAAAGATGTAAAGTCCGTGATCCGTCCTTTTGCAACTGGCTTTCCATAGAGTATGCAGTGCTTGATAACATCGTACCCGACTTCCCGATCATAAACAAGAGCTTGAGCTTGTCTTATTCAGGCAATGACATGTAGGTGAAAAAAATGCTTGAAATACTCAGGAAAACCATTAAAGCCGGCTGTCAAACGACGAAATATCCTGCTATACCTGATATTGCACCCCAGGGTTTTCGCGGAAAACCTGAAATCTCAGATAAATGCACTTTTTGCGGGGATTGCATTAAAGTCTGTCCGCCGGGTGTTATATGGTTCACGGAAAAAAGCGGTGAAAAGACTCTTTCATTATCTTATTGCGGCTGCATATTCTGTGGAAGATGTGAAGAGGCATGCGGATATGGCGCAATCAAACTCACGCAGGAATATGAACTCGCATCAAAGACAAAAGAAGACCTTGTTACCAGTATCCGGAGTAAGTTATGACGGTTGAAGATGAAATTGAGATAATGGGGCAGCGCCTGAATGATAAAATCAGGAATATATTCGGGCGATCACTGCATATTCGTGAAGTTGATGCAGGCTCATGCAACGCATGCGAGGTTGAGGTGAATGCGCTTTCAAATCCGATATACGATATTGAACGATTCGGTCTTCATATTGTGGCTTCACCGCGCCATGCTGATATGCTTCTTGTCACGGGCCCTGTTACGCGAAACATGGAACTTGCGCTTCTTAAAACTTATAATGCAACGCCGTCACCAAAACTTGTCGCTGCAATGGGTTCGTGCGCCTGCAATGGCGGGATTTTTGGCGATACTTACGCAAGCTGTGGTGGAGTTGACAAAATTATTCCCGTGGATGTGTATATTCCGGGATGTCCTCCAAGACCGCAGGCTGTGATTTTCGGACTTATGGTTGCGCTTGATAAACTCGAGCAGAAAATAAGAAAGAAAGAGGTTTGATAATGACGAAATATGAGATACTTCTTGCGACCGATGGCAGCGAATATGGAAGAAAAGCAGAGATCGCAGCTATGAAGATCACAAAATCATATAATATCAAAATGGCAGCTATTTATGTGGCTGTAGCAAAGAAGGATTCAGAGAGAGAGGAACTTGTATCACATGGCGAGGAAGTACTGGGCAGGGTCGTGGATATGGGAGCGGATATGGGCATAGATGTCCATAAAATACTTGTTGGGGTCAGCATGCAGAGAATCCCAAAGATGGGAGCCCGTGCAGAGATCATCGCGCATGCGATACTTGAAGCTGCTGAAAAATATAACGTTCATACGATCGTCATGGGGGGTGAGGGTGAGACCGAAATAAACCCGGAGCTTGGAAGCGTGGCGCAGGCTGTGGTAAAGAAAGCTAAGTGTACGGTACTCGTGGCAAGATGAAAGATGGAAAAAACGGATACAAGCCCGGGCAGGACCCTATTCCATAGTTAGTCCGTAGACAGCTTCACCCGTCTTTGGATTTCTATATCATTCACGACTTACGGCGCTCCCGTGGCCGGATATGATTACCCGGATTGCTCTCCAAAATAAATATTGTAATTATTATTACTTATTATTTTCGGTAACCCGGTTTGTTAACTGATCTTTATCCAATCGGGAGTTCTTTCCCAGTATCCTTAATGCCAGATAAGCCGCATTCTCACCATTATCTATTCCCACGCAAGCAACAGGTACTCCTTTTGGCATCTGGACAATCGATAAAAGCGCATCAAGCCCGCCAAGTTTTGAACTTACAGGAACGCCTATTACAGGTTTCTTTGTCCTTGATGCGACCACCCCGGGAAGAGCCGCAGATAATCCTGCAATTGCAATGAACACCTGCGCATCACTTTTTTGTATGTAATCCTCAAGCTCTACCGGATTCCTGTGAGCCGATAGAACCTGGATATCATAATCGATCCCTGCATTATCCAGTACTTTTATTGTTCTTTCGGCGATCTGCCTGTCTGAATCCGATCCTATCAAAATAGCAATAGTAACCATATCTATTAATGGTTGATTAATACTTAAAATCCTTTTGAGAATAAGCTTTTAGAGAGGTGAGGAGGATGACCAATCCCGTCTCCTTTATGTCATCTTACTTTGGTTGATCATCATTATGGGGTTTAACGTGTCTTGTAAACATTGAAAGCCACATTGAATACTTTCCATAAACCATAACTGCGCTATTCGGGTAAGCAGCTTCATTTAAATAAGAGGAATCTTGCTCCAGTTCGGCAGTATCCTGGAAATTCAACATCATAGCCCCATTTTTTTCAAAACCAAGTGAAATGTTGATATTTCTCATTTCGTTTGCCTGAATCTGGATAGATGTGATATATTTTGGGACTTCTTTCATGTTACTCTTCCTTTGCGCATTTTAAATAAAAATAAACAGCTTTTGAAATCGCTTCCTTTACTGAGGATTCACCTGTTTTTGCTTTCAGTGCAATCACATCCTCCTGTGGAAGTACTGATTGAACGTGAACATATTTCATTCCTTAATTCCTCCAAATGATACTAAATATATTATAATCATAATTATGATACTAATGATGTATAAAGCTTTCTATGGACAATTTTCGATTTAGTATTAGCATATCAAAAACTTAATAAGTAAAGCAAGGTATTCATCTGCAAAATTGAGCTGGCAGAGGGTATTATCGAATGATTGGACGATTCAAATATGATAATGAAGTGTTGGAGGGACTTGTCAGGGAAGAGCGTGTTATAGTTCAAAGAGGCCTTTATTGTGATACTTTTGTTCTGGCAGAGCTGGAGATATTGCCGCCAACAATCCCGAGCAAAATAATCTGCGTGGGATTAAACTACATGGATCATGCCCGGGAACTGGATATGGCGATACCGAAAAAACCTTTGATTTTTCTTAAACCCCCATCTTCAGTCATTGGACATCTTGGAAAAATTGTCTATCCTGGCATGGCAAAACGAGTTGACTATGAAGCTGAACTTGCTATTGTGATTGGTAAGCGCTGTAAAAATGTTCCATCCAGGGATGCAAGCAGTGTGATCATGGGATACACGTGCTTCAATGATGTAACTGCCAGGGATATCCAGAAAGAAGATGGACAATGGACACGGGCAAAAAGTTTTGACACTTTTGCACCTTATGGCCCATTTATAATAGATTCAGGACTGGATGTTAGTGACCTCTGTATCAGGACAAGGGTTAATGGTAAAGTACGACAGGATTCAAGAACTTCCAATCTCATTTTTGGTGTGCCTGAATTAATAGAGTTCATTTCCAGCATCATGACTCTGGAGGCCGGGGATGTCATAGCGACAGGTACGCCGCCTGGTGTTGGTGAATTATCGGCCGGGGATGAAGTTGAAGTTGAAATAGAGGGCATCGGGATATTGAAAAATAGTGTTGTTAGTGATAAGCAAATAAAACAATAAAATATTGGATAATGAAAAATAAAATCTGTCAATTGTATCCTCTCGTTTTATTAAGAATGAAATCAATAAAAGCATTAAATAATCAACGAAAAGGTGAATGAAGAATGTCGGATGTATATGATAATGTATGGGAAACCCGAAAGCGTAAGCCTCCTGCAAGAGAAGAGAAAAAACTCCAGGAGGTAAAACCACCATCCACAGACCGGGATAGGTTAAATGATACAATTGAGAGAAGGAAAAAAAATGTGTACGGGATGAAATAAGGTAAATTCATATCGAACTCATATTAAATCGGGCAGATATATAAATTAAATTCATTTTTTAATGTGAACTTTTTTTATTTAAATAGGGAGGTATTCATATAGTAGAGGTTTCAATCGTTCTTCCTGCCTATAATGAAGCGAAACGAATTGAAGAAACTGTTGAACGAACAGCGGCAGCTCTTCGTGAAATTGCCTCATCTTTTGAAATAATAATTGCTGAGGATGGCAGCATTGACGGCACAGATAAAATATGTGAATCTCTCGCAAGAAAATATAATTTTGTGATGCATCTGCATTCAGAAAAACGCCAGGGAAGGGGACGAGCCCTGAACAGGGCATTCAAAGAATCAAAAGGAGAAATCCTCGGATACATAGATGTAGACCTTGCAACTGATATGAATCATCTAAAAGAGTTGATCCAATCCATCCGTGATGGGTATGATTTTGCCACAGGTTCACGGATGCTTCCGGAAAGCAATGTCAAGCGGCCTTTAAAAAGAGGATTTGCAAGCAAAGGTTTCAATTACCTGACACGGCTTATGCTTGGTTCGAAACTCTATGATCACCAGTGCGGTTTCAAATCCTTCAGGCGCGAAACAATGTTTGCGCTAATGGATGAGATCAAAGATACCCACTGGTTCTGGGATACTGAATTATTTGTGAGGGCACAGCGCGCTGGATACAGGGTAAAGGAATTTCCGGTTGTCTGGAAGCATGGCGGCACAACCAAAGTCAATCTCGTAAAAGATGTATTCGGAATGGGATCCCAGATATTCAGGTTATGGTATGAATTCTTATGGGATTGAACCTGTTTGATATTGCGGTCTGGTGGCTTGTCTTAGAGGTCATAGGATTTTTAACCCTTCCGATTTCTTATTATTTGTGCCGGAATTTAAAAGATTCCGGCTATTCCATTTCAAAGCCATTTGGATTACTGCTTCTTACATATATTAGCTGGATCATTTCTATTGCTGTCGGTTATTCTTATATTTCCATAATGCTTTCATTGGTGGTAATAGCAGCATTTTCGTTCTTGATATATATCAAAAAAGGCTCTATACATTTTGAAAAAAAATATATCATTAAATTTGAAATAATATTTTTACTTGCTTTTTTGATATTTGCATTGATACGCGCTTACAGTCCCGACATTTACTGGACAGGTGGCGAGAAGTTCATGGACATGACTTTCATTAACAGCATGCTTCGAACCACTGGATTTCCTCCTCCTGACCCGTGGATGTCAGGTACTGTGACATATTATTATTATTTCGGCTACCTTATAGTTTCGAATTTAATAAATATTACAGGCATATTGCCATCAATAGCCTTTAACCTCGCTACAGCTTCTTTTTTTGCTCTATCTTTCTCGACCGCTTTCGGTATCGGGTTCAATATTACTGGGAGAATGAAGTATGGGATTCTTACTGCCTTTTTCGTTACGATTGCGGGAAATCTTGTGGGTTTTTTCCAGTTGGCGGATATTTTCAGAAAAGAAAATGCGCTCAACAACATGCTTTCGTTTAATTACTGGCCAAGTTCGCGCGTTATCCCTTATACTATTAATGAATTTCCATATTTTAGCTTCCTTCAAGGTGATTTACATCCACACATGATATCAATTACCTTCCAGCTTCTTGTAATTCTCCTTCTGCTGAATATAATGAAATCCAATTCCACTGATTGGCGTTCAATCCTGGTTGTGGGGCTGTCCATAGGTTTTTTGTATCCACTGAATACGTGGGATTATCCTGTGTATCTGGTTCTGGCGATTATGGTGATCTGCTGCAATCAAATATTTAATTATCAAATTAATAATCCCTCCAATCAGATAAAAATGAAATTTTATCTAACCTCATTTGCATCAATAGCAGCAATGGCCGCTGCAAGTTATCTATTGTATCTACCGTATCATCTTTCGTATAAGATAGATAAGACTATTTCGTTAGTCTCTTCCGGAAGGACATCTTTGATCTTTTATATGGCTACCTATGGACTATTCCTGTTCCTTATTTATGCTTTTGTCCTGAGAAACACCTGGAATTTTAATAAGAATATACTCAAGCTATCATTGATCTTGCCGGGAATAGCTGCATTAATAACGCTATTTGAGGCAAGGCAATTCATTTTTAATATTGCGACAAATCCAAAAACCAATGAATATGAACTTTTAATCTTACTGATACCCCTTCTTGTTCTGTCGTTACTCTCCATTTTGAAAGAGAAGGATAAGACTAATGTTTTTATTTTGTTATTAATCATAACTGGCGTATTCATATCTCTTTTCTGTGAATTTTTTTATATTCAGGATGCGCTCGGAAGCGCAGATCCGATTTATATTCGTCTGAACACTGTTTTTAAAATGTATCTCCAGAACTGGATATTCTGGGGTATTTGCGCCGGTTATATCGTATTCCATCTGCGTGATTTTTTTAATTCAAAAAAAGCATGGGGGATCGCAGCTGTCGCCCTCATCCTGCTGGTTTCCATATATCCTGTTTTTGCTACAATCGGAAAATCCGGCAGTTTCAGGGGTGTTCCTGAACTTGACGGCATGGAGTATGTTAAAAAAGAGCATCCACACGACTACCAGGCGATATTATGGTTCGGGAATATCACAGGGCAGCCCGTTATCCTGCAGGCGCCGGGTGAATTATACGAATGGAATACTGCCATAACAACCTTTACAGGACTTCCAACAGTAATAGGATGGGCCGGGCATGAACTTAACTGGAGATTCCCGAAAAGGAGCGAGATAGACATGCGCTGGTCAGATGTTGGTAAAATATACACATCGAGTGATATTACAGAAGTAAGCGGGCTTTTGAGGAAGTATAACGTTTCGTATGTTTATTTTGGTGAGGCTGAGGCAAAACGATTCAGGAACCCTGGGCTTTTTGAGGAACACCCTGAGTTGTTTGAAAATGTGTTTGAATACGGGGATGTGCGGATTTTCAAATTAAACCGTTAAAGCTTTTTACTAATAAGTTGTGCAAAGTTGAGAAAATAATGAAAGAATGGTATAATCCGCATGAAATAGATGAAAAATGGCAGCGCAAATGGAGTGAAGCCAGGATATTCGAGCCTGAACCTGATGATCGTGAAAAGTTTTTCATTACGATCCCATATCCATATTTGAACGGTAATCTTCATGCAGGGCATACAAGGACATTCACTATTGGCGATGTAATTGCGCGGTATAAACGCATGGTTGGATATAATGTCCTTTTCCCGATGGGTTTTCATGCAACAGGAACGCCAATTGTAGGTCTTGCTGAACAGATAGCAAAAAAAGATCCTGAGACCATGCGTGTATATAATCAGCTCCATCAGATCCCGCTTGAGGTACTGGACACTATCCAGACACCTGAACAGATCGTTGAATTCTTCAGCAAAGAAGATGAAGCTGCTATGAAAATAATAGGATTTTCTATTGACTGGCGAAGAAAATTCACAACAACTGACCCCCATTATAAGAAAATGATAACGTGGCAGTTCAACCTGCTTCGCAGCAAGAACAGGGTCGTAAAAGGGGCGCATCCTGTCAGATGGTGCCCGCATGATGAAAATCCGGTTGAGGACCATGATATCTTAAAAGGCGAGGATGCCACGATCATTGATTATACGCTCATTAAATTCAGGCTTGGGGGTGACATCCTCCCATGCGCCACGCTTCGCCCTGAGACCGTATTCGGGGTAACGAACCTGTGGGTCAATCCGAAAATCCTCCATGTAAAAGCCAGGGTAAATGATGAGACATGGATTGTAAGTAAAGAGGCCTATGATAAACTCAAATTCACAGATAAGAAAGTGGAATTTATCGGGGAGATCGATGGCGAAGAACTGATAGGTAAGAAAGTCACAAATCCTATTACAGGTTCCCTTGTTTTGATACTGCCTGCATCTTTTGTAAGCCCGGAAAATGGCAGCGGTATCGTGATGAGTGTTCCGGCGCATGCGCCATATGATTACCTTGCACTTCGCGATCTAAAAGGTGCTGATCTCTCAAAATACGCAATTACAGAAGATGTCTCCACAATTCCCCTCATTTCGCTCATAAAAGTGCCGGAATACGGAAAATATCCTGCTGTGGATGCGGTTTCTGAATTAAAAGTAAAAGACCAGAATGATCCCAAAGCAGAAGAAGCGACAAAACTCGTTTACAGGCGGGAATTCCATTCGGGCGTTCTTACTGAGACAACCGGGAAATATGCAGGAATGGCAGTCTCAAAAATTAAAGATGTTCTTACCCACGACTTTATTGAACAGGGGATAGCGGATATATTCTATGAGTTCAGCGAACAGCCGGTAATATGCAGGTGCGGCGCCACGTGTGTTATAAAAATGGTAAAAGACCAGTGGTTCCTGAATTATTCAGATCCTTCATGGAAAGAACAGGTTTATGAATGCCTTGGAAATATGCAAATAATACCACCTGAATTACGAGTGGAATTTGGAAATAAGATAGACTGGCTGAAAGATAAAGCATGTGCGCGCCGGAAAGGGCTTGGAACAAGGGTTCCATGGGACCCGGAATGGGTAATAGAATCGTTGGGCGATTCAACCATTTATATGGGATATTATATTGTTGCAAAATACCTTGATGAATTTGAACCCGAACAATTAAAAGCCGAGTTTTTCAATTATTGCTTCCTTGGTGAAGGGACAGCGCAAACTACAGCCTCAATTACAGGGATCGATGAAAGCACGATCAATAGTATAAGGCAGGATTTCCTTTACTGGTACCCGGTTGACCTTCGCTCTTCCGGGAAAGACCTTATCCCGAATCACCTGTTGTTTTTCCTGTTCCATCATGTAGCTATTTTTCCAAAAATCCACTGGCCGCGTGCTATTGCCATCAATGGTTTTGTCTCACTTGAAGGGCAAAAGATGAGTAAATCCAAAGGCCCTATCCTCACATTAAAATCCGCTGTAAAAGAATATGGCGCTGATATCACACGTCTTTATATCCTGAGTACGGCCGAGCATGTCCAGGATGCAGATTGGAGATCTGCTGATATTGAATCCACACGAAAGCAATTTGAAAGATTCTATAAAATGGCATTTGATTGTCCGCCCTGTGACCGGAATGCCGGGAATTACGAATTGAAGTTCATAGATAAATGGATGCTCAGTAAATTACAATACAGGATAAAAGAAACTACTGATGCCCTGAATAAAATGGAGATAAGACGGGCGGTGCAGAATGCTTTTTATCACATGATGAATGACATGAAATGGTATGAACGGCGTGGAGGCGTTGCAGTAAAAGCAGACATCATAGGTGTCTGGATCAGATTAATGGCGCCATTTACACCTCATATCTGTGAAGAAATCCATGAAAGATCCGGAAAGGATTTCATTTCATTGGATAAGTTCCCTGAAGCAAATATTTCATTAATTGACAGGGGCGCAGAACTTGCAGAAGAAATAACGGGTAATACTCTCAGGGATATTGAGGAAATAATAAGGCTCATTAGAATCAAACCAAAAAGAGTAGTTCTATATACTGCAGCTTCCTGGAAGAAAAAGGTCCTGGTAAAAGCTATCATGATGAAAAAAGATAATGTTCTTGATATGAAAACTCTCATGAATGCACTCATGAGCGATCCTTTGATGAGGCCATTTGCAAAAGAGGTCCCGAAATTTGCGCAAAAGATAATAACTGATGTCCAGGGGATGGAAAAAGAAATGATGGACTCCCTGACCGAAGTGGATTTTGATGAAACAAAAGCTCTTTATGAAGCTGTGGATTTCTTAAGCTGCGAGATAGGATGCAATATCGAGATATACAGCGCCGATGAGCCAGGATATGATCCGCAGGGGAAAAGCAAGCATGCAGTTCCGATGAGGCCTGCGATATTCATTGAATAAGTTAAAAGCAAAGTATTGTTATTATAAAATTATATCCCGTCAATGGAAAAAAAGTAAATATCGAAATATATATCCATTCACCATCCACTAACAAATCTAGGGATTTCCCTATCTTTAGGTTTTTTTTGCAGAAATGAACGGTATACAGATACCCATATAATATTGTTAATATTATAATAATAATAATATATTTATGAAAATAACCCTTGGAATAAGAAATCATGAGCCAGGGGATGAGAGTAGAATTCAAAGTTAAGAGTAGATATTTTGTATTATTCAATCCAAGAAGAACTGGGATTGTCCTTACTCCATTTACTCTATCGCCTTCAATATCCCGGACATCGAATAGAACCGAATTAATAAAACATTTAACAAAAATAAAAGAAAAAATAAGCACAGTGGAGGCAAAGGGTTTAGACGAAACTGCTAAAGGAAGAAATGTTCCTACGACTGCCCATGATAATGCAATTGATATGTTCTTTAAGGCAGGAATATCTTTTAACCGAAAATTCGATATCTTTATGCTATATATCAATCCAATACATAAAGGAAAAAGAATTACATAAAGGGCAAGAGTATTTTTTAAAAGGGCCAAAGTGAGAGCAACAATATACGATGCTATTGTTACGTAAATTAATATTTTCCTGTACCTGACAATAAACTCCGCCCTTTCTGGCAAGCTTATTGAATCTTCATTTATATTGGATAATTTATCAATGCTGTATACAGTAAAAGTAAGGAGATAGGATGATAAAAGTAAATAAAAATCGGGTTTAATATTATACATCAGAAAAGTAAAATAAGGTAATAAAATACCGACTAACGCAATCAATATCGAAGATATCGACAAGAATGATACAAAATTAAAAGTTAATAAACTGATTTTTTTTAAAATATTTTTATATTCAGACATAATCTTTTCCTTATTTGGAGGAAAAAGATTTTCCATTAGCTTAAGTTAATTGAATTAATAAGTAAATTTCGAATTTCATAAACGAATCATTTTTGATTTTTTAGCGTAATATTCAAACAAATCATATCCCCAAGCTATTGCATCTTTATCATAGCTAATTAAATCTTGATTCCAGTCGTATATGCCTTGATGATCGTAAAAACCGAGGGAAAGGGCAGAATCAGTACTCATAAATCCGATTTTAATATTTGGTTCGCTGATGTATATTTCAAGTTTTTTGTCCTTAGAATTATAAATTTCATTAACGGTTTCTTTATCTATTCTGCTCATTACTTCCTCTGTTAATACAAGTTTTGTATCAATTTTTTTATTTAAAATCAGTTCTTTAAATGTAGATGGATAATCAGGAGCAAATACGGAAGATATACCTCTAATTTCTTTTCCACTTTTTAGCATTTCGATAAATGTGGAATAAACTTTAAAAATATTAGTGCTGGGAGCTTTTTCAATAAAAGAGTTTTTTAGCTTTCCAATCTTCTCCATCAAATGATCAGGAATTCCACTTATATCGTGATCAAGCCAGAACCTTTCATGCTTTCTCATCACCTCGGCAGCATTACTGAAATCTATAAGCTTCAGGGTTATAATCCTTCCTGTATTTGTGAGCGCATAATTTTTATTTTTCTGTTGAAAGGTCAGGTTATTCTTTTCAAGCTCTTTTAATGCATGCAGGACCGTAGTTGAACTTATATTCAGCCCCTTTCGCAAATCACCCAGCGATTTATCTTGTTCAATCATGCTGATAAGGATATTCCTTCGCAGATCAGAGCAGGCTGTTAGATGGAGTATATCCCTGGTATTCATATATTTATCACCTTACTTCGTTTTTTCAGCTAAATCAACACCTATAGTCTATACTGTAACAATTGAAATATTGCTTAATTGAAGCAATATAATTAATATAATACGTGCTTAAATAGATTGTCAAATTATGTTTTTATTTTATAGCAATATTGCTTAAATTAAGCAATATTGTTTGAATGACAATCTTCTTATATATCTAAATCATACAGTAATATGTCAGATTCGATACGTACATAATGATAATGTATTAATTGTAATCTGTATGATTCAAATGTGATAGTTAAAAATAAAGTAATTTTAACATAATATGACAACAATAGAAATGCTTGAAAAGGTACTGAAAAATATCAATAATATCGGGGGTGTTGAAGAATCGGCTGTGGCAAGCAGGGATGGTTTGCTGATCTGTTCGACTATAAGTAAAAAGCAGCATGCTGAGACCTTTGTGGCCATGTCAGCTACAATGATAGGAGCGGCGGAAACAGCAACAACAGAGCTTGGAAAAGGCATTCCTGAGAGAATAATTGTTGAATCGAATAGCGGGAGAATAATCGGAACAGGTGCTGGACCAAAAGCATTGCTTCTGGTCATGACAAAACCAGATGCAAGTCTTGGATTGGTCCTAATTGAAATGGCAAAAGCATCTGAGCAGATAAGAAATATTATTGGATAATGTTTCTTTCATGTGGCTAAATAGAAAAGATAGAGAAAAGTTGTTATAGTCTCAAATCATAAAATGAGCATGTCATGAAGCAGGTCATAACAGGAGTAAATGGTCTTGATAAAGTACTTAAAGGAGGTTTCCTTAGACCCTCAATTGTATTGATAGCAGGTACTGCCGGGACTGGAAAAACAACACTGGTAATGCAATCAATTTTTAACTCTGCAAAAAATGAGGAGATCTGTATGTACATAACTGCAATTTCCGAGCCCATTGCCATGATCAACAACTTCATGTCACAATTCTCTTTCTATAATATTTCACTTCTTGCAAAAGGTAATGTTAAGTATGTGCCTATCGGTATCGATATAATTCATAAGGGTTCTGAAGCGATCATTAAGGAAATGGAGCGGAATATTGAAATAATCAAGCCTGACAGGATCGTCATTGACCCTGTGAACGTGTTTGCTTATGGATTGGATAGCGAATCACAGAGGCAGTTTTACTATGATTTTTTTACCAGCATGAAAGGATGGAATTCTCTTGTCCTATTAACCGGGGAATTTACAGGAGAGGAGCTTATCAAGAGTACACTGAGTTATATGGTCGATGGTATAATCCAGATCAGCAATGAGCCATTTTATGAAAAAAACATCAGATACCTGAATGTTCTCAAAATGAGGGGACAGGAAATCCAGGGTGGTAAACATTCGTGTAAAATTAATAAAGATGGATTTATAGTATTTCCCAGAATACATGCAATAGCCAGGAAATCTGTCTTCAATGAACGGATATCAACAGGTGTAAAGGGACTGGATAAAATGACCGGTGGAGGCTTCGTACGTGGTTCTTCAATATTGATCTCCGGCTCAAGTGGAACAGGGAAGACAATACTTGGGATACAATTCATCATAGATGGCCTCTTAAAAAATGAACCTGGTATAATAGTTTCTTTTGAAGAGGACACAGAGCAAATCCGTGAAAATTCTAAAGTGTTCAATTGGAACCTGGAGGAATTTGAAAATAAAAAATTACTGAAAATAATATCTCCTCTTGAATATGATGCATATGAACTGGCACTACAGATCGAAGAGACAATTGACACTATAAAAGCTACACGTTTACTGCTGGATGGGACAGGAAGATTACAGAGAATGTTACCCCAATATGCACAACTGCCTGAATATATGGGGACGGTCAGTAATATCCTAAAAAATAAGAATATAACGGCAGTCTATACAAATGAGACTTCAAACCTGACAGGAGCAACACAGATCACAGGAACGGGCATCTCCCCGTTTCTGGATACAGTTATACTGCTTCGGTACGTAGAGATAAAAAGCGAGATGCGAAAAGCCATATCAGTACTTAAGATGAGGGGAAGCGACCATGATAAAGAGATAAGGGAAATCGTTATCACTAAGAATGGTGCTGAAATCAAATTGCCTTTCAGTGAATACTCAGGTTTATTATCAGGCAACCCTATTAAGATTCCATCTCAGGCTTTTGTGGAAGCGTTTAAGAAATAACCTTATGATTGAAATATCACTTGAGCAAATCATTAAAATTTATTCCTGGATAATTGCCAGTTTTATCATGATTTTTATAGCTGCAATAGCCATGTTTTATCAAAAAAAATTTGGAGTGAAGACTTTTTATTATTTTTATCTTATTCCGATAATTTTCCTTTTTGCTGTAGTCATTAATTTGTATTCATTCAATAAGCTTGAAAGTGAATATGTGGAATTTATCGGGGTATTTATCTCTTTCATTGCTACTTATTACCTTTACAGAATAATGGTGGGAGTAAAATGATAGACTATTTTGAAATTCTTGATATCGTTTCTTTTCTTTTATTCGCTCTTATACTATATTTTCTGAGTGTCATAAGCAAACGATTGGGCAATGTTATGGGATTGAGAAAGTATTATTATATTTATTATCTTGGAATATTTTTCTTATTATTTGCTTCTATCATAAAGATATTATCTGTAGGAATTCAATATACAGATTTTTATGGATATGTCTTTTTTTCAATCGGGCTTACTCTGGGTCTTATCGCATCAATAAGATACTGGGGCTGGTTAATTATAGAATTATTTAGAGGTTAATCGTAATGAAATATGTATATATACTATCTGTAACCTTTATTTTATTAATATCGGGCTGTATTGATAAAATCGAAAAAATAGATCTTAATGTAATTCAGGAGCCTGAAACCATAAAGAATGATTCTTCAATTAATGTGGCGATCGCTTCGGTAGTTTCCCCAAAAGAATCATATGAATATTATAACGAAATGATCCAATATATTTCCCGGTCTCTGCGTGGTAATGTAAAAATAATACAGAGAAGAAGTTATCAGGAAATAAATGAACTTATTAAAAACAATGAAATTGACTTTGCTTTTGTATGCGGCGGGGCATACATTGATGGAAACTCGGAATTCGGGATGAAGATCCTTGTTGTGCCTGAAGTTAACGGGAATACAACATATCATTCATATATAATTGTCCACAACAATAGCAATTATACCAATTTGATCGACTTAAGAGGCAAGAAATTTGCTTTTACAGATCCACTCTCAAATTCAGGAAAACTTTATCCGACATACAGGCTTTTTCTTATTAATGAAACGCCGGACTCATTCTTTGGAATTGACGGGCAGGGAAGAAATAATTGGTTTTACACATACAGTCACGATAATTCCATAATTGCAGTAGCTGAGCAACTGGCAGAAGGAGCAGCGGTAGACAGCCTTGTATACGAATATATGAAAGAAACGCGCCCTGAAATAATAGCTAAAACGAGAATCATTGAAACATCACCATCTTTTGGTATTCCTCCTGTCGTTGTTTCAAAGGATATGGATCCTTTTCTGGAGGAAAGACTCAGGAATGTTTTCTTGAATATGGATAAAGATGAAGAGGGAAAGAGAATACTTTCATTGGTCAAGGTCAACAGGTTCGTTTATCTCGAAGATAATGCTTATGATTCTATCAGGGAAATGAGGAAACAAATAAAATGAGCAGCCTTCGCGGCCGGCTCATAATATCCATGCTGGCAATTATTTTTTTGATCGTTGCAGGTTCAAATTTTGTTATCCAGGATATACAAACAGGAATAATCGAAGGAGAATTCAGGAATGTAGGTTTTTTATTGGCAAATAACCTTGCTTCGGAAATTTCAAATAATTTTCTTATAAATGATTTTGTTGAGGTGAGTAAAACAGTAGATAATGCAAAGAACAGCTATCCTGAGATCGAATATATATATGTGGTGGATTCACAGGGAATCGTGCTTGTTCATACGTTTGAAAACGGTTTCCCAAAAGCACTAATCGATTTTGCCAAGCCTGAAAATGTCCGGAAAGAAAAGATATTAGAAACTGAAAAGGGAATCATACATGAATTTGATGCACCTCTTTTCAAGAATATTGGGTATGTACATATCGGATTATCAGAAAACAAGGTAAGAGCACAAATCCTTGATGCATCACGAAAAATCCTGTTTTTGGCTATCTGCGCCGTGCTGCTTGGTGCGATTTTTATCTATTTTATAGGAAAACGATTGACAGAGCCTATCATAAGGCTTAATGAAGGGGCAAAAAGAATAAATAAAGGTATTCTTGACCAGAAGATAGAAGTAGGTTCCAATGATGAAATGGGGGAACTTGCACGAACATTTAATGATATGTCTTATACCCTTGATCAAAAGATCAAGGAACTTATTACTTCAAAAGAAAAAACCGAAAATGCAGAAAGATATCTGGAGACATTGTTCCACAGTATTGAAGATGGAATTATTGTCATGAACATTAACCATGAGATCATTAAAATGAACAGCTCTTTCTTGAAAATGACGGGAATGAGTGAGAAAGAGGTTTTAGGAAAAACATGCCATGAATTGATTTTTGCAATATTACCTTCTCAAAAGGAAGGGTGTCCGATCAATAGATTATTGCAAACGGGGCAGCCAATACGATTTATGCAAGAGAGTAAATTCAATTCCAGCACAAAAATTCTTGATATAAATTCATCACTGTTCATCGATAAAAAGGAAAATCCAAATATTATAATGGTAATAAGGGATGTAACACAGCATAAAAATCTTGAAAATGAGATATTGCTTCGAAATCGTGAACTTACGGTGCTAAATGAAATTTCAAAGAATATTAGTGAAGCATTTGATATTGATAGAATAGTAACAAAATCTCTTGAAAATATTCTAAAATTGACAGATATGGAATATGGGAAAGCTTATCTGATTGATGACAAAACCGGGAAATTTACCCTGATAAATCATCAGGGTGAAAAACACAATGATTCTTTTGAACCCGGGAAGGTAAATGAAGTACTGATCGTTGAAGGCAAGGAAAATACTTTACCGACAGAGGATGTTAATTATTCTTATGCAGTTATTCCACTTAAATCAAAAGATAAAGTTTTTGGGGTAATTAAGATCACAAGCAAGAAAAATCATATTTTTTCAAGCAGGGAAAAAGAACTTTTCTCGGCTATAGGAAACCAGATTGGTGTGGCCATAGAGAATATAAATTTCTATGATAATATAAAATATCTTAAAGAATTTAACGATGAAATCCTGAATAATATAAATCTTGCGTTGCATGTTGTTGACAGGGATATGAAAATCCTTGCTGTAAATGATGAATTAATAAAACTTGGCAGGATTAAAAGAGAAGAGGTCATAAATAAGAATCTTTACGATATATTTTCATTCCTTAAGAAAAGACATGTCGATCAGGAGTATGATCATGTTATTAAAACCGGAGAAATTTTTCAAAGTGAGGAAAAAATACAATATTATGATGAAATAATATATACAAGCACCAGCAAAATCCCCGTCAAGGACAAGAATGGATCAGTTGAAAAGATTATAACTGTTATCAAGGATGTATCTGAAAAGAAAAAACTTGAGGAAGAACTTAAAGACTCTTATGAAGAGCTTAAATTAACATATTCGAAACTCCAGGAACTGTATAAGATCAAAGATAATTTTCTTTCAAGTATATCTCATGAACTTAGAACTCCACTTACATCTGTTATGGGATATACTGAACTAATGCTGGAAGAAAATTTGACGCAAAAACAACGTCATAAAATTGAAATCATATTCCGGAATTCAAAACGATTATACAGGTTGATAAGGTCACTTCTTGATACCCAGATAATCGACTCAAGCGATCTCCAACTCACCAGAGAAAATATAGTGATTAATGAACTTATCACGAGTGTGGTCGAAGATATGAAGAACATTGCAGTTAGTAAGAATATACCTATAACCATTGATATCCCTGACTCCCTGATTGTTGAAGGAGATAACGAAAGATTAATAGAAGTATTTTCAAATATAGTGGAAAATGCCATTAAATTCACAATCGCGGGTGAGATAATTATAAAAGGAGAAACGGATAATGAAAAGGTCCATATTGTGATCAGCGATACAGGGATTGGTATCCCTGAAGATAAGATGGAAAAGATATTTGACAGGTTCTATCAGGTGGATTCATCAGATAAACGAAAATTCGGCGGTACTGGATTGGGTTTATGGATATCGAAGAAAATTATAGACGCGCATAATGGCAGAATATGGGCGGAAAGTAAAAATAGGGGGAGTACCTTTCATATTTTGTTGCCAAAACGGGTGAAATAATGAGTGCAGATAATTCAACAAAAAAAGTTCTTGTAGTGGATGATGAACCTGATACGCTCGAACTTGTTAAGCTGGTACTTGAGAGCGGGGGTTTTGAAGCGATTCTTGCAAATAACGGAAAGGAAGCTCTGGATCAAATAGCTACCGTACGGCCCGATCTGGTCCTTCTTGACATCATGATGCCTGACATGGATGGATGGGATGTATTCAGGAAAATGAAAGAAAGAGACCCGGGCATTCCCATCGCTATTTTGACCGCAAAAGCGCAGAATATCGATAAATTGCTTGGGCTGCATGTTTTAAAAGCTGATGATTATATAACTAAACCATTCGGGAAAAATGAATTAATCAGCAAAGTGAAGAAATTGACAGAATCAACGGAAAAAAACAAATAACGACCATAAATTAAAATATTATTCAAAACAATGAGAGAATATCATGCAAGTACAAAAAATTATAATTCCCTTTTATACACAGGAAAGATGGCAGAACTGGATAATACAGGTCAAAGAAAGCGGTTTTAAGATCGATGACCAGCAAAAAGGAGCGATTTTTGTTAATATGGAAGATGACGTTGTCCTTGCATGTCTTAAAATTATTGCAAAATTTGATAAGAACTTAATCACAAAAGAAGATGCGCTGGGACAGATCACAGCAATTAAGGAAATAGTCCTTAAACAAGTTGAGCCCATTTCTGAGGATATCGATATGATGATCGAATCCACGCAATTATCGCTAATGGGTGTTTTTGCTTCATGTGAATGTTACATAGAGAAAGCGTTTGAAAAAACAAAATCTCTCAAGCCTTTGATCAAAAAAGCAATAGAAGCTGAGAAAGAAGAGAATATGGGAGCAGTCCTTGGAAATATTGCAGAGATCGGCGCAAACATCCTTGCGGGCGGGAAAATAAAAGATAAGGACCTTGAGGATATTCCTGACGGACTTGTGGCTGAATGGCTTGATGGGGTAGATTCACTCCGGGCAGCAATGATAGGGGATACAAGCTATCGTGACGATGAACCCGATGAAGGCAATTGAAATTTAGATGCTTATCCACAAAATCTTATGTCTTCCTGAAAATGAGAATATCTGTTTTGTTGAAGAAAGTTTTGCTTCTTTAAAAAACAATACGCTTACATTGCAGTATCTGGGAAATATCAGGAAAGACCCGGATGCCCTGGTATCAGGGATAAAAGATGAAAATGATAACGTTATTGGACTTGTCCTTATTAATCCTGAATCCGAAGAATCAGAATCGTTCCATGCAATTTTTACAAATATAATTTCATCAAGGCCGGTTCCAAATAATAGCAGCATGATTTTTTCCGGAATTGTTAAAGATATGAAGCTGCAAAATTCGTATAACACAACGATCCGGGAATTTAGCGAAGCTGTATATGAATATTTTTCCATCGAGCTTGTTAGCAGGCATCTATGTGAAAATTGCCACGTGAACAAAGAACCCTATAATATGGTTTATATTGAAAGCAGGAATGCCAGGCTAAAAGGAATCCTTGATAAATACAGACTTGAGGGCAGCATACTGGAAATATGCTGCGGGAACGGGATGTCCACCCTGCCGCTCCATAATATGGGATATGATCCTCTATCTATTGATTATGATAAATGCCAGATATGCCAGGGACTTGAACATAGTGTGCTTGACCCGAAGAGGACAATAGTTATTGATGCCACGAGGCTTTCAGAATTCTTCAATATAAATTCTTTTGATACAATAGTGGGCTTTATGCTTGGGACGATATATCCTTTCAATAAAAGTATATGGGAAAAAATGATGGTTGAATCAGTGTCGATTCTCAAACCCAGAGGAATGATCCTGTTGACAGTAAATAAGAAAGAAGAGATAGAGATATTGAAAAACGCACTTGAAATAAATGGGATCAGGGGACAATTAATTGATAATACCGATAGCAAAGGCATTTATGACCAGTGGGTATATGCAGGAACTAAAGAATAAAATATTAATAGTAATAAAGGATTAAAAAATGCCGCGAGACAGAAGGGATTTTTTCTATAGAAAAGCAAAGGATGAAGGTTATCGTTCCCGCGCTGCTTTTAAACTCAAGCAGATCAATGAAAAGTTTAAGATAATTAATAAAGGAGATACTGTTGTTGATCTTGGCGCAGCGCCCGGGGGATGGCTCCAGGTTGCAAAAGAACTATCTGGCGGAATAGTTGTAGGCGTGGATATTCTGGATATCGAGGAGATAGAAGGTGTGGATGTAATAAAAGGTGATATCCGGCTTGATAAAACCATTGAAAAGATAAGGGAGAAGATCAAGTCGGATAGGGCTGATGCTGTAATTTGCGATGCTGCGCCCAACCTTTCAGGGAGCTGGAGTTATGACCATGCCCGTTCTATTGACCTTTCAACTTCAGCTCTTGAGTGCGCAAGAAAGATACTAAAGAATGGAGGAAATTTTGCGGTTAAAGTCTTCCAGGGAGATATGTTCCCGAACTTTCTCAATAAGGTCCGGGGGATTTTTGGAAAGGTACAGGCTTTTTCTCCCGAAGCGTCCAGGCAGCAGAGCGCTGAGATCTATATTATCGGAAAGGAATTATTGACAGACGCGGTCAAGATGAACGGGGAATATGCTGTAACAATAGAGGACACAGGCGCAAGCGGGGACGGGATCGCAAAGATCAATGATTTCGTTGTGTTCGTAAAAGATGCAAAAAAGGGGGAGAAACTCAATATCCGGATCAGGTTCATCAAACCCAATTTTGCATTCGGGGATAGAATTTAATCGGAATCAAAACAGTTTCAATTCATGTTGGTAGTTTTGTCAATGTGCAACACAATTTATAAATACATGATTTGTGACTCAGAACGATAGGGGTTCTCATGCATCTGTTAACATATCTTGAAGCGTTGGCACGGAATGATTTTATGGCATCAGGTGTTGATATTTTATAATAGATAGCAACTATGAGGTAAAATTAACAATAAATATATAGATATACTTACTGATATAAAGAAGATTTAGGAGAAAAATATGGGTATAAAGTCTTTCCATGACATCATAAATCTTTTAAAAAATACATTCATGCAGCATTTGAATATATTTTTCGCGGTTGCACTTTTTAACATCTTCTTTTTTGTCGGTGGTTACATCTTAACAGGATATACTGGAGATTTACTATTAGATGATGAGGTTCTTCCGGGGAATACCTTTGCAGGCGAATTTTTTGTCTACGATATTAAAGACATAACCTTTATTTTCAGTGCCACACAATCTTATATATATTCACATGAACAACTGAAGATTACTATCATAGACCCAAATCGTAATTCTTCTTCCTTGAATATGGCGTTTCATGTTCCGAATAAAGAGAAGGATGATTATAAATCAAGCACTACTTTTACAACCCTTATCTTTTCGCCAAAAACAACTGGAAAATATCAATTATATATAACCGGGGCAACAATTCCAACTTTTCTCAAGATAAGATTGGGAATGGTGAATGTCAATTTTTTATATGGATGGTTTTGGATCGTTTTTTGGATTATTGTATTGGCAGTTATAGGTAAGTATTTAGGGAGTGGCGTTATTTTATCTAAAGGAGAGTCTTTAATTGCGTTGTCGTTAAGTATAGTCATAACATATTATGCAATTTATTATTTTTCTAGATGAATAGGGAAAAATTTTAATCCCAAAGTAATTTTTCTTCGGTATGCCCAAGGTAAATTAGTGCAATTTTTATCGATCTAAAGCAAAACAACACATAAGCAATCGAGACCTAATGCACCCGCGGGGATGCCTTCTGAATTCTATTTGGGGTAGTGACGAATATATATTTTTGAGAAAATTGCGTGTAAGTTTTTGTAATCCGCATGACAAATTGTGGGGTTAAGGGGTGAGCGCAAGCCTCCGGCTTTAGCCGTGGGGATAGCGAACCCCTTAGTATCAGCGACTACATCATTTAATAGTAGTAGATAACTATACACACAACAACAACAACATTATCGTATCTCAGGTGATAAAACGAAAAAATCAGATTATGCCGAATATTTAAGGCAAAGACATTATGCTCAAAGCACCGAATTATCTAAATCTCTTGGAAAATCAAAACATGATTATGAAGAGATGATTAAAAGACAATCGGACGATGAGATTATTGGTTCTTATTTAAATTGTACTTGTGGTCACGAAATATTGAGTAAAAAAGAAATGGAGTCGTTAATACAAAAATATGATGATCCCGAACGAATTTATAATGAACTTCCATCCGGTTATGAATAATTTCACATGCAATATAAACATTCAAGAAATAAGGTATTTCTCATAAACTATCACCTTATCTGGTGTCCGAAACGAAGGAAGAAAGTATTAGTTGGCGACATTAAAATACGGTTAGAGCAGATCATAAATGAAGTAGCAAAAGAGAAAAATGTGGAAATCTTAGCCCTTGAAATCATGCCAGATCATTTGCATTTGTTTGTATCATCTCATCCGAACATATTAATTCATAATCTCATCAAAGCCTTCAAAGGCAGAAGTTCAAATCTATTAAGAAAAGAGTATCCTGAGCTTTTGAAACTCCCTTCTCTGTGGACTCATTCTTATTTTGTATCAACTGCTGGAAATGTTAGCAGTGAAACGATCAAGGAATATATTCAGGAACAGAATACACAATGAGATCAGAAACTCCATCGTTCGTAACAGAACTCCCCTTAAAAACCACATCGGCAGACGAAGCTACTATACTTATACGTCTGGATACTGGCAGGCAGTTGTATCATGCATGTCTTGGGGAAGCCCTGGAACGACTTGGACTTATCCAGCAATCAAAAGAGTATCAGGAAATCCAGAAACTCCCAAAAACCATTAATGGTAAACAGAAAAAGGAACGAACAAAAGCATTCAATGATCTTAACAGGAAGGAAGGGTTTACCGATTATGATATTCAGCATTATGCAACTGGAATAAGGAATAGCTGGATGGAAGAGCATATTCATGCTCATATCGCTCAGAAATTAGCAACGAGAGCCTTCAAAGCAGTCCAGAAAAAAGCATTTGGAAAAGCGAAAAACGTGAGATTTAAAGGAAAAAACCAAATGGATTCTCTGGAAGGAAAAAACAATGAAACCGGATTAATATTCAGGGACAATAGCCTCTATTGGTCTGGTCTTGAAATACCATGTATTATCGACCAGGATAATGATTTAATCGCATACGGTTTAAACCATAAAGTTAAGTATTGTAGAATTGTCCGAAGAAAGATCAATGGCAAGAACCGATTCTATCTTCAATTGGTCAATGAAGGAACACCATGCCAGAATCCTAAAAACAAGATCGGGACAGAAGGGGTCGGGCTGGATGTAGGAACAGGTACAATAGCAACAGTTGCAGATACAAAAGCTACTCTGAAACAGTTTTGCGGTGAGTTAATCCCGGATCAGAAAAAGAAACGAAAACTACAACGTAAACTTGATCGGTCACTCCGGGCTACCAATCCTGATAATTATAATAAAAACGGAACGGTTAAGAAGGGAAAGAAGTTTAAAAAATCAAATCGGTATAAAACAATAAGCAAAGACCTTGCTGAAACAGATCGAATCTTAGCTGCACATCGAAAATCCCTTCATGGAAAAGATATAAACGAAATAATCGCAATGGGTACACAGATAAAAACCGAAAAAGTATCATATAAAGGCTGGCAAAAGCGATATGGCAGATCGATTAATATGCGTGCTCCATCCATGTTCATGAATAGCCTCAAACGAAAAGCTGAAAATGCTGGTGGCTACTTATTTGAATTTCCAACACCGACAACGAAACTATCTCAAATATGCCATATATGCGAGCAAGCTGTTAAGAAACCACTTAGCAAACGATGGCATATCTGTTGTGGTATCAGGATGCAGAGGGACTTGTATTCTGCATTTCTGGCAAAATGTGTGGATAAGGAAACAAGCGCCCTTGATTTAGCCAGAGCGAAAGACCTCTGGCAAGGTCTGGAATCTATCCTTAGCGATGCGATTTCAAGGGCGAAACAAACTGCGATAGGTAAGGTTTGCCCTACCAGCTTTGGATTCAAAGGAATCCAGAGCCAGAGTGGTTCGCTCGTTAATCCTGTACGAATTATAAGTGAGGCTATGGATGCTGTAATCCCCCTAGATGAGAGCCATAGAGAGCTTATATGAGCGTATGGGAATCTCCCGGCTTTAGCCGTGGGAGAGGGTTCAAATAAAGAAGTAAAAATCAAACCAACGAGCACTGCAACAGCCTCTCGAAATCATAAGGGTTATATGCTTGAGTATCTAATTGTAAATAAGTTATCAAGAGTGAAATCCGGCAGGAAAAAGAAAGTGAATATTTTGACTTTATACACACCTCTTCATAAATTATTGATTTTGAGCCTTATTTTCATCTTTTTGCCTTCATCAGTATCAGCGAACTGGCAGAATTATGGTGGGGATCTTGCGCATAGCGGTTATTCAGATAGTTCGCCAATTCCACTGGAATTAAAGTGGAAATACCATATAGGGAATTCAGAAATATCTGCACCTATAATTGATGCAGGAATACTCTTTGCAGGCTCTGACGATAATAATTTGTATGCTATAGACGCTGTTAAGGGTGAGTTAAAATGGCAGTTCCCCACTCTTGGAAAAGTCTATACTCCGGCAGCAAAGAACGGGGTGGTTTTTGCAGCTTCTTTTGATAATAATATTTACGCTATAGATTATAATGGAAACCAGAAATGGAGCTCAAATACCGGATTTAGTACGGCTTCACCACCAATTGTTTATAACAATATTCTATATGGGGGATCTGATAGATACATTTATGCGATATATGTTAACAATGGCAGTACAGATTGGAGATATGCAACCGGTGGATGGGTCGAATCCGCGCCTGCAATTTCACAGGGCATGGTATATGCAGGTTCAAATGATAATTACCTGTATGCTCTTGATGCAGGAAATAAAAATCTCAGATGGAAATACCCGGCTGGCGGGAGCATCACATCATCTCCGGCTGTTATCAACGGCATTGTATTTGCAGGAGCAAATGATTTCAATGTTTATGCAGTTGATGCGAATAGCGGAGAATTGAAATGGCGAGAAAAAACCAATGATGTAGTAAAATCATCTCCTGCAGTTTTTCAAAATTCGGTTTATGCAGGTTCTAATGATAATACATTATACGCAATAGATATGGATAACGGGGATATTATCTGGAAATTTGTAACCGGTGGATGGATCGACTCACAGCCAATAGTGACAAAGGATATTGTTTATGCAGGATCAAAGGACGGAACTATTTACGCTATTGACAGGGAAAAAGGAACTAAAGTCAGCAGTTATGATGCAGGTAGTGGAATAATATCCCTGGCAATATCGGATAATATATTATATGCCACATCAAATGATGGTTATGTTTATGCTTTTGGCACAGAGGTCCCTGAATCTACAACAATATCTAAAGTTGCCCAGGATTTGATACCTCCTGAACTTAGAATAAATCCTATTCCCATAAATATCACTTCTGAAACACTGACCGTTTCAGGCACAGCAAAAGATCCGGCCGGCATATTAATTGTTACAGTAAATGGTATCGATGCCGGCGCAGATAACTGGAAAGCAACATTAACACTTTCTGAAGGTATAAACATTATATCAATAAAGGCAGTAGATAAAGCAGGAAACATTAAAACTGAGATTCGCACGGTTAGATATATTCCTCCGGAAATCCAGGAAACACCTGCTATTCAAACCCCGGGATTTTCATTTTATTTTTCTTTAATATCCTTTGCAGCAATTGTAATTGTTAGCAAAATTAAAAAAAATCAAAAAATTATTTTTGCAAAGCTTAAATAGTAATATTATTGTATGAGCATTAATGCAAAAATGATAATTTGGAATAAAATAAAGTTGGATCTTAAGAGCCATATTTACTTATTTTTAATACTTTTGATCGGTCTTATTGTAAGGTTTTTTACTTTTTCGCAGGTATTTGAACCTGGCAGGATAGTGTTTCTTGAGGCAGATCCGTATTATCACATGTGGAGGGTATTTTCATATATTGAGTCGTTCCCTGAAACATTCTTTTTTGATTCGTTTATTAATTATCCGTACGGTGTTGTTGTGGGCTGGCCGCCTCTCTTTGATCAAATTATCGCGCTAATATCTTTAATAGCAGGTCTTGGGAAACCCGGCATACATCTTGTTGAAACTATAGGCGCATTTATACCTGTTATTTTGGGTATTTTCTCAATAATTTCAGTATATTATATAGCAAAAGAAATTTTTAATGAACGAATCGCCATTTACAGTTCCCTTTTACTTGCAGTGATGCCTGCACACGCCCAGATATCTTTTCTTGGATTTACAGACCATCATATTGCAGAGGTCCTGATTTCGGTATTAGCTTATTTGTTTTTTATAAAATCATTAAAAAACGATTCATACGAATTTTCTATCTTATCCGGGATCATGATCGGGTTATCATTTCTTACATGGATCGGAGCTCCGATATTCATCGGGATAATATTATCCTATATAATCATTCAATTCGTTCTGGATAAAAAATCAAATGTTAATTCTAATTATCTTCTGAAAAACGGTACTATTTCATTTTTGATCGCATTTGTTACGATTATCTTTTTCTATCTCTGGACACCATGGCAAAGGGATATCCAGGCAGGTACTCTCTCATATTTTCAGCCGCTGTTTGTATTTTTATGTGCATTAACAGTAATTTTTGTAGGAATTATTTTCAGGATAATGAAGAATCAAAAATGGTTTTTATTTCCATCAATAATTCTAGTTATGTTCGCTTCATTCGTTTTAATACTGATATTTAGTTTGCCATCTTTCTATGACAATCTATCAAATAGCATAGGATATTTGCTCAGGGATGCACCTGTATTAAAACAAATAATTGAGGCGCAGCCGTTATTTTATACATATGACGGGTTTTTCCTGGGATGGCAATTCTTCAGTAACCCTGTCTGGTATTCATTTGCTTTTAGTTTTTATCTTGCGATCATCGGACTTTTCTTGTTGTTATATTATAATCGAACAGGAATAGATAAAGGAAGATTGTTTCTTGTAATATGGACATTGATCGTCCTTGTGCTTGCATTGTTCCAGAGACGGTTCACTTATACTTTCGCAGTGAATGTTGCGATATTATCGGGATTTTTTATAGATAAGATCACCAATATACGTGATATATATAATTTTAGGGTTTTGAATTTGAAACCGGGTCATATCGCTTTGTTTATTCTCATGGTTCTTTGTATTCCAAATTTGGTATTGGCGTATAACATGGCACAGTCCCCGCCCAGGCCATCGGGTGACTGGTATGATTCATTGACATGGTTAAGAGAGAACACTCCTGGTCCTGGAAAACCTCCTCAATATGGAATTATGACATGGTGGGATTATGGGAACTGGATCCTGTATATCTCAAAGCGCCCTGTTGTTGCCAATAATTTCCAGATAGGGGGGGATGAAGCTGCCAGGTTTTTTATTCAACCTGATGAAGCTCTTGCAAATAAGATAATGGATATGCGAGAAGCAAGATATGTTGTCGTTGACCGCAGGATGGGCCTGAATAAGTTCATGCAGAACGGACAGCCCGTATTAAAAGGAACGTTCATGACGATCTTGAGTTTTGCAGATAAAAATTTTGAAACATATTTAGATAAGTATAACCTTCCTAATGATAATTATTTTCAAACCATGTATGCCAGAATGCACGTATTTGACGGGAATGGACTTAATAATTACAGGATGATATACGAATCAAAAGAAACACATTATAACTTATTTGACAGACCCACAGGGAGTATCAAAATATTTGAATATGTAAAAGGAGCGAAAATTACAGGAAAAGCGTCATCAAATGGAACTGCTTTTATTTCGGGAAAAATAACTACAAACCAGGAACGAATATTCGATTATTCACAGGAAGCAAAAGCTGATGAGAAGGGATATTTTGAGTTCACTGTCCCATATTCCACAGATAGCTCTTACGAAACACGATTATTAAAGGATTATTACCTGAGATACGACAATTCAAGTATTTCTATCAACATATCAGAGAATGATGTCCTGAATGGAAATATAATTAAGGTGAACTTATGAAACCCATATGCAAAATAATTATAATATTAATTATACTTTGTTCAGCTATTTACCCGGCATTTGCTGAGGAGCCGGAATGGGTGGACCCTCAGGAAAAAACAATGAGAATGACAGAATCTTTTACAAGAGGAGGCTATGTGATAGAAGCAACCGACTTCTATGATTCTTCAGCATTGATAACTGTCTTTGATACAAAAGGAAACCTTGTGACAAGAAATCTTACAAGAATCAATGATTATTTTGTGGTTGATGACAGGATGAATATTACAATTATTGACCTTCAAGAAGTCAGGGGAAACATAGGCGCAAATCTCGGATTCAATGTATCTGTGGATCAATGGGTAAAGATAGAGACGAGAGTAAAGGGAAGTCCCTCAATTAAATTATCAATTATTCCAAAAGGGATAGAAATCAAAAATAGAACAATTGTCAGGCGTACTTATATTCCGGGTTCGGAAATCCCAATAAATTTTTCTATCAGGAACGAGGGTAAGGCCAAGCTAAAAGATATGATCTTGAAAATCAATACCTCGATGCCTGTGCTTTATAATGAAAAATTAAATTATGAAATACTCGAATTGGGGGCAGGAAACGAATCAGATGTGATCACTGTCAGGTTCCAGGCACCGTACACAGAAGAAAGAAAATTAATATCGATTTCAGTGGAGGCTACAGGTTATGATATATTTGGAAAGGCACATCGTGCAGCTGATTCAGCATCTGTCGAAGTAATACCTCAATTTGATAATAAAATTGAACTTATAAAATATGTTTCGGAAAAAGTATATATGGGTGACGTTGCAACAGTTTCTTTGTCTATCAAGAACAATGGAAGTTATAAAATTGATAATGTAAATTTAACTGAAAGTCTTCCACAAGGGATTGAACCAATAGATACAAATCTTTCATGGAATTTTAATCTGGGACCATTTGAACAAAAAACAATATCATATATGGTAAAACCCCAAAAACCCGGAACTTACTTATTCTTACCTGGAGGTTCAATTATTGAATATCAGGGAATATTGGATTACAATAAAAAACCTGTCAAATTGATTGTCGGCGGTCCCTATGTGATTTTATTGAAATCTGCAAGTAGTTATGATCCTGTAAAAGGTGAAAAAATCAATATAACAATAGAAGCTAAAAACCTGGGAGATGCCACTGCAATTGTAAAACTTATTGATACTATCCCGGTGAATTATTCCCTGGCTTCAGAGGACCAAACATACGATAATATTTCAGATACTATGGTACTTCATCCTGGGATATCGGGATCATTCTCTTATTTGATTTTTACATCTGGCACAGGAAGTTTTATTCTCCCGCCAGCAAGAGCAACAATCCTTGACAAGATCATGTATAAGGATGAACGATATACACAAAATGCCACTTCGGCTGAATTGATAATAAAAGTTAGAGAGCCATTGGAAATAGAATCTCCCTCTGTTAAAATAACTTCCGCCCCCCGAAAATCCGCCAGTCCTGTAAGTATTGAGACAAATGTTCCAGCCGAAACACCTAAATCTTCACCCGGATTTGAAGTATATATGCTTATTATTTTCTTCCTGGTTATAAGAAAATTGAATATTAGAAAATGAATTAATAGGTTTCCTATATGTTGAAAGAATTCGTTACAAAAAAAAACAGGGAATGTCAGCTAATAAAGAGAACCTTAATATTATCTGTCTTAATAATTTTAGTTTCATCTCTGGCAATATCAGTAAATGCATACGAAAGGCCGGAATATAGGGACGGATTAACTGATAAATGGCATCCTGGCGCCTATTGTATACCCTGTCATTATACCCTGCTGAGTACTGATAAAGCCCAATCGATATCCTCTGGCTGTAAATGTCATGATTACAGGCCGAAAAATATAGAAGATAAATATAGTGTTGATATGAAACAGATTTTCAATATCCATAAGGATATTGTTTGTATCAGATGCCATGTTGGTGTGAAGGACGGAACAAATGTGACCGCGGCTGATTTCCACAGGATAATGAGCAAACAGGCATGTATGACCTGCCATACTTATGAGAATGGTATAATCCAGAAGCCGCTAAAAACGAACTGCTCAGACTGTCACTCAGGCGATCCGCATGTAGTTCACGGCAACAGGCTGGAAAAAATGTGTGAGACATGTCATGGGGAGTTTGCGAAAAACTATGTTGGGGACAAAACAATAAATCCTGTATCAACCAGGCCTGAAGCAGCAGTTAAGGAATACCCGACAATCGGGCAGATTATAAGTAATCTGGTTGAGTCTGTAATGCAAATATTCAGGTGAGTATGAAATTGAAGTTAATTTTAATGTTGTTTTTCCTTTCAGGAATGATAGTCTCAGGCTGCATAGGAAATTCTACAAAACAAGTGCCTGTAGTACATGTTAATATGACACTGGTTGAAAAAGACGGATATGTTCAAGTGGAAAATTACAAATTAACCCGGGAGATGGTCAATTATCTTAGCAGGCCAAGAGCCACCAAGGCAGAATCTTTCCCTGCCATAACTGCAAGAACGATGATAGTGAAGGGTAAAAATAGTTCCATAGGGCCATGGGAAACATTGCCCTATAAAGGAAATGGAACATATTCGTTTAATATTGGATTTAAAGAAGATAAGTATCCTCTACTGAACGATACAGTGCATATTTCAATTATGATTGTTGATAGAAAGGGAGGACAAACAGGTTATTTTGTGCAGGATATGATCTGGAAATGAAAATCATAAAGTATTTATGCGAATAAAAGAAATAATTAAATATGAGAGGTATGGATATTTGCTCTAATAGGTGGAATGTTTTATGACTAACAAAATGATATTAATTGGGATTGCCATAGCGGCAATAGGATTAGTTGCATTACCGCAAACATTAGCATTATTTGCAGGACAGCATAACTTTTATGATACCATAGGCGCTGGTGCTGCATCTGTACCATGCGAGAAATGTCATGCGGATGTATTTTCAGAACTGAGCCAGCCCGGGTCAGTAAATGCCATTCATATGGCACAAGGATGTGAAGGATGCCATGTAACGACAGCACCAACAAAGGAAGGTCTCACCCAGGGAGGAGCTCTGGGCAGTGATTTCCATGCAGCTGCATTGCCTTTATGTCTGGATTGCCACAGCGGCACGGGACCGGGGCTTGATGCCAGATCGATTCTTAGTGGTCCGGCGGAAGCTCATGTAGCATTTGCAGGTCAGGCTAATGACTCTTTGCTCCTCAGGGGTTCCAATGAAGCCTGTATTTCATGTCATACACACGTTGCGGTGGATATCAACTGGACAAAGGCATATAAGATTAGCTTTAATGCTATGGAAAATGCAACAACTGGCCTTCACGAATGGACTGTTAATAACTTCGCTACAGAAGGAACTGTCCAGATACAGACATACGGTAATAGATCCGGTGAGATCAATAGTGCAACAGAACCAGTAGTATCTATTTCACCCACACCATTAGGATTTGATCCAGCCAATCCATGAATAAATAGGAAAAATTAAAATTTTTTCCTATTTTTATCTTTTTTATGTATATATCATTAAATGATATACTGTTTCTTTTAATACTTTTGGTATTTTTAATAATGGTATATAGAAGAATTATTTATAGCATTAATTCTTTTGAGCCAATTATCCAGACTTTTAAAACATTTGACAGGAAGCACAGGATCAATGCTTATATTAAACAAATAAATCAAAGACCAGAAGAATCCCAGAAAGTTATATTCAAAGAGCTATTTATTTTTACCATTGCACTAATTATAATGTTCCTTTTTGCGTCAAAAGCAATTTTTTTCACTGCTGTGGTATCAGGCAGCATGTATCCTACTTTCAATAAGGATGATCTTGTCCTGATGCAGAATATCGATCGTACATACAAACCTGGAGATATAATAATGTTCGAGAGGCCGGATACTTCATATCCCATTGTACACAGGATAAGCCTGATTACAGACAAAGGCATAAATACAGCAGGAGATGCCACAGGTCAGATAGACTGGTGGGAACTCGAAAAAGAAAATATTTCCGGAAAAGCTATTATGATACAGAAAAAACCAGTAGTTATAAAAGAATATGGTAAGTTCTTCATAATTGATGAACGAAGTCAAAACTTTGGTCCTCTGGGGAAGGATTACGGAAGATACTTTTTGTTTTTCCAGGTTATAAAAATTTATGGATACGTTATTGCAGTATTTTCTTTATTCCTTTATATTGTTATGACATTAAAGCAAAAGCCATGGCAAAGTAGATAATATGCAGAAATGATAGGTACATAGATGGAAAAGAGGCATATCTTGCTTATCGTGGCGTTACTTTCTGCAATAGTATTCGTAATGCCAAACATTTATTCTTTATTTGCTGGCCAGCACTGGTTTTATGATACCGGAGTATCCTATTGTCTAAAATGCCATTCTGATATCAAACAGGAGCTTGATTCTCAATTTCATCATACTTTTACATGTGAAAACTGCCACACTGTCAATACGAATTCAAATGCAACGCATGGAAATGTGGTTTTACCAAGATGCCTTGATTGTCATTTCAATCCCGGCCGTATTGTGACAGATTCAAATGGAAATACATTCCTTACTCCTCTTGCAAATGTTTTTGGAGAAAATGTAACAAATGCGGAATCCCATAATCCTTTTATAGCAGGGGCAAATTCATCGCCTCTGATGAAAGGCGAAAATGAAGCATGTGTTTCCTGCCATACCAGGAAATCTGTAAGCATCAATATACGTTATGCAGATACATACACATTGAATTCCCGCAGGGTCAATGACAGCTGGCAAATATGGAATTATTCGAAAAATGCAGAAAATTCAGCAAATTTGAATATTCAATCCAGTGAATCTTCCGGGAAGCATCTGTTTTTATCATTAAATCAATTGAAATGTGAAAAATGTCATCCGAATATTGAAGAAGACCTCACAAATTCCTCCCATCATATATCCTTTTCATGTATCTCCTGCCATCAGTTGTATTCAACATACCATGTTTCAAGTATTCCCCCATGTCTTGAATGTCATGGCAAGGAACCAAAGATGGTCACTGATGTGAAAAAGAATACATATGTTGCATCTGTAGCTCAGGTTTATGCGGAAAACCCGGCAGGTGCAGATGCACATATCCCTTTTGTCCTGAGTGCCAATTCAAGTAATTTATCTGCAGGCAGTAATATTGCATGCTCTTCATGCCATTCCGGTTTAAATAATAATATTATCTTTTCAAGACCGGAATATATTGAATGGGATGTTGAAAATTCAGGCGGCACGTGGACAGTACAAAATCTTGCATTGGGAGAAACAAAGGAAGTAAAGGTTACAAAATATTTAGATGGAAAATCTCATAATATCTCGATGGAGACAAGTTGCATATCCTGTCACGATGACATAAAGCAGGCAGTCTCTAATGGCGGGCATTCTAACGAGCAGTGGGGAATGAAACATAATTATACAGGTTATAGCGATATGAACGTTTATTGCAGTTCATGCCATGATCCCTTTACTAAAGATAACCTTAATAATTCCCCATATCCAGCCTATCCTTTTAACTCCATCAATCATGGTTCTATTAAAATATCATGTATGGACTGTCATGGCAGACCAGGAAGCTTCTCAGTAAATTTCAATGGAATTATGAAGACGCCACCTTACAACAGTACTTCCATGGGCAGCATAGAGACTTCAATCAGTTTCCAGCCGGATTTTATTCAATCGTACCTGTGCATAGCATGTAAGAACACCGGGAATCCTGTTCCGAATACTTCATTACACTTTAAATTATATACTGAACCAGAGGTAAAGGTTTATGTCAATGGGACGCAGCAATATCCAAAATAAAATTAAGAACCCTCTACTTGATGTAAATGAAGATGTATCCATCAGGCCTCTGGAGCATTATTCGTTCTTTGATAAAATAGGCGTTGCCAGTGCTCTGGTCCTGACAGTGGCGATATTATTAATGTCAATCATTTCTCTTTATATCGATTTTATTGTGAAATCAAATTATCTTAATACTTTCATAGATTTATTTATTTTTATATTCTCCCTCGGCGCTGTTCATTTTGTCTTAAATGCTTTTAAGAAAAGAGTAATCACTGATATATTGATAGATACTGCATTCCAGGAAGGAGTTTATTCAAGACTTGCGCCTTTAGTGGAAAATATAGCTGAGTCGCATGTGGATACAAATATTATTCTGGACAGGATGTCCAATATAGATTTGAAGGTTGAAAATATCTTAAAGGAGCGTTATGCAAGGGATGTAAAATCAGGTAATCTTTTACAGGAGCCCATTGCTGTTGCAACCTCAATTAAATTCGCGATCAAATCGATTTTTTTAATAGTTGTGACAATGGCTGCCTTTATGTTTCTTTTGAATTTTAATCTTGGAGGCATTACTCCCTATGCTGTTCTCCTGGTATTTATTGCATGGTGGGGATTCATAACTAATGAATATAATTTATGGAAAGAATCTTCAGCATGGGTAATGGCTTTTTTCCCCATACTTGTGATACCTGTAGCTGTCATGCTTTTAGCTAATCTTTTGAATTATAACGTATTAATGGCAACACTATATGTATCTGTTGGATTATATACCTTTATTTATTACATCTGGGCTGTATATGCATCAACAGGAAGCCTGCCATTAATCGCGCCAAGAAAACAAGAACAGGTAGAGAATGGATTTTTCGCTTTACAACAAAAAGGTATGCTGAAAAAAGTTTTTGATGCATCAATTTCAAAAGTTAAACAAAAATTACAGGAAGACAAGGAAAAGCAGGAATCAGATTATATATGGAAAAAGTCTTTGAAGGACTGACATACTTTCATTCTTGAATTTAATTACATCACGAGATTTTTGGATTGTACGATATTTTGTTTCAGTTCTTTTCATTGTCACGTTTCTATATTTTGTAACTTCTTTTGTTGGCGGGATTATATCGTATTTAAATTCCGTAATAGTTTCGTTATAACTTAGTTTGATTGTTTTCGTTTCTCCGGATGAAATATAATTTCCAGTCGAAGATAGTTTAGTGACCGATGGAATAAGTATACCCTTTTTAGTAGTAATATAAAAATCCACATTAAAATTTCCATTTATTGTGTCATTATTCTTGATTATAACCCATACATAAGATGGGGAAGACAATGCAGAATCTGCATATTGGGCATCCATTATGATATAATCAAGTGGCACTTCCGCTATGTATGATTCGTTAACTGTATAATTATAATAGTTAAAATCTGTATATGGTTCCTCAAAAGTATAATATTCAGTATCGGAATAAGGTAGGGCTGTTTTAAAAGGTATATTTATGGCAATCAACAGGGAAAATGCAAGGATAATTACAGTGTTTTTACGGTTTATTCTTTTCATAGTATCATATATAAATAGCTGCAATCTCTTCCACCAAATAAATTCCTCCGTTCTTTCGTGCGAGATAATGGAAAAGATCCGGTGAATCAAATATGATCCCTCCTCCATCGTAGATAAATATAATAGAATCATATCTTTTTCCATCTTTTCCATCCATAACAACGAATTGCCCGTCACTGTTTGAAACCCCATAAACCAGATGCTTGCTATCAGGGCTAAAAATTAAGGAACCTTCTATGATACCATCGTATTGATTCCCTATACTGCTAATAACATCTTTTGCGTCATCGTTTCTGACCTCACCAAAATTGCTGTCAGGTCTGAAGGTAATAATATTTTTAAATCTATCCCCATCAGTTGTTTCCTCTATCACGAACCATTTATCTCCTTCTCGTGCTGCATAAGCAACCCGTTTGCTGTCAGGGCTAAATACGGGAGTATACTTCATGATATCATCATATCGTTTTCCTTCCTTTCCATCCACAACTACAAACCACTTATCTCCTTCTCGTGCTGCATAAGCAACCCGTTTTCCATCGGGACTGAAAGTAAGAGTATGTTTCAATATGCTGGCATATCGCTTCTCCTCTTTTCCATCCACCACTACAAACCATCCATCTTTATCTTTTGCTGCATAAGCAACTTTGCTATCCGGGCTGAAGATGGGAGTATATTTCAGAATCTCATCAAATGCTTTTCCTTCGTCTTCATTCATTACCACAAACCACTTTCCATCTTTTTTTGCCACATAGGATGTTTTATTGCTATCCGGACTGAAGATAAGAGTGTTTGCCAGGATGCTATCATACCTTTTTTTCTCTATTCCATCAAATACTGCGAACATTTTATCTCTGTCTCTAGCAATATAAGCCACTCGATTACTATCAGGACTAAAGATAGGTGTTAAACTGATTTCAAAATGTTTCTGTTCTTTTCCATTTATTAATACAAACCATTTATCTTCGTTTCTTACTGCATATGCCACCTGCTTGCTATCAGGGCTAAAGACAGGTATTTCGCTACGATCGTATCTATTCTCCTCATTTCCGTCTATTATAGCGAACCATTTTCCGCTATCATTTGCCACATAAGCCAGGCGCTTGCCATCCGGACTGAAGATCAGGCTTTTCACATTTTCATAGTGGGTTTGTTCTTTTCCATCAATTGCAACAAAAGACATATTATTCTCTTTTGCCACATAAGCCAGGCGCTTGCTATCAGGGCTGAAAGTGAAACCATTTATATCATCATATTTCTTTTCATTTTCTCCATCCAGGACAATGAATCGCTTTTCTCTTTCTTTTTCAACATAAACAAATCGCGTACTATCCGGACTTACCTTGAAATTCTCCGGAATCCCGGAAAAAAATCCGAATTTAACAATAAGTTTTTCTGAAATCACCCTGCCAGCTATTTCTTTATTATTTTGAGTTCTTAATGGAGTTTCCTGTTGGATACAACCACTTGCTAATATTAATATTAATATTAATATTAAGAGATTTATAATAAATATACTTCTGTGTCTTTTCATATTTTCAAAATCTTTATAAGTTAATCAGTATATTGTTGTGCGTGGAATATAAACTTACTTTACTAATTATGGTATTCATTATCTTAACCGTTCCCTCCATGGCTGTTGATAATGGATATGCCAGGATAGTTTATAATGTAAGAGGATTGCAGGATTATGATCTGCACTGGAATGACAGGTTTCCTCCCGGAAGCATTTTAAAAATTTATGCAGAAGCAAACGGTGTGAATCATCAGCGTGAGGTGGCAGTTGATTACATATTTATCATTAAAGATCCAAATAATAATGTTGTAGATACGTCATTATATAGCAACAGATATGAAGATTACAGGGAAAATGATTTCATGACATATTCAAAAAATGTGCCTCAAGGGTGGGTTGATGGGGTTTATACGGCTGATGTACATATTTTTGACCTGTTAAATGAATCACTTATGGATACATATTATAGTGAACTTATAAATTCATATTTGAATGAGAGTGACAGGCCTGATCTTCCGGTAATGAATAGAAGCAATGCATCAGCTCTGCCGGAACAGCACCTGGTAATTACAAAAACATTTTTTGTCGACAGGTATGCAAATAAATACCCTGTTGACAGATTCAGAATTGAAAAAATCATGCTTGATAGAACAAGTGTGGCACCAGATATGCCAGTTACAGTTAGCGTAAATGTGAGCAATACTTTTTATGATAAAGGTTCCACGTCACTTGATTTGTTATTAGATAATAAAGTAATTAACAAAACTACACTGGAAATTGAAAGTTATAGCTCCAGCCAGACTAATTTCACAGTTTCCAGCGGAATTATCGGGGATCATACTGTAGAGATTATACCGACTGGAATGAATACTATCGGGTTAAATATGTCTGTTGTCTTCACAGTGAGCGCAGAAAATAAGATAGAAACACCTACGGAATTTGTTTATCAGGATATACAGATAGATAAATTAAGCGTCGAGCCAAACCAGACCGTGACTATTGCTGTGACAGTAAAAAATACCGGAAAGGAAGGAACCCAGCCTGTAGAGTTGTTTATTAACGATGTGCTGGAAGAGGGAAAACAGGTAAATCTAAACTTTTCGGAAATTAAAGATGTTTATTTCAATGTAACTAAAGGAGATGTTGGCGCATACAGGGTTACAGTTGATAAATCAAATCTCAGCAAGATTTTTTTTGTGGAATCAAGCACACCTGTTCCTGCCGCAACAGTTGAACCCAAAATAGAAAAAAAGCCGCAGCTTAGGGTCGTAATCGGCCTTTCAGTTATTGTTATATTGATATATTTATTAAGATTATATTTAAAAAACAGGTGGAAGTGATAAAATGGTAGCAAGAGTAATCGCTATAGCTTCTGGAAAAGGTGGTGTCGGTAAAACGACTATCGCATTGAACCTGGGATTTGCTATGGCCTCATTAAAAAAGAATATTCTGGTCGTAGACACTGACGTATCTCTTCCGAATCTGGATCTTTACACAGGACTTGAAAAACCATTAATAACTCTTCTTGATGTATTGAATGGCTCAGCAAATATCCAGAGCGCAATATACTCTATCCAGATGGGACTGAACATCCTGCCATGCGGTTCTTCTATTGAAGCTTTACGTGGTGCAGATATTGATAAGTTGGGAGAAATAATTACAGAATTAAAGAACAGCGAATTTGATTTTATAATTCTTGATGTTCCTGCAGGCCTTTCCAAGTTCAGTTTATTGCCAATGACATATTCCGATGAGGTTATACTCATTGTCAATCCGGATGCTGCTTCTATATCAGATGCCCAGAAGGTAAGAACAATTTCCGGTCTTACTGATATGAAGATCACAGGCATAATTGTGAATAAATATAAAAAGAGTAGTTATGAGGATATTGGAATAAAATTAGGACTGCCGGTTATCGGGGTCGTACCTGTAGATGATGCTGTCGTTAAATCCAGGGACTCAAAAAAGCCTATAATAATGCTGAAACCAAAGTCAGCTCCTGCAAAAGCATTACTGCAAATAGCAAGAAAAGTGTGCGGGATCCCGGAGAAAAAAAGTATTTTAGAGAGATTATTAGGATAATTATGGACAAGACTAACGACAGGAAAGTTCTGGATTTTCTTATGGATGATGGCACATGGGAAAAAAGTCCCGGGAAAAAGACCGTTCAAAAACAACAGGAAATTGAAAAACAAAAACAAGAAGTCAGCCCATCTGATAAAATCACCCTTGAAAATAAAAAATCTGAAACTATGGGGCATATAAACGTCGCAAAAGTATTAACAAAAGATATTGATGCAAAAACCGATGTTTCTGAAAATGAATTTGGTGAAGTGGATTATGCTATCCTGAAATCAGTGACTCTGGGTTTTAAGACCATAAAAGAAATTGCAGAAGCGCTGCAAATAAGGACAATGGTCATAGAGAAGCATATCTATAAACTTATTCAAGATGGATTTATAAAATATTTTCAATATTGTGTGATTACTTCCAGGGGAAAAGAAGCCATAGAAGACTTTGTGAAAAATAATCCCGAAGATGTCTGGATGCCAATAGACGAATTTATTTTATCAGTTATAGAACAGAAAAAAGAACGAAATTTAAAGTTTCAAAAGATGGTCGATTTGATACTTCTTGCCTCGATGATAGTTTTAATTATACTGATCATTTACTTTGGGCTCATCGCATGATTTTAAAAAAGGACAAAATCCAGACAACCCGAATACGCCATAATAGTACACGGTATCCCCGGCTGCATAGTGTTATGTTTCAAGTCCGATTTTTGCCTTGATCTGCAATATATCGCTTTCGATTTTGATCAATTTTTCATCAAGATATGATCTTAAATCCAGCCGCAATTCCTTGATCTCACTGCTGATCTCCGTCCTGGTTTGATCTAACTTCCCCAGAGTCTTCTCTTGATTTTCCAGCATCTGGTCTTGATTTTCCAGCATCTGGTCTTGATTTTCCAGCATCTGGTCTTGTTTCTCCAGCATCTGGTCTTGTTTCTCCAGCATTTTATCCTGTTTTCTGTCTATGCTCAGGATGGCTGGTATTCCCTTGCTTAGCTGCTCTACCTGGATCAAATGCATATAATCAACTATTCCTATCAGATAACCAGTATAGTCTTCAAAAATGATATCTGATACCTTTGCATTTTCAGGTTTATTATTCTGAACATAATCCTGGAATATCGATATTTGATCGCTGTCACCCTCCAGGAATGAAATGAGTACCTGATCTCCGTTCTCCTTTGTGTTATAGGCATTGAATCGCTCCGCCCCCAGCTCAAGGGCTTTTCGAAGCAAGAATACACGGTAGCCTACTTCATGCACCTTGTTTCCAATTATTTTTGCCTTAATCTTCATTGTGGTAATATTTGTATCGGGCTACAAATAGATTTTGCATTGAGACCTCTCCACGGCTGAAGCCGGGAGATTCCAGAGTTCATATAACCTCTCTGTGGCTCTCATCTTCATAGATTTGATCTCGGATTACAGCATCCACAGCCTCGGTTACAGTCGCTTCCGGTTTAACGGGCGATCCGCTCTGTCTCCGGTATTCCAGACCGAAGCTGGCAGGGCAATTCCAACCATTTGCAGATTGAATTACCCTTGATATCGCCGCGCTCAGGACCGGTTCCAGACCTGGCCAGAGCATTCTTGCCCTGGCTATATCAAGGGAGCCTGTATTCACATTAACACATTTGCTCAGGAACGCTGAATATAAGTCTCTCTGCATCTCTATACCACAGCATATATGCCACCTATGGCTAAGCGGTTTCTTAACCGTATTTCCGCAGATATGGCATACCTGAGACAATTTTGTTGTGTGTGTTGGAAAGTCGTTAAAGCTGCCTCCAGCATTCTCAGCTTTTCGTTTGAGGCCGCTAATAAACATTGATGGCGCTCTCACCATCACTGATTTACCAAAATTTTTCTGCCATGATTTGTATGGGATTTTTTCGGTCTTTATCCTTGTTCCCATAGCCATTATCTCGTTAATATCTTTACCGTGAAGGGATTTTCTGTGAGCAGCTAACTTTCTATCGAGTTCTGCTGCATTGCTGCTTGTTTTCTTATAATGATTGGATTTTTTCCATTTCTTCTTACCCTTCTTGATAGTTCCATTCGTATTAAAATTTTGAGGATTGTTTGCCTGTCTCTGCCGGTCCATTTTCCTCTGCAGTTTCCGTTTCTCTTTTTGCTTCGGCACAAGATCGCTGCAAAACTGTTTCAGTTCAGCTTTAGTATCGCCGACAATTGCAATGGTACTCGGGCCTACATCAAGTCCTATTTCTTCAAAACCTATCTTGTTATCCGGGTTCTGGTATGGTTTTCCTTCGAGAATGAGCTGGAGATAGAACCTGTTTCTGGAATTGATCTTCCTTCTTACAATCCTACAGTATTTGATTCGGTGTTCTGGTTTTAATCCATACTCTATGATTTTATTATTCTCTTCGATTATGCAGGCTATTTCCAAACCTGACCAATATAAGTTATTGTTTCTGAATATCAATCCTGTCTGGTTGTTTTTCCCTTCAAGAGTATCAAATTCTTGAATCTCACAGTTCTTTCTTTACCATCCGGCAATATTATGACTTTCTGAAACTCTCTGGATTGTCTGATATGATCAAGTCTTTTCAGAGCTTCTCCAAGACAAGCATTGTACAGCTGCCTTCCAGCTTCCAGCCTTGTTAAAATGATAGATTCCTGTACTGATGTGCTTTTTAACGGTAGTTCCAGTACGAAAGAAGGAGTTTCGCTTTTCATATTTCATATCGTTGTATGGACATTTTTTGTCTTGAGTCTTAGCTGAGCAACCTGAAAGTATTCCATTATTATTACAAAGGGGCAATTCATCTCCACGGCTGAAGCCGAGAGCTTTCTTGCCCCTTTGAACCCGTTTCTGTAACATTCTGAAAAATCATTGTGATCGGGAGTTAAATTTAAATATAGAAGCTTAATTATATAGCCACTTGAAGTGGTGCAATCCGAATACCAATGCATAAAAAAATTGTCAAGTTAATTGAATCTAACCGAATTCCATTAATATTATTTTTCATTTCACTTTTTATATTTCTTAGCTTTGCAGGCACACGTATGCTCTTTTCGGATGAGGGGATTATCGTAAGCCAGTTTTATAATTTTATACATGGTTCTTTAGATTTACAAACAGCCAAAGTGAACGTGGAAAGCGGGATATACATAACTGTTGAAAATCACCTGTATGGAAAATTCAGCTATTCATTGCTTATTTTGTCATTACCTGTATATTTTGTATTAAGAAGTATGGATTATCTGTACGGCGCTCATTTATTCCTTTTGCAGATATGGGCATTGAGCGGCGGGATCAGTGTTTATCTTCTCGCAAAAACCTGGAAAATAAAGAATGCGGCGTTCGGTGGGGTTGTATCTTATTTCATATTAATAATTGTCAATCTGCGATCATTTGATCCAATTTATTTTCCTAAATGGGGGGAAATTATCTCAATTGAATTTACTAATATCCTGATTTCTTCTTTTTTGGTTTTAATGGTATATTTCTTATTCAGGAATTTATTTAATAATAAAATCGCTATCTTTGCATCTCTTTTTGTTATATTCGCTACGCCCATTTCCTTTTATTCAATTACTTTAAAGCATCATTCTCTTGCTCTGTTATTAACTGTATTGGCTTTTTACTTTTTTTATAAATACCAGGAAAGAAAAGAAAATAAGTTCATTTATTCTGCTTATCTATTAGCAGGACTTTGCATCTGGACGAGAATTGCAGAAGGTGCGGCGCTTCTGCTGTCATTCCTGATAGTGGATATATTATTTTTCAGGCGAAGCATCAAACATATAGTATTGATCTCATTGATCATTCTTATATCACTTATCCCTTTTTTCACATTTAACCAATTAATACTGGGGAGTCCATTTTCGATAATAGAAGCACACCCTTTAAGTGATACTCCAATGAAAATGCAGGTTGAAAAAAATATGATCAGACTTAATGAAAGTGCTTTCAAAGACAGACAAATTGAACTTCTGAATAATCTTGGCTTTATCTGGAATCCGGAAATCAGGACTGGTTTTCTGGACATTATGTCAGATATAACGGTTCGGAAATTAGGAAACACATTCGGTCTTCTCTTAATAAGTCCTTTCTTGATAACTGCGTTTGCGTTTGTAATAGACAGGATAAAAAAGAAAATCAGGTTAAATGTAATAGATAAACTATTGGGGCTATATGCTTTAATATTTGTTTTATTACATAAAAATTACATTCTATTAATAATTACTGATACCCCGATAGTTCTTGAGTACAGGTATTTACTAATAATGTATATAGTGCTGCTTTATTTTGCCCTCAGAATAGATAAAATAAGAGATCTGATCGAAAATAACTTTAAGAAAATAGTTCAGTTATACGCAGCCGCAGTGATAATACTGATATTATATTTTATCAGTATATATCCTCCGCCTTTTATGAATATTTATTATTCTTTGGCGCTGATCACTTCAATCGTTTTATTAATCTCATTATCAATGAGCCTTTTAATTGAGAATAATAAACCTCTTGCTGATTTATTGGATAAAATTACATTATTTTTAATCGCATTATCGCTTGCGCAAGCTTCCATAATACTGATTTTTTATTACTGGGTTGTTACTATTACCTATATTTCGCCATCACAAAACTATACCATACTGCCAATCCTGGAGAGTATTTTGAAATGGATGTACCAGGCACTTTTGTGAATTTCCAGCATGAAATTAATGAATCGAAAAGTATATATGTTCTAAACTCATATCCTAATAATACCCAAATTGATACCAAATTGGGAAAATGGATAGGATAGGAGAGATAGCAAAAGGAAGATTGTATTTGCTTGATTCTTATTCTAAAAAAACCAACTTGGATTAGGGTTTAAAGATAGGATGTGAATAATATATGAACGCAAAATTTACTTTAGCCATAATTGCGTTAGTTGGAATAGGCGTGTTCGCCCTGCCATCAACCATGTCGTTGTTCGCTGGCCAGCACTCGTTCTATAACATTGACGCAACAGGCAACCAGGTCCCGTGTGTGAAATGCCACGGTGATGTGAAAGCAGAATTGGGATCAAACGCAAATACAAATCCAGCCAATGGACCCCTGACAGCAGGACCACACGCAGCATTTAAGTGCGAGTACTGCCACAGGATAGAACAGGGTGCTTCCAGCGGTGACAATGCAGTTGCAATAGTTCCATACGAAAATGCGACAGGAGCAATTATAAGGGCAATTGCAATACCAGTATCAGACATGGAAGCAGGTAATTTCCCAACTGGAATTACGGGTGCTATGCTATTTACTAGCAGCAGTACAACTCTTAATGGTACAAAATTACAATTCGGTAAGGGTGCTATCAGTGCAGCTACAGCCGATGCAACATTAGAAGTAGCTCCCAGACAAGATTGGACAATAATGGCATCATATGATGCAACTACTGGCTTACCCAAGGATACAAACGCATCCACAATGTATGGTGGAATTGACCCATCGAAGATAAACGTCACTATAAATACTGCTAGACCATACGTTAGTCTTGATTTCTTGAATGCAGGTTCACAGGCAGTCAACCCGGGCAGCAAATATCATGCGGCATCACTTGTATCATGCATGGAATGCCACGGTGGCGAAGAACCACTGGGTCACTATACCAGAGTTACAAGCGGAACCAGATGTTCTGACTGTCACTACGGTTACAACCCAGTTCCAGGTGCAAGATGGACTCAGCTCGCAGCAGGCGGCTTCGGACTTACAACATCCGCAAATGACACTGGCACATCAGAAGCCCACACCCCATGGGTAGAAACCAATGATGGCGTAAATAGATTCGGTGGACAACAGGGCAAGGAAGCAAACAACGGTGCATGTATTGGATGTCATACCCACGTAGCAGTCGACATTTCCTTCAATAAGGGATATAAGCTCGCATTCACTGCAACCGAAACCGCAGAAGGTGTATATAGCGTTAGCAACACAGCAGTTGAGGGAACAGTCCACGTTGACATATACGGCAACGGATCTGGCGCAACCTTTGGTGTAGGCGACAAGTCTTATACCTGGACACCAACCACGCCCTTGTATCTCAATGGGAACGGAACTTTAATTACCGGTCTCGATGGAGAAACAAGCGACAGCGCAGATGCTCTAACAAACTAAATGAAATGGGAATTCCCCATTTCTCTTTTTTTATTTTTCTCTTTAACTGAAATCTTATTTATAAAGTGAATATTTCTGTAATAACTTATTGGGGATTATTTTTGCGAATTTTGAATACTAATTACCGCTTTTATATACCCCTTCAATTGTTTTCAGGTTCTCAATCATTTTTCTTCCGGCATGGGTCAGCATATATACCTTCTCGCTGTCTTGCTCAATGACATTATATGACTTCAGGATACGAAGATGAAAGCTGAGTTTTGTAGCATCATCTATCTTAAGTATGTTTTTAATTTCTGTGAACTTGAGTTTACCTGCTTTATTAAGAAGTTTCAGGGTGTCTTTTCTTATTGGATTTGAGATCGCCTTAATTAAATCAGATTCAAGGAGTTGCGGATATTTATTAATCTCTTCCATTGCAATAACCATCCTGATCTTTGTCTGTACCTCGTCTATCTTAAATGGTTTTGTTATATAATCCGAAGCTCCAGCCTTTATTGCATCTACAGCATTTTCAATTGTCCCGAATGCTGTAATTATTATTACGTTTGCTCCCGGTTTAATATGTTTTATTTCCATTAAGACCTCCATTCCCCCCATTACAGGCATAATAAGATCAGTTAAAATAACATCAAATTCCTTTTTCTTGATCTTTTCAAGCCCGACTTGACCATTCTCGGCAGACTCTACATTATACCCTTCATCTGTTAATATTTCTACTAATCCATCCCGCATTTTCTTGTCGTCTTCTATTACCAGTATATTTTTCATATTTTAATTGTTATTTCTCCATTTTCTGTATTTGACTGAATTGCATTCATGAACAGATTCATTAACTTATTTATCTCATTATTTATATCTATCGGACATAACTTCAAATCAAAAATATATCATAATATGACCAAAAATTGCAGAAATTTTAAAGATAGGATGTGATTTATCACCAAGGATGTCACATCCAAAATCTCTATTAGAATCTCACAATATAAAAACATTTTTTGAAGTAAAGTTATAACTAACCCAGTTTATTGAAAATAAGTTAAATACTCGAATTTAATTGGAGATTTTTTCAAATAAATACTAAATATTGAAGTTTTTTACAATAAAATAGCTTATTGAATCTTTTTTCAAATAAAACCCTCTTAATTGAAATGTTTTTCAAAAAACTATTATATAATGTGAAAGTCATTTTAGAAATACGCCCATTATGGGCTTGGATAGGTTCGTTTGAAGAATTCTTTTCCCAGACGGACTTTTAGGAATAAAAAAATAGGATGTGAATCAAAAAATGAACGCAAAATTTACTTTAGCAATAATTGCGTTAGTTGGAATAGGCGTGTTCGCTTTGCCATCAACCATGTCGTTGTTCGCTGGCCAGCACTCGTTCTATAACATTGACGCAACAGGCAACCAGGTCCCGTGTCAGAAATGTCACGGTGATGTAAAAGCAGAATTAGGATCAAACGCAAATACAAATCCAGCAAATGGACCTCTTACACCAGGGCCACACGCAGCATTCAAGTGCGAGTACTGCCACAGGATAGAGCAGGGTTCAGCAAGCGGTGACAATGCATTCGGGCGCATTTTCTATTATAATCAGCCTGATGGGGCTGGTGTAAGAGTCAGATCTGCAATATTGACAGTCGCTGATTGGGAAGCAGGCAATTATCCTGCAGTTATCAACGGCACAGACTTATTCACAAACAAACAAACAACTCTTGCTGGTGTAACTCTGTTACATGGGGCAGGTCAAATTTCTCCACTAGATGTTAATTCCAATGCTACTGAAAATGCAACTCTATATATAGGTCCGAAGTCGAGTTTCAGATTAATGCAAACCTATAGTACAACAACTGGTAAACCATTGGATACAAATACTTCGTCAGCTGAAGGTGGATTAGATCTGTCAAAAGCAACAGTTGCCGCCGATGGGAGTTTTTCACTGGACAATGCTGGTTCTAAAACAGTCAACCCGGGCAGCAAATATCATGCAGCATCACTTGTTTCCTGTATGGAATGCCATGGAGGAGAAGAACCTATGGCACACTACAGACGTGTCGAACAGGAATCAGGAACAACGCCATGCAATAACTGTCACTATGGTGGTTCCGGAACTTTAAACGGTGCGAAGAAAATGACTACTTTGTCTGCAGGCGGATTCAATCTCACCGGCATGTCAGATGACACTGGCACATCAGAAGCCCACAATGCATGGGTAAAAACTGATGATGGCTTAAACAGATTCGGCGGACCGAATGGTAAAGCAAATAACGGTGCATGTATTGGATGTCATACACACGTAGCAGTGGACATTTCATTCAATAAGGGCTACAAGCTCGCATTCACTGCAACCGAGAGCGCAACCGGTACTTATAGCGTTTCCGATACAAAAGTTGAGGGAACAGTCCACGTTGACATATACGGTAACGGCTCTGGCGCGACCTTCGGTGTGGGTGACAAGTCCTATACCTGGACACCAACACAAACTATGTATATTAGTGATGGTACCAGCAATACAACGGTTGTTCCAGCTCTAACTGGAGAATCAAGCGATTCCTACGCTGCATTGACAACCCCGTAAATTAAATGGGAAATCCCCATTTCTCTTTTTTTTCTTTTTTAATGTTTTCTTGTTCAATGAAAAGTTTTTTGGATTATAATAATTATTGATTAAAGATGTTTTCGTTGAGTGTAAACAACTTTATATACCTTAGTTACATTAATTACTTTGTGATGGGATGAAAGTCATCAGGATAGACGATGTTGATAAGATCAGGTTTGACAATATCAAAGCTGAGTTTAAATCATGCTTATCAAAAGAAGCTCAATGTAATGTAGCAGAGATAAGTACGCTAAAGGATTCATCATTCTTGAATCTATTACTGGAAGTTTGGAAAAATACTGCTCATGAAGAAATAGTTGAAAAACTTTCAGACTCAAAAATGTTCAACAATTATAGAAATGGAAAAAAAAATGAATAAAAACATCAAATTCTTATTTATTATCTTTTCAATTTTATTCAGTATCGGGCTTGCGAAGGCAGGAGAAATGGATTGGCATAAACCTACCCCATGTTTTGGGTGTCATTTAGAAACCATAAAAGCGGATTATGGAAGTCAGGAATGTGGTAACTGCCACGATTATAAGTTTAACATTCCTCTTCTGGAATCTGATCACAATCCAAAGATTTGTACAGCTTGCCATTTTGGAAATACAATGGTCAATGCAAGCCAGAAACAGATCTTCCACAATGGTCACAATAATATAGAGTGCACCAGATGCCATACAGAGGATAACTTTACAGTAATAAAGATCAAAAACAATGGATATGTTTGCGTATCCTGCCATAGCAATAAGGTCCATTCGATCCACATAAAAAACATCGATAATATCTGTCCTATATGTCATGGTTCATGGGCAAAAGGAAAAGTATATAATACCAATGCCCTATCATCAAATACGTCTCAAGAACAGGCTCAGTTAGAAAAATTTACAGTATTCTATTTCATAAAATCATTATTTAATATTATATTCGGAGTGAAATAAATGGATAAAAAAAACATAAAATATGTAATTATTGCATTGCTGATTTTTTCAGTCGCCGGTTACTATCTTTATCAGCATGCAACAGATATGGGTCTGGCAAAACCCGTGCTAGTATTAAAGATTTCAACAAATCTGTCAGAAAAAGGAGCTATCCAGATAAATAATGTCACATTTGTGCAGTCAAATGTTCCGGTTTTTTATAAGCGGGCGGATGCGATACCCACTTTTCCGGAAATAGAAGTTAACGCCCGTCTGAACGCGTTGGATACTGCGCCTGCAAGTTTCTGGGCATCAACACCTTTTACTAAAGATGATGGGCATTATGAGGTAAAGATCTATTTCAGGGATGGCAAAGAACCAAAGCAAGGAGATATTCTTATTTTGCCGATAAGGATCATTGGCAGTACAGCTGTTGTAATGTATAAGACAACAGCTTTTTATGAGTGGGAGTGATATGAAATTAGTGTGGGTATTGCTTGCATTAGCAGGGATTTCAATATGGCTTATCCCCAATACCCTCTCTATCTTTAGCGGTGGACATAGTTTCTATAACATTGATCCCGTCGGCTCCCAGGTCCCATGCAAGAAATGTCATGGTGAGATAGATATGCAATTACATTCTGGTTTTATACATAACAACTTTACATGTTCCGATTGCCACCGTGTCCAAAAAGGCGTTCAATACGCAAGCGGCGACAATGCTTATGAACGATTGATATATATAAACGTAACAGGACCATCGAGCATAGGGAACAGGGTTCTTGCGACCACAATCCAGAACTACCAGAGTGGAAATTTCCCAAAATCAATCTCAGGTGAGATCACAATCGACCAGTGGGCAGCTGCTGGAAACGATGAGGCGCAATTCCGTGATGAAAACGGCCAATATATGGGAAATATGACACTAGGGGAAGCTGGTATAATTTATAATTATGAAAGAGAGAACGCAATTTCAACGTATATTAACGGTGTGCCAAAAGACACAGATCCGGCCACTTCGAATTCGGCTCTTGAAACAAGGAAAATCAATGTGAATCCATATCCAGATGGTACTGATGATCTTACAGGCTCAGGATCAAAAGTAATAACTTCAGGTACATTAGCCCATGCATCTTCCACTATACTTTGCGCAGACTGTCATTCAGAATACCTGAACAATACTCCGGATATAATACATGAGGCATTCATCAAATATGGTATGGAACATAATACCAATGACAATTGTATATCCTGCCATACTTCAACAGCAGTATCGATAAACTGGACGCGTCCGAGCACCATAGCTTTTGAAACCAGTTCTGATGGCAACAATATTACAATTACTAAAAACTACCAGACCAATCCAGTAAGAATAGAGACCTTTGGGACCCAATCCGGTGATGTTTTTGCAATATCAAATGAGACCATAGTCTGAGATAATTAATCATTATAATCATTATAAACATTATTATATATATGGATACGAATATAAACTATATAAACCTGACAGACCAACTATCAATCTGAGATAATATGAGATATGTAATTATTTCCGTTTTAATTCTACTGCTCTTTTCGCCACTTGTATCAGCCCAGGGTGAATTCCTTTTTGATCTTGCAGCCAAAAGCCAGAGTGATGGCGCTTATGTAAAGCACTGGTCTGCTGCATATCCTCCGGATCCGAAGGCTGATATAATCGTTTATTCGGAAGCTAAAAACATGGCATATAAACGATTGTCAGCCCTGGGTTTTGTCTATGCGGTTTACGATCCTATGGATAATATCGTGGCAGTAGAAAAAATAAGTTCCTTCAAAAGAAGTTACGACCCTAATATTGTTTATTATACCCTGCATCCCAAAGACGATTGGATAGAAGGAATCTACAAGATCAAGATCGTTGTATTCGATATGGTTGACCGTGAAGCATACGATGAAAATGTTTCAAGTGACCCATTTGCTATCGGCATTAATCCGGATATGTATAAGACATTCTACGATACTGGTGCAAACGCTAAAGATCTGGGTGTGCTTCGTGAGCTTGGCGTTCCGGCAGCACGGGCAGTATTAAATTTTAAGATAGACAAAAATATTAGTATATATCCGCCTGACAGGCTCCTTCTTCATGATGTCAGGTTCGTTGATGATAGTACTGACCGCATAATTGGAGAGAAACTCCTGATCGAAGTCAAGATCGATAACAATTACAAAGATGATGCCCAGATCAAGCTTGCTATGCTGGTGGATAATAGTCTTGTATCTACAAAAGACGTTACTGTAAAAGGGCTCAGTACCTCCAATATTACCTTCGATGCAAAAGCAGGAAAAATCGGAACTTTCAAGTTGCATTTCGGGGCCGACACAAATGATGTGAAATACAGGAATGCTGAGTTGACGTTCACCATTAAGAATGAGACCGATTCCACGAGACTTGAACTTCCAAAAATAACAATAACCGGAATGAATGTTAATAAAGAGTTTGCCGGAGTAGGTGACAATGTGATCGTAACAGTGAACTTGATCAATAATGGTAAGACCGGAAACAAGACCATAACGGTTTATTCTAACAGGGAACCGATCGGTTCGTCTGAAGTCGAGCTGCCGTATCTTGAAGAAAAGTCGATAGAAATACCCGTAACTTTGAAAAATACAGGGATAAACAAAATAACAGTATCTGATGCCCCTGCACTTTTCAGGAATGTATTTGTGCAGGATGGCGGAACTTCGGCAACAGGACAAAATACTGTTCTTACTAAAGTTAAGGAGAACAGTTTGAAATTATCGATGGTAATGGTGTTCCTTATGTTTGCCGGAATGCTTTACTATGTAAGAAATAAGTTAAAAGAAGAAATTCCCGTTAATGCTCTTTCACAGGGAATTTCGAATAAGCCCGAAGAAAATAAGATATCGGATATAAAGATCAAACTCACCAATCAAGTAGAAATATTCAGCAGTAAGATAAAAAAAATACTTAAGAAAAAACCACGCGGCTGATTTAAATGAAAGAAGTAGATTACACAGTGCCATTGCTTGTTTCGGGGATTTTTGCATTAGTACTGTCAGGATTTTACCTTTACAAATCTGAAAATTCTGTTTTTATGCGCCTTGTTTCTTCATGGTATATGAAAAACAGATACAGCAGAGCTGTTATACAAAAAGATACCCGGAAGCAAGATATTGTCCTGTTAATTATCCTGATAATTCTTATAGCAGGATTTGGCTTAAAACTTATTGGATTTGCAGCGGTCATATCGGATTCTATGAAGCCTCAATTCCAAAGAGGTGATCTTGTAATGACACAATCGATATCTAAAGACCCCCAAATTGGAGATATAATTACATTTAGGGCAGCCAATGTTCCAAATCCTGTGACTCACAGGGTCACCGGTATTCAAAGTAATTATGTATCCACAAAAGGAGATAATAATCCTGCGGCTGATGATTATGGAACAACTAAGAATGATGTTATTTCAAAAGCTGTTGTCATAGAAGGCCATCCTGTCGTGCTAAAAGGTGTTGGGTCTCTTTTCATCCTGGATTTTTCCAAAGAAGGTAAACTAAGCAGATTCGGTGACCAGTATGAATTCTTCCAGAATCTCTTCATGACAATAAGAACATGGGGATACGTCATAACCTTAATTGCTTTTAGCGCTTTAATATTATCTATGTTTGGGAATAAAAGATGAATAAAAATAAAAGTTTATATAATGTAGTAATTCTTGCAGTTATAGTGACTGCATTGATTCAAACAATTTCATTTATCAGTAACGATATTCCAATTTTCCAGCAAGGCCAGGATAAATGCATAAATTGCCATGAGAATGTAAAGAACCAATTATCCGCATCATCCCAGCACTCCTCATTTTCCTGTACAAACTGTCATCCCAAATCACCGCTTAATCATACAAATAAGGCTCCGGAATGTGAATACTGCCATGATGTAACGCAATTGGGTGATACCGATGAAGCCCATTTCGATTTCATACCTTTGAGTTCAGAAGGTTGTATAGCTTGTCATACGAACTATAATGTAATAATTAATTATTCAAGACCCGAATTTATTTCTTACACAATCACGAACGATTCGGGAAACTGGATCATCTCCAATTTAGCAACAACAGGCGTATTGAATCTCTCTTATAATGCAATGAAATCCGGAGGCAACCATAATGTTAAGAATGTATCGTGCAAAGATTGCCATAAAGATATATTCGATGCGGTTTCTGTGAAGGGTCATGCTGTCGTCGAAGGAAAAGATGGGAAAGAATCACTTTACCATAATACAAATAACACAATAAGCAGGGAAGCATGGTGTCTCACATGCCATAATCCGAGAGATAACAAATTTTCAGCACAGCATTCAGCACGCAAAACAACCTGTGAAGAATGCCATGAAGCCTATAATTTACCAGCCCATCCGGGTAATTTCTATACTAATATCAAAACTGTTCCTCGTTTATACCGAAGTCTGGTGTGCATATCATGTAAATCTGTGGGATGGCAGGTACCTGGCACAACATTGAAGTTTAAAGTACATCAAGAGCCGTATTTCGATGTAACGATGTCGTGATCAAATGTTCAAGCTCAAGCTCATATTCCCCGATGATATCCAGAGTATTTAAGAAAAATGAATAAGAATTTATATCTGATAGTAGTTTTGGTTTTAGCAATAACCACTATTAGTCAGACCGTTTCCTTCATTATCGGCGATCATCAATTTTATCAATCAGTCCAGGACAAATGCATAAAATGCCATGGAGATATCAAGGCACAGCTTTCCACATCAGACCAGCATACAAATTTCTCATGTGTTAACTGTCATGCCAGATCTGCAACTAACCATACTAACAAGCAACCAGAGTGTGGTTACTGTCATGCTACATCGAGTATGAGCGATACATTAGAAGCCCACCCGGATTTTTCACCTATGGGTTCACAAGGGTGTGTAGCCTGCCATTCGACCTATAACGCGATCTTAAACTATTCCCGGCCAGAATATATCGACTATACAATTAAAAATAATAATGGAAACTGGATAATCTCAGATTTTAAAACCGAAGGAACATTAAATCTATCATATGATGCTATGAGACAGGGGGGAAAGCATAATATAAAAAATGTCTCATGTAAAGACTGCCATAAAGATATTTTTGATGCGGTTTCGTTAGGCGGTCATGCTGTGGTACTTGCCAGAAATGGAACGCAAGTGGATTACCATAATAATTCTAACTCCACCCCTGAAGAATGGTGCAGGACATGCCATAACAATAACGATACGAAATTCCAGAACCAACAACATTCCATAAAAAAGACTACGTGTGAACAATGCCATCAAGCTTATAATTCAACGCATCCAGGCAATTTCTTTTCAAATATAAATACAGTTCCTCATTTGTACCGCAGCCTTGTCTGCATATCATGTAAATCCGCGGGCTGGCCAGCACCTGGTGGCGCAATAAGTTTCAATGTTCGTGAAGAACCTTATTATGATGTTGAATTCCGGATAATTTTTCCTTTGAACATAACCGATTCATCACCTGTCGGCGACCCAACCACACCAGCGGGTGTATCTCAAACATTTTCCGCAACCCTGAACAGATTTGCAGATATCACCTGGTATAATAACGGTTCTGAGATTTTCAGGGTCTTAAGCGTGATATCTGCAAGTTATACAGATTCAAAAAGAATTCCTGGAGTTTATAATATTACAGCAATTGCCAGTGATCGTTATGATTCAACCGCAAGGACATGGATATGGAATGTCACTAACGGAACCGGAGGTGGAGGAGGCGGTGGAAGCGGTGGAAGCGGCGGTAGCGGCGGAGGTATAGGAAGTGGTACTTCGAACAATATAAGCGGATATGTATTCGATAATTTTGGTACACCACTTTCAGGTGTGCTTGTTCAAAATGGTAGCTACCAGAATAATACCTCAGAATCAGGCTTTTACTCGATAACAGATATCCCTAATGGCGAATACAATTTCACATATTCCAAAGCCGGATTTGACAGTGATTATTTCATATTTTCACTTGGCGGCATTACTATGGAAAATATGAATAAGACTCTCTTTGACAGGACACCTCCGGGTTCGGTTACCGATCCAAATTCAACAACCGGTAATTTCTTCATAAACAATACATGGATAAATCCGCAAGATATTGACTTCAATAGAACGATGTTCAGATATGGCAATGGAAGTACTTTCCAGAGTCTTAACAACTCTACAAATTATCTCAATCTTACTTTTTCCCCGCATTATGTTCAGAATATTACTGCCCGGACGGTAGATAATTTCGGAAATGAGAATGAGACTCTTGTATGGTTCAATGCTACCATACCGGATAATATCCCGGTTTTGTCTCCAATTGGAAATAAAACAGTAAATGAAGGCGAATTGCTTGCATTCAATATCTCCTCTGTGGATGCTGATAATGACACAATGACTTATGGAACTAATGCAATAAATGGCACTTTAAATGCAACTTCAGGGCAGTTCTTATGGGTCCCTGGCTATGGAGATGCAGGTGTATATATATTGGATTTCAATTCCAGCGATGGATATGGTGGTGTGGCGAATGAAACGATTAATGTTACAGTTAATGATGTCCCTTTTTCTATCATAGATTCATTACCACCTGTAGATCCCGTTACTCCATCCGGTATTGCTCAAACATTCGGCCTGACTCTTAATAGAATTGGAGATGTCACCTGGTACAATAACGGCATTGAAAAATTCACGGTCACGGGCATATCATCTGCAAATTATACAAATTCAGTAGCAAGCGTTGGAATTTATAACATAACGGCCATTTCAAACGATGGATATGATTCTATTTCACGCAACTGGAGCTGGAATGTTACGGCTGGAAGCATGGGAGGAGTAGAGGGGGGAGGGGGCAGCGGTGGAAGCAATAATAGCATAAGCGGGTTTGTATTCGATAATTTTGGTTCACCGTTATCGGGTGTGCTGGTGCAGAATGGCAGTTATCAGAATATTACATCTCCTTCAGGCTACTATTCAATAACAAATTTGTCAAACGGAACATATAATTTCAGCTATTCTAAAGACGGATTTAGTACTGGCTATTTTGAATTTTCATTTAGCGGAGCAGTTATAATAAATGCGAACAAAACGATCTATGATAATACGCCGCTGGACTCAGTATCTAATCCGAATATGATAACAGGTAACTTTTATATCAATAATACATGGACTAATCCGGCGGATGTAGATTTCAATAATACCAATTTCAATTATTCAAATGGAACCGCTGCTTTTGTGGCTAACAGCACTACAACTTTCTGGAACCGTACCGGATTATCGCCGCATGAGATTCAGAATATCAGCGCCCGGACCGCTGATATATATGGAAACATTAATACAACAAATGTCTGGTTCAACATTACAATACCTAACAATGTGCCCGATCAGACCATAATTGGAAACAAGACCGTAACAGCAGGCGACCTGTTAATCTTCAATGTCTCAGCAACAGATGCGGATAATGACACGATCACTTATGGGACAAATGCCACCTACGGCAGCCTTAATGCCACAACTGGAGAATATTCCTGGCCAACAAATAGTACTGACGCTGGAATTTACATTTGGTACTTCAATAGTACTGATAATTATGGCGGCACATCGACTGAAACCATCAACGTGACCGTAACCGAAATCCCGGCCCTTGTTCCGCCAGTTCCTGTTAACCTCTCAAGTACCCAGGGTAACTTCTGGATAAATCACACCTGGGAACCGGGAGCAGGTAATGCTACGGATAGCTATAACGTAAGCGTGAACGGCATCTGGACGAACGGAACTACAAGCACATACAACAACACTACAGTTGAACCGCATGGCTGGAGCAACATCACAGTTTATGCCTACAACAGTCTGGGCCCAGGCACCCTGAACGCCACCCCTGTCTTCCAGGATATCCAGCTTGCCAATAACATCCCTGTCCAGATAGGTATTGGAGATAAGACAATAACAGCAGGCGACCTGTTAACCTTCAATATCTCAGCGACAGATGCGGATAATGACACGATCACTTATGGGACAAATGCCACCTACGGCACAATCAATGCCACAACCGGAGAATATTCCTGGCTAACAAATGGTACTGACACTGGAACTTATGTATGGTACTTCAATAGCAGCGATAATTATGGCAGCACAGCGACCGAAACAATAACCATAACCGTTACCGAAATTCCGGCTTATCTCCCGCCAGATCCTGTAAATCTCAACAGTACCCGTGGCAGCTCCTGGGTCAATTACACATGGGAACCAGGAGCAGGCAATGTTACGGATAGCTATAATGTAAACGTTAATGGTACATGGACAAATGGAACAACCAGCACCTACAATAACACTACAGTCGGCCCGCATGGCTGGAGCAACATAACAGTCTATGCCTACAATGCTTCAGGCAGTGGAACCCCGAGTCTCAACCCGGTTTCCGGTGAAACGCAGGTATTGAATGCTGCTCCCCTGCAAGCCCCTATCGGGGATAAAGCAGTAACAGCCGGAATGGAACTGACCTTCTCCATCATCTCCACGGATGCGGATTCTGATCCACTCACCTACGGCACAAATGCAACCAACGGCACACTGAACACCACAACCGGAACCTATTCCTGGCCAACAAATGCAAGCGATGTCGGGACTTATGTCTGGTATTTCGAAACAAATGATACGTACGGCGGATCAGCGACCGAAACAATAACTATAACCGTTACCGAAATTCCGGCTTATCTCCCGCCAGATCCTGTAAATCTCAACAGTACCCGTGGCAGCTCCTGGGTCAATTACACATGGGAACCAGGAGCAGGCAATGTCACAGACAGCTATAATGTAAACGTGAACGGCACATGGACAAACGGTACTTCGAATAATTACATCAATACCAGCATCAGTCCGCATGGCTGGAGCAACATAACAGTCTATGCCTACAATGCTTCAGGCAGTGGAACCCCGAGTCTCAACCCGGTTTCCGGTGAAACGCAGGTATTGAATGCTGCTCCCCTGCAAGCCCCTATCGGGGATAAAGCAGTAACATCAGGCTCATTGTTAACCTTCATAGTTTCAGCGACAGATGCGGATAATGATACAATCATCTACGGCACGAATGCAACGAACGGCACGATCAATGCCACAACCGGAGAATATTCCTGGCAGACCAATAGCAGCGATACGGGAATATATACCTGGAACTTCAATTCCAGCGATAATTACGGTGGAGTTGCGAGTGAAACTATTACAATCACAGTGACCGCAGTATTACCCGTGAATTACACGCCACCATCACCGGTCAACCTCATTAGCACCCAGGGCAACTTCTGGATAAATCATAGCTGGGAACCAGGAGCAGGCAATGTCACTGACAGCTACAATGTAAATGTTAATGGCACATGGACAAACGATACAATCATCAATTACATCAATACCAGCGTCGACCCGCATGGCTGGAGCAACATTTCTGTCTATTCATACAACAGTTCAGGCACAGGAACATTGAATACTACTGCTTTAACCCGGAACACCCAGGTTTCCAATAATTTAGTAACGATCGGAAATATCTCATCCAGCTATACTATTACAGCTGGTGACACAATTTCTATCTATCCGATATCAAGCGACCAGGATTTAGATACGCCGGCTTTTGATCGGAACTTCACCAACGGTACATTCTATACCAATAACGGTACATTCATCTGGACAACAGCAAGCAGCGATACAGGCATCCATTCGTTGCAGATAAACGTAACAGACGGGTATGGTTCAGTTTCATCTGCAAATTTCACCGTAAATGTAACTGTAACCGAAATTCCGACCTATCTCCCGCCAGTTCCTGTGAACCTCATTAGCACCCAGGGCAACTTCTGGATCAATTATACATGGGAACCGGGAGCAGGCAATGTCACAGACAGCTACTATGTAAATGTTAACGGCACATGGACAAATGGAACAACCAGCACTTACAATAACACTACAGTTGCAGCACACGGGTGGAGCAATATTTCGGTATATTCATACAACGCCTCAGGCACGGGAACCCTGAACACCACCCCTGTCTCCAGTAATACACAGCTTGCCAACAATCTGCCTGATCAAACCACAATTGGAAACAAGACAGTTACAGCAGGCTCATTGTTAACTTTCATAGTTTCAGCAACAGATGCGGATAATGACACAATCATCTATGGTACGAATGCAACGAACGGCACGATCAATGCCACAACCGGAGAATATTCCTGGCAAACCAACAGCAGCGATGCGGGAACCTATGTCTGGTACTTCAATAGCACCGATAATTACGGCGGAACAGCAACAGAAACCATTACCATCACAGTGACCGCAGTATTACCCGTGAATTACACGCCATCATCACCGGTCAACCTCATTAGCACTCAGGGTAACTTCTGGATAAATCATAGCTGGGAAGCAGGATCGGGCAATGACACGGACAGCTACAACGTAAGCGTTAATGGCAGCTGGACGAACGGTACAACCAACAATTACGTCAATAACAGCATAGTCCCGCATGGCTGGAGCAACATAACAGTCTATGCCTACAATGCTTCAGGCAGTGGAACGCTGAGCCTTACCCCTGTCTCCCAGAATATCCAGCTTACCAATAACATACCCGACCAGACGAGTATTGGAGATAAGACAATAACAGCCGGCGATCTATTGGCCTTTAATGTTATGGCTAATGATTTAGATAATGACACAATCACCTACGGCACCAATGCCACTAACGGCACGATCAATGCCACAACCGGAGAATATTCCTGGCTAACAAATGGTACTGACACTGGAACTTATGTATGGTACTTCAATAGCAGCGATAATTATGGTGGCACAGCGACCGAAACAATAACCATAACCGTTACCGAGATTCCGACCTATCTCCCGCCAGATCCTGTAAATCTTAACAGTACTCTGAGCAGCTCCTGGGTCAATTACACCTGGGAACCAGGAGCAGGCAATGTCACTGACAGCTATAATGTAAACGTTAATGGTACATGGACAAACGACACGACCAGTAATTATATCAATTCCAGCATCGCCCCGCATGGCTGGAGCAACATAACTGTCTATGCTTACAATTCTTCGGGCAGTGGAACGCTGAGCCTTACCCCTATTTCCGGTGAAACACAGGTATTGAATAATATACCAGTCCAGTCCCACACAGATAATCAGACCGTATCGGCCGGCGACCTGTTAACATTTACAGTTTCAGCAACAGATGCGGATAATGACATAATCACCTATGGAACAAATGCAACGAACGGTATGATCAATACCACAACTGGAGAATATTCATGGCAGACCGACAGCAGCGATGCGGGAACCTATGTCTGGTACTTCAATAGCACCGATAATTACGGCGGATTTGATGGTGAAACCATTACCATCACAGTGACCGCAGTATTACCCGTGAATTACACGCCTCCATCACCGACCAACCTCATCAGCACTCAGGGTAACTTCTGGATAAATCATAGCTGGGAACCAGGAGCGGGCAATGATACGGATAGCTACAACGTAAACGTGAACGGCCTCTGGACGAACGGAACAATCAACACCTACAATAACACTACAGTTGCAGCCCATGGTTGGAGCAACATTTCGGTCCATGCCTACAACGCTTCAAGCGCGGGAACCCTTAACCTTACTCCTGTCTCCCAGGATATCCAGCTAGCCAATAACATACCCGACCAGACAGGTATTGGAGATAAGACAATAACAGCAGGCGATCTATTGACCTTCAATGTTACAGCTAATGATTTAGATAATGACATAATCACCTACGGCACCAATGCCACCAATGGTAGCCTTAATGCCACAACTGGAGAATATTCATGGCAGACCGACAGCAGCGATGCGGGAACCTATGTCTGGTACTTCAATAGCACCGATAATTACGGCGGATTTGATGGTGAAACCATTACCATCACAGTGACCGCAGCATTATCCGTGAATTACACGCCACCATCACCGGTCAACCTCATCAGCACCCAGGGCAACTTCTGGATAAATCATAGCTGGGAACCAGGAGCAGGCAATGACACGAACAGCTACAACGTAAACGTTAACGGCGCATGGATAAATGGAACGACAGCCAATTATAATAACAGCACAGTCGGTCCGCATGGCTGGAGCAACATTTCTGTCTATTCATACAATAGTTCAGGCACAGGTACATTGAATACTACTGCTTTAACCCGGAACACCCAGGTTTCCAATAATTTAGTAACGATCGCAAATATTTCATCCAGCTATACTATTACAGCTGGTGACACAGTCTCCATCTATCCGACATCAAGCGACCAGGATTTCGACACGCCGGCTTTTGGTCGGAACTTCACCAACGGTACGTTCTATACCAATAATGGTACATTTATCTGGACGGCAGCAAGCAGTGATGCAGGCATCCATTCCTTGAAGATAAACGTAACAGACGGGTATGGTTCAGTTTCATCTGCAAATTTCACCGTAACCGTAACTGTAGCTGAAATTCCGACCTATCTCCCGCCGATTCCCGTGAACCTCATTAGCACCCAGGGCAACTTCTGGATAAATCATACATGGGAAGCCGGAGCAGGCAATGACACGGATAGCTATAACGTAAGCGTTAACAACCTCTGGACGAACGGAACAATCAGCACCTACAACAACACTACAGTTGCAGCCCATGGTTGGAGCAATATTTCTGTCTATTCATACAATAGTTCAGGCACAGGAACATTGAACACGACCCCTGTCTCCAATAATGTCCAGGTTTCAAACAACGTGCCTGATCAAACCACAATTGGAAACAAGACAGTAACAGCAGGCTCATTGTTAACTTTCATAGTTTCAGCAACAGATGCGGATAATGACACAATCACCTACGGCACGAATGCAACGAACGGCACATTGAACAGTACAACAGGCACCTATTCCTGGCAGACCAATACTGATGACGTGGGAATCTATGTCTGGTACTTCAATAGCAGCGATAATTATGGCGGAACAGCGCCTGAGACTATCACTGTTACCGTGAAATCCATACCATCTTATAATGTAAGCGGTTATGTGTTTGATAATGCCGGTGCAGGATTGGGAAGTGTCCTGGTCCAGAATGGCAGCAAACAGAGTAATACCTCAGCATCAGGATATTATTCCATAACCAATCTTTCAAATGGCACCTATAACTTCAGCTATTCAAAAGCCGGATTTAATACCGAATATTTAGAGATCACAATTAGCGGAGCAGACAACACCAGCGCGAATAAGACACTATATGATACCACACCGCCAGCCAGTATCAACACCATTTCAGCTACTTCAACACCTTTGTATATTAACTGGACATGGTCAGATCCGTCAAATCCTGACTTTGATCATGTGGAAATATATATCGATAGTGTGTTCAAGACGAATGTAACCAGAGGCTGGCAATTCTACAATGCAAGTTATTTTGCACCGAATTTGACATACACAATTTCAACACGAACGGTGGATAATTACAGTAATGTGAATACTACATGGGTCAATAATACAGCAGCTACTTCCTCTGAACTCACTTATGTATTTAGTTTCATAAATGATACAGGAACAGTATCGAACTTCAGCAGCGCCCGGAATGCAAGTGATGGGGCTGTTTCAGTCTTTGCAGAAGTTAATGCGAGTGGATCGTACCAGCTCAATGTCACAACGAATACCACTGATATACCGGACGCCAGTATACATACACTGGAGCTGAGATACAATGTTTCCGGAGATAACTTCACGGTGCAGCTCTGGAATGGTTCATCATGGAACAACAGGACAACTCTAAACGATACATCACTATCCTACCGCAACATTACTTTATACCCCGAAGAGTTGATCTCCTATGGAACACTGGCGGGTAATGCAGGAAGTATTAATAAGTCCTATTCACTTGTTCGTTATATGGATTTGAACGCAAGCGCACAGCAGCAGGGAATCTTATACCTTGATTACCAGAGGATTTATAATTATTAGAATTTAGAATTATTAAATTTGAAAAATCATATGAGATGATAAAAAATGAAAGATAAAATCGCAGTCTTCAGTGCTATCTTACTGGGTATGGTAGTAGGCTTATTTGCAACAATATCACTTATAATTGATGCATTTTTTATCGGTAATCTAGTTGGTATCCTGATAGATCTCATTATAATAGTCTTCTCTTACATGACTGCATGGATCGGTGTCAGGCATATTCTTATGCAGAAAATCGCTAACGATAAAATGGATAAGGAATGGGATTATAAAATTAAGCCAATTATGAATATGCTTACTGATACGGTTGGCAGGATCAATGCAATGGAAACACAGGTAATGCAGACCAATCGAAGGGTGGATACGACTCTTGATTATGTGACAAAGATGCAGGACATGGATGCTTCAAAAGTATATATTTTTCCGGGCGCATCTTTTAAATTTATAGCAAAAGTTCTTGTAGTGATAGTCTTTACGTTCTCTGCATTAGTATATGTGGCTGAATATCCGCTGGGTATTGTTCATTATTTTATCCTGGTTATTTACCTGATATGGTGGGCATTATTCACATCAGAATATAAACTTTTCAATAACAAGATGGCTTGGGTTTGGGCGCTTGCTCCAATAATGACCGTTCCTGTCGGGGGAATTATACTTGATGCAGCATGGGGACCAAATATTATGATGGGTATTTTATTCGGTCTATTATTCTTCTATGTCTATCTTTATTATTCCTGGGCAGCCTATGTTACTGTAGGGTTCAAATTGTTCGATATGACAATGATCAGGGATTATCTCCTTAAAAACATGGATACTTACTTCGAAAAGGAGAAAACTGAGCGCAAGATAAACAGGAAATGGATCGATGCAGTAATTCTTGCCTGCATAGTGATTGCAGGAGTAATTGCGATCTGGATTTTTATTTAATGAATATATAAGAACGTGTAAAGTAACTTTACTCCGCACTTTTAAAGTGCGGAGCATTATCACTATGTTCAGTATCAATTCCCTTGCGGGCTTCAACTTCATCACATGCGATGTACGGATGAGTTACAGGCAGCCTGCCGTTTCCAGATATACCGAGAACGGCAATATTCCGA
>NZ_NTMG01000006.1 GCF_002487355.1 Candidatus Methanoperedens sp. BLZ2 | reverse complement strand
GAGCAGACCCATGCAGTGGGATTTTAACCCTTTGAACATACATTCTTTTTTTTTTTTTCCTCCAAATGTTCTGTTTGTTATTCTTTCCTTCTTGTGCTTCGGGGCACGCAACGCAGATGAACGCAGATTTATTGCATCGATATTTATTAGCGTCCATGGCTAAATATATTAAAGGAATAAATGCTAAAGGATAGGAATAACAGTTAAAATAAGCATGAGCCATAAATTAGAAATTAACAACGAACTAAAACGAATCCGGACGAACTCCGTGAGTTCGTTTCAGTTCGTTTACGTTCGTTGTTTTTATTAAGGAAATATGTTCGACCTCCAAACCCCCAAACAACCATCTGAAGACGCAATCATAGTCCAGAACGTCTCCAAGCACTTCCGCATCCCCCACGAAAAGAAAACAAAGCTGTTCGAACACATCACCGGCGCACTCAAAGGTACAACCTCAACCTACGAAGAATTCTGGGCAGTAAAAGATATCTCCTTCACAGTAAAAAAAGGCGAAACTTTAGGTATTATCGGTGAAAACGGAAGCGTGAAGAGCACTTTATTAAAGATCATTGCAGGCGTATTAACTCCTGATTCAGGTAGCGTAAAAGTGAACGGCAAAATTGCTCCCTTCCTGGAACTTGGCGTTGGCTTCAACCCGGAACTAACAGCAGAGGACAACGTGCAGCTTTACGGCGCCATCATGGGGATGTCGAAAAAGGAGATGGAGGATAAGTTCGAGGAGATATTCGAGTTCGCAGAGCTTCCGAGGTTCAGGAACATGAAGCTCAAGAATTTTTCAAGCGGGATGTACGCCCGGCATGCAAATGAGGCGGCGGTTGTTCCGCTGGCAATGATTACTAGGGGATAAGTTAGTGGTGAGGGGGATGGATTACTGATATTATGGCACATTGTAAATCCTGTCAGAAATCGGTTTTTTTTATTTCATCGCTACTATAATGCATAATGGTTGAATGGGGTTCTGAGATCGACCATACCTATTGAATTTTAAAGAGCATCAATAGAAGCTGGCAACTTATAAATACTATTAAATCACTATAAATTTTTATGACTGAAACTACAACATTAACACTAAAATTCAAAGGAATCGAGGCACATCTTCTTAAACAGATGGTTGATCTGGGCTTATTCAACAACAAATCAGAGGCAATCAGATCAGCATTAATAAAATATGCTATAGACCTTAACCTGCTTGATAAAAAAACAATATGGCAGGAGATACAGGCAAATAAAAAGAGAAAAGTCAGCCCCGAACAACTTATTGTAGATGTTCGGAGTATACGTGATGAAGCATAGAATTTTTCTGGATACAAACGTTTTCATATTCGCATTTGAATATTCCGACTCAAATTCGAATACTATCATAGAACTGCTAAACGATGAAAAAATAGAGGTAATAATTTCAGAACGCGTAATAAAGGAAGTGTATTGTTATTTTAAAAAGTATCATGATAAAAAACTTGCAGACAGCTTCAGGAATTATCTATATAAAGCCTGCATGATAATACTTGCCAGAGACGTTGAAGATGCTATGAAAAAATACAGTGGACAAATAAAAGAAAAAGACCTTGAACAATTAGCTGTTGTGAAGAAATATGGAATTAAATATATCATAAGCCTGGACAGGGATTTCATAGGTCAGGAAGAATACAGAACACCCAGGCAATTTGTAGAGTTAATATATGGTAAAAGTAAAGAGAGTGAATTCTGAATTTATTCTTTTTACTTTATGATGAACCATTTGCTTTAGACGCATTCGGTATTCTCTGTGCACTGAGATTTTTTTAATCATGAAATTAAAAGATAAGCTTTATGAATTATGTTATCGAATAATGATAGGTCATTCTGAAAAAAACCAAACTGCAGATGAACGCAGATAAACGCAGATTTAATGCATCGGTATTTATTAACGTCTTCTGTTTATAAAAACTAAACTCATCAATGTTCTACCTCCAAACCCCCAAACAACCATCCGAAGACGCAATCATAGTCAGCAACGTCTCCAAGCACTTCCGCATCCCCCACGAAAAGAAAACAAAGCTGTTCGAACACATCACCGGCGCTCTCAAAGGGACAACCTCAACCTACGAAGAATTCTGGGCGGTGAAAGACGTAAGCTTCACTGTAAAAAAAGGCGAGACACTTGGCATAATCGGCGAGAACGGCAGCGGAAAAAGCACTTTACTAAAGATAATTGCGGGCGTACTTACCCCCGACTCAGGTTCTGTCAAAGTGAACGGCAAAATTGCTCCCTTCCTGGAGCTGGGCGTGGGTTTCAATCCGGAACTAACAGCAGAGGACAATGTCAGGCTCTACGGCGCGATCATGGGGATGTCGAAAAGGCAGATGGAGGATAAGTTCGAGGAGATATTCGAGTTCGCGGAGCTTCCCAGGTTCAGGAATATGAAACTTAAGAATTTTTCAAGCGGGATGTACGCACGACTTGCAAATGAGGCGGCGGCTATTCCGCTGGCAAGGAGTTCTGGGGTAAGTTCAAAGTGAGGGGGATGTGTTCTTGAAATAATCCACTTAAAAATCAGTAAATATGAACAGAAATGGTTTATTTATTCGTTGAACGAATTTTTCGTACATTTTTTTTCTTTGGTGGATAACGTACTGAGCTCAAATTCGCTTCTATAGGACCTTCCCATCCCTTGAATTTATCCGGATCATCATCAATTAGCTTGAGAAGATCATCCTCATCTTTTCCTTCATATTTCTTGGCTTTCATAATATTCATTTCGCCTTGTAATCATATATCTCTTTGTATTCAGAAGCTATCCTTGCACTAAAGACTTTAAGTTTGTTTCCGCCTAACGATGCTGCTATAACCATTATGAGTCTGCCAAATGCACGGCCAATTATCTGATAGCGTAATTCTTTGTTGAAATAGATTTTTCTTTTATAAATCTTGCCTTTAAAAATTTGTTCTATTTCATAATCTTTGACCCCATGTTTAAAGGCATGCTCGTCAAATTCCAGATCTATTTTTTTCCAATTGACCATAAATCATTACCTTAATGTAATGAACTATTAAAAATGGTTTCTGTCGGCTTTTTTATGGTTTTCAGATAAATTATGGCTAAATTTATAATTATTCTCCAAAGCTTATCATAAAAATTAAAGATAAGCTTTATACTGATGATATCAAATTATGGTTAATAAAATCAGAAAAAACCAAACCGTAGATAAACGCAGATGAACGCAGATTTATTGCATCGATATTTATTAGCGCCCATGGCTAAATAAAATAAAGGAATAAATGCTAAAGGATAGGAATTACAGTTAAAATAAGCATGAGCCCTAAATTAGAAATTAACAACGAACTAAAACAAACACGAACGAACTCCGACCCCATGAGTTCATTTCAGTTCGTACCAGTTCGGTGTTTTTATTAAGGAAATATGTTCTACCTCCAAACCCCCAAACAACCATCCGAAGACGCAATCATAGTCAGCAACGTCTCCAAGCACTTTCGCATCCCCCACGAGAAGAAAACAAAGCTCTTCGAACACATCACCGGCGCACTCAAAGGCACCACTTCAACCTACGAAGAATTCTGGGCAGTAAAAGACGTCAGCTTCACAGTAAAAAAAGGTGAGACCTTAGGTATCATTGGCGAAAACGGCAGCGGAAAAAGCACTTTACTAAAGATAATTGCGGGCGTACTCACACCCGACTCAGGTTCTGTCAAAGTGAACGGCAAAGTTGCTCCCTTCCTGGAACTTGGCGTTGGCTTCAACCCGGAACTAACAGCAGAGGACAATGTGCGGCTTTACGGTGCGATCATGGGGATGTCGAAAAGGCAGATGGAGGCTAAATTCGAGGAGATATTCGAGTTCGCCGAGCTTGAAAGGTTCAGGAACATGAAACTCAAGAACTTCTCAAGCGGGATGTATGCGAGGCTTGCTTTTGCGACTGCGGCGGCGACAGATCCTGATATTTTGCTGATCGATGAGGTTCTGTCAGTGGGTGATGCAGGATTTCAGAGAAAATGTAAAATAAAAATGGATGAATTTATTTCAAATAATAAGACTATTATTCTGGTATCGCATGCTTCGCAGTCAATTACTGATATGTGTAAGACTGCTTTATTGTTATCAAAGGGTTCGATGGAAAAGATGGGGTTTTCTAAAGATGTGATGGACCATTATAATACGAAAGTGCGTGCAATTGAAGAGAAGAAGCTGGAAGAGAGGTTCGGGGATAAGTCTAAAGAAGATGGGCATATTTCATCTGTTGCAAGAATAACAGACGTTAAAATGTATGATGAAAATGGTAATGAAACTAAGAAATTTTTGACTAATAAAAAATTTACTGCTAAAATTAAATATTTTTCCAATAAAAAAATTAATGACCCCATATTTGGTTTTGCGATCCATAGAAATGATGGCCTATTGATCATTGGTCCAAATACGAGAGCGCATAAGGTTTCAATACCTGCGATCGATGGGGGGGGAATAATTGAATATACGATTGATAATTTGCCTCTGTTGAAGGGATTATATGTAGTATCAGCAGGAATATTTAATTTTGTAGATGGAAATTATATTGCATTAGATTACCATGATAAAAAATACTATTTTGAGGTATTTGATAATTCAATTGAGGAATATGGATTGATATATACCAGATCCGAATGGAAAACAACTTGACTATATTACTTAACACATACTTATAGAAATTTATATTCGAAAAAAACTTTATAGATCAAAAAAAATAAAAGACAATCTAATTGATTAAATGGATTAAAATAAAAAATAGATGGAATTATGCTGAATGATAAACTCGATTTGCCTTTTGATTTATATACAAGAAATAAAATAATAAGTGATTTGATAGGCAAATTGCGAAATAATAATCAACCGTTAAGAATCTTAGATGTAGGTGGAAGAAGCGGAGACTTAAGGAAATTTCTTCAAGAAGATGATGATCTATACATCCTTGACATCAGAAATACCGAATATAATGAAAAAAATTATTTTATAGGTAATATTATAAATGCTCCCTTTAAAGATTTCACGTTTGATGTAGTTGTTTCTTCAGAACTTTATGAGCATATTGTGCATGAAAATCGAGAGAGATCGGTATCAGAAATGTTGAGAGTTAGTAAAAATTATATTATTTTGGGGGCACCTTTTTTTTCAGAGGAAGCGAAAGAAGCAGAAATAAAAGTAAACGAGTTTTTCCATAAACTTACAGGTAACGACCATCAATGGTTGGCAGAGCATATAAAAAATGGATTACCATCCGAAAAACAACTTAAAGATTTTTTGAAAATAAATTCATTTGATTATGTAGCAATAGAAACAAATAATATCTCTAACTGGGTCTTGATGCAACTTTTCATTTTTTATTCATACAAATACGGTATTCCTGAAAAAAATATGGGCAAGGTACATAGATTTTACAATGAGAATTTTTCTGAGCTAGGCGACACATTTGGTCCAACATATCGAAAAATATACTTAATCTGGAAAAACAAAACTGTGAGTAAAGTTGATATTAAATTCAATAATATAATGAACTTGTCTAAATATCATTTTCTTGAAACACTTATCTTTGAGACAATTGGACATTCGACAGATAATCTAGAAAAACAAAAATTAGAAATTATTAAATATAAAGACAATGAAATACAAAATCTCAATGCTACAATTGCAGAAATCCATAAAAGCACTGTCTGGCAATTATTATCAAAATATCAAAGATTTGTAGATATGATATTTCCTCATGCCACGAAAAGAAGGCTTGCGTATGATAAAGGAATTTTAGGCATCAGGATGATTGTAAATGATGGTTTTGGCGCGTTCTTTTTTAAACTTGAAGAGATATTCTATGAAAGTGCTCTCAATGCCTCAAAAATATCGATTGTGGAAACAAAAATAATTTCACCACAAGTTCCTTTGCCTCTTTTGAAAAGTTTAAGCGGAAGTTTTACATTTCCATCAGATAATTTAAATGAGATTAAAATACTTACTGCAACATTTATACGAAAAAATTCAGACCTTATACTTCAAATAACAGACACAAAAGGGCATGTAATACGAAATAAAATAGCTAAAGGCTATAGAATTCAAGACAATAATTACACATCATTTAGATTCAAACCAATTAAAGATAGCAAAGAGAAAACATTTTCATTTAAATTAATATCCAAAGGGGACCCTAGTGCTGCTGTTCTGTTTAATGAATCGATAACCTTGCCTGAATTAACATTATATTACGATGAAAAACCTATAAAAGGCTCAATAGGCTTTCAAGCATTTGCAGATATTGGAATAACAAACAAATATTACCTATGGATACTGAAAAATGAACCGACGTCTTCAAAACTCGAACTATACAAAAAGGAAGTAAAAAGCTTTGAATACAAACCAAAAATCAGTATTGTAACTCCAGTTTATAATCCTGATGTGGCATGGATCAAGGCGGCGGTAGAATCAGTAATAAACCAGGTATATGAAAACTGGGAACTATGTATTGCTGATGCTTCTACAAGAGATGATGTTAAAGAATATCTTGAAGCATCCACAAAGAAGGATTTGAGGATTAAAGTCAAATTCCTGACAAAAAATGAAGGAATAGCAGGAAATTCCAATGAGGCTCTATCCCTTGCCACAGGAGATTATATCGGTTTACTTGATCACGATGATGAACTTTCCCCAGATGCACTTTATGAAGTAGTTAAATATCTTCAAGCAAATCGCAATGCTGATATAATTTACAGTGATGAGGATAAAATTGATCTTAAAGGTAACCGAAGTAATCCATTCTTTAAACCGAATTGGTCACCTGATATGTTTTTATCTCATAATTATTTGTGTCATTTTACAGTTATTAGAAAAAGCCTTATAGATAAGGCAGGAAATTTTAGAGTGGGCTTTGACGGTTCTCAAGATTATGATTTGTTTTTAAGAGTCACGGAAATTAGTAAAAATATTACACATATACCAAAAATTTTATATCATTGGAGAATGGTGGCAGGGTCTTCATCAGATGTTCTTTTAAATAAGCCTTACGCATTCATGGCCTCAAAAAACGCTTTAAGAAGTGCGATTAAACGAAGAAAACTTGATGTTGAAGTTATGGATGGCCTATTCCCTAATTCATTTCGATTAAAATATAACATAATTAAAAATCCAAAAGTATCAATAATAATCCCAACTAAAGATAAAGTTGATATCTTGAAAAACTGTGTCAATTCAATCTTTACACGAACTAATTATTCCAATTATGAAATTCTAATTGTGGACAATCAAAGCAAAGAAAAAGCCACTTTTAAATATTATGAAGAACTAGAAAAGAATTCAAAAATAAAAATCGTAAATTATCAACAACCTTTTAATTTTTCAACAATAAACAATTTTGCTGTTTCCTCGCTTGATTCAAAATACATTCTATTCCTTAATAATGACATCGAAGTCATATCTTCCGAATGGATTACTGCAATGCTAGAACATGCTCAAAGAAAAGAAGTCGGTGCAGTTGGAGCAAAATTAATCTATCACAATAATACAATACAACATGCCGGTGTCGTTATTGGCATAGTTGGAAATCCACCAGTCGGCGGACATGCCCATAGACATTTTCCAAAAGAAAGTCCCGGTTATTTTGGAAGACTTAAACATATAGACAATGTGAGCGCTGTAACGGCTGCTTGCATGATGTTAAGGAAAGATGTGTTTGAAGAAGTCGGTGGTTTCGATGAAAATCTTGCAGTTGCTTTTAATGATGTTGACCTGTGTCTAAAAATCAGAGAAAAAGGATATCTTATTGTTTATACTCCTTATGCTGAACTATATCATCATGAATCGTTAAGCAGAGGTTATGAAGATACGCCAGAGAAAAAAGAACGATTTTCTAAAGAAGTAAAATATATAAGGGAAAAATGGGGGGCAGTTATTGATAGGGGAGATCCTTATTATAATCCTAATTTAACTTTGGAAAAAGAGGATTTTTCGATACGGATTTAATATGTGCTTTCATTAAGATTTAATATGGCATTGTTCTAAATATCCTATATTCCGCACATGAGGTTATAGTTTTTTAAATATCCAATGCGTATTCTTATAACTATCTAATCTCATGAACTTTGCAAGTAAAAACGTTGACCATCTTGGCATAGTAGCCGGTGTATGCCATGAAATAGGATTGGTCGAAGAAATAGACAAACTGGTAGGAACAAAAGACAAACAAATAGTAACCACAGGCGAAGCTGTTATGGCTGTGGTGATAAATGCGTTAGGTTTTGTAAATAGGCCGCTTTATCTTTTCCCGGAATTTATGAGAAATAAGCCTACTGAGCTTTTTTTTCGTGAAGAACTAAAACCGGAAGATTTCAACGATGACACTATTGGTAGAACTCTAGAAAGATTGTATGAGAATGATCCCACAAAAATTTTCATGCATATTGCCCTTAAGGTGGCCGACACACTTAGAATTTCGAGAAAGTTTCTCCATTTAGATACAACCACGATGAGTGTACATGGAGAGTATAAATTCGAAGATAACGACCAAGTTCCAATAAAAATATCACCATGTGATAAAAAAGTTCTCAAAAGAACTTTCCAAAGAGAATGATGAGGCTTATTTTGTCATGGACTCTGCCACGTACATCGAAGACAATGTAAAAGAAATCTCACCTCTTGTAAAATGGATAAGTAGAGTTCCCGAAACCATTTCAGAGGCTAAAAAGCTAGTAGAAGAGACAAGCATTGAAGAGATGAGTAAAAGTAGCATCGAGGGCTATAGTTATAGGGGATACACAAATTCGTATGGTGGTGTGGAACAAAAATGGCTGGTTATTTTCTCAGAAAAAGGTTATGATCGAGAGATCAAGACTTTAAATAAAAGTATAGGGAAAGAAAGGGAAAACATAGAAACAGGATTGTGGCATTTTATGAATACCGAATTCAACTGCCAGGAGGATGGGATTTCTGAACTTAATAATAAGGCAGCGAAGTGGAAGTATCATAAAATTAGTGATGTCAATGTCGAAGAAGTTAACAAAACAGGAAAACGGGGAAGACCGAAAAAGGATACACAGGATTTAAAAAAGGTCTATAAAATAAAAGTTGGATTTGAGAAAGATGAGATGAGAATAGGGCGTGAGAAAAACAAGAAGGGTAAGTTCATTGTCGCTACGAATGACATTAAATTGGATGATAATGAAGCTTTAAAGGAATATAAAGGTCAGCAAAGCGTAGAAAGAGGTTTTAGATTTTTAAAAGACCCATTATTCTTTGCATCATCGGTATTTTTGAAGAAACCTGAGAGAATTGTAAGTCTGGGAATGGTGATGGTTCTCAGTTTACTTATCTACTCGGTTGCACAGTTTAAATTGAGAAAAGCTCTGAAAGAATGCGGGGAAACTATTCCTGACCAGAAAGGAAAGCCTACAGCGAAACCGACGATGAGGAGGGTATTTCAGATGTTTGAGGGAATTAGCTTATTAATCAAACTTAGAAACGGGGTTGAGAGGATCGCGGGTATGTTGAACCTTAGAGAAATTCACAGGAAGATATTGGCACTTTTGGGCAAAAGTTATGAAAAAATGTATTTGTGTTAAAAGGATGTGAGGAATGTAGGTTCAATGGTTGTTTTGAACATATTTTAACTTGCGCCGCCGGTCATCAGACATTTCATGCATGCAAATTAGAGCGGATTTATTTAGACCAGATCGACAGGATTTACAGGATTTGTCAATAAAATCGTATCCTGTCGATCCTGTTCATCCTGTCCAAATGCGCTCTTTCCCTAGTTTTGTTACATTTCGCTGCTTCGGGAACATGTCTGCGCGCCCAGTATAATTATATTAAAATGTTGATAAATATTTCGCGCTTTTCACTGCAAAGAATGAAAAGCAGGGATGCTTTTTACGTTATGTATTTGCTCCGGAATGTTAATTAAATCTGCGCGCATCTGCGGTTTCAAATTGCTGAGGCACTCTTTTTTTTGCGACTACCAGGCGCGCATCTACTCGGTTGATTCCTGGCGAGTCACGATGCTTCGGACGGAAACCCGGGGACCATGGTTGTTGAAGGGGATTTATTGTGCGCCTATACTATTATTACTTAAATATGATACTTAATCTATTATCTCAGCAAGGCGCCGGTTGGTTGATCCATGCGTATCCGCACCATCCGTTTCCTAGGTCATGGTTTTTCTCTGAGCAGAAGACAGATGGAACTTTTTTTTCAACTTCTATCCTTTTCCATCCAGTTTTCAATCTTTATTTCATCTATTCTTTCAAAATGAATCGGATTGTTAGTAACAAGAATGCATTCATTTGCATATGCAATACTGGCAATCAAAATATCAAAATCTTCAATGATCTGCCCCTGCGCCTTTAATTTTGATTTAAATCGTCCAAATGCTTCTGCAGAAGCGCTACTGTCTGAATAAACTATCAAATTCTTTTTGAAGGTTTCAATTCTTTTCATATTGGCACTTACATTCCGAGAATTATATGCTCCAAAATATAGTTCTGCAAGAGTTGCATTTGATATAGAAAGGGAATAAATACCAATTTCGCCTATTTTCTTTTTCAATATTTCATTTCCATTTAAAAGATATATGCAAATATTAGTATCCAATAAGAATTTCAAAACATTTTCTCCGTTCTGCTGGTAGACTTTCTGCTGGAATAAATATCTTCTATTTGCTTTTCAACTGATCTATTGTCTTCCCATGTGCCACAAACAGATAAAAATTCAGCTGTTGCTTTTTCCTCGGAAGATCTACTTTCGATAATTTCAGATCTGAAAAAATGGATTATCTTCAATATCTTTTCCTGTATTATTTCAGGTAGATCTCTAATTTCTTTTAAAACTGCTTCCTCCTGTTTAGACCTTGTTTCCATTAATTATACTCCATTTTATATTGTTGTATCTTATAGGATAATCATATCTATGAACTTTCCCATATATAGATTACCTTTGTATTTGGTTTATTCTTTAATATATATTCCAGCTAATATAAGAGTTACTGAAGCCATCCTAAAAGAATCTACCAGCGAGACGCCCATTGAAAGCGGTAGCCAAGATTTTTTGAACTCAATGGTGGTTTTGAACATATTTTAACCTGCGCCGCCGGTCATCAGACATTTCACATGCCAATTAGAGCGGATTTATTTAAACCTTGTCAAAAACGCATTGGAAGAGCTCTGAAAACAAATAGTTTTCAAAGAGACATTACTTTTTTTGACCGGATCGACAGGATTTACCGGATTGTTACTAAAATCGTATCCTGTGGATCTTATAAATCCTGTCAGAAATCAGATTTTTGATTGCATCGGTACTGTGGAGCATGGTGGTTGCATGGGATTCTGACAGGCGCCATGGCTAAAAATATATGTATTAATAGTTATTACTTCTATCCAATAGCTGCTAATCTTACTGAGGAATCAAATTTATTGTTTTTTTCTTACCCACCTACCTTTTTCTCTCTCATTCTCATAATATCCATATTTGAAGTATCAATGAAGGTAATTAATTTAATTCTTTCGCCCGATGAATATACTATTATAAGCTTGTGACCTTTAATAGATGATCTTGCGCCTACTACCACAAGATATCCTGTTTCGATATCCAGAAACATATCGTTTGGGTTAGTATTCTAATATATCCAAATAGATATTGCTTTGTTCCCAAAAGATCCATGATGGTACAATGTCCTGCCGATAGATTTTTTTTGAACTCAATGGTTGTTTTGAACATATTTTAACCTGAGCGGCCGGTTATTAATAGATTCATTTGTTTCACCATAAATATCTTCTTTGGTTTGCGATCAGATTATTTTGGCAAGTATATTTATATACTTTCAAGTAATATACTCTAAAGTATATTATGTTTATAGGTCGAGAAACCGAACTCAAGCTTCTGGAAGAAAGAATCAACAGCAACAAAGCTGAATTTATGTTGATCTTCGGACGCCGAAGGATCGGTAAGACCGAGCTCGTCAAGAAGATAATAACCCTGCATGGAGGGATCATTTTGATGGGGCGGGAGGAATCAAAGAAACTGCAGCTTGAGCATTTTTCCAGGTTGCTTGCCGAGCATTACGATGATGATTTCCTTAAAAAACAAAGCTTCACAAATTGGGATGCTTTCTTTGAGTACGTTTATGAAAAATCCAAACTCAGCAGGACAATTATTGCCCTTGATGAGTTCCCGTACCTTATAAAAGAAGAAAAGGCTCTTCCTTCTATACTTCAGGATTACTGGGACAATAAACTGAAAAATACCCACATATTTCTGTTCATCATGGGATCAAGCATTTCCATGATGGAACGCCTTATGGGATATAAATCACCCATTTATGGCAGGCGCACAGGACAGCTCAAGCTGCAGCCTTTTCAATTTAAAGATGTTGCAAAATTCATTAAAAATACACAGAGGGCAGTCGAGCTTTACTGCGTATTTGGCGGAACCCCTGCATATATTACCGATGTTGATCAATCAAAAAATATTGTAGATAACATAAAGGAGAAATTCCTGCGTATGGACTCCTATATTTACCAGGATGTGCGGTTTGTCTTGATGGAAGAACTCAATGAGCCAAGGTATTATTTCTCGATCCTGGAAGCTATAGCAGCAGGTAACGCCTCACTGGGAGAGATAATCAACTACACAGGACTTGAGAGAAGCCTTGTCGGGAAATACCTTAGTGTTCTTATGGAGCTTGATCTTGTAAGAAGGGAGATCTCGATTACTGCGATCAAGAAGACTAAAAATGGGATATATTCGCTCAAAGACAACATTTTTACTTTTTGGTTCAGGTTTATTTTCCCTTATGAAGACTTGATCAGCCTGGGAAGAAGCGAAGAAGTTCTAAGTAAAATTTCAAGGGACTTAAATGCGTATATCGGAAAAGCATTTGAGGAAATAGCAAAGGAGTTCCTGTGGGAAACAAGTAAAGGTAACTTTTCTAAAATGGGACGATGGTGGCATAAAGGTGAGGAAATAGATATAGTTGCTTTGAATGATGAAGGGGAAGATATTTTCTTTTTTGAATGCAAATGGAGCAAACTTAATGAGCGAGATGCTTTAAAGATCCTTACAGACCTGAAACAAAAAGCAGCATTGGTACAATGGCATGACTCCATGCGAAAAGAGCATTATGGAATTATCGCAAAAGAAATCGCAGGCAAAGAAAAGTTAAGGGAAAAAGGCTATCAGGCATTCGATCTATCAGACCTTAATGAGACCTTCTCTTCTTAAAATACAAATCCGAAAAGTATCAGAGGAATTCCTGTGTCTAAATTTCCTGGCTGGGAAAGAACAAACCTGCTTCCAGAAATTCCCTTCAATTGTTTTCTTGTTTTCCCCTCACCACCAATTTCAAATATAATTTTATCGTTTTTATAGAACACGACATAATCCGGCAGTTTTTCCCCTCTTACGCTTTTCAGATAATTCATTTCCACATCAATATTCGAGAGATGGTGAACAAAAAATTCTTCCCTGATCGCTCCTATTATCTTGTCATCCTCTGTTCCTTGGGAAAAATATGATCTGAAAGGGAGTCTGTATAGGATTTTCGGCTCTCGGGTCACATTAGATCCATATGGCAGCATGACCTTCAAAAGAAATGTCTGTTCCAATAATCCGATATATTCCTGAACTTTATATTTTGTTATTCCTGTATTATGGGATATAACAGAGTAATTGCAGACATCAACCGGGGAGCGACTCATGAACCGGAGAATATTGCCGATATTAATTATATCCTCCCGGTTCAGTTTTCCATATATCAAAAGGTCGTGGTTGATTATTTTCTCGACAATATTGCGTATGGTCTGCACAAACGGGGCATCTATTGTTGACGGAAGGGCTCCGCGTATGCAAAAATCGTTAAACTCCGGCTCAAAAGTATATACTTTCAGGTAAAGTTCCCGGTATTTTGTCAAAATATCATCAAGGCTCATCTTGTCCACAAGAGTATTTTTCTTAAAAAACAGGTACTCCCTGAAAGAGAAGGGGAACATGTTTATGATCGCAACTCTTCTTGAAAGGTCATATTTGCTGCGAATGATGTCGATGAATGCCGAAGAGGTGAATACAAGCTTGATATCCAAAAAATCGTATATTTTTTTTATTTCCATCTGCCAGTTCACATGGTTGTGTATCTCATCTATCAGGAGGTATTTTATTTTATAATTGCTGCTCAGATCCTTCGCAAGCTCGAAAAGGTTTATGCCAGCGTCAAGAGCATCCATGCTTATATAAATCGAGTTCTCAAGTTCTCTTGAAAGCTGCCTGAGCAATACTGTTTTCCCCACACCCCGCAGCCCTGCAACTCCTATGAACAATCGGTCTTTTAGAACCTTTTTTATATCTTCATAGATAAACCTCTTTTTGTCAAACTTTGCTGCGCTTTCCTTTGCCAGATTATGCAATTCCAGTATCTTTTCCATCTGCATCGGTTGAATCATGTAATAATTATGGGTTGATAAGTATATAAGCATTTTGTCAAATTTATTTTCCAGAATGTATGCATTTTAGAAAATAGTTATTCCGAAATGCATATTGCTACTTCTGCTTAGTAATCCACATCAACCTCTTTCTTAAATGATCGACCAGCGAGATGCACTTTGAAAGTAGCCCAAAGATTTTTTTGAACTCAATGGTGGTTTTGAATTTTAACCTGCGCCGCCAGTCATCAGACATTTCACATGATCGACAGGATTTACAGGATTTGTCAATAAAATCGTATCCTGTCGATCCTGTTCATCCTGTCAGAAATCAGTTTTTTTAATTTCAGTCTGAAGTTCATCTGCGGCCGATCCTGAAAATCCATACCCCGTCTTTGCTATAAACAGGTTCAAGATACGGATTATTCTGTAAATTCTGCAATTTCAATTTACCCCAGTTTTTCCCTCCGAAATAAACATAGCTAACGTTATTTTCATTAAAAAACTGTATCGAAGATTCAGAATTAATTGATTCCGACGCTTTGAATATTGCTTTTACTTTTTCAGTATAATTATTTTCGTATGCTGTTTCTGTAGCAAAAACCATTGGTGGTATAATCACTTTCCTGCCTGTCAATAAAGGAATCCAGCTGCCACCGTCTATTCCCATTATAAAATCGCGGTTCCAGTCAAAGTCAATTGAATCTATTAAGAAAACCGCATCTTTAGAAGTGTTGGACTTAATCCAGGTCATTGCTTCAATATCGCCATTTTTTACAAAAACGCTTTCCGATTCAAATAATCCAGCCATTTTAATAGCAGAAAATGGAATTAAAACCAGGAGGATTATAGATAAAACAATCAAACACCTTGATTTTGTCAGTTTAATTTTATCTGATAAATATATTATAAAATAGCTGCAGGTCACAGATACAGGAAAAAACAACATCGTCACTACGGTCACAAAATCAAGGCGGCCTGAACCTGGTAATTTAATCCAATAAGGATTCGAAAAGGCAATTAATATTGAAACCCATATAGAAATTATGATAATATATTTATTTCTCTTTAAAATTCCTACGGATGCCCCGCTTAAAGAAAGAACCAGTAAAAGGGTATTAGAGTAGTAACTTCCGGCAGTTCCGATCCTTTCCAGCGAGTAGTAATTAGCCGTATTTACCCATTCAGATAATATCCGGCTATTATTCAAAAGATGAATAAACCATGGAATCAGCAAAATGATCGCTGTAATACCAATAACTGCACATCTAAAAATGATCTCTTTTTGTATTTTTAAATTTGTTCTATTTGAATATAGTTCATATAAAATATAAACCAACAAGAAACATAGAGCAGCGATAATAATACGGTAATGAGTTACAAACAATCCTGATAAGATCAGACCAGATAAGATCAATATCTTAATATCCCTCTTTTCCAGTTTAATAGATTCTATCACCAGAAGAAAAGCTATCGGAAGAATAATCATTCCTGTTAATGAAGTAAATCTTCCCCAGTTTATCAAATAGGCAGGAAATACCGATATCAATCCCACTATAAATGAACTTATTAATGCCATTTTCCGGTCTTTAAATAGCCTGTCCGCAAATAAGAAAATCGGAAGTATTGCAAAGGCATTTAAGATCTGTCCTGTGTACAGAACGAGCTTTGCGACATCTAATCCCGATACCCAGTAAATGAATGCAACTATAGTATGGAATCCAAAATGATACGTAAAAGAGCTAAGTTGAGCATACGGTTCATAAGAATGCGGGATTCCTCCATTTTCAATGATTAACTGCACTATTAATGTATGATGGTAGCTGTCGCTTCCCGGCCCTACAAGCATATCCTTAACAGGAATCAACCGGACAAATAAAGAGATTAACAATATAGCAAATAATATGAGGTAGGATAACAACTCATATTTTTCAAACGAATTTTTGAATTTTTTAAAATTGAAAAAATTCTCCTTATTTTTTCTATGTTCCAGAATGTATTTCAATAAAATTATTGCTGCTAAAATTAAAAATATTAATAATATTAAAATAGTATTTAATTTCATTCCGATCAAAGTAAAAAAATAAGTAAGAAGAGGTATGAACGATAAGCTTAGACCAGGTGATATGATCAAACGCTGGAAAAAATCCATGTTCAATTTTTTTAAAAACATATTGTATAGAAAATAACCTGGTAAAAAGAGTACTATAATAGTACTAATAACAAGTTTTAATGCTAATATGGTATCCATATATTGAACAAGCAGTGTTTACGTACGTTATTTCTTATATATCTTTATCAAAACTATATGAATATATTTAATTATTGGCACACAAAACTCTCACTGAGTAAGGTCGAAAGGAGTTCAGAATAAGATATTAATAATATTATGTATAATAGAATCATAGTGTTTATAATACGAGGAAAAATATGCAAATATATGAAGATGTGGCGCATGTTCTCCACTTGAGCAAGGAAAAATTGGAAATCGAAAGCATTAGAACCTTTCTGGAAAAGGAATTAAGAAATATTGAAGCAGAAATATTCAAGATTGGTGCAAAACATGGTATAAAATCAATTTTTGAATTGGATGAAAAGTTAAAAATTGGGGAAATCAAAGAAAAAGATATGATAGAAGACTTTATGGAACTTGATTATCTTGAATCAAGAAGAGATGACATGTTAAAGGCTCTGGAGAAAATTAATTGGCAGAAATCCTGAAGCTGAAAAGAATTGTTGATATCGAGTATAATGATATTACAATAGATTCGAATATATATCATGATAAGCTAAGAGTTTTTCTAAAAGATGGATCTGTTGCTGATATCTGGTTCTCAAATAAGATACCTGGTCGATTCTCATATCACTGGGAAAGAAGGCAAATCGATGGAAAAATGTATCGCCATGATAATTTTCCTGATCCATGTTGGAAAGAAGTTTCTACATACCCCAAGCATTTTCATAATGGCTCGCAAAACAATATTGAAGAGAGCAGAATAAATGACGATCCTATTTCAGGTATTCGTGAATTCATGAATTTTATAAGAAATATATTAGAATTGGATGAATAATTTACCATATATCTAACAAAATGAAATACAGATACATAAAACGATCAAAATATGAAACTCATAGCCATAATCCCGGCCTATAATGAAGAATCAACTATAGAAGACGTGATCAAAGCCACCTCCCGCTTTGTTGATGAGATCCTTGTGATCAACGACGGCAGTAAAGATTACACATCCGAGATCGCAAAAAGCGCCGGCGCAACCGTCATAGACAACATCGTAAACCGCGGTCTGGGCAGGACCATCCAGCGAGGCTATGATGAAGCAATTAAACGCGGCGCCGATATCGTTATCCAGATCGATGCTGACGGCCAATACGACCCGAAAGAAATACCCAAACTCATTCAACCCATCATTGATAACAAAGCCGATCTCGTCCTTGGTTCAAGGCTTGAAAACCTTAAATATGAGATGCCTTGGATCAAAAAGCTGGGTAACAAAGCTTTCACATGGCTGCTTCGCAGGTTAACTGGCGCTGATATAAGAGACGGTCAAACAGGTTTTCGTGCAACGCGCAAAGAGGTTTTTGAGACACTCAAGATACATGGGGATTTTACTTATACTCAAGAGATGATCGTAAAAGCATCCAGGGAAGGATGGAGAATAGCAAATATTCCTATAAATTTTTATCAAAGAAGCGCTGGAGATTCACGCCTGATGTCTGGCCCGCTTTCGTATGCCTGGCGCGCGTGGATAATAATCCTCAGGACAATTAGAGATTATGATCCCTTGAGGTTTTTTGGTGTCCCTGGTATTATTTTTATCGTACTCGGCATTATATTTGGAACTGCATTCGTTTATAAATACGCTTTAGTTGGATTTATTGGTCATACTCCTGCGGTTATATTGACTTCCTTGTTAATTATCGTAGGCGTGCAGATGATCTTTATGGCATTGATGGCTGATATGATGAGAAAATGAAAATATAAATTACCTATCAATGAGTAAAAAATTTGTTTTGAAAGTTTTAGCAACTATATTGCTGTTTTCTTTTGTGCTCCTTAAGCTGGATTTTTCCAAAGTGTATGAAGTAATGATTAACAGTAACATATTTTTAATACTCCTCAGTTTACTCTTTGTTCCGTTATTATATTCGATCAGGGTATTAAAATGGGATACTTTACTGCGTTCGGTAGGGATCCAATATGATTTTTTTAAACTATTTAGGGTTTTATTGATAGGCAATTTTTATGGAATGATTACACCTGGAAAAGCGGGTGAAGTGGCAAGAGCGTATTATTTGGATTCTGAAAAATCAATAACTATTCCAACAATTATCTGGGATAAAGTAATTGATGTTTTTGTGTTGATCATATTAAGTATATTGTCTATATTATTTCTTTTTAAGGATACTAATTTATATTTAGCATCTGTTTTTTCATTTTTTATTTTTATTGTTTTAAGTGCTATTTTTTTAAATAAAAAAATAATATCTTTTTTGCTAAGTTTAATGAATTTGAAAATCAGTTCTTCAAAACAATTCATATACACTATTCATTTTATTAAGAGCGATATTAGACTTTTATCTAAACTTATTATCTTGTCGATATGCTATTATTTAATAAACATAATTCTGGCAGTAATAATACTAAAAGCTTTGAGCAACGGAGCAAATCCATACATCGCATTCACATGGCTAATAATTGTGCTCATTGGGAATATTCCGATCACTATATCCGGGCTTGGATTAAGGGAATATATTGCCATTATGAGTTTCAAGGCATTGGGTGAAAATGCAGAGATAGGATTTTCTTTTTCAACATTACTTTTTTTAATGATCACTTTATTTCCCAGCTTAATTGGATATTTATTCATTTTAAGATCCGGGCATGAAAAGAAAAACACATAATCCTAAAAGAATTTTGGATTATTATTTTGGATTGTTTTTTATTTTAAATGAAAAACATACATTTTCAGTGTTTAGATCGATAATTTTATTTATTTCAATTTCATTAAAATTCTTAAATGTCTTTGACAAATGAGGTTTCAATTCATTTTGATTAAAAAATTTGGATGAAGGAACATATCTTAGAGAATAACGATCTGCAAAGGATAATTCTTTTATTTTCTTTTGTGAATCTATAGAATCATTGATTTCTATGGAATCGTCTTTAAAAATAACTTCCCTGTTAAAAAGTATGTCAGTTTTCTTATTTCCCTTAATTAACTGGTCCTTCAGCATCGGTATTAACCGATGTCCCATTGAAAATGATGCAATTCGTAATCCGATATGTTTCAACGGCGTAGGTTCAAGGAATCTGGCCTGATGAAAGTGACCATTTATCTTGATGCGATTATCTTCGACATTAACAGCCTGGCTGCTATCGATCCAGTTTGTTACATAAATATTATCATCATCTTTTATTCTATAACCGCAATCACAGGCGAGTTCTTTATCTTTTTCATCCTTTTTAAAGATTTTCAATAATCCACCTTTAGATGTGGAAAGGATAGAATAATACTTTTCAGAACTATTTATAAATAAATCAGCATTTTTAAAATATTTATGAAATTTTGATTCGTATGGTAGAGCAATATTATTGTTATTTCTTTTTTTATAAAATATCAGCGCATTGATATAAGAAGGCAATATAAAATGATTTAAATAACGATCATCAATAGAATGATGAAATATTGGTGGATTTTTAAATATTTTATCTGCAATTACACCAGCAAGTGGAATTCTGGTGGCGAGAATTTCAAGCCCGGCCGGCATGAAATATTCAGTATTCCTGCTTCCGTATTCTCCCCCAATGCTTCCATCAGGATGGACAAAATACTGAATAAAATCAAGGATTTTCTCCAATGGACGGGTCACATTCTCATTTCCGCTTAATGTATAGTATTCAGCCAGACATGCAAGAGAAACACTTAGATATCCAATATCAGCTCCCCCATATTCTGGAAAATAGCCGTCCCCGGTTTGAAGGGAGAAAATATTCCTGATATTCTCATTTAGTTGATTGAGTATCCACTTTTCCCGGGTCAAGAGATATGCACTATACATTGCAGCAATAGCCGCAATATCTTGATTCAAGGCGCCATGACTTCTCAGCTTTGAGATGAATTTACATGATCTTAATATCGCCTCTGTAACATCAGGATTAACAATATTGAGCAATCTGCAGGTCTCAGATACACTATAGAGGGAAAATACTGTTGGCGGGTAACCATGTTCAAAAGGATAATATTCATTAAAAGACCCATCGCTTAACTGTACGCGCTGCCAAAAATCTACGGCACCAGCTGCCCAATTGCATATTTTTTCATTTTTAAAATAAATATTACCTTCAAAATTATTTGAATATAACCGTGCTAAAGAAAGACATCCCTGCTGCAGTACTATTGAAGAGAAATCTCTTATCTTATAATGCCAGAAGTCCCTGTCAAAAGAGCCATAAGTTGGTGAATCTTTATCCCGGTCAAGTTGAGTTAACATTCGAGGAGTATTTTCAAGAATAAATAACCTATAAGTCTCATAAACCATAATTCTGAACATAAGTAATAACTATTTAATACTTATGATTATCAATAGATAGATTTGTAGCAATTCTAAATTTAGATTTATTGAGGTATTTATATTACAGTAGAAAATCCAATATTCGATATAATTAAAACCAGAAGAAGTGTAAGATCTTTTTTACCCATAAAGATACCTGATGATTGTTTGAATTTGATTTTAGAAAGTGCTCAATGGGCACCTTCTGCCTGCAATCAACAATTATGGCAATTTATCATTATAAAGGATAATGATCTGAAAATAAGATTGACCACGGAAGCTGGTGCTTCAAAGCTTATTTTGAAAGCACCTATTGCAATTGCTGTGTGTTATCATTCAGGAAATATCAAAGAAGGGATACAAAGTGCATCTGCTGCTATTGAAAACATGCTCCTCGTGGCGACTTCATTGGGGATTGGTTCACTATACCTTAATAGCTTCGGAAAAGAGATAAAAGTCAAACAAATACTGAATATTCCAGATGAGCTTTTTATAGTGGCCTTCATACTGCTGGGATATCCTGAAAAACAGCTACCTCCACCAAAAAGAAGAGCACTTGAAGAAATTGTACATCAAAATTATTTTTCTAAATATAGCAAAGAGACATTCTCCCATGATGCCAATAAATGGACACTCAGTTCAGTGAGAGATTTCCAGGAACGTTATTGCAGAAAAACCGATCTTGGAACAAGAATGGACATTGTCAATGAAATGGAAATAAAATTAATTCAAAATATACTTTCAAGAGAAAAATATGATAATATCCTGGATATATTTTCTTATGACGGCTCATTACTTAATAATTATCCTGACATGAAGATTTTTAGTTTAAACCTCGGAAGCGAAACATCACTGTTCACAACATATGCTGTTAATAGAAAAATCGAACCGCTCATTTATGATGATTTTATTCCATTAAAAGATAAAAGTATATCTAATGCGATTTGTGTTTTCAAACTTGAACGAATTCCGCCCCAAGCTTATGATAAACTATTTTCAGAGATCAAACGTGTTCTCGAGGATGATGGTAGATTCATAATTGTTTTCAGGTCCAGGAATTCTCTTTATGGATTGATTCATAGATTAATTAAAATAAAATTTGATGATGATATTCGAAAATCCGGGATATATTCTTTTTTTGGCCCATATAGTCCTCTTAAATCCGCAGATATAATATCCAGTCTAAAACAAGCTGACTTTTCTTCTGTTAGTCAGGAGAGATTTTTTGTAATACCACCGTTGATCGATGATTTTTATCAATTATTCCTCCATTATTTTACGTCCGGGGGCGGAGCTTTTTATCATAGGGAAAAAAGAAAATCAATCGTTGGAAATCTAATTCATAAAATAATTAGGCTACAAAAAGAATATAATACAAAATTTGGATCGGTTATTGTTTTAACCGCAAAAAAATGAAAATAAAGTGAATAATAATTCACTTTATTGTCCGGCTATTCCTTTGAACATACCCATTTTGCTTTCTGTATCACTTGCGAAGCTTGCTGTAACACTGATCCTGTCTGTTGCTTCCACAGTCACTGAACCTGAAGGTTCTGTTGTATACGAATTCCAGGCAAGATATGGCGATCCTTTCGCAGGAACACTAAAACCGGTTTCAGTTCTTAGAAGTCCTCCAGTGGCGTTATAGAATTTGATAGTAGCAGTTATTGGCGAATTCCCTGGATTTGCAATCTTGAATCCACTTCGCTCACCGCCTCCAAATTTCAGGTTAATGAGGCCAGCAGTCTTATTTCCATTAATTTCTACACCCTGATAGAAATCAATAAACCCTGAAACTTCACTGGCCTGGCTTTCTACCACATATATAGGTGTACCATTATTTGATACTACCCTGACAGTGCCGTCGCTTGCAACATTTCCGCTTGGAACAAATCCATATGTATACCAATCAAAGTATGGTGATGCTTTTGGTGATACAATTCTGTTGACAGTATTTATCAAAGTGCCTGCAGAATTATAGAAATACATAGTTACATCAGCATCAACTGAACCAATGTTCGCTACTTTAAAGCCTGATCTCCATGCTGGATTATACCATAATTGACCTGTAACAAATACATCAGTTTTCTGGTCATTCATATAAATGCCGTTCCAGAACCCAAATTTCCCTGCGGTTTCACTTGCCTGGGATGCGGTTACACTGAGGGGTTGAGCATTGTTAGAGACGATAGTAACAGTACCTTCAGCTGCTTGTGGTGAGTTACCGCTTGCAATTAACCCATATGTATTCCAATCATAATATGGCGCAGCATTTGGGGGTATTGTTCTGGTTATTGTGTTTATCAATTCACCGGTTGAATTATACCAATACATAGTCACATCCGCATCAACGGTTCCAAGATTCAGAACTTTAAACCCTGATCTCCACTGGCCAGAGAAGATCATACCTGGCATAAACCATTGGGTTTTTTCGATGTTCAATGGTGTTCCTTCAAAGAATCCTATTTTACCTGCTGAACTACTTCTCTGTAAGGTTACTGTATCAATTAACTGTTCAGAAGTTATTGTTCCTGATCCTTCAATAGCACCTGCTCTATCAAACCAGGTGTAATCTTTTGAGGCCATATTTGAAATTACATCCTCTGAATTATTCCTGGTGATACCTGACAAATCAATAAAGTTAACATCTAAGGTTGTATCTTGGGTCCCCAGATTACCGACTATGAAATTAGTTCTCCACTGGCCCCCGTATATCTGGCCAGCCGCCGTGTATTTATAACCAGGTATTAATTGAATGTCTTTAGTCGCACTCGCTCCGTTAATAAAAACGGTGGTAGTATTTAGAGCATATCCGGTCGCACGAGTTCTCATTGTATAGGTCGATCCTCCTGCTATTGCATCATACGGCACATTATTCAATGTATATTCCCCAAGTGGACCCGTTGATGTAGCATTATACTGCGGATAATCCACAAGCTTAATGAATGCTCCGATTATCGGGTCGCCACTGACTGCGGTAACGAATGATGTTGCCATTGTTCCGCCCGGGATCAATGCGAAGTACATTAATGTTAAAAATGCCACTATTGCTATTCCTGACGCTATCTTCCGATAGCCGTTTGTCATATTTTCAATTATTTTCATTAAACTCTCCTATCCTAAAGTGGATAAAATATCTAAGATTCATTATCTTATATACCTTTCGTTCTTAATTTCATATAGTATTCTTACTATATTATACATATATATATATATAATATATATCTTGTTGTTATTCCAGGGTGCCCGGCTGTTATGCCAGGCCTCCCGGAATTGCCTTTATTATTCGCACCGTTATCCGCTGACAGTCCCTGTTATATTCCCCGTAGGTTTCAATTCAAGTTCGATATCCTGTATCGTAACAGCTCTCAATTCTGTTGACACCGATACCGAACTGTTAGTATAGTACCCTGGCTCAAGCATTGCCGTAAGGTCAAACGAGCCTGAAGTAAGGGACAGTGAATAGAATCCTGTTTCATTCGTCATTGTTGAAACTAAGGTATTGGTGGTCACTGTTACACCAGAAATGCCGTTTGTGGTGCCTTTTTCCATTACTGTACCGTTAATGTACCTTTCTGCCGGAAGAATTGTGGCTGCTGTATGCGTCCTCAGGGTCGCATTTTCAGTGCCATTGATATCCACTGTTCTTGTACCGATAGTGTATGTTGCCTGTTCCAGGCCAGTAGCGTTGTAATACATCACTCCTTTTGGAACCTCACCCTGCGGGACACCATCAAGATACACAAGCACCTTTTCGAAATCCTCATCTGCCGGGTCAGCCCATGTCCAGTTGATATAATCAAGGGCATAGCTTACATTCTGAAGGTTATCCACAGACGCCGGAGGTATCGAATCCACAGAAAATGAAACCGAACTTGAACCCCAATTGCCTGTTGAATCCTGTGCATATACGACCAGGTTATTCTGTCCCTGTGAAGCTGTTATAGTGATAGGTGGTGTGAATGTGACATTAACTGCACCATTCAAGCTATATTGCCATAAACTGATTACTTTATCTGCTGAAACAATTAATGGAATATCAGTTGTGTGGTAAAAGATATTTTCAGGCGAAGATATTATAATCGTACTGTACCCGGACACCTTACCTGTTATCGTTCCTGTTGGCTTCTTAACAAGTAAAATGTCCTGCTCCACAACAGGATTTGATACTGTCGAAACGATTACCGAATTATTCGTATAATACCTTATATCAAAAGTCGCCGTAATTTCAAATGTACCTGGCTCTACCACGAAAGAATAGAACCCCATTGCATCGGTAATAGTTGAGTTGCTGTTATTAAGAGATACATTCACCCCTGCAATACCCATTTTAGTAACACTGTCCCTCACCGTGCCGGTAATGAACCTTTGCGTTGGGAGTAATTTCGTAAGCGGCAGGAAATCTTTGTTGGCAGAATTGATAATGTATGGTGAATCGCACATCCCATAAATATTATTGACCGGGCATGTCTGGCTCCAGCCGTTACCGCCCGGGTCTGCCCAGAAGTTGCCTCCCATATAAGAGCCATTGATAATGTTTTTTCCCGATAGTTTTGTTGTATTCCAATAATTTACACTTGAGTCAATTATAACATTATTTGTATTGTTAAAATAATTGTTATAGATAAAATTATTGCTGGAATTAAACAATTTTATCCCATTTGAGTTATTTGAGGCATTGTTGCCTGTGACATTATTATCAGATGAATCCTTTAGATAAATTCCAGAGTCCCACCGGGTAACGTTCACATTTTTTACAGTTACATTTATAATAATGCTTGCCGGATTATTTACGTAAACCCCGATCGTACCAACCTCTGCTGAATTGCCAATAATATAATGGCTTTCACCATCAAAAACCACATTGCTTGAGGTTATATTAATGCAAGACGAAACTGCCATGTTCCCTGTGCTCCAGATATCCTGGCCAAGTACGTAGTCCCCTGATGAGTCAATATTGCCGCATTGAGTTATTGTTGCACCAAGAGCCCCGCCATATCCCAGGATCAGGAACAAAATAGTTATTCCGATCGCGTTTCTTAAGACTTTCCACCGTTTATTTTTTTTATTTTGAATCATTTCTCCCTCTCATGGATTTCTGAAAAAATATAAAACCTCATTATCCTATTTTAACACTTCCGGATATTGTTCCTGTAGGTTTTAATTGAAGTTTAATGTCCTGCACCACAACAGTTTCCCCTGTCGTTGAGACCGGGATCGAGCTATTGGAATAATATGTGGGATCTAATGTTGCTGTAAGGCTGTATGAGCCATCAGGAACCGCGAACGAATAGAAGCCTGTTGCATTCGTTGTGGTTGTTTGGCTGCCTATAGTGATGGTCACTCCAGGGATGCCAGCGAGGGGATCAGGACTTTCAAATACTGTGCCGTTGATGAACCTTACCAATGGAAGTATCGTGGTTGCAGTATGCGTCTTCATGGTAGCATTGATATTTCCTCTCTCATCAACTGTTTTTGTCCCGATGGTGTAAGTTCCTGGAGAAACTATTGCATTGTAGAATTGAACTCCTATTGGGACTTCACCCATTGAAACCCCATCCAGGTATATCAACACTTTTTCAAAATCCAGATCGGCTGGATCAGTCCATGTCCAGTTGATATAGTTCGTCGCATAGCTCATATTCACAAGGTCTGTTACACTTGCGGGAGGGGTGAGATCAACGGGAAGCCATGGATCATAAAGGACATTGATGCTTACATTATCTCCACTTCCCGGTCCAACATGTCCGGGGCCTGAATCGCTGCCCCACCAGTTGAGTGTGGCGTCAACAGTTGCATTTGTGCTGTTTACACCTTCACCATTGCCAGTGAGATTATTATAATGCGCAATAACTGTGCTTGCATCTGCGTCATTGTATCCAACCGCGATGCCGACAGAGTTATTGCATATATTATTGCCAGTGATCGTGGCAGATGTTCCGGGGTTATAATAAGTCGTTACCAGAATGCCTGCTGATGTCGATCCGTCCACGGTTGCAACGCCTGTACAATTACAGACCGTATTATCGGTAATTGTGGCATTCCCTCCTCTTCCCACTTCAATTCCGTAGTCGAGCCAGTTGCCATTTCCTTTACCAGTATATGTATTTCCGCTGATCACCGAGTTCGTAACACCTGAGCCTACGTAGATGCCGATCCTGCCAATGTTCGATAATTCGTTGTTTCTTATCAACATATTAGCATCAAACGTAACAATGCCCATGCCTTTGTAGGCAGTTGAAGGATTATACCCCATATTCTTTATAATATTGTTCTGGATCGTCCCTGAACCATGCGAACGAATAGCCTGGGATATATTCTTTCCATCACCATCCAGAGTCACATTGCTTAGATCAAAAGTAACTCCCGGATCAATAAGGAACCATCCGTTGACATCATTAGTTGTAAGTCCGACTCCTGTATCAGCCGAAGGTTTAATTATTGTTGTAGTTTTATCCGCACCCACTATCGACAAATCCTTGCTTATCGAAATCTGTGGACCGATCGTCGATGGTTCCGTATACGTCCCTGGAGCCACGTTAACTGTGCCGCCGATGGGGACTGCATCAATACCGCGCTTGATAGAGCCGCTGGCAGGAGTAACATAAACATTGTTCGGCTTGATCGTTACCAGGCCAAGAGTTAGGGTTGCATTATCGATTTTATGGTAGATCATGTCCTCGATGGCAAATAGCTGGGCATCTGTGGCGCTGCTTGCTGCAACTCCATCGAATGTGTTGCCAATGCTTGCATCGATATTTTCACTTGCGTAAATATCTAACTCAACATTTGAGAATACGCTATTAGATATCGAATCCGGACCACCTACGAAACCCAAAATTCCTGATGCTTCATTGTCTGTGGGAGTATAATCTAAATTAGAAATGCTCACTCCATTGATGGAACCGCCAACTGTGCCCCCGGCGCGTTCCCAGAAGAGAATACCATTCTGGGCTATCCTATCGGTTGGACCAAAACCCGTTATACTCCCACCATTTAAGTTCACTATAATAGTGCCAGGACTGGTTCCCCCGTTTCCATCTACTGCATCAATGCCGTTCTTATTAAACCCGTTGATCTGAACATTTGTCAGGTTCAGGGAACTTGTCATGCCTGAACTTGCATCAACTGCTACCCCCTGCCCTGTCTGAACCCCCGTGATAGGAGTCGTATCCGTTATCCTTGCGTCTTTGATCTCCCCGCTTGCTGCATTCCAGAAAACTACTGCATTGGGGGCAAGACCGCTTCCTGAAATAGTCACACCCTGAATTGTCAAGTTCGTTGATCTATTCACAAATAATGCAACACGCATATCAGTATCATATTTATGTGCCACACCTGCAGTCTTTAGAACATTCGGCTGGATGATCGTTGAACCGATCCCGGCCCCTGTTATCGTAAGGTTGATTTTATTTGAAATAGTCAAATTTTCATAATATGTACCTGCTGTGACTATAATTAAATCCCCGTCACTTGCACCGTCTATAGCACCTTGAATTGTGGGATAAACAATGCTTTGTATTCCTGACCCATGATTTGAGTTTACCTCAAGAACAGCTGCATCTGCACTGCTGACCATCAACATGATCAATAATATTGCTATTCCAACCTCTGTTCTGAGGTGCCCTCTGTAAAAGTTATATGATACCATTTTTACCACCTATCCTTCGGGTCATCACTCTAAAGTTTCTACCCGTTCTGGATTTGAGAGATATCTGCAAGTATTTAAAACTTTCTTTTTTATATTAGGGGCATTATTATAATTACTATTAGTATCATAAATTTTCCATCTAACATACACCGGCATCAGAGTGTGTAAAACTCAAAATTTCAGACTTCGTGAGTTCGTATAGAGTTAGCTCGAGTTCTCCAGCACATATACAGTCGGGAGCGCCTGCCTATCATGCCAGGCATCCCGGAATTGTCTATGCTCATTAAACATTTACACTGACAACCCCTGTTATATTTCCAGTTGGTTTCAATTCAAGTTCGATATCCTGCGTCACACTGGTGAATCCCGTTGTGGATACGGTCACAGAGCTATTTGTATAATATCTGATATCATACGATGCGGCCAATGGATATGATCCTTTATTGACAACAAGTGAATATTTTCCGGATCCATCTGTAACTGATAAAATTCCGCCTGTTGTTGAAACTATTACTCCTGCAAGTGGTGTATGTGCTGGGACGCTATCGATGACAGTCCCTGAAAAGTCAGTCACATCATAAGTAACTGTGTGAGGTCCGAGTACGTTCGTATTGACCGGAAGACCTCCTGTTACGATGGATGAAGTAAGGTCACCATCAATATTGTCCTGTGCAGTTGCCCCGGCATCGGTATATACTGAACCTGCTTCGACGGTCACCGAACTTAGACCTGTTAACGTAATTACGGGTGGGGTTATATCAACCGCTTCAGTATAATATATTCTTACAGGAAGATAGGTAAGACGTCCTGAAGTAGAACCAATCCAATTTGCCTGAACTCTAAGATTATTCACTATCTCGTCTCTTGTCCAATCACGACCCCACTTATTTGTCTGGCCTCCGGCAATATGATTCGAAATGGTAGTTGTCTAAAATGAAGATGCAGTATTGATATAACTTGTCCAGGTCGCCCCGCCATCATAGCTTAGTCGCAATCGCATATAACAACTACTACAACCAGAAGATTCACGTCCTTTTGCGTTTACTTCAATACCATCTATAATACTCCCGGAAGGAATTGAGGATAAGGCATAACCATACCAGTTCCAATAACCATTGTTGGAGAAGGATGCATATAAAGTATTATCAATGTGAGCATTTTGTGGATTTGACACCCCTGATCCACCTGTATTTGCGCCCGGAGCCACCCAGCCTGTGTCCGCAGCGTTTGCCACACTGGTTAAAAGCAATATCGACAAAATTAATAAAATTCCTGTTTCGATCGTATTTTTCATTTTTGAAAAATCTCAGAAACAGGAAAAGATATCTCAAAACACTAGAATGAAGTCATGGAATAGAGAAAAACCATTTGTTTAGCTATTATAATCAGGATTCTGAAGAATAGCTCAAATATTCACTTGGCATAATACCATAAGCTTTCTATATCTTTTCAATTCAAAAGCTCTTATTTCGCTGTATTTTAATTCGGTTTTGTGGAGCTATTAATTCTGTCGATTCGTTAATTCCTTCCAGGATGATGTCGTGAATGATAGTCTCGGCTCCTGATTTGTCCACATAGTAGTATTATCTCGAACTCTTGCTCTTCTGGAAATAGTCAGGAATCATCTTAATTTAAACCATATAACACCTGGTCATTATTGCGAAAACAACTTCAAATCCAGAAGTCTTTTCTGTGGAGCACCAATGCTTTCTCATTTATTCCTGACAGTTCCACTTATATTTCCCGTTGGTTTGGGAGTGAGAATAATATCCCGATTTACCGTAGTATACGCTGTCACCGTAACTACCACGCTGCTGTTAGAATAATATTCGGGCTCCTTGCTTGCGGTTAATCGATACGTTCCCTCTGGCAGGCTCAATGAGTAAGCCCCATTCTGATCTGTAGTTGTAGAAACGCTGGTATTTGTGGATACTATTGCTCCTGCGATTTTTTTGTCAAGGATACCATAAACCGTGCCATTACCATATCCTTCTGGTTCTTCCACTTTAAATTGTGCACTATAAACACCACTACTCCATTGCCCATTCATCGGATAATAAGGGAGTGATGGATTCGTCTTATAAGCTGAAGCCATCCCTTTGACATATACCGTGTAGGTGCCTTTCAGGTTCGATGTGATTATATTCGAAGAAACACCCTGTGTCGATAAACTAAATCTTCCTCCGACTGGAGTCATGTTTGTCCATGGAATTATTTCCCCTGAAGCATCAGTAACTCGATATTGTGCTGCTGCTATCTGCATATAATCATCCTTTATTGTAGCTTGAACTAGAGCGGGTGTTCCTGATGTGACTGGCGTGGTTACTGTTAAACCTGAAATGGTTGGAAGAGTCCCTGCATTTAAAGGAGTGACCCTGTGAGGATCGGAATTCTGGTGGCAAAATTCACTACAGTCATCTGTAGTCGTGGTTGAATGGCCTTCTCCAGGTGCATGGAATGGCAGGTCAGGAAGATTGCCAGATACATGACAGGTTAAGCAATTCTGTCCAGCCGCAGTTCCTTTAGGTCCATTGGGATGATATCTCAATGTTTCATTTTCATTAATTAATGGTCTTTGTAGAGGGTCCCCCGCAATATGACACCATTTACAATCTGTTGAACCATGGCTAACAGATTTTAGAATTGTTGATTTGAGAGGTCCTGATCCACCTTCAGTGTGGCAATCATCACAGAACCAGGTGTTACTGTGATTTGCAGCACCAAGACCCGCATCCGGGCTCATCATAATGTCTGATGATCCAAAGTGACAGGTCATGCAGTCTGCATCTGTGACATTATTTGGACCGCCTGATGCATTCACATTGGCATGCTCTCCAAACAAGCTTGTGTTGACATAGTATCGCGTGTCTGAATTAGAGTGACAGCCAATGCATCCTCCACCCGCCATGGTCACTTCGTGAGGATCACCGTGGCAAGCGAGGCATTGAACTTGAGTATATTGGGAAAATGCAGGTTCAGCTATTGGGTGGCCGGTCGGTGCCGTGGTGTGGCAGTTAAGGCAGGCTTTGACCGTTATGTCGTGCATTGCATTGTGGCACATCCTGCACTGGATGTCTGGAGTTCCATCATCATTTACATCGGTATGTGCAAATCCAGGATTCCAATTTGGAATTGGATCTTTTGCATATGTTTTGCCTGTAGAATCAGAATTATGACATTCATTACATTCCGGTATTTTTATTATTGGTTTTCTTTCAATAGGATAACTGCTAGTTATTGTATAATCTACAACCCCTTCTTGTGTCGAATATAACTTGACTAACCATGTTCCAGTATATGGACCTGCTACATTTACGTTGATCGGTGTGGAAAGGCTTTGAGTCATATAGTAAGGATTTCCATTCTGATCGGGTCCCTGTATAGCAGTTGTAGTGTTATCTACCGGGCCTATAACATATATAACAATAGAATTTGTAGAACCATCATTAGCATGCACATCTATCGTAAGATTATCAATTCCATTCACATCTACTGCATAAGTATCCGTAAATGATTCAGAAGACGTAAAAGAACGGTTATTATTTCCGAGTTTATTTGTTATACTATATTGATTATGTGGTATCTCAGGATAATCTAATGTCCCATGACATTGCTCACATGTCAAACTGTTGTGTGTACCAGAAGAAAAAGTTATATTTGTACCGTATAATGTGTAATTTCCAATTTTTGCAGTATCGCTTCCTGTATTGTCATGAATGAACGATGTATGACATTGTACACAACTTACTTCAGTTACATGTGAAGGAACATTATATGGAGGCTGAGGATAATATGCACCATCCAGATATCCCCCCTGATGCCCGAATTTCATTTCGTGCACATGTATCGGATTTGCGGGAAGAGGCGGCCCCATAAATGCATTGTCATATAAGCCTCTTGATCCGCTGTGACATAAATATTCACATGATTGCATTCCGCCACCGTCTGCATGAACAAAGCTCGTTTCAGCACCATTATAATTCTTATTATGGCAATCCTGGCAACCAAATATAGTAGTATCAAATGTTGTACTTCCAATAACCAGTTCCCCGTTTATTATAGTATCAAGATTTACTGTATATCTTCCTGAATATTGGCTTGCAAATGGGTCATATTTAAAATATCCGGCATATGTACCAGGATGCCCAATATCCTCATGTAATTCTACTCTTTGGATATATTGGTTATACTGCAATGTGCTTGCACCTGTCAATGGATCTGTTGGATTCAGTATGGCCAGACGGGGATATGTAACATTGACACTTAGAGTTTTTATTTCAAGAGGAGTTTCTGCATCATCGCTGAATCCCCCGGTAGCAGTTATATCATCTATATACATCCCCTCTTCATTGACCGCAGGGTCTGACACAAATCTGAATCCGATCAAAACCTTTTTTCCAGCATATGGTGTCAAATCCATCGTTTCCTGCACCCATATTCCACTACTGTTACCGGTTATTCCATTTCCAAGGTTATTGCCATTAGGATCTGTGTTTGTAGTTAGTGTTCCTTGAAGATTTGTCCAGCTATTTCCATCAGAGGATATGGCAACATATCCATAATCCCAATCTGTTTCCATCGAAAACCATGTCCAGAAATTAAGATTTGCGCTGCTCAGTCCGCTTAAATCGATCTCCTTAACCATCCAGAATTCGCTGGCATCCGGATAATTTTTCTGAATATCTATAGGAGAAGGAGCATTATCTGCTTTGTAGCTATATGCCCCATTATGATATCTAAAACCCGCCTGTGGCCATGTTGGCCAGGATGTCAACCCCTGGACAGGTTTTAAACTACCTGTAGTATTATCAAGTATTGAAAGCAAGATGAGATTCTTCTGTTTTTCTGTTCCCCAGTTATCACTATCCAGCCAGCTCCAACCATTAGCTCCACTGCGGAAAAATGGACCAAGCTGGTAAGGTGTTTGTCCGAAAGTAAGGATTGCGGTATAATTTTCCCCAACTTGAAGTAATGAATTAATACTTGTTTTGGGTGCATTTTCGATCAGTAGAGGCTTATCCAATTGATTCAATCCTGGTTGGAATTGTGTTTCTTGAGTGGGATGACAGATAATGCATTCCAAATCCGTTATATTTCCAGTAATATTATGACTCTTGATATTCGATATTGCCTGGGCTGTATTTATAGTAAATAATAACGATACAAACAATGTCAAAATTAAAAATGCGTTGATTATATGATTTGCTCTGCTATGCGAATTTAGACTATCTCCTATCCAATTCATATTACTTCTCCTATCCAATATTAATATTATTTTATTTTTAAATGTATCTCTATGATACTATAAATCCTAACCCGTTTTTCTAATGAATAATTAAAATCTCTTTGCATATAATTGTATCGTTTTAGCTCTGAGAGCCTCAAGGTACTTACAAAATTGAAAAAAATGAAGAGTGAAAAGATTCACTCTAATATTTATTATCTCTATCTTACTTGTTCGTAACTCTACCTGCTATATTACCTGTTGGTTTCAGATCGAGAATGATATTCGTGGTTATATTCGTACGTGCCACTATAGTTACTATCACGCTGCTATTTGAATAGTATTCCGGCTCCTTGCTTGCTGTCAACCGATAGGTACCATTTGTCAAGCTCAAAGAATAATATCCGGTTTCATTAGTAGTCGTTGATACGCTATTATTGGCAGATACTATCGCACCTGCTAAACCATTACCCAATCTTCCACTCACAGTTCCATTATTATACCCGGTGGGTTGGTTAACAATAAATTGTGCACTGACGATACCGCTCCATTGACCGTTCAATGGATAATAAGGTAATGCTGGAATGGTCTTGTATGCTGAAGCCATGCCTTTAACATTGACTGTGTAGGTACCCAGGAGAGCTGAAGTATCAATACTGGTGTTCACGATTTCACTTGATGAATCAAATCTTCCATCCTTTGGAGTCATATTTGTCCAATCAATAACTGTGGTTGTACCTTTCTTGACCTGATACTGGCCTGCTGCTATCTGAGTCATATCATCCGCTACCGCAGCTTGAACATGCACTACATTGCCTGCAGTAACTACTGTAGTAACGGACAAACCTGAAATCGATGGTGGAGTGTCAGCGTTCAATGGGCTAACAGCATGATTATTTGTTTGTGAATGACAATAACCACAACTCTCTAAATCAGAAGAATGTACTATTCCAGGTGCATGGAAAGGTAGATCCGGGAGATTGGAACCATGGCATGTCAGGCAGTTCTTTCCGGCAGCAGTTCCTCGAGGCCCGCTGGGGTGATATCTTAAAGTAGTATCTAATGGCCTTGGAAGAAGAGCTCCTGCAATATGACACCATTGACAATTTGTTGAACCATGCCGCAAACCATCTTTAATAAGGTTGGCGTCTGTTGGATGGATCGGTCCTGCGCCTGCTGATGTATGGCATGCGTCACAGAAGTATGTGTTACTGGAGTTGGCTGCACCCAACTTCATCGGCATCGTCCCATCTGCAGTACCAAAGTGACAGGTCTTACAATCATCATCTGTTACGTTATTCAGGCCACCTGTTGCATTAATATTTGCATGTCTTCCAAAGAGGCTTGTGTTTGCATAATACCTGGTTGCATTATTTGAATGGCAGGGTATGCACCCGCCAGTCGCAGATGCGGATACGCTGTGAAGCTTTTGCCCCTCAGTGCCTGATCCTGATGTATGACAGTTACGGCAATCTTCTGCGACATAGCCTGTAATATCATGCGAGGGAGTAGGAGCGTCGACAAACTGTGAAGGTTTCTGGACATGGCATATGAAACAGTCTGCCTTTGCCGTTCCATTATATACATCGCCTAATTCAGTAGTAAGATCATGGAATGATGTAGAATTATTAGCCAGAGGGTCGGCCGGAACACTGGAATTTGAATGACATGTTCTGCATGTGGCATTTCCGTTCCAGTCCGTATTATCATGGTTGAACGCTGAAATAGTCTTGTTTGTTGCATTGAATGGAGAGCTTGGATTCGGCCCGTGGCAATAATCGCAATACTTTTCACTTAATACAGTGGGTCTCTTTAGATAATGGGATGTTATATTTGGAATTCCTGCTCCAGGATCAACGATCACTTTGCTGTGGCAATCCGCGCATGAATAATTTGTTATTTTTACACCGGATATATGAGTTTTTATTTTTGGCGCCAGCGAGGCTTCTGGCTTGCCTGTGCCTGTGTGACAGTCATTACATTGCCAGATGTTACTTCTATTCATATCTCCGTTATAGTGGCATGTCAAGCAATCAGCATTATTGACTGCTCCTGGTCCACCGGAAGTATTAATATTAACATGTACTCCCTGGCTGAATGCTGTTCTGTTAACACCGCCTGTTGCCCCATCAATATGACATGAGACACAATCCCCGAAAAGATTTATTTCGTTCCTGTAGTATTTAAATTGTGTTCCACTGGTGTGGCAACCTGTACAATAAAGGTCACCACCACCTCGATTGTAATCGTCGCTTCCAATATATCCAAAAGTACCATTTGTATCAGAACCATACGTAATCCCCAGATCATTTTTGGTCATTTTGGGGTAGTTTGTTCCGTGTACGTTATGACAGGCCGGACATGACTGGAATGAATCTATTGTCCCATCCCTGTTCGAGTCAAATTTTCCAATAATTCCATAATTCGTACTCCCAAAGGCATCCAGATGATTCCAATGAATATTAGTGGGTATATCCGGTACTAAATTTGGAGGAGGACTACCATTATGATAACCTAAGGGATCCATATTAATAAAATTAGTACCTATGCTTTGAACAGTTATATCAGGATTTATATGATAAGCCGAAGCGATAAATCCAGGTGCCATTCCTACTACTTTCCCCTCTTCATGACAATAATAACATAGAGAGAAATTTTCGGAACTATAATTTGTTGTTAATGGCCCTGTAATTTTACTTCCATTCAATTGCCTTATAAAATCACCATGATCAGAACTTGAGTTATCTATAGAATTTACATGGCACTCGACACACTTGATTATTTTGTGGGGATTGGAGTCATATAATGCGCGGTCAATCGTAGGACCAGAAGAGCTATGGCATGCACCGCCAAAACACGCATCGTTTGGAGATTCTGCAAGAACTACCGGAATAAAAAATCCAAAAACCACCAGAAATAATGCAACTCCTATCCAATCGTTTTTTTGTGAAAATATTCCATATTCAGACATGTCCTATCCTATCCAATATTGTTTTATTCTATGAATATACGATACAATAAAGCTATCTATTTGATTTTTAATTTCTCAACTGATTAGATCATTATTCATAGAGTCTTACTGGAAATCATTCATTCTAATGAATGTCCCAGTAAGATCTCCAGTTACTTTACTGTAACTATTCCGCTTATAGTTCCTGTTGGCTTCCTATTCAGGATTATATCCCTGGTAATTGTTGCTGGCGCTGTTACTGTTACACTTACACTGCTGTTGATGTAAAATTCCGGTTCCTTTACTGTGGTCAATTGATATGTACCATTTGTAAGACTCAGGGAATAGAAACCATTTGCATCACTGATCGCCGTAACTCCTGTGTTTGTAGTAATTGCAGCACCTGAGATATTAACTGAATTATTTCTTACGGTTCCGTTAATATACCCTTTAGACTCTGTAACGATAAGCTGGGTACTGCCAATCGAACTCCACTGGCCATTGAGTGGATAATATGGCTTTGAAGGATCAGTCTTGTATGCTGAAGACATACCTTTAATGCTAACTGTATAAGGACCAATTAGATTTGATGTAGGTATTGATGCAATAACAGTTTCAGTTGGTGAATTAAATCCATCCAAGGGTGTCATATTTGTCCATTGAATGACCGTTCCTGAGGTATTTGTTACCTGATACTGGGCAGCTGCTATCATCACCATACTGTCTGATACTGTAGCCTGGATCTGAGCAGGTGTTCCGACTGTTACCGGGGTAGTTATTGATATGCCTGAAAGTGTTGGAGAGACAAAATTGTTTAATGCTGTAACTAAGTGGTTGTTAACACTGCCATGGCATTCACCACAACTATTGATGTCTCCTAAATGTGTTATTCCCGGAGCTCTAAATATATCTTGAAGATTAGCACCGTGGCAGGTGGCACAATTAGCTCCTGTTGCTGTACCTGTTGGCCCTTGCTGCGATCCAAGATTATTTGAATGATACTTAGAGGTTGGCTGATCGCCTGCTGCATGACACCATTTGCAGTCGATTTTTCCATGACTTACTGATGATAAAATACTCGGTTTAGGATATCCTGTTCCTTCACTGGTATGGCAATCCTGACAATAGTATGTATTGCTGCTATTAGCTGCACCAGTGCCAGCTCCCGCAATCATTGGGATGCTGGCCGCTCCAAAGTGACATGTCTGGCAATCACTGTCTTCAACTGCGGATGTGCCGTTCAAGTTTGAATGGAGGCCAAGACTTACAGTACCTACATTGCTGTGACATCCTATACAGCCACCTGCCCCAAGCTGTACAGATGCGTTGTGGAAATCAACGTCATCTAGAGAGACTACACCATCGCTGTGACAAGTGTCGCATTCGCTTGTAAGCGTTTCTGTATGCGGTCTCATGGTGCTTGTGCTGATATTGGCAGGGTTGCCCCAGTTCGGATTGCTTGTATTAGGGCCATTGTGGCAGTCAATACAGTTCGAAGTATTGATAGGACCCAGATGCTGGTACGGTGTTGTTGACGTGTTGGTCACGTCTTTAAGGTAATGCGTGATAGCTGTTGTTGTACCGTTCGTTCCACTATTGCTCAGGTACATACCGTTATTATCATGGCATGTGGTGCATGAGGCTGTTGTAGTTACATCCTGGCCGTTCTGGTTGTGTTCCGCTACTAACGGAGCACCGAAGTTGCCTGCTCCGGTATGGCAGTATGTGCATGTCCTGGCTGGATCAGTTGTGAACGAATATGTATCCATGTTAGTATTTGTTGCACCTGCATGGCAATTATCGCATGCCCTGTCCTTATGAACACCAGTTGCTATTACTGAGGCATCGATCTTTTTAGGTGCCATTGTCGCCGTAGTCTTGTGGCAATCCAGACATGTAACTGTTGAAACTAAGGGTTTTACAAGTGTCTTGTTATGGAAGTTGATTGCAGAGTTGTGGCATGTGTAGCATTCTTCTGTGGGAGTATTTGAGATCGAATGCGGGAATGACGGGCTGCCTGCAGGGTCAAGTGCATTGCCCCATGTGGTCCCATTTACACTGTTCTTGTGACAATTGGAACAATCCTGGGTGGCGATAAGATTGGTCTTGGTTGCATAATGGCTTACTGTTGCATTGTTTGAATATGCAAAACTGCTGTTTACACTGTTATTGTGGCATGTGGCGCATGATGCTCCTGTGCTGATGTTTACACCGTTCTGCCTGTGGTTATCTATTACCTTTGCTCCGTACTGGCCAGAGCCGGTATGACAATCCGAACAGACCTTTGTGGGTGTTGTCCAGCCATTATTATACATATTGCTAATATCTGTATGACAGGTCTTACAGTCATCGTTTGTAGTAACATTGTTACCGCCTGTGGTATTGACATTCTCGTGTTTGGTGAATGAGGCTGTATTGATTGCTGCATAGATTCCGACCGCATTTTGATGACAGCCTATGCAATCGTCTGCAGGGGCACGTTTAATTGATTTATTATGGAAATCAACGTTGGCTAGTGTAGATACATTTCCGTCGTTATGACATGTATCACACTGGCTGGTGAGTGTCTCTGTATGAGGTCTGATCGTACTTGTGCTTATATTGGTCGGGTTGCCCCAGTTCGGATTGCTTGTATTCGGGCCGTTATGACAGTCGATACAGTTCGAAGTATTGATCGGGCCAAAGTGCTGGTATGGTGTTGTTGATCTGTTGGTGACGTCTTTCAGGTAATGTGTGATAGCTGTTGTTGTACCGTTCGTACCGATATTTGAAAGGTACATACCGCTGTTATCGTGGCATGTGTTGCATGTGGCATCGGGTGTAGTCGCATCCTGGCCGATCTGGTTATGTTCAGCTATCTGCGGTGCTGCGAGGTTGCTGCTGTTTACATGGCAGTAGGTACAGGACTTTGCAGGATCGGTTGTGAACGAATAGGTATTCATGTTGCTGTCTGTCGCGTTGACGTGGCAGTCTTTGCACGCCCTGTTCTTATGGACGCCTGTTCCGAATACGGTCGCATCGATCTCTTTGGGTGCCATTGTCGCCGTAGTCTTGTGGCAATCCAGACATGTAACTGTTGAAACTAAGGGTTTTACAAGCGTCTTGTTATGGAAGTTGATTGCAGAGTTGTGGCATGTGTAGCATTCTTCTGTGGGAGTATTTGAGATCGAATGTGGGAATGACGGGCTGCCTGCAGGGTCAAGTGCATTGCCCCATGTGGTCCCATTTACACTGTTCTTGTGACAATTGGTACAATCCTGAGTGGCGATAAGGTTGGTTTTCGTTGTGTAATGGCTTACTGTTGCATTGTCTGAATAGGCAAAACTGCTGTTTACACTGTTATTGTGGCATGTGGCGCATGATGCTCCTGTGCTGATGTTTACGCCGTTCTGCCTGTGGTTATCGATTATTACTGCATTTGGCACACCTGTTCCTGTATGACAATCAGAACATACTTTGGTGGTTGTGGTGAACCCGGTTGTCATCATATTAGTGATATCAGTATGACAGGCCGTGCAGTCGCTGTTTGTAAGACCGCCATCTGTATTGTTAACATTCTTGTGCTGTGTGAATGAAGCAGTGTTGATTGCCTTATAAATATCGCCTGGGCCTGCGGCTGATATATGGCAGCTTATGCAGTCTGTTGCATCTGCAAGTTTTATCGAAGCATTATGGAAATCCACATTTGCAAGGCTTGAGACAGTTCCATCTTTATGACATGTGTTGCACTGGGCTGTTGTGGTTTCAGTATGTTCTCTCTTTGTGCTTGTGGAAATATTCACAGGGCTGCCCCAATCCGGATTGCTGGTGTTGGGCCCATTGTGACAGTCAATACAGTTCGAAGTATTGACAGGACCCAGATGCTGGTACGGTGTTGTTGACGTGTTGGTCACGTCTTTAAGGTAATGCGTGATAGCTGTTGTTGTACCGTTCGTTCCACTATTGCTCAGGTACATACCGTTATTATCATGGCATGTGGTGCATGAGGCTGTTGTAGTTACATCCTGGCCGTTCTGGTTGTGTTCAGCTACTAATGGAGCACTGAAGTTGCCTGCTCCGGTATGGCAGTATGTGCATGTCCTGGCTGGATCAGTTGTGAACGAATATGTATCCATGTTAGTGTTTGTTGCACCTGCATGGCAATTATCGCATGCCCTGTCCTTATGAACACCGGTTGCTATTACTGCGGCATCGATCTTTTTAGGTGCCATTGTCGCCGTAGTCTTGTGGCAATCCAGACATGTAACTGTTGAAACTAAGGGTTTTACAAGTGTCTTGTTATGGAAGTTGATTGCAGAGTTGTGGCATGTGTAGCATTCTTCTGTGGGAGTATTTGAGATCGAATGCGGGAATGACGGGCTGCCTGCAGGGTCAAGTGCATTGCCCCATGTGGTCCCATTTACACTGTTCTTGTGACAATTGGAACAATCCTGGGTGGCAATAAGATTGGTCTTGGTTGCATAATGGCTTACTGTTGCATTGTCTGAATAGGCAAAGGTACTGTTTATACTATTATTATGGCAGGTAGCACATGATGCTCCTGTAGTGATGTTTACACCGTTCTGCCTGTGGTTATCTATTACCTTAGCTCCGTACTGGCCAGAGCCGGTATGACAATCCGAACAGACTTTTGTGGGTGTTGTCCAGCCATTATTATACATGTTGCTAATATCTGTATGACAGGTCTTACAGTCATCGTTTGTTAGATTATCCTGACCATCTGTGGTATTAACATTCCTGTGTTTTGCAAATGATGCGGCGTTGATGGCTGCGTATATTCCACCCGGACCTGTAGCCTGGGCATGGCAAGTCATACAGGAACCTCCGCCACCTCCTGGTGCTACATTGTGGGTGAATCCAACCATATTCTCCCCGCCAACAAGGTTGGCATCATGGCAGCTTTTGCAATCATTATCTGTTACGCCATAGCTTGAGTGATCCACTGCTCCGCTTGATGGATAATTCGCACCTGGTTTATTTGCAGGTGGTTTCGGAGAAAGTGAATTCACAATATTATAGTTGCTATCATCCTGGTTATGGCAGCTTGAACAAACAGTGCCTGAACCGATCGGGTCACCGACTTTATCAGTACCAAGCGCACTGCCAGCTGCACCTATCGCAGATGTATTATGCTGCGTTTCACCATGGCAGTAGAGACATGCATCGTTGAGCGTTGTCCAATAATTACCCCATTTCTGGCCGCCGTTATCTGAAGTATGGTTCATATTGGCATTTACCGTTGGCGGCAATGAGCCAAACCTGGTCTGTACGACACTGCGTACTGCAGAGTTTGTTCCATCATGGCAGTCAACGCATTTCACCGCTGTTATATTAGATGTTGAATATGCACCATTTGGTTGTAAGAATTTAATGTCGTGGAAATTGGCATTGTCATGACAAACTGTACATGCAACACTGCCATTATGCCTGTTATGCGCAGGTGTGGCAGGTGCGAAATTTGTAGAATACGCTGCACTGTCAACTGTGGTCAATGAGCCAAAGAATGTAGCTTCAGGACCTGATGCATGACACTGTTCACAATCAGTTGTCAAAGATGTAATCGCATTCGTCGAACCCAGGAATACATAGGAAGGCTGGGAAGTTGCCGTTTTGCTGAGCACCGTAATGTTATGAGCATCCTGCGAATGGCATGCTGTACAATAAACAGGATTATTGCTTGAATGTTTCAGGGATTGATGACACGTGGTGCATTGTGTATCTTCAGTAATTGTGTTCTTTGCTACAGTGTTGATATTGGGTTTTGTCACATTGTGCATCGGCCCGTGGCATACAGTACAGGGGATATTCTGGATTGCGGCTGAGGTATGCGCTCTTGCTCCTGTCAGCGGATTTGAATTGAAAGTTGCTGGTGTTGGAATATAAGTTGGAGAACCAAATGACCTGATACCCAAAGTTGCATCAAGACCAGAATAATTTACATATTTATTTGGAGAAGCTGCTGTAACTGTTTCAGACCCTATATGAGAATTATAATCTGTTGCACCTGCGTGACATCCTGTTGCATCGCATGATTTAACGGTCTGGTCAATTCCGGCTGAACTTGTTCCTATTATGCTATGGCACTGGGCGCATGCTAAATTCGTATGTACCCCATATGTTGAAGGTGCATCTTTTCCTGCATATGAATTACCATTGACATCTTTTGCCTGTCCTAAATTCAGGTCTTTATCATAGGAATTGTGACATGCCCAGCATTCTCCCTCATTTAATCCGTTGCCAGAACCTGCAACGTGGTCGTTGCGGTACATCGTGGCATGGAAATCCCTTCCTGTGATATATGGTGAATATGGGTCGTATCTATTAGAGGTTCCTATTCTCGATGTATAACTTTTACTGCTCCCGGAGCCAGAGTATGGGCTTCCGTGGCAGTTCTGGCATCCCCACCAGTTATAAACGAAATTAGAGGTTGAACTTACAGGAGTCCCGGCTACTGTTGCTGTGGCAGCTATTTCCCATCTCCCGTATTGCTGCTCATTGTTAAGATCAAAAGGAACTGTTGCAAGACCGTAAGCATTGGTCACATTTGTCTTGCTGTTCGTATCGCTCTTAAGTGTTCTTGGTGCTCCATCATCCCAGTCCAGAACCGAGAATGTAACAGTCACACCGCTTGCTGGAGTACCATCGGCATTGAGGACGAGAGCAACGCCGCGAATGGTGGTGGATTCACCTTTCCACGCATCCGTACTCCAGCTTCCCGGTAAACCAAAACCAGTTTCTGCATTTGCGGTTACACTTAAATAATTTCTATTTGGGTCATCAAGAATGATATACCTGTTCGTTGTAAGTTTTATCTGCGGATTAGCCGCCATAGCTGCCGGTATAAAATATATCGAAACTATAATTAAAATTAATAATATATTAAAGACGCTGTTCAAACCTTTTTTATTGTTCCCTTTTTCAATGGCCATATCATTCTTTCCCTTCATTATTTTAGCTGTTTTCCTATCCTCTTAGAGGAACTTTTATCCTATCCATATAGAATTTCCTATCCTATCCATATGAAATATTAAAAAATAATTAACCTTATCCCTTATAAATTTTTCTATTAATATATGTCGTGATGATTAAAATGATTAGCATCATTATTATGTAATAAGTATCATGATGATCTTTTCAGAATTACAATTAAAACGAAAATCAATAGGGTCAATGATCCTAATTCTATTCCAAGCTCATTGCTTTTCCTTTCAGGGATTGTTCTTATGATATTTTTCGTATCGTTTTCTACTGTTATTCTGGTGTTATTGAACTCCACCTTTCTGGTCTTTGAGAAATTCAGATCAGGAGTTCCATTCATCAGCCATATTCCCCGTCCAATTTTTGCAGAAGTAAAAGCATAGATATAGTTTCCACTCCTGTCCTGTATCATGGACTTATAATCGGTCTTGAAATATCCTTCAATACTATAATTTGACAATAAAACTGAGTCCGTCCATTCAGTACCGTTCATTGATCCCATGATCCCCAGCTCTTCAGACCCTGTAACACCGGTCATGTGAGGGACCCAGAATACTCCATCTTTATCCTGCATGAAATAAGGATAGTTGATATTATAGCTCAGGTTTGTTATTTCACCTGCATCTGACCATCGAATCCCATCAGCCGAATATATTAAGAATAAGTCATATTTATTTAATAAAGGTTTATGCCTTTCACGAGTATTCCGGGAAAAGAGCATCCAGTATTTTCCATTATTATCCTGAATCATAATTGGAAAAATATCACTTTCAGAGGAATCTGTTATCCTTATCGGTTGTGACCACTCGAACCCATCATCAGAATATTTCAAATAAATATCAAGATTATTTGATGCATTGCCGTAAGTGGAATATGTAATAAAATATCGCCCTGTTCTATCCTGCATAATATAAGGATACGATTCTATGAATGGGCTATTCGTAATATTAACAGGTTCGGACCAATTAATTCCATTATCAGAATGGGCAAGTTTCAGATCATAATTGAAATTCAATGTTCCTCTGATCTCTATAAGAGAGGAAAAAAGTATCCAGAACCTGCCTTTATTATCCTGGATTAAATTCGGTTCATAATCTGTAAGATTTGAGGCTGTAACCTGATAGAAATTCGTCCAATTAATGCTATCATTAGAATTCATTATCCAGATATTTTGAGGGTTTGTATAGGAATTAAAAGCTATCCAGTATGTCCCATTATTATCCTGTATTATAGAAGGACGGTCAGAATCCGGTAAAATAAAATATGGCTCATTCCATTTTGCGGATGCCATTCCAATTATTGAACTTACTGCGAACAAAAAGATAAATAGTTTTATTAATTTTAATTTCATATAAGCCTTCTCTGAGGGTTGTGTAATTATAAGATTAACGGAATTAACTTCCTCATAAAAAATCCACCCTTAAATATTGTGGATTTTATTTAGGGTTTGAATCCTTACCAGGCTACTCTTCCCAGTCATCGTACATATTATTAGATGGTATCTGCAAAGTTGGCTCAGACTCATAGTTCGGAGGATATTTCAATATACGTTGAAGTAAAGACAATGTATTATTCTTCACCCTGACTGCTTCACGAGATTTTTCAATATCGCGATAGCTTGTTATGGTTCTTTCTTCAGGTATGTCCCGGAATTTTTCTACCTCTCTGGTTGGCTGTTTTACCTTATATGTAACATATGAAAAAAGACCTGTAAATCCATGTTTGATCTGATAAATCCCACCTGGCATCAAAAATATACTTTCTGTTGTGAAATCGGAAGAACCATTCGTGGTTTCAACATGAAAAGTAACCCAGAACTCCCCGCTGATATTATCGATATTCTTTAACGTTGCAATCAAGTCAAACTCATCTTTATATCGATAGTCAGTAATATACCAGTCCAGGGTCGTATTAATTTTCAACGGTACACTGTCTATATATGATTCCTTTTCATAGTATGTTTGAGTAAGATTATACGGTTCTTGTTCCGTGTAAAATTCCTTTTCCGTAAAAGTTTCCTTAGTCGTATAAGGAATATTTAATGCAATTAATAGGATTATGATAGCTATATATAGTTTCACCCAGCCATCAATAATTTTTCTCTGGTTCATTGTGTCCTCCGGGGCGCAGGGGTAGAAGATACCCCGTATTTCAATACGGGGAGGGATCGTACCCCGCCCCAAAATAATACTTTCACATCGCTATCATAATGGCTATATAATCCCTTATTATAATGGAATCTTGAATGGAAAGAACGATTAAACTGAAACTGGAATTGTCTGAGGAAAATAAAGAAACGCTTAGACAGACAATGGCTTTGAGCAATCAGGTTTTCAATGAAATTGCCAGATACGGTTTTGAAAACCATACTTGCAGCAAGGTATCTGTCCACCGTGCCACTTATTACAGTATCCGGGAAAAGCATCCTGAACTTCCATGTTCTATTCTTCAAGGAATCAGAGATGTTGCCTGCGAATCTCTCAAGGGACTCGAACTTAAAAAATGTCCTGCAAGCAAACCATTCTCTGCTATTCGGTATAATAAGCGTGTGCATAGAATCAATCTTATCAAACAGAATGTTAGTCTTTCTTCGGTTAAGGGGAGAGTGACTGCAACATACTCCATTCCTGAATATTACAGGCAATATCTTAATTGGGAATTTAAAACGTCCACGTTGAGATATAACAGACAGAAGGATACTTTTTATTTGCATGTGGTTATTCATAAACTTTCTCCTGAACCCGTTGGCGATAAGGTTCTTGGAATTGATCGGGGGATCGTTAATATCGCCGTGACTTCCAATAATAGATTTTTCAATAGTAAACCTATCAAGAACGTGAGGGCAAAGTACGCATATCTTAGAGCGAAACTTCAAAGCAAAGGCACTAAATCTGCTAAAAAACTTCTCAGGAAGATGAGCGGGAAAGAGCAACGGTTTGTTTCCGGGGTCAATCACTGTATCTCTAAGGGAATTGTGGCGATGCCTTTTGATATTTTTGCTATTGAAGATTTGACCAGTATAAGAGTTCAGAGCAGAACTAAAGGAACAGATTTTACTCGCAAACTCAATAATTGGGCGTTCTATGAACTTGACCAATTTCTCAGATATAAGGCTGAAGCTATGGGTAAATCTGTTGTAACTATTGACCCGCGGTACACAAGCCAGAAATGTTCTGTTTGCGGACATATCTACAAAGGAAACAGGAAAGGACATTCTTTCAAATGTGTTAAGTGTGGTTTTCAAATACATGCTGACCTCAATGCTGCTCGGAATATTGCCGTTCTCGGTATATCTGGAAACGGCAGGCTGCCTGTAACTCA